>DASSUI010000036.1:0-55748 GCA_035707105.1 Gaiellaceae bacterium | reverse complement strand
GGAGGCCTACGACGCGTTCACGACTCCGCCGGAGCCGCCGATCGATCTCAGGGAGCGCCTGTTCACCTTGACAGGCAGCTACCGGCCAGAAGTCTGGAAGGAGGCCTGGAACGAGTACATGGACCACCCGGTGCTCGGGGGCGGGGCCGGCACGTACGAGCAGTACTGGAACGAGCACCGTCCGATCGACCACAAGGTCCGGGACGGCCACAACCTCTACCTCGAGACGCTCGGGGAGCTGGGGCCGGTCGGCCTCGCGGCGCTGCTTCTGGCCCTTGCTGCGCCCTTCGCCGCTGCCGTCGGCGCGCGGAGGCACCCGCTCGCCGCCGGCGCCTTCGGCGCGTACGTCGCCTACCTCGTCCACGCAGGCGTCGATTGGGACTGGGAACTGCCCGCGATCACGGTCGCCGCCCTCGCATGCGGGGCGGCGCTCATCGCGCTGCGCGCGCGGGGCGGCGCGGAGCTCGTCCCGGGCGGGCGCCTCCGGGTCGCCGCCGGCGTCGTCGCCGGGTGCACGGCCGCGGCGGCGTTCGTCGGCCTCGTCGGATCGAGCGCTCTGGCGGCGAGCGACGACGCGGCCGTCGCGAGTCCGCCCGACTGGAACAAGTCGGCATCCGAGGCGCGGAAGGCGCAGGACTGGGCGCCATGGTCCTCCGAGCCGTGGCAGCGGCTCGGCGAGGCGCAGCTTGTTCAGGGAAACCTCGCCGGTGCGCGGGAAAGCTTCCGGAAGGCGATCGAGAAGGAGCCCGGCGACTGGCTGTTGTGGCTCCGCTTCGCCGAGGCGAGCCCGGGCGCCGAGCGAAAGCGGGCGCTCCGCGAGGCTGAGCGGCTGAACCCGCTCAGCGGCGAGATCCGCGAGTTCCGGCAGACAGAGGCGCCGTAGGTGTTCCGCAGAGACCCCCTGGCCGACCCGGAGCCGCTGATCCGTCGCGTCTACGCCTACGCGGCGTACCGGCTGGGCGACGGGCCCGACGCCGAGGACGTCACGAGCGAGACCTTCGAACGGGCGGTTCGCTACCGCAAGAGCTACGACCCGAGGAAGGGCGAGCCGGTGGCCTGGCTCCTCGGCATCGCCAAGCGCTGCATCGACGGCGGCTGGTCGACCTCCGAGTACGCGACGGAAGACCTGGACTCGCCGGACACGACCGACGTGGAGGCCGAGACGATCCGGCGCCTCACCGTCTCGAGCGCGGTAGCCGCCCTCGACGAGCGGGACCGCGAGCTGATCGCCCTGCGCTACGGGGCCGACCTGACGGCGCGCCAGATCGCCGAGCTCCTCGGTGCCCGCACGAACGCGATCGAGGTCGCCCTCCACCGAGCGCTGGGTCGCCTGCGCGGCATCCTCCGCGTCGACGAAGACGAGCCTGTAAGGAAACGCGGGGCGTCGCGGTAATACTGATGCAAGACCACTGAAACGACTTCCAGGGGGTTCAACACCATGCGTTACTGGCGGAGACGGCACGAGGGCCTCGACCTCGAAGCCGAGCTGCGGGCCGGCCGCCCCGAGCCTGCTCAAGAGTTCACGCGCCGACTCGAGGCGCGTGTCAGGAACGACGGTCGCTCCCGCGTAGGCTCGCTTCGCGTCGCCTTCGTCGGTGCAGTGACCGCGGTCATGCTGCTCGCGCTCGCCTCGGTGGGCGGCGTCGGCTACGCGTCCTCTGCGGCGCAGGACGCGGCGGTCAGCGTCGGACGGGTGGTCACTCCGGACGACGTCATCACCGTGCTCAAGCGGAGCTCGGCGCAGGACCAGTACAAGAAGCCCAAGGCCAAGAAGGTCAAGAAGGCCAAGAAGCAGGGCAAGGGCGCGAAGGGTCGTGTCAGGGCCCGGACGCGGCCGCCCTTCACGGGCTAGTCGCCGGAGGGAACGCGGATCGACGGAGAGGGCGGCCCGAAGGGTCGCCCTCTCTCTGCTAGAACGAGACTGGGGTCAGCGATGAAGGCGAGATCGACATTGGCGTTGCCGGCCGCAGTGGCCGCCGCACTCGCCCTGCTCGCACCGTCCGCGGGCGGCGCGTCCGCGACCATCGTCTGGCAGGGCAGCACGCCCGACGACGGGACCGCCTTCGCAGCCGGGGTCGGCCGTGAGCTCCGGATCCAGCTGGAGGCGGCCGGCTCGTTCGGCTCGTCGATCCGGATCCGCGCCGAGGGGCTCCCCGCAGGCGCCCGCCTGGTGCCGCTGAGCGAAGCGCCCGCCCGGGCCGACTTCCGCTGGACGCCGCGCGCCGGCCAGCGGGGAGAGTGGAGGCTCGTCTTCCGCGCGGTCGACGGGTACGAGTCCGCACCGCGCATCAGCGTCCACGTGCACGTGGGGCGGACGGCGGCGCGCTCGTTCCGGCTCTCCAGCAGGAGCCTTGCCGGCCGGACGCAGAACGCCGCCCTGAAACGTGTGGTGGTGGCGTACGCCGCTCCGAGCGAGACGTCGCGCGTCGTCGGCCGTCTCCGGGCCTTGACGCCCGAGCACGTGCCGCACGTCGTCTTCCTCTCGCAGGGCCTCATCGACCGCCAGGGCCGCTACTGGGTACGTGTGCCGCTGCCGAAGCTGCCGAACGGCACGACGGGCTGGATCCCCCGTGACGCCGTCGGCTCCTTCGCCGAGGTGGATACCCACCTCGTGATCGAGCGCGCGAAGCTGCGTGCGACGCTCTACGAGCGCGGGCGGCCGGTCTTCAGGACGATCGTCGGAGTGGGGAAGCCGCACTGGCCCACGCCCGCAGGGCGGTTCTACGTTCGTGAGCGCCTGACCGGCTTCACCGACCCGATCTACGGCTCGCTCGCATTCGGGACGAACGGGCGGTCGGCGGTGCTCACCGACTGGCCGGGGGGCGGATTCATCGGGATCCATGGGACGAACCAGCCCGAGATCCTGCCCGGACGCGTATCCCACGGCTGCGTGCGGATGCGCAATCCCTCGATCCGTCGGCTCGACCGGCTCATGCGCGTCGGAACACCCGTTACGATCCGCTAGCCCGCCGGCGGGCTTCGGTTCCGCTCCAGGCTTGTCGCCCGACATGTGGTCTACAGTTCCGCGCTTCATGCGGTGGTCGACCTTCCGCGTCTCGCTCGTGGCCGCAGCCGCCTGTCTGGCGCTTCCCGCCGTGGGGACGGCCGCGCCCTGGGCGGGCGCGCGACCGGACGCCGTCCCGGGCGCGAGCTGGGTCGCGCCGACGCCGGGAGAGGGTGCCCGGATCGAGACGGCCGTCGGGCGCCAGGTGAGCGTTGCGCTCGCAGCGACCGCGCCCGGTGCACCCGTCGTCTCGGTCGCGATTCGCGCCGCCGGGCTGCCGCCCGGAGCCGCGTTTCAGTCGCGCGACGGGAACCCCGCCAGCGCCTCGCTGACCTGGAGCCCGCTCCGCTCGTTCGCCGGCCGCAGCTTCGCCGTCACGCTCACCGCGCAGCCGAGCGTCGCGGGCACCGCGCCGGCCACGAGGCACCTCACGATCGCCGTCAAGGCGCCCCGAGCCCCGAGACCGAGACCGCGGCAGAAGCGTGAGCGCTTCATTCTGAGCAGCGAGGAGACGCACCTCTACCGGTACGCGTTTGTCCTCCGGCAGGGAGTCGCGCGGAGCGCGCCGCGCCGTACCTCGGCCGTCGTCGGCCGGATCGGCCGGTGGACGCCGGAGGGGACGTCGAACCTCGTCCTGGCCCTGGACGGCCGGCGCACGAGACGCGGCGTCTGGATCCGTGTCCGCCTGGCGACGCTCCCGAACGGCCGGACGGGCTGGGTGAAGCGGAGGATGCTGAGCGACTGGAAGGAGGTACGAACGCGGCTTATCGTCGACCGCCGCCGGCTCACCGCAACGCTCTACCGGCGCGGCAAGGTCGTCTTCCGCGCGCCGGTCGGCGTTGGGCAGTCGCACTGGCCGACGCCGCGCGGGGAGTTCTATATCCGGAACCAGCTCTACGGCTTCGGCAACCCCGTCTACGGGCCGATCGCATTCGGGACGAGCGCGCGGTCGTCCGTGCTGACCGACTGGCCGGGCGGCGGCTTCATCGGCCTGCACGGGACGAACCAGCCGCATCTCCTCCCGGGACGGGTCTCGCACGGCTGCATCCGGATGAAGAACCGGCACATCCTCCGCCTCGCCCTCCTGATGCCGGTCGGGACGCCCTTGACTGTCAGGTAGGTTCACTTCAGGCAACCAGGGGGACATTCCACGCGACCGCTGCGGCAGCAACGATGTGCGCGCCGTCCAGTTTCAGTAGAGCGCTCCTTTGCGGTGTCGGCCTCGCTGTGGTCTTCGTCCTACCGAGTGCCGCGATAGCCCGACTGTCCGCGTCGACGCCGACGGAGTGGCTTCCGCCCACACCTCGTGACGGAGCGCATCTCCGGGTCGCCCCCGGAGAGCCGATCCGCCTGGGGCTCGCCGCTCGAACGTCAGGGGCGGGCGGCGCCAACATCACGATCGGCGCCGACGGCGTGCCTGCCGGCGCAACGTTCCGGACTACGCCCGGCAATCCGGCCACCGCGGGCCTCGCCTGGATTCCGACGCCCGGGCAGGCCGGCAAGTCCTTCCCACTCACTTTCACCGCGCAGCCCGACGCGCCGACCGCACCGCCGGGGACGCGGCGTCTCGTTGTGGACGTGGTCCGCGTGCTCGCGCGCGCGTTCACCCTGAGCACCCACGAAACGGCGACCTACCGGTATGCGTTCGTGATGCGACGTGTGGTCGCGCGCGCATCGCCGCGAAGGGGTGCCCAACCGGTCGCGAGGCTCATGCTGCTGACACCGGAGAACACCACGAACCTCGTCCTGGCGCTCGAGGGGCGGCGCACGAAGAGCGGCGTCTGGATCCGGGTGCGACTCCCCGTGCTGCCGAACAACCGCACAGGGTGGGTTCCGCGCCGCTCGCTCAGCGACTGGAAGCTGCTCCGTACGCACCTCGTCGTCGACCGCAGCGCGTTGAGGCTGACCCTTTTTCGCGCGGGGCGGACCATCTTCTCGACCAGAGTCGGCGTCGGACGTCTGAGATCGCCGACGCCGCGGGGCGAGTTCTACGTCCGGAACATGCTGTTCGGGTTCGACGACCCGTTCTACGGGCCGATCGCGTTCGGCACGAGCGCCCGGTCGACGGTCCTGACCGATTGGCCGGGCGGAGGCTTCATCGGCATCCACGGGACGAACCGGCCGGGAATCCTGCCCGGCCGGGTCTCGCACGGCTGCATCAGGCTGCGCAACGCGGACATCGTGCGGCTCGCCCGGCTGCTTCCGGTCGGGACGCCGCTCACGATCCAGTAGCGCTAGGCGGCGTTCGCGAGCTCGTCCAGGCCGCCGGCCTGGTCGAGGCGCCAGAGCTCGACGTAGCCGCCGATCGGCTTGCCGTCGATGAGGATCTGCGGCACAGTCCAGCCGCCGGTGAGGTCGAAGACCGTCTGGCGGAACGCCGGATCGTCGTCGAGCGTGATCTCCTCGTACTCGATCCCGTGCTGCTCGAGCAGGGCCTTCGCGCGGACGCAGTAGCCGCACCAGCGGGTCGTGTAGACCTGGATCCGCGCCATCCGGCTGGATCTTCCCGGCAGATCGCGCTTCTACACTTGAGCCATGGCCGGGCGGAGCTACAAGACCGAGGCGATCGTGCTGCGCTCGCTCCGGTTCGGGGAGGCGGACCGCGTCCTGCACCTCTACACGCTCGACCGCGGACGGGTCGGCGCCGTCGCCAAGGGGATCCGCCGGACGAAGTCGCGGTTCGGCGGCCGGCTCGAGCCGCTGAGCCACGTCGAGCTCGTGCTGCACGAGGGGAGAGGCGAGCTGCAGACGATCACCGGCGTGGAGCTGCTCGACCCGCACTGCGCCGCCAGGGACGACCACTACCGGCTCTCGGTCGGCTTCGTGGCGCTCGAGGCGATGCTCCGGCTCTTCCCGGAGCAGGAGGCGAGCGACCGTGCGTTCGGCGCGCTCGCCCGCTTCCTCGAGCTGCTCGACGAGGTCGAGCCGGCGGATGCGCGACCGGCGCTCGACCCCCTCGTCCTGGCGTTCCAGCTGAAGCTCCTCTGGCTCGCCGGCTACCTGCCGCACCTCACGAGCTGCGCGGAGTGCGGCGGCGAGACCGGCCTCGTCGGCTACTCGCCGCGCGCCGGCGGCGCGGTCTGCGCGAACTGCCGCGCGGACGCGCTTCCGCTGTCCCCGGCCGGCCTGCGCGGCGTCGAGGGGCTCCTTCGCGCTCCGCTCGCCGACGCGGGAACGGTCGAGCTCACACCGCGCGCGGCGCGGGATGCGCTCACCGTGATCACCTCGTCGTACGAGTTCCACGGGGGATTCCGCCTCCGCACGCTGACCGCGTGAAGCGGGAGCTTCCCGGGGGCCTCGAGCTCGACGACGACCGCGGTCGGGTGGACGTGCGCGCCGTCCACGACTTCATCGCGAACCACTCGTACTGGGCGCCCGGCCGTCCGCGCGAGGTGCAGGAGCAGTTCGTCCGCGAAGCGATCCGGGTTGTCGGCGTGTACGACGGCGAGCGGCAGGTCGGCTTTGCGCGCGCGATCGGCGACGCGCACCTCGTCTACCTCGCGGACGTCTACGTCCTCCCCGAGTACCGCGGTCGCGGGCTCGGCGTCGAGCTCGTACGGGAGATGATCGAGAACGGGCCGTTCGCCGGCTCGCGCTGGCTCCTCCACACGGCCGACGCGCACGAGCTCTACGCGAAGTTCGGGTTCGGCCCGCCGTCCGACCGGGTAATGGAGCGACCCAGGCGGGCATCGTGAGCCATCCGACCGTCGAGCGGCAGAACCACAACGTCACTCTGGCGATCCTGATCCTGGCGGGGATCTCGATCGCGCTCCAGCAGACGATGGTCGTGCCGGCGCTGCCGGCGCTGCAGCGCGAGTTCGACACGACGACCGCGTGGGCGACCTGGCTTCTGACCGGGTTCCTGCTCTCCGCCTCGGTGGCGACGCCGCTGCTCGGCCGGCTGGGCGACCAGTACGGCAAGGAGCGGCTGCTGCTCATCAGCCTGCTCGTCTTCTTCGCGGGCAGCGTCGCCGCGATCTTCGCGCCGAACATCGCCTTGCTGATCGCCTGCCGGGTCCTCCAGGGAGCGGGCGCCGCGGTCTTCCCGCTCAGCTTCGCGATCATCAAGGACGAGTTCCCGCCCGAGAAGGTCGGCGTGGCGGTCGGCGCGGTCTCCGCGGTGTTTGCGGTCGGCGGCGGGCTCGGCCTCGTGCTGTCCGGCGTGATCATGGACTCGCTTTCCTGGCACTGGCTCTTCGTCGTCGGAGCCGTCGCGGTCGGCATCGCCGCGACGCTCGTCCATTTCTTCGTTCCCGAATCGCCGATCAAGTCCCCGTCGAAGGTCGACTTTCCCGGCGCGACGCTGCTGTCGGTCGGGCTCGTCGCCCTGCTCGTCGCGCTTACCGAGGGCGAGAGCTGGGGTTGGGGGTCAGGCCGGGTCGTCACGTTCTTCGTCGTCGCCGCCGTCGCGCTCGTCGCCTGGGGATACGTGGAGACGCGAGTCCCCGATCCGATGGTGGACATGCGCATGCTCGCGCGCCGTCCCGTCTTCTTCGCGAACCTGACCGGGCTGATCGCCGGTTTCGCGATGTTCGGCTCGTTCGTTCTCGTCCCGAACTTCGTGCAGATCCCGGAGCGCCTCGCCGGCTACGGCTTCGGCGCCAGCGCGACCACCACCGGTCTCTACCTCCTCCCGGCCGCCCTCGCGGGGTTTCTGATGGGGCCGCTCGCCGGCGTGATGGGCCGCCGCTGGGGATCGAAGTGGCCGCTCAGCCTCGGCATGGTGCTCGCGGCGATCGGGCTGGCGATGCTCGCCGAGTGGCACGAGGAGCCGTGGCAGGTCGTCGCCGCGATGCTCGTCTTCGGGCTCGGGATCCCGATGACGTTCGCGGCGATGGCGAACATCATCGTCACCTCTGTCCGGCCGACGGAGACCGGGGTGGCCACCGGGATGAACACGGTCATGCGGACGATCGGCGGCGTCGTGGGCGGCCAGGTCGGCGCGGCGATCCTCACGGCCGAGACGATCGAGGGCGTCGGCATCCCGCAGGAGTCCGCGTTCACGACGGCGTTCTGGATCAGCTTCGTCGGGGCCGCGGTCGGCGCGGCGGTCGCGCTCCTGATCACGCCGCGGCGCAGCCGTGTCCCTGCGGGTGAGCCGGAGGGCGCGCACGCCCGTCCGTAGGATTGCCCGACGCGTGGCGCTGAACTACCAGGAGATGATCGCGGCGCTCCAGGCCTACTGGGCCGAGCGCGGCTGCGTGGTCATGCAGCCGTACCACACGGAGCTCGGCGCGGGCACCTTCAATCCCGCGACGTTCCTCCGCTGCCTCGGCCCCGAGCCCTGGCGCACCGTCTACGTGGAGCCGTGCCTGCGGCCGAGCGACGGTCGCTACGGCGAGAACCCGTACCGGTTCCAGCAGTACTACCAGCTGCAGGTCGTCCTCAAGCCGGCGCCCGAGGACATCCTCGACCAGTATTTCGGCTCGCTCGAGACGGTCGGGATCGACACCACGCGGCACGACGTCCGGCTCGTCGAGGACGACTGGGAGGGCCCGACCCTCGGCGCCTGGGGCCTCGGCTGGGAGGTCTGGGTGGACGGGATGGAGGTGACCCAGTTCACGTACTTCCAGCAGCTCGGCGGGCTCGACGTCGACGTCGTCTCCGGGGAGATCACCTACGGCCTCGAACGGTTGGCCATGTTCCTTCAGGACAAGCGGAGCGCGCTCGACCTCGAGTGGGCACCCGGCATCATCTGGGGCGACGTCTACCGCGAGAACGAGCGCCAGTTCTCGACGTACAACTTCGAGGAGGCGTCCGTCGAGCTGCTGATGCGCCGCTTCGCCGACCACGAGGCGGAGTGCGCGCGGCTGCTCGAGCACAACCTCCCACTGGTGGCGTACGACCACGCGCTAAAGGCCTCCCACACCTTCAACCTGCTCGACGCGCGCGGCGCGATCTCCGTCACCGAGCGGGCCTCGTACATCGGGCGGGTCCGGGACCTGGCCCGGAGCGTGGCGCAGGAGTACCTTGCCGAAGCTCCTGCTTGAGATCGGCTGCGAGGAGCTGCCTGCCGCGTCGGTCTACGAGGCCGAGGCGCAGCTCCCGGGACTGAGCGAACGGCACTTCGGCGCGCCGCCGGAGCAAGTGCTCGTCGGGCCGCGACGGCTCGCGATCCTCGTGACCGTCGAGGAGCCGACCGGCGACGAGTGGGTCAAGGGCCCGCCCGTCTCGCTGCGGGAGAAGGCCGCCGCCGGCTTCGCGAAGCGCCACGGCGTCTCCCCGGACGAACTCGAGGAGCGCGATGGTTTCCTGGGCGTCGTCAAGCCGGCCCGTCCGCTCGGGGAGACGGTGCCGGAGGGCATCGAGGCTGTCGTCCGCGGCCTCGCCTTCGGGAAGACGATGCGGTGGGACGACTCCGGCCTCCGTTTCCCTCGGCCGATGCGGTGGACCTGCGCCAGGCTCGACGCCGATGCGGTCGAGGGTCACGGGACCACGACCTGGGGCCATCGATTCACGCACGGGCAGCTCGAGGTCGCGAACGCCGATTCGTACGTGGAGACGCTGCGCGGAGCGGACGTCGAGCCGGACGGCGCGGAGCGGGAACGACTGATCCGCGAGGGCCTCGACTCGCTCGGCGACTGGCGCGATCCCTTGCGGAAGCTCCGTGAGGTCGTCCACCTCGTCGAGAAGCCCCTCGTGCTCGACGGGACGTTCGACGAGCGCTTCCTGTCGCTTCCTCCACGCGTCGTGGAGACCGCGATGCAGTCGCACCAGCGCTACTTCCCGCTCGGCCGCAACCGCTTCGCCTTCGTCGCCAACGGCGGCGATCCCGACGTGACCCGGAGAGGGAACGAGAACGTCCTCGAGGGGCGGCTCGACGACGCGAGCTTCACGTTCGAGCGGGACGTCGCGGCCGGCATCGACGAGCTCGCCGGGCGGCTCGGCTCAATCGTCTACTTCGCGGAGGCAGGCACCTTCGCCGACAAGACGGAACGGCTGATCCGGCTCGTCGACCGGCTGGGCGGGGGAGAGGCGTCGCTCGAGGCCGCCCGGCTCGCGAAGGCCGACCAGGCGGCGGAGCTCGTCCGCGAGTTCCCGGACCTCGAGGGCGCGATCGGCGCCGAGTACGCGCGGCTCGCCGGCTACCCCGAGGCCGTCAGTGCCGCGATCGCGGAGCAGTACCTGCCGGATGCGGCCGGCGGGCCGCTGCCCGAGACCGAGCCGGGACGCGTCCTCGCCGCCGCCGACAAGATCGACACGCTGACCGTCTCGTTCTCGCTCGGTCACCGGCCGACCGGCTCGCGCGACCCGTTCGGCCTCCGGCGCGCGGCCATCGGGCTCGGCCGGCTGGCGATCGAGGGCGGGCTGACGATCCCGCGCGAGCTCCTGGCGGACGACGTCGACGAGTTCGTGGAGGAGCGGCTCGAGGGGCTGCTTGCCGAGGTGCCTGTGGAGTTCGTCCGCGCCGCGCGGGCGGCGACGGTGCCCGACGTCGGCTCGGTCGCGCGCCTCGCAGAGGCGCTCGCGGCCCTCCCTGACGAGCGGCTCGAGCCGATCCACACCGCGTACATCCGCGCGAGCCGCCTCGGCGAGAAGGAGCAGGCGGCTGCGAAGCTCGACACGAGGCTGCTCACCGAGCCGGCCGAGCAGGAGGTCGCCGACGCTCTCGCTGCGATCGAACCGGAGATTGCGGCCGCGCTGGAGACCGGCGACTTCGAGGCGGCCGTCGAGGCCGGCGCGCGACTCGGGCCGGTGCTCCACCGGTTCTTCGAGGACGTGCTCGTGATGGCCGAGGACCGCAAGCTCCGAGAGAACCGGCTGCGCCTCCTCCTCGACGTCCGCGACACGCTGGGCGCGCTCGGGGATCTCGCCCAAATCCCGCGCTAATCGTCCTTAACCCAAGGACAACGGGCTTCTCACGCGGCTCTTAGACGCCGTCGCTTCCATGGAGCCAGACAGCGATGGAAAGGACTGAGAACCGATGAGCAAGCAACTCGCAGCGATCGCCGCCGCGCTCCTCCTCGGAGCCGGCGTCGGGGGCGCGGTCGGCGCGGCCGTTGCGGTCCAAGACGACTCGGAGCCCGCGGCGCAGCCGGCGACGAGCGGCAACGTGCCGGTCGCGGAGACGACGTGGTCGACCGCCGCCGTCTACAAGCGGGTCAAGGACTCCGTCGTCGAGGTTCACGCCCAGACCGGCAGCCAGCAGCAGAGCCCCTTCGGCGACACGACGCCCGGTGAGGCCACCGGCTCCGGGTTCGTGATCGACTCCGAGGGGCACATCGTCACGAACCAGCACGTCGTGGACGGGGCGGATTCCGTCCGCGTTCAGTTCTCCGACGGGACCGAGGTCTCGGCCGACGTCGTCGGCACCGATGCCTCGACCGACATCGCCGTGCTCGACGTCGACCGGCCGAGCTCGCAGCTCACGCCGCTCCGGTTTGCACCGGAGGGCTCGCTTCAGGTCGGGAACCCCGTCATCGCGATCGGCAGCCCCTTCGGCCTCGAGGGCACGCTCACGACCGGCGTCATCAGTGCCGTCGGCCGCGAGATCCAGTCGCCCAACGGCTTCACGATCGAGAACGCCGTCCAGACGGACGCCGCGCTGAACCACGGCAACTCGGGCGGCCCGGTGCTCGACACCCGCGGCCGCGTCGTCGGGGTCGCCGCGCAGATCCGCAGCGAGTCGGGCGGCAGCGACGGCATCGGCTACGCGGTCCCCGGCGACACCGCGAAGCGCGTCGCGGAGGCGCTGATCCAGGACGGCAAGGTGGAGCACGCCTATCTCGGCGTCAGCCTTCCGGACGACGGCCAGGCCCGGATCGTCAGCGTCGTGCCCGGCAGCCCGGCGGACCGCGCCGGCCTGCAGACCGGCGACGTCGTCACTGCGGTGAACGACGACGCGATCGAGAACGGCGACGCGCTGCGCGAGGCGATCGACGCGAGGAAGCCCGGCGATGAGCTCCAGCTCACCGTCCGTCGAGGCGGTGCCGAGCGGACCGTCAAGGTCGAGCTCGGGACTCGGCCAGAGACCGCCCAGTAACCCAAGAGCCCCCTCCCGCCGAACATGGCCCGGTGATAGTCACTGGGCCATGTTTGTTTCGGGCCGGGCGCTACGCTGCCACGCATGACAACCGTGGAGCTCCACGTGATCTCCGACGCCACCGGTGCGACGGCCAAGCGCCTGGTCCAGGCGCTCGAGGCGCAGTTCCCCGGCCAGGAGTTCGAGGACATCGTCCACCCCCGGGTCGAGACGGTGGACGACCTCCGCCTCGCCGTCGACCGCGCGAAGGGGCGGCCGGCGGTGATGCTCTACACGCTCGTCGACCAAGATCTCCGCGAGGCCATGCGCGCGCTCTGCCGTAGCGCCCGCGTGCACTACTGCGACATCCTCGGCCACCCGATCGACGCCGTCGCGCGGGTGTCCGGCCAGGCTGCCGCGATGGCCCCGGGGGCGCGGCCGCCGCTCGACTCGAACTACTTCAAGCGCATGGCGGCGATCGAGTTCGCCGTCAAGTACGACGACGGCGTCGTGGGCGGCCTCGAGGATGCCGACATCGTCCTCGTCGGGGTGTCGCGCACGTCGAAGACGCCGCTCTCGATGTACCTCGGCTACCTGGGCTACCGCACGGCGAACGTCCCGGTCGTGAAGGGGATCGACCCGCCACCCGCGCTCTTCCGCGTCGATCCGAAGAAGGTCGTCGGCCTGACGATCGACGCCGAGCGTCTCGCCGAGATTCGCACCGACCGAGCACGGCGACTCGGCGGCAACAATCGCAAGTACCGGGAGCTCACGGAGATCTACGACGAGCTGGAGGCCGCCTCCCGGCTCCACAAGCGGCTCGGCTGTCCTGTGATCGAGATCTCGGAGCTGTCGATCGAGGAGACGGCGGCGCGCGTGATCCAGGTGATCGAGCAACGGCAGCGCGCCACCGCCGCGTCGTGAACCAGTCGGCCGCCGCGGCTCGCGCGAGGCCCGTCCCGCTCTGGCGCTGGGCGGTGTGGTGGGCGCTGCTCGGGATCGCGGGGCTGCTCTTCTACTTCCTGCTCGCGCCGCTGTGGCTCGGCCTGCGCGGGCTCGCCTGGATCGCGGAGTTCAGGGCCCGCCGCCGGACCTAGGAGGCCGCTCGAGCTCGAAGATGTGCTCGAGGCCGTCCTCCTCGTCCATCTGCTCGCCCGTCCTGACGAACCCGAGCTTGCGGACGATGGCGAGCGACGGATCGTTCTCCGGCGAGACCGCGAGGACGAAGTGGCGGACGCCGGCCCACTCCTCGGCCAGGTCCATCAGCATCACCGCCGCGTCGGTCGCGTAGCCGCGCCCGCGCCACGCCGGGAAGATCTTGTAGCCGAACTCGACGGCTGCGGGGTTCTGCGCCGAGTTGATCCCCGGCGGGCCGTGGTACCCGGCGTGGCCGATCATGGTCCCGCCGAGGACGATCGCATTCGGGCACCACCTCAGCCACCGTGCGTCCTCGCGCATCTGGCGGAGGCGGAACGCGAGGAAGCCGCGCTCGCCTTTCGTCGGGAACTCGGCGGGGAGCTCGAGGCCGAGCTCGGCGGCAGCCTCGTCGCGCCGGTCGTCCAGCACCGCCTCGATGAACGAGGGCGTCATGGGCCGCAGCTCGATCACGGCGCGCGAGGGACTGTCCCTCGGACCGGCCCGGCGAGGCCGTGGCCCCTGTGACGAAAGTGCGCCGACTGGGCCTCGCGCCGCGCGGCGAACGCGACAATCGCTCGGCACGCGGGACGAGGCTGTCCGCTCGAGACGACCCACTCGGTCGATCCCGCGCGGTCCCGAACCGAGCCGGCGGCGAAGCTCACGGCTTCACCGCCCGGATGTCCAGGAAGAGCGGCACACGGCTCCAGCGCGGGCTCTCGTCCTCGTAGCCCTCCGCGAGGTCGGTGACGACGAAGCCCGCGTTGCGCAGGGCCCGCCAGTAGTCCTCGAGCGTCAGATGGATGCTGTTGAAGGTCATCGGCAGGCCGTCGCGCTCGATCGTGTCCGAGTACCGCCGGCGCTCTCGGTACGAGCGGATGACGTACGGCGCGTCCTCGCCGCCGTCCTGCGGGACGAACTCGCCGGCCGAGTTGAGCGGGTGGACGACCGGGGCCACGAGCGCACCGCCCGGCTCGAGCACCCGGTACAGCTCGCGCAGACCGGCGTCCATGTCGTCCAGGTCCATCAGGACCATGAACGCGACGACCAGAGCAGCCGCACCGTCCTCGTACGGCAGCGCCGTCACGTCGGCCTCGACGTACTCGCCGCCTGGATCCGCGTCCCGGGCGGCTGCGAGCATCGACGGCGACTGGTCCACCCCGACCACCCGATGGCCGAGCTCGCGCAGATCACGGGTCACCCGTCCCTCGCCGCAGCCGACGTCCAGCGTCAGCCGGCCGGGCGGGGGCAGCGAGGCGAGGAACTCGTCCCGGCGGAACCGCCAGTAGCTGTCGTGGCCGGGCTCGCGCGCCCACCGGATCCAGTTCGGCGCCTCGCCCTCCCAGGCGTCGCCGAGCGTCACAGGATCCGCGTCGGGATCGGCGCCTCGACCACCTCGCCTTCCACCACTTCGAGCCGGTACGCGCTCGTTCCCTCGTCGCATCCGACCGCTCCCTGCAGCTCGCCGTTCACGAAGTGGAGCCCGACCCCGGCGTCGGCCGCGTACCCCGCCGGGAAGCCCTCGGCGAGCAGCTCGTGGTACCGGGGTCGGCGTTGCTCCTCGTCGTCCCAGTGCGGGCAGAAGCTTCCCTGCAGGAAGCCCAGGCACTCCATTCGCTCGAGCTGCGGGCCGAACGAGTCGGTGACGCCGTGCTCGAACCAGCAGATCCCGCCCGCGCTCGACCCCGACAGCACGACGCCCGCCTCCAGCGCCTCCCGGAGCAGCGCGTCCACGCCGTGCAACCGCCAGATCGCGAGCATGTTGGCCGTGCTCCCGCCGCCGACGAAGATCAGGTCCTGCTCGAGCACCGTCGTCCGCAGGTCCTCCGGCGGCCACGGGAAGAACTCGAGCCGCGAGACCTCCGCCAGCCGGCCGAACCGGTCGTAGTTCCGGAGCGCCTGGTCCGGCGCCTCGGCCGACGCCGTCCCGATGTAGAGCAGGCGCGGCCGCTCCTTGCCCGTGAGCCCGACGAGGAACTCGGCGGCGCCGTCGCAGAACTTCCCGCCCCCGATCGGCACGATGATGCGGTCGGCCATCGGGTTGGAGTATCGCCGCTGAGGAATAATCCCCAGCCCCATGGCCCGCTACGTCTACGACTTCGACGAGCCCACCGAGGGCGGCCGGGAGCTGCTCGGCGGCAAGGGCATCGGCCTCGCCGAGATGACGCAGCTCGGCATCCCGGTGCCGGCCGGCTTCACGATCGCGACGGATGCCTGCCGCGCCTACATGGCGAGCGGCGGGGAGTTCCCCGAGGGGCTCCAGGAGGAGATCGACGAGCACCTGGCTCGCCTCGAGGAGACGACCGGCAAGCGGTTCGGCGACCTGGAGGACCCGCTGCTCGTCTCCGTCCGCTCGGGCGCCGCGATCTCGATGCCCGGGATGATGGACACGATCCTCAACGTCGGCCTGAACGACGAGGCCGCGGCCGGCCTCGCACGCCGCACGGGCAACGAGCGGTTCGCCCTCGACTCCTACCGCCGGCTGATCCAGATGTACGGCGAGACGGTGGACGGCATCGACGGCCACCGGTTCTCCGACGCGCTCGCCCGCCAGGAGGACGACCTCCCGGGCCTGATAAAGACCTTCAAGGCGATCTACGAGGACGAGACGGGGCGGCCGTTTCCGCAGGACGCCCACGAGCAGCTCAGCCGCGCGGTCAGCGCCGTCTTCGAATCGTGGAACACCCCGCGGGCGCAGACCTACCGCCGCCACAACGACATACCCGACGACCTCGGCACGGCAGTCAACGTCGTCCAGATGGTCTTCGGCAACAAGGGCGAGCAGTCGGGCACCGGCGTCGCGTTCACGCGCAACCCGTCCACCGGTGAGGCGGAGCTCTACGGGGAGTTCCTGACCGACGCTCAGGGCGAGGACGTCGTCGCTGGGATCCGGACGCCCGAGCCGATCGCCGAGATGAAGAACCGGCTCCCCGGCGCGTACGACGAGTTCGTCGAGACCGTCCGCAAGCTCGAGGAGCACTACCGCGACCTGCAGGATCTCGAGTTCACGGTCGAGGACGGCAGGCTCTACCTGCTCCAGACGCGGACCGGGAAGCGGACGGCCGCGGCCGCGCTGAGGTGCGCCGTGGATATGGTCGAGGAGGGCCTCATCTCGCGCGAGGAGGCGGTTGCGCGCATCGACCCCGGGCAGCTCGACCAGCTGCTCCACCCGCGGATCGACCCGAATTCGAGCTACGAGGTCGCCGCCAAAGGCCTCAACGCGTCACCCGGTGCCGCTTCTGGGGCGATCGTCTTCGATGCCGACACCGCGGAGGAGCGCGGACAGAACGGCGAAGCGGTCATCCTCGTCCGGTGGGAGACGACCCCGGACGACATCCACGGGATGATCCACGCGAAGGGGATCCTCACCGCGCACGGCGGCATGACGTCGCACGCGGCCGTGGTCGCCCGCGGCATGGGCAAGCCGTGCGTCGCCGGCTGCGAGGCACTCTCCGTCGACAGCGCTGAGCGCACGGCGTCCGTCAACGGCACCCACCTCGGCGAGGGCGACACGATCACGATCGACGGCGGGACCGGGGAGGTGATCCTCGGCGAGGTCGCGCTCATCGCGCCCGAGATCAACGAGGACCTCGAGACCGTGCTCGGCTGGGCGGACGAGCTCCGCCGCCTCAAGGTGCGGACGAACGCCGACACGCCCGAGGACGCCGCCAAGGCCCGCGAGTTCGGCGCCGAGGGCATCGGCCTCTGCCGCACCGAGCACATGTTCATGGCCGAAGACCGGCTGCCCGTCGTGCGCGAGATGATCATGGCCTCGTCCGAGGACGAGCGGCGCAGCGCCCTCGAACGGCTCCTCCCGTTCCAGCAAAGCGACTTCGAGGGGATCTTCGAGGCGATGGCCGGGCTTCCGGTCACCATCCGGCTGCTCGACCCGCCGCTGCACGAGTTCCTTCCCTCGCTCGAGGAGGCAACCGACGAGCGCATGCGCTCCCGCATCCGCGCCTTGCAGGAGGCGAACCCGATGCTCGGCACCCGCGGCTGCCGTCTCGGGCTCATGTTCCCCGAGATCTACGAAATGCAGGTCCGCGCGATCATCCGGGCCGCGATCGCGGTCCGCGACCGAACCGGCGACGCGCCGCTCGTCGAGATCATGCACCCGCTCGTCGCGTTCCGGGAGGAGCTGCGCCGCCTCCGCGAGCTCACCGTGGTGGCGGCTGCCGAGGAGGGAGACATCGAGTACCTCGTGGGGACGATGATCGAGCTGCCGCGCGCCTGCGTGCGCGCCGACGAGATCGCCGAGGAGGCGGAGTTCTTCTCCTTCGGCACGAACGACCTCACCCAGACGGCGCTCGGCTTCTCGCGGGACGACGCGGAGGGCAAGTTCCTCACGCAGTACCTCCAGGACGGCGTGCTCGAGCGGAACCCGTTCGAAGCGCTCGACCAGAGCGGCGTGGGGGACCTGATGCGCATCGCGGTCGAGCGGGGCCGGTCGACGAAGCCGAACATCAAGCTCGGCATCTGCGGCGAGCACGGCGGCGAGCCGTCGTCGGTCGCGTTCTGCCACACGATTGGGCTCGACTATGTCTCCTGCTCGCCGTACCGCGTGCCGCTCGCGCGGCTGGCCGCCGCCCAGGCCGCGCTCAAGGAGGCGGGCGTCGAGGCCGTCGCAATCGGCGGCTAGCCGCTACGGGATCCCGGGGCCGCCGACGAACCTGACCGCCTCGAGCGCATAGCCCGAGTCGCGTACGTGCACCTCGTAGAGGACGGCGACGGTGTCGAACCGCTCGCCGGGCGCGCGGGCGCCGGCGCTACACGCGAAGCGCGTGTACCGGCCGTCGTCTTCCTCGCCGAGCCCGCGGCACTCGGCGCCGCGAACGGCCAGCCCCCGGACGCCCGGCACCGACTCGGCCTGCTCGACGGTCCAGCCCTCGGCGTCAGAGCCGAGCGAGCAGGCGGCGAGGACCAGCGCGATGATGGCGCCGAGTGCGGCCCGGCTCAGCTCTCGGGGGCGCGGCGGGCGACTGGGACCCGCTGCACGAGGAAGATGCTCGTCACGAGCACCCAGAAGAGGAAGAGCCCGAAGACGAGGGTGTTGACCGTGCCGCCGGGCGCGAAGTCCGAGCTGTCGGCGAGCAGCCGGCCGCCCGCGTTGACGACGAGCAGCAGGCCGACGACGCCGCCGACCCAGCCGACCGACGTCGGCAGCAGCGCCGAGCGGCCGATTCCGAGCGCCGCAGCCCAGACGAACGCGGCCGCAGGGAAGTCCGTCATCACGAACGCGAAGCTCGCGAGCTGATACAGGCCGTAGGCGACGCCCTGGTCCATGAGCTCGACCCCGGATGCGAGCGCTCCGACCGAGGTCACGCCGAGGAGGAAAAGCGCCACCGCCGCGCCCGCGGAGGCGACGACGATCGTCGGCGTGCGGTCGTTCGCTTCGGCCTGAGCCCGTCGGAGCGCCGCGGACAGCGTGCCGCCGAACCAGAGCAGGAAGAGGCCGGCGAGACCGAAGAAGAACGCCTGCCAGAGGAGGTCCGAGTCGTTGGCGGAAACGAAGTTGAGGACGAACTCGCTTCCCTCGTCCGCCGACGGCGGGTCGGGGACGATCAGAAACGCGATCGCGGCCGAAAGCACGAACGCGATCCCCGTCCCGGCCGCCCATCGCTCCCAGCTCCGCACGCCGTGATTCTCCTCGAACGCCGTGCGCGGCGCCGGGATGACCGACCGGCGGTTCTGGATTACTGTCCAAAAAGTGGACAACCGCGAGCTGAGACGCAAGGCCGAGGTCGCCGAGCTCCTGCTTCATGCTGCCCGACGGCTCGGGGAAAGCATCGAGCCCGAGCGCGTGTACGAGCGGTTCCACGAACTCGTCGGCGAGGTGATCCAGCACGACGGCGTGATCATCTCGTCGTACGACGACCGCGACGACCTTATCCGCTGCGAATACGCGTGGACGGACGGCGCGGCGATCGACGCCTCGACGTTACCGCCCCTGCCGCTCAACCGCGAAGGGGGCGGCATGCAGAGCCGCGTCATCGTGACCGGGGAGCCGCTTCGATTCAACGACGTCCCGGACCGCGTCACGAGGGTCGACGGCGTCTACTACAACGTCGACGCGCAGGGAAACCTCGAGAAGATCCCCGAGGGTGGGCCCGCCAAGACGACGGCGGCGATGATGGTGCCGGTCAAGGACGAGGGGCGCGTTGTGGGTGTCGTCCAGTTGATGACCGATACGGGGACGTACTCGGAGGAGAACCTCGAGCTGTTCGACGGGCTCGTGGCCCAGATGGGAGCCGCAGTGCGCAACGCCCGGCTGCAGCAGGAGCGGCGCCGGCTCGAGGCCGCCGAGGCGGCGGCGCGTGCGGTCGCGCGGGAGCGGGAGCAGGCCGCCCGCGTCCTCGAGGCGGTCGGCGACGGCGTCTTCCTACTCGACGACGAGGGAGTCGTGCGGCTGTGGAACCGGGCGGCGGCGATCGTGACCGGGCTCGGCGCCGGAGACGTCGTCGGTCGGCGGCTGGCCGACGTCGTCCCCGCCTGGGAGGGTCTCGCAGACCGGATTCCGATCGTCGACGAGGGCGTGACGGCCAGGCCCGTCACACTCCCGATCGACACGGGAGCCCGCGATCTCTGGCTCTCGTTCGTCGCGGTCCGCATCGCGAATGGCGTCGTCTGCGCGTTCCGGGACGTCACGAACGAGGCACGGCTCGAAGAGGAGAAGAGCGACTTCGTCGCCACGATCTCCCACGAGCTCCGGACCCCGATGACAGCCGTGTACGGCGCAGCTCAGACGCTCATTCGGCGCGAGTCGGAACTGACTGCCAACCAGACGCGCGCGCTCCTTCAGATGATCGCCACCCAGGCGACGCGCCTCAGCCAGATCACCGAGGAGGTGCTCTTGACGACCCGCCTCGACCGGGGTGACCTGCCGATCGAGCAAGAGCGGGTCGACGTGGCGGACGTCGTTCGCTCGGCGGTCGATGCGATGCGGTCGCAGCTCGACGACGGGACGGCCATCGAGGTCGGAATCGCCGAGGACGTCGGCGCGGCGTTCGGGGACTCGGACCGGATCCAGCAGGTGCTGGTGAACCTGATCGACAACGCGGCGAAATACGGCGGCAGTCCGGTCATCGTCTCCGCCGAGAGCGACAACGGCGGCGTCCGCATCGCGGTCAGCGATCCGGGGCCGGGTATCAAGCCCGTCGATCGTGAGCGGATCTTCGAGAAGTTCTACCGTGCGGGGCCGCAGCTGACGCGCTCCGCGAGCGGCACCGGCCTCGGCCTGTACATCTCCCGAGAGCTGACGCAGCGGATGGGCGGCCGGCTGGACGTCGTGTCCAAGCCGGGGGAGGGGACGACGTTCGTCGTCGAGCTGCCGGTCACGCACCCTTGACACGGCTCGCGACGAGGTTCACCATGAACGACTTCCACGTCGGGCCGTTTCGAGGCCCGGCACCGCCGAAAGGAGGTCGATGGCGTTGACGTATCTCACGCTCATCCCGTTCGGGCCTCGCCTTTCCGCGGTCGCGAACGCCCGGTAACCCGGGCTCTCCGCCGCAGACGGTAAGGGCCGTCCCCGCGGCGGGCGGAGCACCCTTCGGACGCTTCTCCGCAGTCGGGCGCCCGACGCGCGAGTCGAAGCGCTCCTCCCGCCGCCCAACCCACGAAAGGAGACCCATGGCGGTCTTCACCAACGGCATCAGCTGGATGCCGCATCCCCGCACCAACGAGACCTCGGAAAGGAGGAGACGTGTCGAGCTACGACCTGGAAACTCGCCGCCTGCTGTGCAGTGAGCGAGTCGACCAGCTGAGACGCGACGCGCAAGCGCCGGTGAGCCGCCGACGCCGGCGGCGGCGGTTGCGGGTCGCGCTGGGCCGGCTGGCCACGAGCCCCGCCGCCTATCGCGCGAGCCGTGCGTCCGCCGAGAGCTGAGCGGCCAACTCGACAGCAGGTCCACCCGCCCGGCGGAGTCGACCGGCCGGCGGCTCCGCCGCGCGGGACCTAGATGACGTACTCCTGGATGGACCAGTACGAGATCAGCACGCTCGCGATACCGATCGCGATCAGTCCGGCCACGCCGAGCAGGCCCGGCCGGCCGTAGACGGCGTGGCCCCGTCCGAACCGCGAGAGGGCGAGCGTCCCGAGCGCGCCGCCGGCGAGCCCGCCGAGGTGGCCTCCGATCGAGATCCCCGGGATGAAGAACGTGAACGCGAGGTTCAGGACGATGATCGAGACGGCGCCGCCGCCGAGCACGTAGGTGCGCTGGCGCTCGAGCACGAACGCGGCCCCCAGGATCCCGAAGATCGCGCCCGAGGCGCCGACGGTGAGGCTCGTCGGCGACATCAGCAGCGCACCGGCCGATCCGGCCAGGCCGGAGACGAGGTAGAGCAGGAGGTAGCGGCCCCGGCCGAGCACCTCCTCGACGGCGGCGCCGAACCACCACAGCGCGAGCATGTTCATGGCGAGGTGGATCGGCCCGTAGTGGAGGAACATCGCCGTGAACAGCCGCCACCAGTCCCCGTTCGCGACGACGGGGCCGTAGAGGACGCCCTTCTGGTAGATCTCGTTGCCGGTCCCGTTGATCTGGCCGCCCGCGGCGAGCTCGAGCAGGTAGACGCCGACGTTGATGCCGATCAGCGTCTTCGTCACGAGGGCGCCGGTGCCCTCGAAGCTCGCTCTGCGCATGCCCTGCGGGATGCGGGCGGCGCCCTGCGGCTGCCCCGAATGGTCGGGACAGCGGATGCCGACGGGCGCGAACGTCATGCAGTCCTCGCAGATCGGCCGGCCGCATTCCGAGCAGGAGACCATCGTCTCCCGGTCCGGATGGCGGTAGCAGTACATGGGCTCGGCCACGGGGAAGTAGCGTAGTGCGGGCGTGCGCGTCCATGTCGCTTTCACTCCGGAGGAGACCCTGGAGGCGCCGGTCGCCGTCGTGGTCGACGTGATGCGGGCGACCTCGACGATCGCGCAGGCCCTCGCCGGCGGTTACGAGCGGGTCTACTGCTGCCGCGAGATCGAGGACGCGAGGGCCCTGCAGGCGAAGCTGGGGGAGGGGCTGCTGGGCGGTGAGCGGAGCGCCGTCCGGATCGAGGGCTTCGACCTGGGTGCCTCTCCGCGGGAGGTGCTGGAGCCGCGCGGCCGTGTGCTGATCTACTCGACCACGAACGGGACGAAGGCGGTGCTGGCGGCGGCCGCGGCGTGCGAGCGGGTGTTCCTCGGGTCGCTGCTGAACCTTTCCGCCGTGGCGCAGTCGGTGGGCGACGACTGCGTCATCGTGTGCGCGGGCTTCCAGGGGCGGTTCGCCTTGGACGACGCGTACTGCGCCGGCCGGATCGTCGAGCTCCTGGACGGCGAGGTGACGGACGCGGCGAAGGCATGCGCCGTGTTGGCGCGCTCGTTCCCGACCGCGTGGGACGGGATCATGGCCCGAACCTATGGGCCGCCCGGGCTCGAGGAGGACATCGAGTTCTGCGCGCAGGAGGGCACGATCGACGTCGTCCCGCGTTTCTCGCGGATGGTGGACGGAGCCGCGGAGATCGTCGCGTAGCAAGCCTAGACCGAATCCATGTTTGACACCGAACATATGTTCGTGATAGAACACGTGTTCGCTCATGATCGCCTGCCTCGCCATCCCCGGATACGAGCTCCGCGCGGTGCTCCGCAAGCGGCCCAGCCTCGGGCTCCAGCCCGCCGCGCTCGCGCCGCCCGAAGGCGTCGAGCCGCTGATCGGGCCGGTCACCGCGGCTGCGCACGAGGTCGGCGTCCGGCCGGGGATGCGGATTGGCGAGGCGCTCGCGACCTGCCCGAAGCTCGTCCTCGTCGAACCGGATCCGGCCGCCGCCGAGCGCGACTGGGAGGAGATCGTCCGGAGGCTGGAGGACAACGGCTTCGCCGTCGAGTCCGCCCGGCTCGGCACCGCCTATTTCGACACGCGCGGGGTGGAACGCCTCTACGGCGGCCTCGAGCCGGCGCTGAAGCGCGCCCTCGCCGCGGTCGGCTCACACTGGGACGCGCGCGTTGGCGCGGCCACCCGTCGGTTCGCCGCACTTGCGGCAGCCAACGTCGCGCGCCCAGGCCAGGTGCTCGTCGTCTCCGACGAGCAGACGCAGGACTTCCTCGCCCCGCTTCCACTCCGCCTGCTCGGGCTAGACGAGCGACGACGCGAGGAGCTGGAGGCGCTGGGCGTGAAGCGTGTCGGACAGCTTGCCGGGCTCCCGGGCGCTGCCGTTGCCGAACGACTGGGACCGGACGGCCGCAGCGCCTGGGGCCAGGCGAGAGGGGGGAGGCGCGGTCGCATCCGCGGCCGCCGCCCGCCCGCCGAGGTGGTCGAGGAGCTCGAGTTCCCGGAGGCCGTCGGCAACGAGCTCACGCTTCGCCGCGCACTCGCCACCCTGGCCGAGAAGGCGATGGCCCGGTCAGAGCGGGCCGACCGGTTCGTCCGAAAAGTCGCACTCTCGGCACGACTCGTCGGGGGAGCCTCCTGGCGCCGGACGCTGACGTTCCGCGACCCGGCCGGCGACCACGACCGGATCCGCGTCGGGCTCGGTCCGAAGCTGAACGACCTGCCCGCCCCGGTCCTCGCCCTCCGGCTCGAGCTCGTCGAGCTGACCGAGGACACCGGGCGGCAGCTCGAGCTCGTCAAGACCGAGGGCGCCGAGCTCCAGAACCGGCTCAAGGAGGGCCTGCGCCAGGTCAAGGCCAGCACGGGCGGCGGCGCCGTCGCCAGCGTCGTCGAAGTCGCACCTTGGTCGCGGATTCCGGAAGCACGGGCGCTGTTCGTCCCGCGGGACGAGTAGCGAGGCTCAATGAGCCGCGGCCCGCCCTCGTCGAGCCACGAGCAGACGGGGCGCCGCGTCTCGTCAACCGCCTGGGGGTCGAGCTGATCCGCGAAGAGTGGCGCGTGCTCGACCGCTGGTGGACCGAGCAGCCGATCAACCGCCGCTACTTCGACGTCGTGCTCGAGAGCGGCCAGAACGTCGTCGTCTTCCTCGACGACGAGCACGGCCGCTGGTTCAGTCAGCGGGGCGCGTAGCCTGACCAGAAGCGACAAGGAGGCCGTATGCCGCCTAAGCCCGCAAACGGAAAGATCTGTTACGTCGAGATCCCCGCGACCGACGTCGGGCGGTCGGCCGCGTTCTACGAAGCGGTCTTCGGCTGGCGGCTCCGCACGCGCGGCGACGGCCAGACGGCGTTCGACGACACGACCGGCGAAGTGAGCGGCACCTGGGTCACCGGCCGCCGGCCGATGTCCGAGCCCGGGCCGCTGCTCTACGTGATGGTCGACGACGCCGAGGCGACGGTGGAGGCGATCGTCGCCAACGGCGACGAGATCGTCCAGCCGATCGGCGGCGACGCACCCGAGATCACCGCACGCTTCCGGGATCCCGGCGGCAACGTCCTCGGCGTCTGCCAGGAGCCGTCGTGACACCGGAGATCCGGGACGTCGCGCCCGGCCTGTGGATCTGGCGCCTCGATCACCCGGACTGGGCACCGCACGTCAGTTGGAGCCCGCCGGTCACCTCGACGTGCGTGGAGTCGCGAGGCGAAATCGCGGTGCTGGATGCGCTCGCCCCGCCCGAGGATGCGACCGAGATCTGGGAGCGGCTCGACGCGCGACCGCCGACGTTCGCCGTCGTCCTGAAGCCCGACCGCGTCCGCGACGTCGATCTCTTCGTCAGCCGCTACGGAGCGCGCGCGTTCGGCCCGGACGTCTTCTTCGCCGGCGACGCGCCGGACACCGAGCTCGAGTGGATCGGCGAGGGAAGCGAGCTCCCCGGCGGCCTGGTGGCGCTCTACGACGGCCGGGGCCGCAACGAGACGCCGATGTGGCTCCCGGAACAGCGCGCGATCGTGTTCGCCGACGCGCTGACGGAACGGGACGGCGAGCTTCTCGTCTGGGGCACTCCCTGGCACGAGAGGCGCGTGCTGCCGGCGCTCCGCGAGCTGCTCGACCTGCCCTTCGAGCGCGTGATCATCTCGCACGGCGAGCCGGTCCACGACCGGGCGGCGTTCGAGCGAGCTCTCGAGCTCCCGCCGTACATGGGCGAGATCGAGGCCCAGGCGTAACCCTGCCGGCTTAGCGTCCCCGGGCGCGGCCGGCAAAGCCGGCGTCGGGCGCATGGATGTTGAACACGCGCGCGGGGCCGACGGGCCGGAATCCGTGCGTGACGCCGACCGGCGCCGCGAAGTACGAGCCGGGGCCGAGCCGCACCGTCGCGTCGCCGGCCAGGAAGTCGATCTTGCCGTCGAGCACGTAGAACGAGTCGACGTGGTCGTCGTGCTGGTGGGGGTCGACGCCCTCCCACCGCTCGTCGAACTCGAGCACGAAGAGCGAGAGCTCGCTGGTCTCCGCCTTGATCGTGTTCGCACGGCCCTCGCGCCGCGACAGCCGTTCGCCGCCGTCCGGGCCCGAGATCTGCGCGTCCGCCGGCCCGTACGGTGAATCCACGTCGTAGCTGTCCCAGTCGAAGCGCTTGCCGGCGACCGCGTGCCGGAGGTACTCGATGAACCTGCCGTCGGGCGCGTGGATGTTCAGGTAGGCCGCCGGGCCCGGCCCGGCGTTCGTGAACCCGTGGACGATGCCGGGCGGCACCGCGACGGTCGTCCCGGCCTCCACGCGGCGCGTCTCCTCTCCGACGATGAACTCGAGGGCGCCCTCGAGGACGTAGAACGCGTCGACGTGCTCCTTGTGGAAGTGCGGGCCGGGGCCCTCGAAGTCCGGCCCGACGTGCACCTCGTTCACCGAGATCTGCGGCGTCTCGAGCTTCACGACGATACGCTCGTTGAGCCGCTCGCCCTCCCCGGGGCCCAGGACGACGCCGTCCGCCACGGCGAGACCCTAGTCGCGGCTCCTTTCGGTTGACACGGCGACGCGCTGAAAGCGAACATACGTTCGCATGCGATACGTCGAGCTCCACGCGCACTCCGCCTACTCCTTCCTCGACGGCGCGTCGCTGCCCGAGGAGCTCGCCGTTAGGGCGGCCGAGCTCGGCTACGAGGCGCTCGCGCTCACCGACCACGACGGCGTCTACGGATCGCTCGAGTTCGCGCACGCCGCGAAGGCGTTCGGCGTCCGGCCGATCACCGGGGCGGAGGTCACGCTGGGCGGCGGGTCGCACGTCACGCTTCTCGTCGAGACTCCGCGGGGCTACGCGAACCTCTGCCGGCTCCTGACGGCAGCGCACGCCGGCACCCGGCCGAAGGAGGGCGAGCCGGCTCTCGAGCCCTCGCTGGACCAGGCGCTGCTGGAGAAGCTGCAGGAGGGGCTCGTGTGCCTCTCCGGCTGCTCGCGATTCGGGCTCGCGGTACGGGACCCGAACGCCGCAGCCCGGCTCGCGCGGGCGTTCGGGCGCGACCGGTTCTTCGTCGAGCTCCAGCGGCCGTTCGAGCGGGGGGACATGCGGCGGAACGCCCGGCTCCGCGACCTCGCGGCGACGCTGAACGTCGACACTGTCGTCACCGGCGACGTCCACGCGCACGCGCCTTCGCGTGCGCCGCTCCAGGACGCGCTCGTCGCGATCCGGCACCGCACGTCGCTCGAGGGGGCGGAGCCCGAGCGGCGCGGGAACCACGAGGCGGTGCTGCGCTCGCCGGCAGAGGTGCTCGACCGCTTTCCGCTCGACCGGGAGGCCGTCGAGCGGACGGCGCTCGTCGCGGAACGCTGCGAGTTCGACCTGACGCAGGAGCTCGGGTACCGGTACCCCGACTTCTCGGACGGGGTCGAGCCGGCCATCAAGCGCCTCGCAGATGTCTGCAACCACGCCTTTTCGCAGCGCTATTCGGAGGCAAGTAACACTGTGTTACTACGTCAGGCTCGGGCCCGGCTCGACGAGGAGCTCGCCCTGATCGACGAGATCGGGCTCGCCGGGTTCTTCCTGCTCCACCACGAGGTGCTCGAGCTCGCGCGGGACGTGGCCGTCGAGGTGCGCGGCCGCGAGTCGCCGCGCAGCTCGCTGCCGCCGGGGCGGGGGCGGGGCTCGTCCGTCGGCTCGATCGTCTGCTACCTAACCGGCCTCTCGCACGTCGACCCGGTCGAGGCCGGCCTCTCGCTCGGCCGCTTCATCAACCGCGAGCTGACGGGCGTCCCCGACATCGACCTCGACTTCCCGCGCGACATCCGCGAGAAACTGATCGTCGCCGTCACCGAGCGCTACGGGCGCGAGCACGCCGCGCTCGTCGCGAGCTTCTCGACCTACCGGTCGCGCGGCGCGATCCGGGACATCGGCAAGGCGCTCGGCCTCCCGTACGGTGAGCTCGAGCGGCTCGCGCGGGTCTCGGACGGCTGGAACGCGAAGCGCGTCGCCGAGGAGCTGCGGCTCGTCCCCGGCTTCGAGAACAAGGCCGATTCGCCGCGGTGGCGCGCCTTCACGGAGCTGACGCACGAGATCGCCGGCCTGCCGCGCCACATCTCTCAGCACCCGGGCGGGATGGTGATCTCGACGCGGCCGCTCGTCGAGCTGGTGCCGGTTCAGCCGGCGGCCATGGCCGGGCGGCAGCTCGTCCAGTGGGACAAGGACTCGTGCGACGACGCGGGATTCCTGAAGATCGACCTGCTCGGCCTGGGGATGCTCTCGGCGGTCGAGGAGTGCGTCGACCAGATCGCGCACCTGCGCGGAGAGCCGATCGACCTCTCGCGGATCCCGCTCGACGACCCCGAGACGTTCGCCCAGATCCAGGAGGCGGACACCGTCGGGGCGTTCCAGATCGAGAGCCGCGCCCAGATGCAGACGATCCTGCGCACCCGGCCCGAGACGCTCGAGGACATCATGGTGCAGGTCGCCCTCGTCCGGCCCGGGCCGATCCAGGGCAAGGCCGTCCACCCGTACGTCGACAGACGACAGAAGCTGCGCGAGGACCCGTCGTACGTCGCGCCGGCCGACCATCCGCTGCTCGACGAGCCGCTTCGGGACACGCTCGGCGTCGTCGTCTTCCAGGACCAGGTCCTGGAGGTGGCGATGGCGCTCGCCGGCTTCACCGTCGGTGAGGCGGAGGGGCTGCGGCGCGCAATGAGCCGGAAGCGGAGCGAGGCGGCCCTGGAGGCGTACCGCCGGCGGTTCGTCGACGGCGCGCTCGCCCGTGGCGTGGAAGAGGCGCTTGCGAACTCGATCTACGACAAGCTCGTCGCGTTCTCGGGGTTCGGGTTCCCGAAGTCGCATGCGGCGGCGTTCGGGCTGCTCGCGTACCAGTCGCAGTGGCTGCGCAGCCACTACCCGGCCGAGTTCCTCTGTGCGCTCCTGAACGCGCAGCCGATGGGCTTCTACCCGCCGGCGACGCTCGTGCGGGACGCGCAGCGGCGCGGGGTGGAGGTGCTCCCGCCGCACGTGAACCTCAGCGATGCGAAGTGCGTCGTGCAGGACGGAGCGGTGCGGATGGGGATCGAGTACGTGGCCTCGGTGGGCGAGGACGACGCGAAAGCGCTGGTCGTGGAGCGGGAGCGCGGCGGGCCGTTCGTCGACGTCCGGGACCTGGCCCAGCGGGCGCCGCTCCGGCGGGAGGGGCTGCAGGCGCTCATCGAGTCCGGTGCGTGCGCGTGCTTCGGGGACGAGGCGCGGCCGCTGCTCTGGGAGGCCGGGCTGGCGCCGCGGTCGACGTCGGTTCCGGGCTCGGGCGGCGAGGCCCGTCAGCTGGCGCTGGCGCTCGATCCGACCGTGGAGACGCCGGCGCTGCCGGTGCCGACGGAGTGGGAGCGGATGCTCTCCGACTACCGGACGACGAGCGTCTCGGTCGGCGTCCATCCGATGGAGCTCCTGCGCCCGCATCTGCCGTCCCGGGTCCGCTCGAGCCGTGAGTGGTCCGTGACACCCGACCGGGCCGAGGTCGCCGTCGCGGGGATGGTGGTGGCGCGTCAGCGGCCGTCGACGGCGAACGGCGTCGTCTTCATGCTGCTCGAGGACGAGTTCGGGCAGATGAACCTGATCGTGCCGCCGTCCGTCTACGAGCAGTTCCGGCCGGTGGTCCGGGCGGAGAAGCTCGTCCTCGCCCGCGGGAGGTTCGAGCGGCAGGGCCGGAACCGGAACGTCCTCGTCCGGGAGATCGAGACGCTCGCACCGCTCGCGCGCCGGCTCGCCGAGGTCGAGCAGCTCGGCGACTCGCTGCCGCCGGCACACCATTTCGGGCACAGGTAGGTAAGAATCCGGCGCGCGGGAGACACGAAGGAGGTGTCATGAAGCTCGAATACCTCGTCAAGGGCTTTCCCGGACACCCGCTCCATCCGCCGCTGACCGATGTGACGATCGGCCTGTATACGGGCGCGACGGCGTTCGGCGTCCTGTCGGCGCTGGGCGTGAGCGAAGGCAACCTCGCGAAGGCCTGGTGGCTCGCTCTCGTCGGCGGCTTGATCGCCACCGTGCCGACGGCGCTCGCCGGCCTCCTCGACTGGCTGAGCATCAGCCGCGGCACGCCGCTCTGGCGGACCGCGACGCTCCACCTGGCCACGATGGTCTCCGCAACCGTCTTCTTCCTCCTGGCGGCGATCGTCGGGCACGGCGACTACGTCGACGCGGAAGTCGGGGGCGGGGCGCTCGTCCTGACGCTCGTCGGCTTCGGCCTGCTGACGCTCGGCGGCTGGCTGGGCGGGGCGATCGTGTTCACGCACGGGATGCGGGTCCTGAAGCTCGTCGACGAGCCCACCCGGCGCGCGGTCACACCGGGACACGCCGAGAAGGAGCACGCTGAGGGATAACAGGCCGCGCGTCGTCGCCGTGACCGGCGCCTCAGCCGGCGTCGGCCGGGCGGTCGCACGGGAGTTCGGCCGCCGCGGCCACTCGGTAGGACTGGTTGCCCGCGGGAAGGACGGCCTCGCTGCGGCGCAGAGCGAGCTCGAGACGGCCGGCGCAGACGCCCTCGCGGTGCCCACCGACGTCGCCGACGCCGAGCAGGTCGAGGCTGCAGCAGAGCGCATCGAGACCAAGCTCGGCCCGATCGACGTCTGGGTGAACGACGCGATGGCGACCGTCTTCGCCCCGGTCCAGCGGGTGACCGCGGAGGAGTTCCGCCGCGCGACGGAGGTCACCTACCTCGGAACGGTCCACGGAACCATGGCGGCGCTTCGCCGGATGCGTCCCCGAAACCGCGGAACCATCGTCCAGGTCGGGTCGGCTCTCGCCTACAGGTCGCTCCCGCTGCAGGCGGCGTACTGCGGCGCCAAGCACGCGATCAAGGGCTTCACCGAATCGCTCCGGTGCGAACTGCTCCACGAGCGCAGCCACGTCCGGGTCACGATGGTGCACTTGCCGGCGCTCAACACGCCCCAATTCACGCTCGGGCGCACCAAGATGCCCCGGCAGCCGCAGCCCGTCCCCCCGATCTTCGAGCCGGAGGTTGCCGCCGATGCCGTTGTCTGGGCGGCGGAGGCGAGACGACGCGAGGTCTTCGTCGGAGGATCCACAGTCCTCGCGGTCGTCGGCGGCAAGCTCGTACCCGGTTTGGGAGATCTGTACCTCGCGCGCACAGGCTATGACGCGCAGCAGACCGACGAGCCGGTGGACGAGGATCGGCCCGACAACCTCTTCGCACCCGTCCCGGGCGATCACGGGGCACATGGCATCTTCGACCGGAGGGCGCACGACCGCAGCCTTCAGCTCTGGATGACGAAGCACCGCGGCTGGATCGGGCTCGCGGCCGCCGGTGCGCTTGCCGCCTGGCTCGTTCGGGATTGACGCCGATGCGAGTCGACGGCTACGCACCGATCGAGGACTACGCGGCGATCGGGGACGGCCGAACGGTCGGCCTCGTCGCGCGGGACGGCTCGCTCGATTGGCTGTGCCTCCCGGATCTCGACTCGCCTCCCGCCTTCGGACGTCTCCTCGACGCCGAGGCAGGCGGGTCGTTCGTCCTCCAGCCCGCGGAGCCGTGCGAAAGCGACCGGCGCTACCTCCCGGACACGAACGTCCTCGAGACCACGTACCGCTCGGCGTCGGGCACCGCGCGAGTCACGGACGCGATGACGATTGCGAAGGGCGGGGATCTTCCGCCGCTTCGGGAGGTCGTCCGGCGTGTCGAAGGACTCGCCGGGAGCATGCCGTTCCGCTGGATCTTCGACCCCAGGTTCGGATACGGGCGCCAGGCTCCCTCCCTTCGCGACGTCGGTGGACGCCTGGTCGCCGTCGTGGGAAAGGACGCGCTGGCTCTCGGCGTGTTCGGGGCGGCCGCAGCCGAGGCGTCGCGCGGAGAAGCCGCAGGTCGGTTCGAGGTGCGAGCGGGCGAGCAGGCCCTCCTCGTGCTGACGGCGGCAAACCGCGAACCGCTCGTGCTGCCGGATCGAGACGCCGGGGAGCGCCGTCTCGAGGCGACGGCCTCCTTCTGGCGAGCATGGGCGGGGCGAATCGCCTACGACGGTCCGTGGCGCAACCACGTCGTGCGAAGCGCCCTGGCGCTCAAGCTGCTCGTCCACTCGCCTTCGGGCGCGATCGTCGCCGCCGCCACGACGTCCTTGCCGGAATGGATCGGCGGAGAGCGCAACTGGGACTATCGGTTCGCCTGGGTACGGGATGCTGCCTTGACCCTCGTCACGTTCCTGAGGCTCGGCTTCGTTCAGGAGCCGCGCGCGTTTCTGTGGTGGCTCGCGCACGCGACCGCGCTGACCCACCCTCGCCTCGACCCGCTCTATTCGCTCGACGGGGGACCTTCTCGCCCCGAGGAGGAGCTCGCGCGCGTCCCGGGTTATCGGGATTCTCGGCCGGTCAGGGTCGGAAACGGCGCGAGAGACCAGCTCCAGCTGGACGTGTACGGATACGCGCTCCACGCGTTCTGGCGGCATACAGAGGAGACCAGCGGGCTTTCCGGGGCCCAGGGCCGAACGGTTGCGAAGATCGCCGATTGGGTGGCCGATCACTGGCGCGAGCCCGATTCGGGGATCTGGGAGGTCCGCAGCGCTCCGACGCACTTCATCCAATCGAAGGCGATGTGCGCAGTCGCGCTCGAGCGCGCGTGCGACCTCGCAGAGAAAGGCCTCGTCCCCGATCGGCGCGTGCGCTGGGCAGAGGCGTCCGCCGAGATCCGCGCCTACGTCGACGAGCGCGGGTGGGACGAACGACGGCAGAGCTTCGTCCGGGCGCCGGACCTCCGCGAGGCGGACGGAAGCCTGCTCACGCTTGCCCTTCTCGGCTACGAGGACGCCCGAAGCGCGCGGATCCGGGGTCTCATTCGAGAGCTTCGCTCGAGCCTCGGCAACGGCTCCCTCCTCGACCGATACCGCTACGGCGACGGGCTACGCGGACCGCAGGGAATCTTCATCACCTGCTCGTTCTGGCTCGCTTCGGTTCTCGCGCGGGCCGGCGAAGTCGAGGCCGCAGCCGATCTGCTCGACCGGCTGGTGCTCTTCTCGAACGACGTCGGCCTCTACGCGGAGGAGGTCGAGCCCGGCGGGCGGCTGCTGGGCAACTTCCCCCAGGCGCTCGTGCACCTCGCCCTCATCGATGCCGCACTCGACGTGGCCGAGGCACCCGCGCGGTGATCGCCGGCGCCCTCGCCGGCGGACTCGTGGGCACCGTCGTCCTCACGACCGGGCTCCGGCTGGCCCAGGAGATCGGATGGACGAGGATGGATATCCCGCTGCTCCTTGGGACCGTGTTCACGGGCGATCGAGGTCATGCGGAGGCGATCGGATACGGCGTGCACTTCTTCAACGGTCTGGCGTTCTCATTCCTCTACGGGCTCGTCTTCGCCGCCGTGGGCGAGGCCGGCTGGCTGTTCGGGCTGATCCTCGGCGTCGTCCATGCCGGCTTCGCGGGAGGAGCTCTCGTGAACGTGATCCTGCCGGCCGTGCATCCGCGCATGGGCTCACCCTGGCGCGACGCGTCGGACACACCGATCCTCGAGCCGCCCGGCTTCATGCTCGTCAACTACGGACGGGCGACGGTGGTCGTGACGCTTCTCATGCACATGGCGTACGGGGCGATCGTGGGCGGGTTCGCGGCCGGTTTGTAGGACGGGGCGCCAGGACGGGGCGCCTCGTGAGAGGCGCCCCGTCCGATAGGCGTTACGGAAGCCCCGGAACCGCGTGGAAGACGAACGTGTGCAGCCGGAAGCCATGGCCGAGATCCTCGACCACGTACGAGCTTCGGAGCCCGTCTTGCCGGAACATGACTCGACCCGACGTGGCCGAGGTCGAGCCGACCGTGCTCGACGAATCGAGATGGCCGTAGATGGTCTCGAGCTGCTGGTAGTCGTGCTGGTTCGGGTGCGGGTTGTCCAGCGCGGACGAGTAGTCCATGCACGTGTTCAGGTCGGCGCCGGACTCGTCCTGATGGTCGAGGCCGTACCCGTGACCGACCTCCTGGCACAGCACGTGCTGCCTGTTCGTGTTGCTGTAGGTCGCGGACGCCAGGTATGAGTCGTTCATCTTCGACGTCGCCTTGACGATGTGGCTTCCCGACGTCCAGATCTGCGCAAGCCCAAGCCAGCCGTTGTAGCCGTAGCGGCGGTTGCAGACCTCGATGCGGCCGTTCGTGGCCCTGCAGTTCTTGCCCCCGCTTCCGGCGACCACGGGTGAGTCCAGGACGGACGACGCGGACCAGTCGGCCGACGCGACGCCGAGCCGTGACTTCCAGTCCGACGTGAGGTTGTCGCCGAGCGGCACGGTGAACGGGTTGGCCGTGCGCGCCCAGTGGTAGTTGCCCCACGAGTGCGAGGCGGAAGCCGGCGCCGCCCCCAAACCGAGGACGACGGCGAGTACGAGCGCAAGCGCCCACAGTCGACGTACGGGCATGAGACCCCCTTCGTAAGTTGAAACCTCTCGTCGGAATATGACACGGGCCGCGCGAGCCGTCTACGTGCCGATTCGGCTCTCAGACGTCCTCGATCTCGAGCCCGAAGCGGGGGAGGCGGTCGACGACCGCCTGGTTGAACTCCGCGGCGTACTCCTCGGCGTCGTCCGCGTCGAGCGTGCCCGCGTACGCGTCGCGCATCTCGGCGAGCGCCTCCGTGCCGTGCTCGACGAGCTCCTGGAACCGGCCGTAGACCTCCTCCGCGTCCTCACGGTCCGCGTGGTCGTACGCGCGCTCTGCCTCGTCGACGCGGCGCAGGAAGTCGGCGTCCTGCTGCTCGAAGAGGTCGAGCTGGCGCGCGATCAGCTCTGCGAAGCGCCCGGCCACGGCGTCCCTACAGTACCGCCGTGCTCGTGCGCACCTGGAACCTCTTCCACGGCAACACCGTCCCCCCGGGGCGGCGCCGGTACGTCGAGGAGATGGTGCGGCTGATGACGCACGACCGTCCGGACATCGTCTGTCTCCAGGAAGTGCCGCCGTGGTCGCTCGGCCGGATCGGCGAGTGGAGCGGGATGCAGGTGTTCGGGCAGGTGGCCGCGCGTCCGACGATCGGTCCCCTGCCGTCCACGGTCGAGCTCGGGCGGCTGATCACGGATCTCCATCCGGGCCTTCTCCGCTCGGGGTTCGAGGGGCAGGCGAACGTGATCCTCGTCTCACCCCACCGCACGATTCTCTCGCGGCACGTGCTGACGCTGAACCCGTTCGGATTCCGGCTTCGGGCGGGGCGACGCTTGCACCTTCCGCTCGTCTCGCAGCTCGCATGGGCGAAGGAGCGGCGGCAGTGCATCGCCGTCCGCTTGGCCGACGCCATGGTCGTGGCGAACCTGCACGCGACGAAGGCGCGACACCCGCGCGTTCCCGACGCGGAGCTCGTACGGGCTGCTAGGTGGGTGGACGGTCTGGCGGGCGGGGCGCCGGCGGTCCTCGCCGGCGACTTCAACGTGGACACCGCTCGCTCGGTCGTCCTCGACCATCTCGACGGGTACACCAAGGCGGGGCCAGGCGTCGACCACGTCGTCGCCCGCGGCGCCTCGACGGGGCCCTACGACCGCTGGACACCGGCCCGGCGCGCGCTCGGTGAGCTCGCGCTCTCGGACCACGCCCCCGTGGAGGTCGAGGTCGGGTGACGTTCGAGGAAGCCCGCGCCGGGTTTCCCGTGCTCGAGCGCTACGCGTACCTGAACGCGGGGTCGGTCGGGCCGCTCGCGCGCAGGACGCACGAGGCCCTCGTCGCCGCCGAGCGGTGGGAGCTCGAGGACGGACGGGCGAGCTGGGCGTACCTGACCCGGATGATCGAGGGCCGCGACCGGCTACGAGAGGCGCTCGCCGCGCAGGTCGGCGTTCCGGCGGAGAACATGGCTCTCGCGACCTCGACCACCGAGGGCTGTCGGATCGTGCTGGCCGGGCTGGAGCTCGAGCCCGGCGACGAGATCGTCACCACCGACGCGGAGCACTTCGGCCTCACCGGCGCGCTGCACGTCTCGGGCGCGACGGTCCGGGTCGCCGAGGTGCGGGACCGACCGGCGGAGGAGGCGTTCGACGCGATCGTCCGCGAGGTCGGGCCCCGCGCGCGGCTCCTCGCCGTCTCGCACGTCCTGTGGATCAACGGCCACGCTCTACCGCTGGAGGAGCTGCGTGAGGCCCTCGACGTGCCATTTCTCGTCGACGGCGCCCAGTCGGTCGGGGCCATCCCGGTCGACGCGTCGCCGTACGACTACTACACGGTCTCGGGGCAGAAGTGGCTCTGCGGGCCGGCGCCGACCGGCGGGCTGTACGTCAAGGATCCGGAGGCGCTCGCGATCCGGCTGCCGAGCTACTTCTCGCAGGCGTCGTACGAGCGGGACGGCCGGTTCGAGCCGCGCGAGGGGGCCGCGAGGTTCGACCCGGGGTGGATACCCGTCGGGTTCGTGGAGGCGCTGGTCGCCGCCCTGGAGGAGTTGCCGGCCTGGCGCTTCGAGCGGTCGCGCGAGACGGCCGAGCGCTGCCGGTCGGTACTCCTCGAGGCGGGGTTCGACGTGGTCACGGAGCCGGGGCACTCGAACCTCGTCTCCTGGCGATGGGACGGGGACGCGCACGAGGCGGCGCTGCAGCTCGGGGAGGAGGGCGTCTTCATCCGGGACCTTCCCGGCACCCGCCTGCTCCGCGCCTCCTGCGGCTACTGGACGAGCGAGAACGACCTCACTCGTCTGGTTGCGGGACTTCGTCGCCTCGCCAGATGACCTCGCCTGCCGCGTCCAGTGCCGCCAGGCGCTTGACGCCCTGCGGCGGTTCATCCGCCCTGAACGTGTTCTTCGTGACCGTGGCGACCTCGACCAGGCGGTCGTTCTCGTGGAAAACGCCGATCCGCTTGACGCCGTCGGCGGCGAAGCCCGCGAATGCCTCGTAGTTCCAGAGCCGCTTGATCGGGTCGATCGAGATCCGGCCGATCGGCATGACCGGGCGCCTCGGGTCCGGGAAGCGGACGAAGTCGCCCTCGCAGGTGAAGCCCGTGAGGCTCCAGAAGCCGGACCGCCGCTCGGCCGTGGCCCAGCACGACGAGCCGTCCTTCCGCGGAAGCCGGAGGAAGCGGAGGCTCGGGCGCTCGGCGATCAGGATCGCCTCGCCGGTGACGTCGCCCCACGGGCCGAGGGTCTCGGGGATTTCCATGCGGATCGGCGTCCCGCGGGTGGAGAACGCAGCGAGCCCGTGGTCGCTCTCGCCGTCGTCGCGGAGCAGGACGACCGCGGCGACCGCGGCGACGAGGACGAGGGCGACCAGCAGACCGAGCGCGAGGACGGAGCGCCGCCTCTCCATATCGGAAACTCTACGACAGGAACCGGCGCTCTACGCCAGATCCGCGAAGAGATCCACGGCGTTCCCGTCGGGGTCCCTCACCTGCGCGTAGCGCATGCCCCAGAAGGCGTCCCACGGCTCCTTGCGGGCGGTGCCGCCCCCCTCGAGCAGCGCCGCGTAGGACGCGTCCACCTCGCCCGGAGAATCGCAGCGGAACGCGAGCGCCGACCTGTGGCCGCCGCTGGGCGGCTGCCACTCCGGGTCGAACGAGCGGATCGTCTCCTCCGTGTCGAGCATCACGCGGACGCCGGCGGCGGTCGCCTCGGCGTGGCCCTCGCCTTCCGCGCCGGCGGGAAACTCCAGGCCGAGGCGCCGGTAGAAGCCAACCGCCCGTTCCATGTCGGAGACGATGATGCCGACGGCCTCGAACCGCGGAGTCATGCCGCGTCCGCCGCCGTCCGAAGGCCGAGATCGGCCGAGATCGGCTTCATCGCGTCCGTGACGGTCTGGACGTGCTCGTCGAAGTCGACGCCGAGGAGCTCCGCGCCCGCGTAGACCTCGTCCCTGTGGACGCCGGCCGCGAAGGACGGCTGCTTCAGCTTCTTCTTCACCGACTTCGGCGTCAGCGTCTGGATCCCGTCGGGTCGCACGAGCCCGCAGGCATGGATGAACCCCGCCAGCTCGTCGCAGGCGAAGAGCGCCCTCTTCAGATCCGTGTCCCGCGGCAGCTCGAGATGCTCGGCGTGCGAGAGCACGGACTCGATCAGCTCCTCCGGGTAGCCCTCCTCGCGCAGGATCGCCGCGCCGTCCTGCGGGTGCTTGTCCAGCGTCGGGTGGATCTCGTAGTCGAAGTCGTGGAGGAGCGCCGTGGCGCCCCAGAACTCCTCGTCGCCCCCGAGCTTGCGCGCATACGCACGAACCGCTGCCTCCACTGCGAGCGCGTGGCGCAGGAGCGCCTCGTTCTTCGTGTAACGAGTGAGGGTGTCCCAGGCGCGCTCGCGGGTGACCTCCACAGCGCCCAGTACGATACTCCGCTCGTGTCCGCCACTTTCGTATCCAGCGGGCTGATGGAGAGTTTCGTCATCGAGGGCGGGACCCCGCTCGCAGGACGCGTCTCCGCAGCCGGGAATAAGAACGGCGCGCTCCCGATCCTCGCTGCGACGCTGCTCGCGAGCGAGCCGGTGACGCTCTCCAACGTCCCGCGCATCCGGGACGTGGACACAATGGTCGCGCTGCTCGCCGATGTAGGCGCCGAGGTCGAGTGGCTGGGCCAGAACGAGATCCGCGTCGATCCGACGAGTGCGAGCAAGACCGAGCTCGATCCGGACCTGTGCAGCCAGATCCGCGCCTCGTTCCTGCTCGCCGGCCCGTTGCTCGCGCGCTTCGGGCGCGCCAGCGTGCCGCCGCCGGGCGGCGACGTCATCGGCCGCCGTCGGCTCGACCCGCACGTCCACGCGCTGGCCGAGCTCGGCGTGGAGATCGACATCAACGGCCGCTTCGACATGCGGGCGTCCGGTCTCCAGGGGCGCCGGATCTTCCTCGACGAGGCGAGCGTGATGGCGACCGAGAACGCCGTGATGGCTGCGACGCTCGCGACGGGCGAGACGGTCATCGGCAACGCGGCCTGCGAGCCGCATGTCCAGGACCTCTGCCGCTTCCTCGGCTCGCTCGGCGCGCGCATCGAGGGCGTCGGCTCGAACGTCCTTCGCGTGCGCGGCGTCCGGCAGCTCGGCGGCGGGGAGTGGCGGATCGGGCCGGAGCACATCGAGGTCGCGAGCTTCATCGGCCTGGCCGCGGTCACAGGCGGCGAAGTGACGATCGAGGACGTCGAGCTCGAGGACCTCGTTCCGATCCTGCCCGTCTTCACCCGCCTCGGCGTCGAAGTCGAGCTGCGGGACTCGAGCGTCCGGGTCCGGGCGGGCCAGGAGCTGGTGATCCAGGACGACCTCGGCGACCAGATCCCGAAGATCGAGGACGGCCCCTGGCCGGCCTTCCCGGCAGACCTCACGTCAATCGCGCTCGCGGTCGCCACGCAGGCGCGGGGCACCGTGCTGATCTTCGAGAAGATGTTCGAGAACCGCCTGTTCTTCGTCGACAAGCTGGTCAGCATGGGCGCGCGGATCATCCTCTGCGACCCGCACCGCGCCGTCGTCACCGGCCCGGCGAAGCTCTACGGCCAGCGGATGGCGAGCCCGGACATCCGCGCGGGCATGGCGATGCTCATCGCGAGCCTGTGCGCGGAGGGCGTCTCCACGATCGGGAACGTCGGGGAGATCGACCGCGGCTACGAGCGGATCGACGAGCGGCTCCGCGCGCTCGGCGCGAAGATCGACCGCCTCGAGTCCTAGCGGCGCCGGATGCGCAGGACGATCCGGCCGGACGCGGCGGCCGTCAGCTCCCGCGCACCCGCGTACTTCACGCGCAGGACGTAGCGGCCGGGGCGAAGCCTCGTCGCGAGGACCACGCGACCGCCCGCCTTCGTCCGGCCACGCGCGATCCGGTGCCAGGCGCCGCCGCGGCGAAGCTGGAGGGAGACCCGGCGGCCCGCGGGCGAGATCGCGGCGAGCCGGGAGCCGAGCCGCGCCCTGACGCGGATGCGGGTGCGCCGAACCGTCCGCCGGACGACGCGCAGGGAGGCGAAGGCGCGCGACGGCGGCACGATCTGGCCGCCGTTCTGCGCGGTGGCGACCGCGCGCCCGACGTCGAGCACGCCGTAGCCGAGCGCCCGGGTCCAGCGTCCGTCTCCGGATGCGCTTCGCTTCAGGATCCATGCGACCTGGTCGCGGGTGAGCGACGGGTTGGCGGCCCAGACGAGCGCCGCCGCGCCGGCCACCTGTGGCGCTGAGAACGACGTTCCGCTCGCGAAGCCGTAGAGGCCGTTGGCGGAGCCCGGAAGCGGGTACCGCGGCCAGTTGCGGCCCTTCGAATCGGAGGACACGGCGCCGAGGACGTTCTCGCCAGGCGCCGCAAGCGAGATCCACGAGCCGGTGTTCGAGAACGACGCGCGGCTCCCGGCCTTCGTCGTGGCGCCGACGGAGAGACCGATCCCGCCGCGGCCCTTCGAGCCGACGGGCTGGAGGAGCGCGGCTGGGTACTCGATCGGGTTCCCGTCCTCGAACTCGTTGCCGGCGGCCGCCACGATGAGGACGCCGTGGTCGGCGGCGTACTCGAGCGCCTTCCGCTCGACGGCGGAGGTCTCGGTGCCGCCGATCGAGAGGTTCACGATGCGCGCGCCGTGGTTGACGGCGTAGACGATCGCGTCGGCCTCCTCGACGTCCGTGAACGAGCCGTCGGGCCGGCCGGACTGGATCAGCAGCAACTGCGCGTCCCCGCCGAACCCCGCGATGCCCTCTCCGTTCGAGACGGAGCCGCCCGCGATCGAGGCGACGAACGTCCCGTGGCCATGAAAGTCACGGACGTCGGTCCCGCCGTTGAGGACGTTGTAGGTCTCCGGCTGCTTGGCGGCCAGGTCCGGCGCGGCGACGTCGGCGCCCGTGTCGACGACGGCGATCTTCACGCCGGCGGCCGCCCGGAGGACGACGTCGGGCACCGAGCTGGCGCGGGTCGCCGTGTACTGCCACTGGTACGGCACGCCCGCCGAGTACATCGCGGTCAATCCAGGCTCGGATGTGGAGAAGCGCGGCTCGGGCGTCTCGACCGCTGCGATTCCGGAAAGCCGCGAGACGCCCCGCGCAAAGGAGCGCAGGTCCGTGGGGCGGACCTCCACGGAACCGACGTCGGGAAGACGCCGTACGATGCGTGCCGGGTGGAGCCGAAGCGCCCGCTGGAGCGCGGCGCGGGTGTGGTAGGTGACGACGGCGGTGTCCGGCGACGGGGGGGAGGACGACGCGGACAGCGCTGCGGGCACGCCGAGCGCTGCGGCCCCGAGAATCGGGAGGAGCCCCGCAAGGAGCCGGGCCGCAGCTGGTGCGCTTCGAGATCGCATGGGGCCGCCTGGAGCCGAGGTGGCTCGCCCGGTCGAGATCGGCCGGCCCGCAGCCCTGCGATACCCTCGTTCGAGCGATGGAGAGGGCCGCCGAACCCGGGCGCGGCACGCTGCCCGCGCGCATCGAGCTGGACGGAAGCGGCCGGGCGAATGTCGCCACCGGTCTTCCGGTGCTCGACCATCTGCTCGGGCTCGTCGCGGAGCACGCCGGCTTCGACCTCCGGCTCGAGGTCGCGGCCGGCGGGCCGGACGCAGTGGCCACGTCCGCCGGCCGCGCGCTCGGGGAGGCGCTCCGCGACGTCGTCGGCGCCGAGGGCGCCGCGGGCCACGGCTACTCCATGGTCCCGGCGGACGAGGCGCTCGCAAACGTCGTGCTCGAGGCCTCGGGCCGCCCGCTCCTCGTCTCGAACGTCGACCTCTCGGCCGCCCACGTCGCTGGGCTCGAGCGCGACCTCGCCTCGGCGTTCCTGCGCGAGCTCGCGGAAGGCGCCCGGCTGACGCTCCACGTCCGCCTGCTCCACGGAGAGGATCCGGAGCACGTGCTCGAAGCGATCTTCAAGGCCCTCGGAGGAGCGCTCGCCAACGCGGCGACGCCGCGAAAGGAGTAGCGAATGGCAGACAAGATTGTCGTCCGCACCGATTCGGCACCGGCCCCGTTCCAGGGCGCGCCCTACTCGCAGGCGATCGCCGCGAACGGGCTCGTGTTCGTCGCGGGCCAGGTCGGGCTCCGCCCGGACCACGGCGAGCTCGTGGGGGACGGGATCGTCGAGCAAACGGAGCAGGCGTTCGACAACATCCAGGCGATTCTCGAGGAGGCCGGCTCCGGCCTCGACCGGATCGTCAAGACGACGGTCTTCCTCGACGATTTCGACGACTTCGCAGCCATGAACGAGGTCTACGCGCGCCGGATCGGGGAGCGCCCGCCCGCCAGGTCGACCGTCGAGGTCGCGAAGCTCCCATCCGGCGCCAAGGTCGAGATCGAGGCGATCGCGCTCGTCTAGCCGCCAGAATTCGGGCATGAAGGCGCCCGAGGTCATCGCCACCCACGCGAACACGGACTTCGACGCGTTCGCGTCCCTGCTCGCCGCGCGGCGGCTCTACACGGACGCCCTGATCGCGATCCACGGAACCCTGAACCGCAACGTCCGCGAGTTCTACCGCCTGTACGCCGACGAGCTCGACACGGTCGAGGTGGGGCGGCTCGAGCTCCACGCGATCCGGCGGCTGATCGTGGTCGAGACGACGTCCGCGTCCCGCCTCGGCGAGCTCGAGGCGGTCGCGCTGGACCCGGACGTGGAGACCGTCCTCTTCGATCACCACGCCGGCGACTTTCCGGACTGGGTGAAGCCGGAAAACGCGGTGGTGTCCCAGGACGGCGCGCTGACGACGACGCTGGTGGGCGTCCTCGCGGAGCGCGAGATCGAGGTGACGCCACTCGAGGCGACGGCGTTCGCGCTCGGCATCCACGAGGACACGGGCTCCCTGACGTACCCGACGGCCACACAGCGCGACGCCGACGCGCTGGCGTGGTGCCTCCGCCACGGCGCGAGGCAGGAGGTCCTCGCCCGCTTCCTGCACACGCCGCTGACGGAGGAGGAGCGCGAGCTCCTGAGCGCGCTGATGGCGGCCGTCGAGATCGAACGCGTGGCCGGCGTGGACGTGCTCGTCTCGACGGTGTCCTGGCCGCGCCACGTCGACGGCGTCTCGAACCTCGCGCACAAGATCATCGATCTCACCGACTGCCGCGCCCTCGTCCTCCTCGTCGAGATGGACGACCGCGTCTTCGCGGTCACCCGCAGCCGGGCGCCGGAGGTCGACGCGGCCGGGATCGCGCGCGTCCTCGGCGGGGGCGGACACTTCGAGGCCGCCTCGGCGATCTTCCGCGGCTCGCTCGACGAGGCGCGCGAGACGCTTGGCCGCGGGCTCGTGGAGGCGGTGCGCGCCCCCGTCCGCGCCCGTCAGGTCATGTCCCGTCCCGCGAGGTCGGTCGGGCCCGACGAGACCGTCGCCTCAGCGATGGTCGCCTGCCAGCGCTACGGGCAGAGCGGGATCCTCGTCGTCGACGGGGAGCAGCTGGCCGGCGCCGTAGGGCGCGAGGATCTCGACAAGGCCGTCGCCCACGGCCTCTCGCACGCGCCGGTCAAGGGGATCATGAGCTCGCGCGTCGTCACCGTCCCGGCTGACGCTCCGCTCCCGGAGGTGCAGGAGGCGCTGGCCGGCTCGGCGGACGGCCGCCTGGCGGTGCTCGAGGACGACCGGCTCGTCGGCGTGATTACACGCAGCGACGTCCTGCGCGCGCTCGGCGAGCAGCCCGAGGCCGAAGCCGAGGCGGAGGCGAGCCTCGCGGGCGAGCTCGCCGCGCTCGAGCGCCTGCAGGGTGTCTTCGAGGCGGTGTCGGCGGTCAGCGAGCCGTACGACGGCGTCTACCTCGTGGGTGGAACGGTGCGCGACATCCTGCTCGGCGAGCGGAACTTCGACGTGGACGTCGCCGTGGAGGGCGACGCGATCGAGCTCGCTCGCAGCCTCGCGGACGCGCTCGACGGGCGGGTTCGGGCGCACCGGAAGTTCGGCACCGCCGTCGTGCTCTACGGCGAGGACGAACGGGTCGACGTCGTGACGGCGAGGACGGAGTTCTACGACGCGCCCGCGGCGCTGCCGAGCGTCGAGCACGCCTCGATCCGCGAGGACCTCTTCCGGCGGGACTTCACGATCAACGCGATGGCCGTGTCTCTGAAGGGCGACGACTTCGGGCGGCTCGTCGATCCGTTCAACGGCCGGCGCGACCTGGACGCGAAGACGGTGAGGATCCTGCACAACCTGTCGTTCATCGACGACCCGACGCGGATCTTCCGCGCGATCCGGTACGAGAGCCGGTACGGGTTCCGGATGGACGAGCACACCCAGCGCCTCGCGCGTGGGACGATCGAGATGGGGCTCGTCGGCGATCTCTCCTCCGCCCGTCTGCGCGACGAGCTGATCGCGCTGCTCGAGGAGGGCGACGCAGGCGCGTCGATCCTCCGGCTCGCCGAGCTCGGGGCCGGCGCAGCCATCCATCCGCATCTCGCGGCGGACGAGGAGGCAGTCCGTCTGCTCGAACGACTCCGCGAGCTGAACGAGGACTATGGCACCGGCGTGCCGGCCTGGAGGCTCGCGTTCGCCGTGCTCGCGCGGCGGCTGACGCCGGACGAGGTCTACGCCTGGCTCGACCGGCTGAAGGTGCAGCGGCGGGACGGCGAGCGGATCGCGGCGGCCGTGACCGTGGCCCCGCGGCTCGTCGAGCGGCTGCGCGCCGGCTCCGTCGAGCCGGCCGACGTCGTCGCCGCGGCGGACCCGTACGCGCCCGACGCACCGCTCTTCGCCCTCGCGCTGGAAGATCGGCCCGAGCTCGACGACTACTTCAAGCGCCTGCGGAACGTGCAGCTCGAGGTGAGCGGCTCGGATCTCGCCGAGCTCGGCCTCGGCGAGTCGCCGGAGGTGGGGGAGATCCTTGCGGAGCTGCGCCGCCGGAAGCTGAACGGCCAGCTCGACGGGCGCGAGTCGGAGCTCGCCGCCGCGCGGGAGCTCATCGGGGCGTGATTCGCTGGGAGGTCTCCGAGTCGTACGTCGTCGCCTTCTCCACGCGGGTGGGCGGCGTCAGCGAGGGGCCGTTCGAGTCCCTGAACCTCGGGATCCTCACCGCGGACGACCCTTCGAGAGCCGTCGAGAACCGGCGACGGCTCGCGGAGCGCGTCGGGATCGACCCCGAACGTGCGCGTATGGCCTGGCAGCAGCACGGCGCCGTCGTGAGGAAGGCGTCGCCGGAGGGGATCCTGCAGCCCGGGACCCGGCACGAGGCCTGCGACGGCTGGTGGAGCGACGAGCCGGGCCAGGGGATGCTGCTCCTGACCGCCGACTGCGTTCCGGTCGCGATCGCCCGCACGAACGGCGCCGCTCCGGCGCTCGCCGTCCTCCACGTCGGCTGGCGCGGCCTGCTCGAGGGGATCGTCGAGAACGGCGTGTCCGCGCTGGGCGAGGGGCCCCTCGCGGCCGCGATCGGGCCCGGGATCGGCCCCTGCTGCTACGAAGTCGGCGCGGAGGCGTCCGACCCGTTCGTCGCGCGGTTCGGGCCCGGCATCGTCTCGGGGCGGAAGCTCGACCTCTGGCAGGCGTTAGAGGAGGCGCTGCACGAGGCGGGCGTGGCAGAGATCGAGCGAACCGACCTCTGCACGTACTGCCACCCGCAGCTCTTCTTCTCGCACCGACGCGACCGCGGCGTCACCGGCCGCCAGGGAGTGATCGCGGCTGTCGCCTGACCAGATCCGCGAGCGCTACGAGCGGGTCAAGAGCGAGGTCGGCGCCGGGGTCACCGTCGTGGCCGCCACGAAGTACGTCTCCGTCGAGGACATGGCTGCGCTCGTCGAAGCGGGCGTCGAGGTGGTCGGCGAGAACCGCGTGCAGGACCTCGAGGCGAAGCAGGCCCGCTACGGCGAAGCGTTCCGCTGGCACTTCATCGGCCACCTCCAGAGCCGCAAGGCGAAGCGGGTGAGCGAGCTCTGCGAGCTCGTCCACTCCCTCGACTCCGACTCGGCGGCGAAGCGCCTCGAGATCCCGTCGCTCGTCCAGGTGAACCTCGCCGGCGAGGAGACGAAGTCCGGCGTCCCGCCGGAGGAGCTCGAGGCCTTCCTGCAACGCTGCCCCGCCGAGGTGCGCGGGCTCTCGACGATGCCGCCGTTCACGGAGGACCCTGAGGAATCCCGGCCGTACTTCCGGCGGCTCCGGGAGCTGGCCGAGCGGCACGGCCTCGCCGAGCTCTCGATCGGGACGACGCAGGACTATCGGGTGGCCGCCGAGGAGGGCGCGACGTTCGTCCGCGTCGGCTCGGTGCTCTGGCACGAGGACGGCACCAGCCGCAGGCGGGGCTAATATCCCCTGCTCGATGGCATTTTCCGACGTGTGGAACCGGACGCTCGTCTACTTCGGCATCGCCGAGGAGGACGACGATGACTGGGACGAGGACGGCTACGTCACGAACGAGGAGCTCGAGCGGACGTACTCGGAGCGCCCGAACGTCCGCCGGCTCGCGCCGCGCCGGCGCTCGAGCCGCGACTTCGACGACTGGACCGACCCGGAGCCGTCGCCGGGCGCGCGGACGGCGTCGATGAGGCCGCGCCAGCGGCCGGAGCTCGCGCCGGTACCGGCCTCGCCGAGCCCCTCGGTGAAGGTTCACCTGGTCGTCCCGCACACGTTCCAGGACGCGAAGACGATCGCCGACCGCTTCAAGGACTACACGCCGGTGATCCTCAACCTCCAGGGGGTCGACTCGGAGCTCTCGAAGCGGCTGATCGATTTTGCGAGCGGCCTCACGTACGCCCTGAACGGCGGGATGCAGCGGATCGCCGACAAGGTCTTCCTCCTGACGCCGGCGAACGTCGAGGTCTCGGCGGAGCAGCGCGCACAGCTCCTCGAGCGCGGCGGCTTTTTCAACCAAGCCTGACGGCTTGGTTGTTCGCCGAAAGTCTCACAACTTTCGGCGACCGGATGAAGCCGGGCACCGCTTCGCGGTGCGCGGCGGAGACGGCGAATCGGTCTCTCCTTGCCCGACATGCCGCTCGGACGGAACGGGCAAAGCCCGTTCCTCGTCGAAATGAGCACAGGTGAGCCGAGTCGGGGAAGGAGCTCGTCTTGTCGTCATTGCTGTCGGCGAGGCGGTGCTGGTCCCGGTACTCGACTGGTCTTGGCGGGACTTGATCGTCGCCTTGGCTGTCGCGTTCGGACTCCTGGAGCTACTGGTCGCCATCCGCGCACTGCGCGAGGACGATGGGAGCCTGCGAACGATCGGGGTTGGGCTCGCAAGCGCAGCGATCCTCATCGCGGGGATCTTCCTCACGACGTCCTGGCGCTGGGTCGCAGCGGGCGCCTGGCCCGTAGTCGTGGTGGTGCTGTTCAGCGTCATCTGGCCGGAGGCCGAGCCCGACAACGTGGCGGACGGTTGAGCGCCTTATCCGTGGGCGGAACGGGCTTGGCCCGTTTCGCCGCAGGGGCTCCGCGTCAAGGAGAATTCGCGCGGGTCGGGGCCGCGCGCCGCGAAGCGGTGCCCGGCTTCATAGGTCGCTCAAAGTCGCGAGACTTTGAGCGAGAGGGAGCGGCGAAGGGGAACCTACGAAAAAGGAGAAGACACCCGCATGAGCTCGGCAAGCGTTGCCGCGACCCTCTTCGCCGACTGGGTGGACTCGGCGCAGAGCTTCGTGCAGGTCTTCACGCTCGTCTACTTCCTGCTGATCTTCGCCTACATCCTGATGTCGTGGGTCCGGCTGCCGTACTCGGTCTGGCTGAACCGGATCCAGCGGTTCCTCTACGACGTCGTCGAGCCGTACCTGCGGATCTTCCGGCGGTTCATCCCACCGCTCGGCCCCCTGGACATCTCGCCCATCGTGGCGATCTTCGTGTTGTGGATCGTGAGCGGTCTCGTCATCCGCATCCTGGGCGAGCTCGGATAGGAGGGACGATGGGACTGGCACCGACCGAGATCCGGCACATCCCGATTCCGCGCGGCCTCGGCGGGTACCGGCGCGGCGCCGTGGAGCGCCTGCTCGACGAGATCGTCGACAGCTACGAGGACGTCTGGCGCGAGCGCGCGGAGCTCACCGACCGCGTCGAGCACCTGGAGGAGGAGCTCCAGCGACACCGGGAGCTCGAGGCGCTCCTGCGCAGGACGCTCGTCTCGGCGGAGGCGGCCGCGGAGGAACAGCGGGAGCAGGCGCGGCGAGCCGCCCAGGTCGTTGTGGCCGAGGCGCACGCGGAGGCCCGGCGCATCACCTTCGACGCCACGGCGGAGCGCGAGCGGCTGCTGGGGGACGTCCACCGCCTGCGGGAGCTTCTCCGGTCGGCGCTCGCAACGGTCGACGAGGCCGACGGCGACGACGAGCCCGCGGACGAAGCAGCGGCGGCCTGACCCGCCCGGACTAGAATCGGAGCGTGGCAGGGCGCGCTACACGTCTGCGGCTGCGCGTTGTCCCGGGCTCGAAGAGCGCCGGGATCATCGGGCGGCGCGGCGACGCCTGGAAGCTGCGGGTGTCCGCGGCTCCCGAACGCGGGCGGGCCAACGACGCCGCCCTCCGGCTCCTCGCCGAGACTCTGCGCGTCCAGCCGGCGGACGTGCGGCTGGTGTCGGGCCACAGCTCGCGGGACAAGATCGTGGAAGTGACCGGGATCGCGCCGTCCGAGGCCGAGCGGAGACTCGGCGCATGAGCACGCTCGACATCGAGCACTTCCGCAGCCTGCTGCTCGAGAAGCGCGGGGCGGTCACGGCAGCGCTCGACAACCTCCACCGCGAGAACTCGCGCTCGCTGGAGGAGGAGACCGGCGAGCTCGTCTCGGGCAGCGCCGACCAGCACCTCGCCGACACGGCGACGGAGACGGTCGAGCGCGAGATCGGCAATACCCTCGAGGAGCACGACGTCCGCCTGCTCGATGCGATCGACGCGGCGCTCGGGCGGATCGAGGACGGCACGTACGGCAAGTGCGTCAACTGCGGCGGCCCCATCCCCGAGGAGCGCCTGGAGGCGATCCCCTGGGCGACCCTCTGCCTCGATTGCAAGCGCAAGGAAGAGAGAGGCTGACCGAGGCCAGGGCGACCGAGATCCGGGTCGGGTCGTCGACGAACGGCGTCGTCCCGGTGCTCGCCGCCCGCCGCTCGCTCGCGGCGCGGACCGGCCAGTGGGTCGCGCTCGCCGCGGTGGCCCTGTCGGCGATCGCCGCCGACCAGCTGACGAAGTGGATCGTCTCGTCGCAGCTCGCACTGGGCGACGAGGTCGACGTCGTCGGGCCGCTCTCGATCCACCACGTCCAGAACTCGGGGATCGCGTTCGGGCTCTTTCCGACCGCGACGGAAGTCGTGACCGTCCTGACCGGGATCGCGGTCGCCTGGATGCTCGTCTTCTTCGCGCGGTCGGGCGGTCGCCATCCGATCCTCCCGGTCGCGCTCGGCTTCCTGCTCGGCGGGAGCGCCTCGAACCTCATCGACCGCGTACGCCTCGGTCACGTGACGGACTTCCTCGACCTGCGCTACTGGCCCGCCTTCAACCTGGCGGACAGCTTCATCGTCGCGGGCGTCGCGATCCTGATCGGAGCGCTGCTGCTTGCGGACCGCGAGCCGCGCCGCCACGCTCCTGGCTCGAGTCACCGTTCCTGAGGCCGCGGCGGGGCTCCGCCTCGACCGCTTCCTCGCGGACCTGCCCGAAATCGGATCCCGCGCCGAGGCCGAGCGGCTGCTCGCGCGGGGCGGCGTCGCGGTCGACGGGGAGCCGGGGTCGAAGAGCCGCCGGTTGCAGGGCGGCGAGGCCGTGGAGTTCGAGCCGCCCGAGGCGCCTCCGCCGCTGGCGCCGGAGGAGGTCGATCTCCGCATCGCCTACGAGGACGAGCATCTCCTCGTGGTGGACAAGCCCGCGGGCGTCGTTGTCCATCCGTCGCCCGGCCATGCGACCGGCACGCTCGTCCACGGCGTCCTGGCGCACGGCGCGGCCGGCGGTGACGAGGAGCGCCCCGGGATCGTCCACCGCCTCGACCGTGACACCTCCGGTCTGCTCGTGGTCGCGCGGTCGGACGAGGCCTACGAGCGGCTGCGAGAGCTCGTCAGGACGCGCGGGCTCGAGCGGACGTACGCCGCGCTCGTCCGGGGCCGCCCGCGCTCCAAGCGGGGCCGCATCGAGGCGCCGATCGGTCGCGACCGCAGGGACCCGACCCGCCAGTCCCTGAGCACCGACAGCCCGCGCGACGCGGTGACGCACTTCGAGCTCCTCGAGCTCCTGGGGCAGCACGCGCTGCTCCGGGTCGAGCTCGAGACCGGCCGCACCCACCAGATCCGCGTCCACCTCGCCGCGATCGGCCTGCCCGTGGTCGGAGACCCCGTCTACGGCGTCCCGGATCCGGCCCTCGGGCGCCAGTTCCTCCACGCGGCACGGCTCGCCTTCGAGCATCCGTTCACCGGCGAGCGGGTGGAGGCGGAGTCGCCGCTTCCCGGGGAGCTCGCCCGGTATCTGGAGGCCCTTCGCTAGACTGCCCTCCGTTCCGTACCCGACCCGGCGGATCCACGACGTGGTCGGTGCCGGTGCCTTGTCACCGGTTCCACGCTCGTCCCGCCGGCTGAAGCACCCGCCAACCAACCCAAGGGGGATCTCCGTTGCCCGCTGTCTCGATGCGAGAGCTGCTGGAGGCCGGCGTCCACTTCGGCCACCAGACGCGCCGCTGGAACCCAAAGATGCGCCGCTTCATCTTCACGGAGCGCGGCGGCATCTACATCATCGACCTGCAGAAGACGTCCGACCTGCTCGAGCAGGCCTGTGACTTCGTCCGCGACCTGGCCGCGAAGAACGGCACCGTCCTCTTCGTCGGCACGAAGAAGCAGGCCCAGGACGCCGTCGAGGAGACGGCCAAGCGGGTCGGCATGCCCTACGTCAACCACCGCTGGCTCGGCGGCCTGATCACGAACTGGCGCACGATGTCGAGCCGCATCGAGCGGCTCCACGAGCTGCGCCGCCTGAACGAGGAGGGTCAGCTCGACCTGCTGCCCGCGAAGGAGCGCCTGACCATGCTCAGCGAGCTCGAGAAGCTCGAGGCGAACCTCGGCGGTGTCGCCGACCTCAAGCGGCAGCCCGACGCGCTCTTCGTCGTCGACCTGCGCAAGGAGGCGATCGCCGTCCGCGAGGCCCGGCGGCTCGGCCTGCCGATCATCGGCCTCGTCGACACGAACTGCGACCCGGACGAGGTCGACCTCGTGATCCCGGGGAACGACGACGCGATCCGCTCGTGCAGCCTGATCGTCCGCGCCATCGGCCACGCGATCGAGGCCGGGAAGCAGGGCGTCGCCGCGCAGGAGTTCGAGCAGAACGGCCAGCGCGAGGCCGAAGCGGCGGCCGAGCCCGCGCCCCAGCCGGAGCCGGAGCCCGCACCCGACGAGACGCCCGTCGAGCACGAGCCGATGGCCCAGGCGGAGAGCGCCGCCGAGACCGAGGCCACAGAGGCCACACCAGAGCAGACAGAAGGCCAGGAGGGGGAAGGCCAGTGAGCACGACCGAGATTCCAGCCGGGCTCGTCAAGCAACTCCGAGAGGAGACGGGCGCCGGGATGATGGACTGCAAGCGCGCGCTGCAGGAGACCGGCGGCGACGTCGAGGACGCGAAGCGGCTCCTGCGGGAGCGCGGGATGGCCGAGGCCGGCAAGCGCGCCGGGCGCGAGACGACCGAGGGGATCGTCCTCTCGCGCGTCGACGACGACCGCGGCACGCTCGTCGCCGTCGGCAGCGAGACCGAGCCCGTCTCCAAGAACGAGGAGTTCCTCGCCTTCGCCCGGAACGTGCTGGACGCGGTCGAGCAGGACGGGCCGGAGGCGGCCGATCAGCTCGAGGACGAGCGCGTCGAGCTCGTGGGCAAGATCGGCGAGAACATCGCGATCCGCGGTGCGGCCCGGTTCGACCGTGAGGGCGACGAGACGATCGCGGCGTACGTCCATCCGCCTGCGAACAAGATCGGCGTGCTCGTGAAGGTCCGCGGGTCGGCCGAGCTTGCGCGGCAGCTCGCGATGCACATCTCGTTCGCGGCGCCCCGCTACCGCGGTCGCGACGACGTCCCGGCCGACGAGGTCGAGAGCGAGCGGGCGATCTACGAGAATTCCGACGAGGTGCAGTCCAAGCCGGAGCAGGTCCGCTCGAACATCGTCGAAGGGATGCTGAGGAAGCGTTTCTTCGCGCAGGCCGCCCTGCTCGACCAGGAGTGGATCCACGAGAGCGGCAAGACCGTGGGCCAGGTGCTCCAGGAGCAGGACGCCGAGGTGCTCGACTTCGCCCGGTACGCCCTTGCAGGCTGAGAACGACGGCAGCGCCCGGCCGGTCTTCGGGCGGGTGCTGCTGAAGCTCTCCGGCGAGGCGCTGATGGGGGAGCAGGAGTACGGCCTCGACCTCCACGAGGTCGAGCGGATCGCGGCCGAGGTGAAGGAGGTCCACGACCGCGGCGTCCAGATCGCGATCGTGGTCGGCGCCGGGAACATCTATCGCGGCATGACGGCCGCGGCCGAGGGAATGGATCGCGCGACCGCCGACTACGCCGGGATGCTCGCGACAGTCCTCAACGCGCTCGCGCTGCAGGACGTGCTCGAGCGCCGGGGGATGCACACGCGCGTCCTCTCGGCGATCCAGGTGTCGGAGGTCGCGGAGCCGTACATCCGGCGACGCGCGATCCGCCACCTCGAGAAGGGCCGCGTCGTGATCTTCGCGGCCGGCACCGGCAACCCGTTCTTCACGACCGACACGGCCGCCGCGCTCCGCGCCCTCGAGATCGGCGCCGAGGCGATCCTGATGGCGAAGCACGCCGTGGAGGGCGTCTACGACGGCGATCCGCGCTCCGAGCCGGACGCGGAGTTCCTCCCGGAGCTGACCCATCTGCAGGCGATCGAGCGCGGGCTGCGGGTGATGGACACGACGGCACTGTCGCTGTGCATGGACAATGCGCTTCCGATCTACGTCTTCGCGCTCGCCGAGGGCAACATCCGGCGGGTTGCGCTCGGAGAGCGCGTCGGCACGATCATCTCGACACCGACGACCGGAGCGACGACCACATGATCGACGATCTCATCAAGGACGCCAGCAACCGGATGGACAAGTCCGTGGAGGCGACCCACAACGAGCTGAACACGATCCGCACGGGCCGGGCCTCGGCCGCGCTGCTCGACCGTGTCACCGTCGACTACTACGGCCAGCAGACGCCGCTCAACCAGCTGGCGACGCTGAACGTCCCGGAGCCGCGCATGCTCACGGTGCAACCGTTCGACCCGAGCTCGCTCGGTGCGATCGAGCGCGCGATCCAAGAGTCCGACCTCGGCCTCAATCCGTCGAACGACGGAAAGATCATCAGGCTCCCGATCCCGCAGCTGACGGAGGAGCGGCGCAAGGAGCTCGTGAAGGTCGCGCGGCAGATCGCGGAGGAAGGCAGGGTGGCCGTGCGGAATGTCAGACGGGACGTGATCCACCACCTCAAGGAAGAGCAGAGCGTCGGCGCCGACGAGGAGCATCGCGCCGAGGAACGCGTCCAGAAGCTGACGGACGAGCACGTGAACCGGATCGACGAGCTGCTGAAGCGCAAGGAAGCCGAAATCACAGAGGTTTAGTGGGCCTCCTCGCCCGCCTGCGGCGCCGAAGGCAGCGCGAGCCCGCGGAGGTGCCGCGGTCGGTGGCGATCATTATGGACGGCAACAGCCGCTGGGCGGCCCAGCACGGGCTGTCCGTCGCCGACGGGCACCGCGAAGGCACGCGCGCCCTGCGCCGGACCGTCGAGGCCGCGATCGACCTCGGGATCGAGTCGCTCACGGTCTACGCGTTCTCGACCGAGAACTGGCTCCGCCCGCCGGCGGAGGTCGACGCGCTGATGGAGATCTTCGGCGAGACGATCAGGCGCGAGCTGCCCGATCTCGCCGAGCAGGGCGTCCGGACGCGGTTCGTCGGGCGGCGCGACCGCGTCTCGCCGGAGCTGCAGGAGCAGATGGCCGAGTTGGAGCGGGAGACCGCGCACCGCGACCGCCTCGACCTCTGGATCGCGTTCGACTACGGCGGGCGGGCCGAGCTGGCCGAGGCGGCCAGGCGGATCGTCGAGGAGGGGCTCGAGCCCGACGAGATCGACGAGGACGTCGTGGCGAGCCACCTGTACGCGCCCGAGCTCCCCGATCCCGACCTGCTGATCCGCACCTCGGGGGAGCTGAGGATCTCGAACTTCCTCCTCTGGCAGCTCGCCTACTCCGAGCTCGTCTTCACCGATCGGCGCTGGCCCGAGTTCGGTCCGGACGACCTCCGGGCCGCCGTCGGCGAGTACTCGGCGCGGCAGCGGCGCTTCGGCGGCCGATGACCGCTCTCGTCTCGCGGATCCTGGTGGCAGCCGCGCTGCTGCCGCTCGTCCTCCTCGTGATCTGGGCGGGCGGCTGGTGGCTCGTCGGGCTCGCGGTCGTCGTCGCGCTGATCGCCCTCCACGAGCTCTACCTGATGACGCGCGAGCTCCGGCCGGTGCTCCTCGCCGGCTACGCGGGGACGACGGCCGCGCTGGTCGGCGCCGCCTGGGGACCGGAGTGGGCGCTCGCCGGCTTCTTCGCGACGCTGCCGCTCGTCTTCCTCTTCAAGGCGGCCGGCGGGGCGATGCCCACCGCGGCCTCGCTCGCAATCACCGTGCTCGGAGCCGCCTGGATCGGACTCGGCCTCGCGCATCTCGTCCTCATCCGCGAGCTGCCCGAGCACGGCGTCCTCGCGCTGTTCACGGTCGTGATCGCCGTCTTCGCGTCCGACACCGCTGCCTTTGTGGCCGGCCGCCTGGTCGGGCGGCACAAGATGGCGCCGCAGACCTCGCCCGGTAAGACGTGGGAGGGCTTCGCCGCCGGATCGATCCTCGCCGTGCTCGTCCCGTTCTTCGCGCTCTACGAGGAAGGCTTCGTGACCGTTCCCGAGTCGCTCGTCCTCGGCGCGGCGATCGCGCTCGTGGCGCCGATCGGCGACCTCTTCGAGTCGGCGATCAAGCGCGACGCGCGCGTGAAGGACAGCGGGCGGTTGCTGCTCGGCCACGGGGGCATGCTGGACCGCATCGACGCCTTCCTCTTCACCGGGCCGGCGGTCTACTACCTGCTACGTGCCTTCGGAGCGGCATGATTCACGTATGAGACGCGTCGCGGTCCTGGGCGCGACGGGGTCGATCGGTCGGCAGGCGCGCGAGGTGATCGAGCGGCATCCGTCGCTGGAGCTGGTTGCAGCCACGTCCGGCTCGCAGCCGCTCGACGGCGTGGCGCCGCTGACGCAGGTCGGCGGCGATCCGGTGGAGCTGCTCGAGCAGGCGGAGCCCGACGTCGTCCTCAACGCCGTGGTCGGGTTCGCAGGCGTCAGCGCGACGCTCTGGGCCCTGGAGCGCGGGGTCGACCTCGCCCTCGCGAACAAGGAGAGCCTCGTCGCGGCGGGGGAGCTCGCCATCGCCGCCCGGGAGCGGGGAGGAGGGCGCCTCCTGCCGGTCGACAGCGAGCACTCGGCGCTCTTCCAGTGCCTCGAGGGCCGCGCGCCCGAGACGGTCGACTCGGTCGTCCTGACCGCGTCCGGGGGGCCGTTCCGCGGACGCAACCGATCCGAGCTCGAGGACGTAACACCGGACGATGCGCTCGCTCACCCGACCTGGAGCATGGGCCCGAAGATCACGGTCGACTCGGCCACGCTCATGAACAAGGGCCTCGAGCTGATCGAGGCGCATTTCCTCTTCGACCTGGGGTACGAGCGGATCGAGGTCGTCGTCCATCCGACCTCGGTCGTCCACGCCCTCGTGCGCTTCCGCGACGGCGCCTCGCTGGCTCATCTCGGCTACCCCGACATGCGCGTCCCGATCTCGTACGCGCTGACCTATCCGGAGCGGGCGGAGACCCCGATCGAGCCGCTGGATCTCGCCGCCGGGCTCATTCTCGAGTTCCAGGCGCCTGACGTGGACGCGTTCCCCTGCCTGGCGCTCGCCCGGGCCGCTGGCGAGGCCGGCGACACAGCGCCCTGCGTCCTCAACGGCGCCAACGAGGTCGCAGTCGCGGCGTTCCTCGACGGACAGCTGTCGTTTCTCGGCATCGCCGACGTCGTCGAGCGCACCCTCGCGCAGATCGACTGCGTGCCTGCCCGAGACCTGGAAGAGCTGACCGAGATCGACGCCGACGCCCGGCGGATTGCGTCGGCGCTCACACGCCAGCTGGTTCACTAGGGGAATCCGTGAACATCGCCGTCGCCATCGGAGGCCTCGCCTTCCTGATCCTCATCCACGAGGCCGGGCACTTCGTCACCGCGCTCGCCGTGAAGATGCGGCCGCGGCGCTTCTACATCTTCTTTCCCCCTGCGCTGGTGAAGTGGACGCGGAAGGGGATCGAGTACGGCATCGGCTCGATCCCGCTCGGGGGCTACGTGAAGATCCCAGGAATGCACAAGCCGGCCGCCGGCGACCTGGAAGCGCACCTGGGGCCGGCGCGCAAGGAGGCACCTTCGCTCGCGGAAGCCGCCCGGCCCGTGGAGCAGGCGCTCGCCGACGAGCGGCACGAGGACGCCCGCGCCGGGATGTCGGGCCTGCGAGCGGCCGTCGACCGCGCGAACCTCTCCGAGGGCGCGAGGAAGGTCGCGGACCGCGGGCTGACGGACGTCGACGACGCGCTCTCGCCGGAGGCCTACTGGCGGGCGCCGACGTGGAAGCGGAT
>DASSUI010000035.1:0-39640 GCA_035707105.1 Gaiellaceae bacterium | reverse complement strand
CCGCGCATGACCTTGCGCGCGTACAGGCGCTCGCTGGCGGCCCGGTAGACGGCGAGCGCGTTGTCGCCCTCCTGGGGATGGACGGCCCAGCCGAAGGTCGCCTTCGTCCCCTGCGAGGAGAGGATCCACTCGAGCCGCGCGCTCAGCTCAGACGCGTCGTCGAGCGTCTGGCACGACGCGAGCACCGCGAACTCGTCGCCCCCGACGCGTGCGACCTGATCCTCCGGCGACAGCGACTTCGAGAGCCGGTCGGCCACACGCCGCAGCGCCTCGTCGCCGGCCGACGGCCCCGCCTCGTGGTTCAGCTCCTTGAGCGCGTCCATGTCCGCGAGCAGGAGCGCGAACGGCTTGCCCGCCTCGAGCCGCTTCGTGATCGCGGCCTCGAAGGCGCGCGTGTTCGGGAGCCCGGTGAGGATGTCGCGCTCGGCGAGGATCTTCAGCTCCTCCAGCATCACCCGGTTCCGGCCGGCGAAGAAGCCGATCACCCAGCCGATCGAGACGAAGGTGACGCACCGGATGGCCGTGCTCGCCGTCAGCACGTCCGCGGACGGGATCTCCGGGTTGAGGAGGATCGCGCCGACGTAAAGGGCCGTCGCGCCCACCCCGGCGAGCGCGCCCATCCGCGCGCCCGTGGCGATCGCGGTCGTGGCGATCGAGAGGTAGAAGAAGTGCGCCAGGCCGAGGCCGGGCCGCTCGTAGAGGAGGAACGCGACGAAGACGACGACGTACGACGCGCCCGACGCGAGCAGCAAGAGATGCCGTCCAGACGGCGCCGCAGCCATCACGCCACACTCTCCCGAACCTGGTCTGCCACGGCGTCCCTCGGAGGAGTGATTTCGTCGAGGAACGGGCTTTGCCCGTTCCTCCGCCTGCGCGAAGGGTGAAGGAACTATGCGATGCGACTAGGCCGCGTCCCGCGGAGCGGGACCCGGCTTCATACGGTCGCGGGAAGTCGTGAGACTTTCCGCGAAACCGAGCGCGGCGACGGCTACTCCACCGTGACTGTCTTCGCCAGGTTCCGCGGCTGGTCGACGTTGAGGCCGCGGAGCCTGGCGATGCGGTACGCGAGCAGCTGGAGCGGGACGACCGCGAGCGCGGCCTGCAGGAACGCAGGCGTGCGCGGCACGTAGATGACGTCGTCGGCGTGGTGCTGGATGTCCTCGTTCCCGTCCGTCGCGATCGCGATCACGTGCGCGCCGCGAGCCCGGGTTTCCTGGATGTTCGAGACGATCTTGTCGTAGACGTGGATGTTCGTCGCGACGACGACGACCGGCGTGCCCTCGTCGAGCAGCGCGATCGGACCGTGCTTCATCTCGCCGGCCGAGTACGCCTCGGTCGGGATGTAGGAGATCTCCTTCAGCTTCAGCGCGCCCTCGAGTGCGACCGGCAGCCCGATGTGCCGCCCGAGGTAGAGGAAGAAGTCCTGCTGGCAGAAGCGCTGCGCGATCTCCTCGATCGGATGGTCGCCGTCCAGGAACCTCGCGATCTTTTCGGGCAGCGTGTAGACCTGGTCGACGATGTAGGAGATCTCGTTCGGCGGCAGCGTCCCGCGGACCTCGGCCAGCTTGAGCCCGACGAGGTACATGAGCGCGACCTGCGCGGTGAACGTCTTCGAGGCGGCGACCCCGACCTCGAGCCCGCACCGGGTGAAGAGCGACGAGTCGACCTCGCGCGTGATGTGCGAACCCATCATGTTCGTGATCGCCACGGTGTGGGCGCCCTTCTCGCGCGCGAGCCGCATCGCGCCGACGGTGTCCCGCGTCTCGCCCGACTGCGAGATGCCGATCACGAGCGTGTTCTCGTCGATCACCGGGTTCCGGTAGATCCACTCGGACGCGATGTCCGGCTCTACCGGGATGCGCGACCACTCCTCGAGCACGTACCGGCCCACGACGCCAGCGTGGTAGGCGGTGCCGCAGGCGAGGATCACGATCCGGCGCAGCTCTCGCACCTGCTGCTCGTCCATGCCGAGCCCCTCGAGGACGAGCCGACCGTGGCGTGCCCGGTCGCCGATAGTCTCCGCGATCGACTCGGGCTGGTCGAAGATCTCCTTGAGCATGAACGTCTCGTAGCCGCCCTTCTCGGCACTCTCGTCGTCCCAGTCGAGCTCGAGCGGCTCGTGATCGACCTCCTTGCCGTCTGTCCGGACGAAGGTGACGGAGTCCGGCGTGATCGCGACGATGTCGCCGTCGTCGGGGAAGAGCACCTTCCGCGTCTCGGCGAGGAACGCGGCGGCGTTGGAGGCCAGGAAGTTCTCGCCCTCGCCGAGCCCGACGACGAGCGGCGTCTGGTGGCGGGCGCCAACGAGGAGGTTCGGGTGGTCTCTGTGAATGACCACGAAGGTGAAATGCCCTTCGAGCTCGCCGAACGTCTCGACGACCGCCTTCGTGAGGTCGCCGTCGTAGTGGCTCTCGATCAGGTGAGCGACGGTCTCGGCGTCCGTCTCCGAGCTGAACGCGTGGCCCCGGTCATGTAGCTTGGCCTTCAGCTCGCGGTAGTTCTCCACGATCCCGTTGAGCACGATCGCGAGCTGTCCCTCCTCGCAGGCGGTCAGCGGGTGCGCGTTGCCCTCGGTGACCGCGCCGTGCGTCGCCCACCGGGTATGGCCGAGTCCGGTGCTCGAGCTCGAGCCGTTCGTGGACGCGGCCTCCTTCAGGAACTGGAGGTTTCCGACGGCCCGGACGTAGTCGAGGCCCTCATCCTCCAAGAGCGCGATCCCGGCCGAGTCGTAGCCGCGGTACTCGAGGCGCTCGAGGCCCCGGATGAGGAGCGGTTTCGCTGCTCTCGGCCCGACGTATCCGATGATTCCGCACACCCGGGACCTCCTTCGCTCTTGGTGGCCGCGACCAAATCCCCCCTCGAAAACGCGCAAGAGCCCGGCCGCAGGCCCGACCCCATCTTCGCGGTCGGTCAGCCGAGCTCTCGACGAACGAGAGCAGTGACTCTAGCACAGAGCGAGGCCGCTTCCCGCTCGTTTTCGGCCTCCGCCAGCACCCGTACGACGGGCTCGGTGCCCGACGGGCGCACGAGCACACGGGCGCCCCCGTCGAGGTCCCGGTTGAGGGTCTGGACATCGGCGAGGAGGTCGTCGGGCAGGTCCCGGATTCGTACGGGCAGGTTCTCCTTCACCTGGGCGAACCGCGGCATGACCGCGGCCGCCTCGGCGAGGCTGCGGCCCTCGAGAGCTCGGCAGAGCAGCAGCGCGGCAGCGAGCCCGTCCCCTGTGACGTGGCCCTTGAGGCAGATGAGGTGGCCGGACTGCTCGCCTCCGAGGACCGCGCCCTCCCGCCGCAGGGCCTCGAGGACGTACCGGTCGCCGACGTCGGTGGTCACGACCCGGATCCCGTGCTCGGCCATGAGCCGGTGGAAACCGAAGTTCGTCATCACCGTCACGACCACGGTGTCGACCTGCAGGTGAAGGGCGAGGATCGCGAGGATCTGGTCCCCGTCGACGACCTCGCCGGCGGCGTCGACGGCCAGCATCCGGTCGCCGTCGCCGTCGAACGCCACGCCGAGGTCGGCGCGGGCGGTGAGGACCTGCCGCTGGAGCGCGGCGAGATCGGTCGCGCCGCAACCCACGTTGATGTTCGACCCGTCGGGCCGGTCGGCGAAGGCGAGGGCCTCCGCGCCGAGGCGCTCGACCGCCTGCGGCCCGATACCCGAGTAGGCGCCGTTCGCGCAGTCGACGACGACCTTCAGGCCGTCGAGCGGCGAGCCGAAACGCTCGAGGACGTGGTTCAGGTAGCTGTCCGCGGCGACGCCGACGTGGTCGACCGTGCCGCGCCCGACCTTGGGCGACTCGTCCAGGAGCGCCTCGATCTCCTCCTCGGCCGCATCCGTCAGCTTCCGACCGTCGGCGTCGAAGAACTTGATCCCGTTGTACTCGGGCGGGTTGTGCGAGGCGGAGACGACGATCCCGAGATCGAGCGCCAGCAGGGCGACCGCCGGGGTCGGAAGGACGCCCCCGAGCACCGCGTTGCCTCCGGCCGAGGCGACCCCCTCGGCGAACGCCTCCTCGAGCATCGGCCCCGAGCCTCGCGTGTCGCGCCCGATGAACGCGCGCCCGCCCCCGGTCCAGAGCGCGGCAGCGCGGCCGAGCCGCTCGACGAGGTCGACCGTCAGCCCCTCGCCGACGATCCCGCGTACGCCATCCGTGCCGAAGTAGCGCCGCATTGGGCCGCGAACCTAACCAGAAGACGGCGCCGCAGAACCGGCTCTGCCGGTTCTGCCGCTCAGCTACATGGACGAGGAAGAGGCAAGAGCACGTCTCCGCCGCGCGGCGCGGAGCGCCGCCCGGCCCCAGAGGGTCGCTGAAAGTCGTGAGACTTTTCGGCGAAACGAAGCGCGTCAGCGCTTCGAGAACTGCGGCGCCTTGCGGGCCTTGTGGAGGCCTGCTTTCTTGCGCTCCACGATGCGCGCGTCGCGCGTGAGGAAGCCCTCGCGCTTGAGGGTCGTGCGGAGCTCGGGATCGGCCTCGACGAGGGCGCGGGCGATGCCGTGCCGGATCGCCTCCGCCTGCCCGGTCGGGCCGCCGCCCTCGACGCGAACGCGAAGGTCGTAGGTCCCCTCCGCGCCGGCGACCTTGAGCGGCGCCATCAGCGTCGTCCGGTGCGTGGCGCGCGGGAAGTACTCGTCGATCGTCCGGCCGTTGATCCAGGTGGCGCCGTCGCCCGGTCGCAGGATCACGCGGGCGATCGAAGTCTTCCGCTTGCCGGTTCCCTGGTACTGCGCCGGGGCGTTCACGAGCTCGCCTCCTCGGGCAGCGGCTTCGGATCCTGCGCCTCGTGCGGGTGCTCGGGGCCGGCGTAGATCTTCAGCTTCGTCAGCTGCGCCCGGCTCAGCCGGTTCCGGGGAAGCATGCCCTTCACGGCCTTGCGCAGCACCTCGGTCGGCCGGCGCTCGAGCTGCTCTCGCAGTGTGCGCGTCCGGAGGCCGCCCGGGTAGCCGGAGTGGCGGTGGTAGAGCTTCTCGTCCAGCTTCTTCCCGGTGACGGCGATTTTCTCGGCGTTCACGACGATCACGAAGTCGCCGGTGTCGACGTGCGGCGTGTACTGCGCCTTGTGCTTGCCGCGAAGCGTGTCCGCGATGCGCGTGGCGAGACGCCCGAGGGTCTGCCCCTCGGCGTCCACGACGTACCAGCGGCGATCGACCTCGCCCGGCTTTGCATTCCACGTTTTGCCCATACGGAAGAGTGGCGGACTCTCGGCCCGCCGACGCGAGATGGTAGCAATCAGCGCTCTTCGCCGTCCCTGCGCTGCCCCACCCAGGCCGCGAGGGCAATCGCGAGGATGAGGAGCGCCGCCAGCGCCTCGACGAGGGCGCCGACGAGGCCGCCGTGCGCGACTACCCCGAGGAGAGGAGCCAGAGCCCCGTGCACGTGTAGAGGACCATGAGCGCGAGCATCGCGTACTGCGTCCGCACCGCCGTTCGCGCGGACGAGTAGAGCGAGATCGCGCGGTCGTGCGCGACGACCAGGCCGAGCACGTGCCCGGCGACGAGCACGCCGACCTGCACGTACCAGATCGTGTTGGGTGCGAAGACGTTCCGGCTCGGCTGGAAGTCCGCCGTCCCGAAGAGGTCCCAGCCCTTCCCGAACGGGTCCGACGCCAGGTAGACGATGTCCTGTCCGGTCTCGACGAGGAGCGTGAAGTAGTGCGCGACCGCGTAGGCGAGCGCGATCGGGATCAGGCTTCCGATGAAAGCGCCGGCGAGCCGCACGTCCGTGTGCCCGATCGCCTTCGCAGCGAGGATCGCGAGCGCGTAGAGGGTCCCGATCGCCAGGACGGCGACGAGGAGCCCGAGCAGGTTGAACCCGAGCGAGGCGAAATCGGCCTTTGTCGGGGACTCGACGATGTAGCGCGACTCGACCTCGTAGAGCTTGTCCTGCCACCACGTCGCGCGGCTGAGGCCGTCGAAGGCGACCGAGCCGAGCATGACGGCGACGAACGCGACCGTGCCGTGGTGCGAGTCGCCCGAGGCGAGCCCGGCGAGGGGCGGGCGTACGACGACCCGGCGGCGCCCGTCGTCTGTGCGCACCGCGAAGGGCGAAATCCTGGAGAGGAGCCCGAAGTAGATGCTGAACGCCTCGCCGTTCTCGAGCCAGGCACGCCGTCCGTACACGAGCATCCCCGCCCACGTGATCCAGCTGTAGACGACGATCGCGAGGGCGAGCGTCCTGGGCTCGGCCGAGCGCGGCCAGGCGAGCTCGAGCGTCGCGAAGGCCAGGAGCAGCACGGCGGCCGGCCACCGACCGACGCGCTCCGGGTACACGGCTGCAGGCTCCCACGGGCGGCCGAGCCGCTCCCAGGCCCAGGCGACCGCATCCGCGACGGCGCTCCACGGGTTCAGGAGCGTCCAGATATTCCCGAAGACCACGACGAACGGGACGAGGCCGAGCCAGAAGATGACCCAGACGAAGACCGGCGCGATGTTGTCGGCGGCATCCGGGCGGCCGAAGAGTGCGGCGAGCCACACGACGATCAGCAGGCCCGTTGAGAAGGCGCCCAGCAGGATGCGCCAACCGGGCCACAGCAGGACCCGCTGCCACGCCTCGCCCAGTGGCCTCCCGGCCTCCCGCGCCGTCAGGCGCGGCTCCTTCCAGAGGACGCCGAGAGCGACGAACGAGAGGATGAGCGTGATCGACGCTGCGTAGTAGAAGAGCCAGCGCGGGATCGGCAGGTCCTGGATCTGGCCGATCCCGTGCGCGAGCGGCAGCGGAAGCGTCACGGCTTCGTCGTCACGGCGGCGATCTGCACGCCGCTGTCCTCGAGCTCCGCCTCGACGGTGCCGACGATCGAGGCCTGGAACGCGATCCGGGCCGGGCTCCCGGGCGCGACGTCGCGCATGATGTCGTAGCCGTGCAGATGGACGTGGTCGGCGACGTCGGAGGTCACGACGAGGACGACACGGCGGCCCTTCGCGACCGTCACGCGCCGCGGCCCGCCGACGGGGACGCCTCCCTGGATCGTGACCTCCACGCGGGCGGGCCCCGGCCGCGCGGGTGGAGGCGGAGGCGCGACGGTCGTGCTCCCCGTCTCGGTGGTCGTCGCAGAGGTGGTCGTCCCGGGGCTCGCGCTCTCGTCGTCGTCACCGGGGCGCAGCACCACGAACAACCCGACCGCGACCACGACGGCGGCGGCGAGGAGCAGGATCGATCTAGGTCGCATGTCGGCGTATCGATAGCAGCAGGCCCTCCCGGAACGCGGCGGCTCCCCCGCGCGACGGGTGGCGGACGTAGCTCCCGCCGAGCACCGCGTGCGCCACGCGGCCGACGGCGACGGGCGTCCGCCCGGCGACGATCTCGAGCAGGAACGGCATCGCATCCGTGACTTCGGCGCTCGTCGGCCGCCGGTTCGTCGCCTCGGTGCCCGGGTGCGTCGGCACGACGTTCCAGAGCAGGACGTCGTCCTCGAGTTCGAGCTCGGCGAGCGTCCGCCGGACGATCGTGGCCGTCGCCTCCGCCGGCCCGGCGCCGGTGAGCTGGCGCTCGGACGTGAAGGGGATCCCGCTGACGCGCGCGCCGCGGTAGCCGGCCGCCTCGCCGACGAGGACGAAGGGCGCGTCCCGCCGGCGCTCGAGGTAGTCCGCGAGGCGGCGACGCCGGAGCTCGGAGCCGGCGTACTGGTTGAAGGTCGCGCCGATCTCCGCGCGGGCCAGGCGGCGGACGAGCCCTGGGACGTTTAGCGCCTCCCGCCGGCCGGAAGGGGAAACCGACACGTCAGAGGAGGAAACCATGCGAATGCGAGTCATACCGACCAGGGTGCACGGCGTCTTCGACCTCGTCACGGGGCCGACGCTGGCCGCGGCGCCGAATCTCTTGCGGCTGAACGGCGCGCGCAGGTCGACGCTGCCGCCCCGGCTCACCGGCCTGCTCGGGACAGGCCTCAGCGCGATGACCGACTACGAGACCGGCGCGGTGCGCGTCGTGCCGATGAAGGCCCACCTCGTCTTCGACGGTGCGAGCGGCGCGGCGCTGGCCTCCACGCCGTGGCTCTCCGGGGCCGCGAGGAACGGCCTCCGCCACTGGCTACCGCACGCCGTCATCGGCTTGACGGAGATCGCGCTGGCGATCGCGACCCGCACCGAGCCGGGCGACAGGCGACGGAGCCGGACGCCGTGGCTTCTCGGGGGCCTCGCCGTCGCCGGAGTCGGGCTGGCAGGCGCGGTCGCGGCCCGCAGGCTCGTGGGCGACGACTGAGCCGCGCTCGTCGGGGATGATTCCCGGCGTGCTCGAGGTTCGGACCCTCACCGACGGCGGCCAGACGCCGCCGGAGGTCGGGCAGCAGATCGTCGACTTCATGGACGCCGCGCGGCGGACGCTGGACTTCGCCCACTACGACTTTCACCTCGCCGGCGAGACGAGGGCGGTCGTCGGCGGCGCGATCAAGGCGGCGGCGGCGCGCGGCGTCGCGATCCGATTCCTCTACAACCTCGACCATCGGAACCCGATCCCGGTGCCGCCGCCGCCCGAGCCCGACGGGGCCCTGATCGAGTCCCTGAACGTCCCCGTCCGGGCGATCGCCGGCGTCCCCGACCTCATGCACCACAAGTTCGTCGTGCGGGACGCCGAGGCCGTCTGGACCGGGTCGACCAACTGGACGGACGACTCGTGGGCGCGCCAGGAGAACGTGATCGTCATAGGCCACTCGCAGGAGCTCGCCGCCCGCTTCACGGAGAACTTCGACGAGCTGTGGACGACCGGTGCGGTCGAGAAGAGCGGGTTCGTCGACTCGCGGCCGGTCGCGGTCGGCGAGCTCGAGGTTCGGCCGTGGTTCACGCCCGGCCACGGCGAGGATTTGTCGCACCGGATCGGCAAGGCGATCGGCCGGGCACGCCGTCGCGTCCGGATCGCCTCCCCGGTGATCACGGCCGCGCCGGTGCTCTCGACGCTGGCGGAGAAGATCTCCGAGCGGCAGGTCGACATCGCAGGTTGCGTCGACCAGCCGCAGGTCCGCGGCGTGATCTACCAGTGGCGCGAGAACGGCAACATCGCGTGGAAGCTGCCGTTGCTCGAGCGCGTGATGCAGGCGCCGTTCTCCGGGAAGCGGTCGACGCCGTGGGGCCCCGGCACCCTCCACGACTTCATGCACGCGAAGGTCACGGTCGCCGACGACACCGTGTTCGCGGGGAGCTACAACCTCTCTCGCTCCGGCGAGCTGAACGCCGAGAACGTGCTGGAGTTCCGGCACCCGGCGCTGGCCGACAGGCTGGCCGCGTACATCGACGAGGTGCGGGCTCGTTACCCGGCCTTCTCCCTCGAGTAGGCGTCAGTCGTACGAGATCAGCTCGAGCAGGCTGCCGTCGGGGTCGCGGAAGTAGACGCTCGTGCCCTCGCCTCTCGCGCCGGGACGCCGAACCGGTCCCTCCTCGAGCTCCACTTCGTTCGCGCCGAGGAGGTCCACCGCCCCGTCGATGGGGCCGTCCCAGACGAAGCACAGGTCGCTGTTCCCCGGGCGGACCGGGTCCGCGGCGACCGGGTACGGGTCGCCGCCCGGGCCGTGCACGTTCAGCTGCTGCTCGCCGAACCGGTAGGCGTAGCCCGCGCCCCGCGGGACGATCTCCGCCCCGAGCACGTCGCGGTAGAACGCGTTCGAGCGCTCCCAGTCGGAGACGGCGATCACGACGTGGTCGAGCCTCACCAGCGCTCCCACCGGACCACGTCCTCCCGCGGCTTGCGCCGCCTCGTGAACACGCTCGCGCCGGCGCTCGGCTCGTCGGCGCTCTCGGCCGGGTAGCCCATCGTCACGACGGCGACGAAGCGGAGGTCGTCCGGGAGCCCCAGCGTCGCCGACAGTGCGGGCAGATCGGTGACGCCGAAGATCGCACTGTCCAGTCCCTCGTCGATCGCCGCCAGCATCAGGGCCATGACCGCGGCCCCGGCATCGACGTACCAGTACGGAGCCGGCCAGTCGATCTCCTTTCCGCCGGTGATCTTCAGCTTGTCGGGCGACCGGTAGCGATCGTGGTAGTCCTCCTCCCGCGTCAGGACGACCATGTGGACGGGAGCGTTCGCCTTCCAGCGCGGGCGGCCCTGGGCGGCGAGCTCCTCCTCCTTGGCGGCTGTCGCGATTGCCTTGCGTGTCTGCGGATCCGTGACGACGACGATCCGGAGGCCCTGCGAGAAGCCGGCGCTCGGCGCCCAGACGACGGCGGCGTCGGCGATCCGCCGCAGAACCTCGTGCGGCACCGGCCGGTCAGCGTAGGTGCGGACGCTCCGCCGCCGGGTCAGGACGTCGCGGAAGTCCACCGGCGCCGTCCGGTCAGATACCGATCAGCACGGCACCGGGTGGCTCGGCGTCCAGGCGCCCGCTCTCGATCGCGGCGGCGATCCGGTCCTCGATCTTGTCGAGGCCGACCCGCCGCGTCGTGCGCCAGGTCCGGGTCTCGGCCGGCGGCCCGTCGGTGTGCGCGCGGATGTTCGGCCGGGCGAAGCTCAGCCCGCGCTCGAGGAGCCAGATCACGAACAGCGGCACAATCACCACCCAGGTGAACCAGCCGGTGTCGAGCTGGATCAGCTTGATCACGAACACGAGCATGATCACCGTGGCGATCAGGCTCGGCCAGAAGAACGGCTCCTGCCGCTTCTCGGCGAGCGAGAGGCCCTGCGACACCCGCTCCAGCTGCCAGGTCCTGCCGTCGGGGGAACGGACGGTTCGGCTCACCGGCCGATCTTAAGCCGCCCGCCGTCAGGTGACGAGCGCAATCAGCACGACGATGAGCACGATCGCGCCGAGCACGAGCAGCGCCGCCGTGATCGCGGCGCCGAGCAGGATCCGCCTCGCTTCGTGCGTCAGGCGCGCGGGAAGCGGGCGCGGGTCGTCCGCGGTGAGGATCCGCATCGCGCGGCGGAGCGCCCAGAAGCCGACGAGCCTGTAGACCATCCTCCGCCACGTTCCCGACCGCCGGGCGTGGGAAACGCCCGCTCGGCCGCTACTCCCACTCGATCGTGCTGGGGGGCTTCGAGGAGATGTCGAGCGCGACCCGGTTCACGCCGGGGATCTCGTTGATGATGCGGCCCGAGATCGTCTCCAGCAGGTCGTAGGGCAGCCGCGCCCAGTCCGCGGTCATGGCGTCCTCCGAGGTGACGGCGCGGATGACGATCGGGTACGCGTACGTCCGCTCGTCGCCCTGCACGCCGACCGACCGGATCGCGGGCAGCACCGCGAACGACTGCCAGAGGCCGCGGTAGAGCCCGGCGCGCCGCACCTCCTCCTGGAGGATCGCGTCCGCCTCGCGCAGGATCTCCAGCCGCTCGTGCGTGACCTCGCCGATGATCCTGATCGCCAGGCCGGGGCCGGGGAACGGCTGGCGCCAGACCATCCGCTCCGGAAGGCCGAGCTCCTCGCCCACCCGCCGCACCTCGTCCTTGAAGAGCAGTCGCAGCGGCTCCACGAGGTCGAAGTCGACGTCCTCTGGCAGCCCGCCCACGTTGTGGTGCGACTTGATCATCGCGGCGACGCCGTCGGTGCCTCCGGACTCGATCACGTCCGAGTAGAGCGTGCCCTGGACGAGGTAGCGGATCCGGCCGAGCCGCCTGGCTTCCTCCTCGAAAACGCGGATGAACTCCTCGCCGACGCGCTTCCGCTTCTCCTCGGGGTCGTCGATCCCCTCGAGGCGAGCGAGGAACCGTTCCCCCGCCTCTACGTGCACGAGCGGAACGTGGAAGTGCCCGCGGAAGGTCTCCACGACCTGCGTCGCCTCGTCCTTCCGCAGGAGGCCGTGGTCCACGAAGACGCAGGTCAGCTGGTCGCCGATCGCCTTGTGGACGAGCAGCGCGGCGACGGCGGAGTCGACGCCGCCGGACAACGCGCATAGCACGCGCTCGCTCCCGACCTGCGCGCGGATCCGCTCGACCTGCTCCTCGATCACCGCGGCCGCCGTCCAGGTCGGCGGCGCCTCGGCCACGCCGTAGAGGAAGTTCTTCAGCACCTCGTTGCCGTGCGCCGTGTGCACGACCTCGGGATGGAACTGGACGCCGTAGAGGCCGCGCTCCGGCGCCTCGAACGCGGCGATCGGCGTGGACGGCGACGACGCCGTCACCTCGGCGCCCTCGGGCGCGGCCGTGACCGAGTCGCGGTGGCTCATCCAGACGACCTGCTCCTCCGGCGTCTGCTCGAGCAGGGCGCCGCCGCCGGCCCGGAGGTCGGTCCGGCCGAACTCCGAGGCCCCCGTCCGCTCGACCCTGCCACCGAGGTCGCGGGCCATGAGCTGCATTCCGTAGCAGATGCCGAGGATCGGGACACCGAGCTCCCAGAGCCCGGGGTCGACGTCCGGCGCGTCCTCCGCGTAGACCGACGCCGGGCCGCCGCTGAGCACGATCGCGCGCGGGTTGCGCGCCCGCAGCGCCCGCGCCGGCGTCCGGTGCGAGACGAGCTCCGAGTAGACGCGGCACTCGCGAACCCGCCGGGCGATCAGCTGCGAGTACTGGCCGCCGAGGTCGACGACGAGGACGGGACGATCCTCGGGGCGCTCCTCCCGACGCTCGAAGGCGAGGATCTCCGCGGTCATCCCATGCCCACCCGCTGGGTCTGCTGGAGCGTCTTGCCCTCGGTCTTGATCGACGGGGCGAGCATGATCTCGGCCTTCTGGAAGTCGTGGATCGACTCGTAGCCGCAGGTCGCCATCGCCGTGCGGAGCGCGCCCATCAGGTTCAGCGTCCCGTCGTTCTCGGTGGCCGGGCCGATGACGATCTCCTCCAGCGTCGCCGGCTGGTCGACCTGGACCCGCGCCCCGCGCGGCAGGGTCGGGTGGAAGGTCGCCATCCCCCAGTGGTAGCCGAGGCCCGGGGCCTCCTTGGCGCGGGCGAGCGGCGAGCCGACCATGACGGCGTCGGCGCCGCAGGCGATCGCCTTCGCGATGTCCCCTCCGGTCCGCATGCCGCCGTCTGCGATGACGTTCACGTACGTGCCGGTCTCCAGCAGGTGCTGCACGCGTGCGGCGCTGGCGTCGGAGATCGCCGTTGCCTGCGGCACCCCCACCCCGAGGACGCCGCGCGTCGTGCAGGCGGCCCCAGGGCCGACACCGACCAGCACGGCCGCCGCCCCGGTCCGCATCAGGTGGAGCGCTGTCTGGTACGAGGCGCAGCCGCCGACGATGACCGGGATCGGGATCTGGGAGATGAACTCCTTCAGGTTCAGCGCCGCGCCGTTCGAGGAGACGTGCTCGGCGGAGACGACGGTCCCCTGGATCACGAGGATGTCGAGCCCCGCTGCGAGCGCGATCTCGTAGTAGTCGCGCACCTTCTGCGGAGTCAGCGACCCGGCGGCCAGCACGCCCTTGGCCTTGATCTCCTCGATCCGCCGCGCGATCAGCCGCGGCTCGACCGGCTGCGCGTAGATCTTCTGCATGATCGGCGTCGCCTTCTCCTTCGGCGCCTTCGCGATCTTGGCGAGCTGGATGTCCGCGTCCTCGTAGCGGCTGAAGATGCCCTCCAGGTTGAGGACGCCGAGCCCGCCGAGCTCGCCGAGCTTCACCGCCGTCTCGGGTGAGACGACGCCGTCCATCGCCGACCCGAGCAGCGGCAGCTCGAGCAGGTGCGGCCCGAGCTTCCAGCCGATGTCGACGTCCTGCGGGTCGCGCGTCCTCCGGCTCGGGACGATCGCGATGTCGTCGAAGCCGTACGCCTGCCGCGCCTTCTTGCCCCTCCCGATCTCGACCTCCATCGCCCCTCCTAAAGCAAAGCGGCCCAGGCTCCTGATGGATCGCCCGGGCCGAAAAGACCGTTTCTGTCAGTCGCTCTCAATCGAGGATCGATCGTAACAACGGGGCTTGACGACACCTACGGTTCCATTCCGGGTAGCTGACCCTCCCGGTGGCGATCGCGCGCGACCGCCGGTCGATCACCGAGTAGGTCCGAATTGTGCACGGGCCCTCCGCACCGCAGGCAGCCCCGACGACGTGGCGGCCGTCGCAGGCGATCCCCTCGCTTCCCCAGACCGGATTGTCGGAGCCGACCAGGAAGATCCCGCCCGTCTCGAGACGGCGACGGTGGCACCGTCCGGCGAGACCAGGCCGTAGCTCCCTCGCATGAGACGCCGCATCTCCCGACGCGCCGCCGGGCGCGTCACAACTCCGAGGGAACGGGCTCGAGCGTCTCCACCTTCACGCCCTCGGCCAGCCGGTTGAGCTCGCGCGGCTCGAACCGGCCCGCTCCGACCTCCTGCACCGCGGCGGCGCCGGCGGCGACCGCGCGCCGGACCGCTTCCTCCGGCGGTCGCTCGTCGAGTCGGGCGGCGATGTAGCCGGCGAGGAGCACGTCGCCGGAGCCGGCCGGCGAGACCGTCGCCACCTCCGGGACCGCGGCGTGGAAGCGTTCCACCTCGCGATCCTCGCGCAGCAGCGCGTAGCAGCCGGAGGTGAGCGTGATCAGGACGTTCTTCGCGCCGAGGTCGGAGATGTGCTCGAGCGCCTGGACGAAGTCCTGCGGGTCGTGGAACTCTTGTCCGACGAGGCCCTCCGCCTCTCGCTCGTTCGGTGTCACGAGGAACGGCTCTGCCTCGGTTCCGAGCCGCAGCGGCTGCCCCTCCGCGTCGAGCACCGCGCGGATCCCGCGGCGGTCGAGCTCGCGGATCGCCTCGGCGTAGAAGTCCTCCTCGACGCCCCGGGGAAGGGTCCCGGCGAAGACGACCATGTCCGCTCCGCGGGACAGGTAGCGGAGCTTCTCCAGCAGCAGCTCGAGCTCGGCCGGCTCGATGTGCGGGCCCCACTCGTTGATCTCGGTGTACGTCCCGCCGGTCGGGTCGACAACGGCGGTCGACGTGCGCGACTCCCCGGCGATCCGGACGAAGTCGTTGAGGATGCCTTCGCGCGTCAGCTCGCTCACGACCCGCGCGCCCGTACGGCCGCCGGCCAGCCCGGTCGCCACGACGGGCACGTCCAGCCGCTTCAGCGCGCGGGCGATGTTCACGCCCTTGCCGCCGGCGAGCGTCAGCCCGGCGCTCGCTCGGTGGCGCTGGCCGGGCTGGAAGTTCGGCACGGTGAGCGTGCGGTCGAGCGCCGCGTTCATCGTCACGGTGACGATCAGCTGAACCACCCGCCGATGTGATCAACGGCGCGCCCGGCGTACCAGCCCGTGCGGTGCACGAAGCCGGGGTCGTCGCGCGCCTCGGCGGCGACGAGCGGCGTGCGGCCGACGAGCCGCTTGCGGTCGAAGACGCGCAGCTCGCCGACCACCTGGCCCTCGTGGACGGGGAGATCCAGCCGGCTCGCGACGACGACCCGCTCGACGAGCGGTCGCCCGATCCGCACGGGACGCCGCAGCGGCCGCGCCGGGACAACCGGAACCGGGTCGGACCCCCACTCGACCGGAACCCGCCCGTACACCCGGTCCGGCGAGGCGAGCGGGACGTACGCATACCGCGACATCCCCCAGGCGAGGAGCTCCTCGAGGTCGGCGTTCCGGACGCCCCGCGACGGGCTCCCGAGGATGGTCGCGTAGATCGTCACGTGGTTGCCGCGCGCCGCCGCGACCTGGCTCCAGCCGGCCTCCGACGTGTGGCCGGTCTTGACGCCGAGCGTCCCCGGGAATTCGCCGAGCAGGTCGTTCCACGTATGCAGCGTCCGCCCGCCGGAGATCGTCGCCGACTCCTGCCGGACGAGCCGTCGGACGACCGGGCTCTTCATCGCCTCCTGCGCCAGGCGCGTGACGTCCCAGGCCGACGAGTAGTGGCCCGGCGTGTCGAGACCGTCCGGCCGCGCGAACCGCGTCTCGCGAAGGCCGAGGGCCGCCGCCCGCTGGTTCATGTACGCGACGAAGGGGTCGGCGTCGCCGCCGCCGACGTACTCTGCAATCGCGACTGCGCTGTCGTTCGCGCTCTGGATCAGCGCGGCCGCGATCAGGTCGCGGAGCGGGACGCGCTCGCCGGCGCGGAGCCGAATCGTCGAGCCGGTCACACCGGCCGCGGCGGGATCCACCGAGACGACTGCGCCGGGCTTCGACCGCTCCAGGGCGACCAGGACCGTCATCAGCTTGGTGATGCTCGCGATCGGCAACCGGTCGTGCGCGTGGCGGGCGAGCAGCACCTCTCCCGTCTGCGCCTCCTGCACCAGGTAGGCCCGCGCGTCGACCTCCGGGGTCGCCGCAGCGGCCGGCGCAGACCAGGCCAGGACGGCGATGACGCTGGCGGCGAGCCGCTTCACCGCCCTGAACGTTAGTCCACGCGAATCGGGGTGCCGACGCGCAGAGCCGTCGGGTCGACGCCGGGGTTCAGTTCCATGAGGCGGTCGACGGTGGTCCCGAACTTCTCCGCGATCGAGGCCAGCGTGTCTCCGCTGCGGACGGAGTAGGCGGTGGCCTGGGCGCTCTTCGTCCTCGGCTTCGCGCGGGGCTTCTCGGCGACCGAGACCGCCGGCGCCGGCCGCGAAGCCGTCCCTCCGTCGTGCAGCGCGGGCCGCGCGAGCACCACGATGGCCGTAACGGCGGCGAGCGCGAGGGCGGGGAACCCGTAGCGGACGACCCACCAGGGGATCGTCACCATCCGGCCGCCGCCCACACCTCGCTGCGCAGCTGCGCCGCCGCCGCCGCGGCCGCGGATCGCCAGTCGTCCTCCCCGTGGCGGTAGGCGTAGATCACCGAGCGGGCCACGGCGACGAGCGCGCTCGCCGGTCCGCTCGTGAACGCGCGGGCGACGTCGGCGGGGGTCGCGCCCTGGGCGCCCAGCCCCGGCAGGAGCAGGACCGACTGCGGCAGGAGGCGGCGCGCCTCGGCGACCGACCGGGGGTGCGTCGCGCCGATGACGGCGCCGACGCTGGAGAGGCCGCGGTCGCCGACGAGGTCCGCGCCCCACTCCGCGACGAGCGAGGCGACGTGCTGCCAGAGCGGCCGGCCGTCGGAGAGGACGAGGTCCTGCACCTCCGCGCCGCCCGGGTTCGAGGTCCGGACGACGCAGAAGATCCCCCGGCCGTGTCGGCGGCAGGCCGCGAGGTAGGGCTCGACCGAGTCGCGGCCCAGGTAGGGGTTCACGTTGAGCGCGTCGGCGACCGGCTCGGCGTCGCCGCGGGGCTCGAGGTAGGCGGCCGCGTACGCCCGGGCCGTCGAGCCGATGTCCCCCCGCTTCCCGTCCGCGAGGACGACGAGCCCCGCGGCGCGCGCGTAGTCGCAGACGCGACAGAACGCCTCGAGGCCCGGCGGGCCCAGCGCCTCGAAGAACGCGAGCTGCGGCTTGATCCCGACGACGTACGGCGCGACCGCGTCCACGATCCCGCGGCAGAAGCGCTCGGCCGCCTCGGCCGGCGGCTCGCCGCGCAGCTCGACCGGGAAGAGCTCGGGCCTGGGGTCGAGGCCGACGAGCACCTGGGAGCGCTTCCGGTCGACTGAGTCCGCGACGCGGTCGCCGAACGTCATGCCCGCGACCTCCACGGTCGTGTCCACCTCCGACATCCCGCGAGTGAGCGTAGTGACGGCCCCAGACGCAGCGCGGGGGCCTTGCGGCCCCCGCGCTCGAACTTCGCGTGGAGCGGTGCTACATCGAGCTCTTGACGGCGCTCTTCAGCTGGCTTCCAGCCGAGAACTTCGGGACCTTCGAAGCGGGGATGTGCACGCGCTCGCTGGGGTTCCGCGGGTTCACGCCCTGCCGGGCCGCGCGGTTCTGCACTGAGAACTTGCCGAATCCGGTGAAGGCGACATCCTCGCCGTTCCGGAGTGCCTCGGTGATCGAGTCCAGGAATGCGTCGACTGCCTCACCGGCTTCCCGCTTTCCGATGTTGGCCTTCTGCGCGACGCGATCCACGAATTCCTGCTTGGTCACGAAAGATTCTCCTCCCTCGACGTCAGTGCCAGTGCCTCTGAGGACCCTAACAGCGATCCCGTTTTCGCTCAACCATGCGGTTTGCGGCGGTTTTCTACGTTGGCAGCAGCTCTCCTGCCCGAAAAAGCGGTCTCAGGCGCACTCCGTGGCGCGCCAGCTCGTCGCTTCCACCCTCCTCCCGGTCGACCACGCAGACCGCCGTGCGGCACTCGAGGCCGGCCTCGCGCAGGGCTTGCACGGCGGCGAGCGCGGCGCCTCCCGACGTGATCACGTCCTCGACCAGGCACACCCTCTCGCCCGTCTCGAAGGCCCCTTCGATCCGGTTGGAGGTGCCGTAGTCCTTCGCCTCCTTGCGGACGATGAGGAACGGCAGCCGCGCCGCGAGCGACGACGCGGCCGCGAGGGCGACGGCGCCGAGCTCGGGGCCGGCGAGCCGGGACGCCTCGGGCTCGTGCTCCGCGACGACCGCCGCGACCCGCGCGCCGATCGCCTCGAGGAGCTCCGGCCGCGTCTCGAAGCGGTACTTGTCGAAGTAGTGGGTCGAGCGGCGCCCGGAGCGGAGCACGAAGTCGCCCTCCAGCAGGGCGTGCTCTCGCAGCGCCGACCGCAGCTCGTGGTCGGTCACGCGAGGAGGTCGAGCAGCTCGCGGGCGTCGTTCAGGAGGTCCTCGGCCTCGACACCGCGCTCCAGCCGGAGCATCGAGCCGTCGTCGTAGAGCACGTCGACGTGCTCGTCCGGACGCATCGCGCGCCGCCAGAGCAGGAGCCCGACGAGGAGCGCGAGCGGGATCGTGACCCTACGAGGGAGCATTCGCCTTCCTCCGGCTCCGACGGCGGAGCTTGCGCAGCGTCGCCCGCAGGTCGTGGTAGACGAGCCCTGCGACCGGGTCCCGGCCCGTCGCCGCGACGATCGTCCCGCCCTCGTCGGTGACGGCGAAGACGTGGCCGTCGGCGGTGACGGCTTCCAGCCGACCGACGGACGCCCCCGTCCGCAGCGCACCGGCGTAGGCGAGCATCCCGAGCGCGATCTCGGCGGCCGCGCGCGTCTCGTCCTCCCCCGCCGTCGAGGCCACGGGCTCGCCGCCCGCGTCGAGGATGAGGGCCGCGACGACGTCCTCGGACACGTCCAGCAGCTCGCCTAGCGCCTGATCGCCGGTCACGCCGGGAACATACTGCGGCCATGGCCGGGCCGCTCCGCAAGTTCTTCGCCGACCGAGGGCCGCACCTCGCGGCGATGATCGCCTACTTCGCCCTGCTCTCGCTGGTGCCGCTCGTCTTCCTGGCGCTCGCCCTGCTCGGCCTCTTCGGCCGGGTCGACGAGGAGACCTACCTCGTGACCGAGCTGAAGAACGTCCTGCCCTCCGCCTCGATCTCGCAGATCGTCCGGGTCGTCAATCAGATCCAGGAGAACGCGGCGACGCTCGGCGTCATCGGCGCGGTCTTCCTGCTCTGGACGTCGCTCTCGCTCTTCAGCGTTCTGGAGTCGGCGCTGAACATCGTCTACGGGCGCCCGAACCGGGCGTTCCTCCACGGCAAGGGGATCGCGTTCGTCGTGATGCTCGGGACGCTGATCACGCTCTTCGCGGGGCTGATCATCGGCACGGTCGGGTTCGAGCTGCTCCACGACGCCGCCCCGGGCTTCGCCGGGAACCGGTTGGTCGCGTACGTCCTCTCGCTGATCGTGTCGACTGCGGCCGTCTTCCTCTTCCTGGTCTCGATCTACTACCTCCTCACGAACGAACAGCTCAGCTTCCGCGATGTCCTGCCGGGGGCGGTGCTCGCGAGTGTGCTCCTGCAGGTCAGCTTCCAGGCGCTCCCGCTCTACGTGAAGCTCTCGCAGCGGGAGGAGGTGCTCACGCTGAGGGCGCTAGGCGCGCCGGTGATCCTGCTGATCTGGCTCTACGTGATGGCGAACGCGATCGTCTTCGGCGCGGAGGTCAACTTCTGGCGGACGCGCCGCCGCGCGGTCGACGAGGACGCCGTGCCCGGGCTGGCCTAGGCGAAGGTCGAGAGGAGCGCCTGCGCCGCGCGGGCCCGGTGCGAATTGCGGCTCTTCCACTCGTCGCCCAGCTCCGCGACGGTGCGCGTCTCACCGTCCGGGACGAAGATGGGATCGAAGCCGAACCCCTCCGAACCGCGCGGCTCGTCGGCAATCCTGCCCTCGAGGATCCCGGTGCCGCGGCGCTCGACTCCCTCGGGCGACAGCGCGACGAGCTCACAGACGTAGCGGCCGCGGCGGTCCTCGTCCACGACGCCCTCCAGCTCGGCGAGCAGCCGGTCGACGTGCATCCCGCCTGCGAAGCGGGCGGACTTGATCCCCGGGGCGCCGCCGAGTCCGTCCACCTCGAGCCCGGAGTCCTCGCCCAGGATCCATGCGGTCGGCTCGCGCCGCCGGCCGTACTCCGCCTTCGTCTTCGCGTTCTCGTAGTACGTGGCGCCCATCTCCGGCGGGTAGTCGTCAACCTCGAGCGGCTCGATCCTCCATCCGTCCAGCGACGCGCGAAGCTCGCGCAGCTTCCCGGGGTTCTGCGAGGCGAGGAAGGCGTCTACGGGTTCCAGCGGGCGCCCCGGACGGCCTCGGCCTGCGTCAGCGCGTCGATCAGCTCCGCAGCCGTCCGGCCGCCTCCGAGCCGGACCCGCAGGTCGACGTGGCGCCGGTCGCCCTCCTCCTCGAACTCGAGCGAGCTCACGTCCGCGCCGGCCCGCTCGACCGCCTCCAGCACCGAGACGGCACTGGCGCCGGCGGGAAGGTCGACGGCGAGACGGCCCTCCTCGGGCCGTGTCCGCGCCGACAGGCGGTAGGCGATGATCCGGAGCGGCCAGAGGCTGATGAGCACGAGTGCCGTCGTCACGAGCGCCGCCTCGTAGTAGCCGACGCCCGCGGCCATCCCGATCGCGGCGACCACCCAGAGCGTCGCCGCGGTCGTCAGGCCCTTGACGGAGAGGCCCTGCCGGATGATCGCGCCCGCCCCGAGGAAGCCGATGCCGGTGACGATCTGCGCCGCGATCCGGGTCGGGTCGAAGACGAGCCCTTCGCGGTTCGAGAAGCTCCAGTCGGTCCAGGCGTAGGCGGAGACCATCGTGAAGAGCGCCGCCCCGACCGCGACGAGCATGTGCGTCCGGAGCCCGGCCTCGCGCTCCCGAAGCTCGCGTTCGAGGCCGATCGCGCCGCCGAGCGCCGCCGCGAGCACGATGCGGACGACGACCTCGATCGAGGAGAGGTCAGGCAAGGACCGTCTCCACGGCGTGCTGCTGCGCCCGCCCGATCTCCTCGATGCCGGCGGCGGCGAGGTCGAGCAGCTCGTCGAGTTGCTCGCGCGTGTAGCGCTCGCCCTCCGCGGTCGCCTGCACCTCGATCAACCGCCCGTCGCCGCTCATGACGACGTTGAGGTCGACCTCGGCGCTCGAGTCCTCGGAGTAGTCGAGGTCGAGCAGCGGCTCCCCGTCGACGATCCCCAGCGAGACGCCGGCGACCGAGTCGGTGAGCGCTCGCCCGAGCCCGAAGCGGTCGAGGGCGCGGCGGGCGGCGACGTAGGCGCCGGAGATCGCTGCGCAACGCGTTCCGCCGTCGGCCTGAAGAACGTCGCAGTCGATCCAGAGCGTCCGCTCGCCGAGCGCCTCCAGATCGGTCACCGCCCGGAGCGATCGGCCGATCAGGCGCTGGATCTCGACGGTCCGGCCCTTCTGCTTGCCGGAGCTCGCCTCTCTGGGCGTGCGCTCGCCCGTCGAGGCAGGCAGGAGGCCGTACTCGGCGGTCATCCAGCCCTTCCCCTTGCCCATCAGCCAGCGCGGGACGCCTTCGGTGATCGAGGCCGTGCAGAGGACGCGTGTCTTGCCGGCGGAGATCAGCGCCGAGCCGGCCGGCTGCTCGAGGTAGTCGACCTCGATCTCGAGCGGACGCAGCTCGTCCGCTCTTCGCCCGTCCGCCCTCACGCGGCCGCCGCCTCGAGCTCCGAGATCTCGACGTGTTCGACGCCCTCCAGCGGCAATTGGAGGAACCGCTGGCCGAGCTCGCGGAACCGCGCCGTGTCGCCGGTCGTGAGGAACCGGTAGCCGCCCTCGCGGCGCGGGTCGCTCTCGATCCCCTTCCGGCCGAGCGTCTCCGCGACCTCGCGGGCCGTCTCCTCGGCGGAGAAGACAAGCGCGACGTCGCGCCCGAAGACGCGCTGGAAGATCGGCCGGATCAGCGGGTAGTGGGTGCAGCCGAGGATCACCGTGTCGACGCCCGCCTCCTTCAGGGGCCGGGCGTACGCGCGGACGGCCGCGGTCGTCGCAGCACCGAAGGGCTCGTCGCCCTCGATCAGCGGCACGAGCTCGGGGCAGGCGACCGGGAAGACCCGCGTGCCGGCGTCGAGCGTGTGCACGAGCTCCTCGTACCGGCCGGCCGCGACCGTCGCCTCGGTCGCCATCAGCCCGATCCGGCGGTTGCGAGTGACCTGGACCGCGGCGTGCGCCTCCGGGGTGATCACGCCGACCACCGGGACGGAGATCCGCTCCTGGAGGTCGGGCAGCGCCGCCGATGTGGCGGAGTTGCAGGCCACGAGGATCAGCTTCACTCCCTGCGCCTCGAGGTAGCCGGCGATCTCGAGGGCGAAACGGCGCACCTCGTCCAGCGGGCGCGGGCCGTAGGGAAGGCGCGCGCCGTCGCCGAGGTAGACGAAGTCCTCGTGCGGCATGGTCACGAGGCACTCGTGCAGGACGGTCAGCCCGCCCATGCCCGAGTCGAAGACGCCGATCGGGCGGGAATCCATCTGGCGATTGTAAGAAGCGACGGGCTTGATCTACCCTCTTTCGCCGTGGGTCGCCCGTTTCTCCTGCTTGCCGGGCTCTTGTTCGTCATCCAGACGGGCAGCGCCCAGGCGTTCTCGAAGACGGAGCACACGCTCACCATGGCGGACGGCGTCGCGCTCTCGGCGAGCCTCTACACGCCCGACGGCCCGCCGCCCCAGGGCGGATGGCCCTCGGTACTGATGCTCCACGGGCTCGGCGACAACCGAAGCTCGATGAACGCGATCGCGGAGGCGTACCTCGTGCCCCACGGGTACGTCGTCCTGACCGTGGACGCGCGCGGCCACGGAGCGTCCGGCGGCCAGTCGTCGCTCGTCGGCCCGCGTGAGGTAGGCGACTACGCGGCGGCGCTCCAGTGGCTGCGGTTGCGGCCGGGGGTCGCCGACACGAAGGTCGGCGGCTTCGGCGTCTCCCTCGGCGGCGGCTCGGTCTGGAAGCTGCTCGCGGCGCCGGGCACGCGGCTTGCCGCCGCCGTCCCGATGACGACCTGGACCAGCCTGTACGACTCGCTCTTCCCGCAGGGGCTCGTGAAATCGGGCCTGGTCGCGTACTTCCACGGACTCCTCCAGCCGGACCGCTGGGACCCGGCCGTCACGGCGCTGAAGGACGACGCGCTGCAGGGACGGAACGACGCTGGGCTCCGCGAGTTCGCCGCCCAGCGCTCGGTCCGCTCGGACCTCGGCAGGATCAGGACGCCGGTCTTCATGGTCCAGGGCCGGCGCGACTTCGCCTTCGACATGCAGGAGGCGCTCGCCGCCTTCTCCCGCCTGCGCGGGCCGAAGCGGCTCTACCTCGGGGACCTGGGGCACGCGCCGGCCACGAGCCCCGCGGCCGAACAGCCGGTCTACTTCGGCCAGGTCCGGATGTGGTTCGACCGCTTCCTGAAGGGTCAGCTCAACGGCATCGACACCCGGCCCCGGATCGAGATCGCGCCCGATCCCTGGCGAACGCGGACCTACCAGGCTGCCCGCCTGCCCACGCGCCGGGTGCTTCGCCTCACGTTCCGCGGCCGGAGGACGATCGACGCCGGCGGCAAGGTCGTCCGCACGGTCGCGCCGACGCGCCGCCTGAACGAGACCTTCGGCAACGTCCTCGTCTCCGTGAAGGCCTCGACCACGACCGGCTGGTCGCACCTCGTCGCCGTGCTGTCGGCGCTGCCGCCGCGGGGGCCGGAGATCGTCGTCAGCGAGGGAGGCGTGCCGACGACCACGCTCCGGTCCACCTCCCGGCTGCTCACCATCCGGCTGATGAGCCAGGCGACGACGATCCCGCGCGGCTCGCGGTTCCGCCTGACGCTCGCCGGCGTCTCGACGGCGCAGAACCCCGGCAACCTCGTCTATCTCGCAGGCCCCGACCCCGCATCCCGGCTGACCGTCGGGGAAGCGAAGGTCGTCCTCCCCGTGCTGCGGCGCCCGATCTCGCGATGAGAGCAGCGCTCGTCGTCCTGGTCGCCGCGGCGTTCGCCGTCGCACTTCCCGGCGCGCACGCACGCTCGAGCGCCGACCCCGGGGTGACGTCCAACTCGATCCTCCTCGGCGGGACGGTGCCGCTCACGGGGCCGGCCGCGGCGTTCGCCTCGGTCGCGCCGGGTGCCGACGCGTACTTCCGGTACGTCAACGACCGCGGCGGCGTCTTCGGACGGAAGATCCGGTACAAGTACGTCGACGACGGGTTCGAGATCCCGCGCACCGTCGACCAGACGCGCCGGCTCGTCCAACAGGACCGCGTCTTCGCGATCTTCAACTCGATCGGCACCGAGCACGCGATCGCCGTCCGCCCGTACCTGAACCAGGTCCGCGTCCCGCACGTGTTCACGGGTACGGGCGCCAGCACGTTCCAGCGGGAGCGGAAGCGCTACCCGTGGTCGATGGGCTACCTCCCGAGCTTCGCGGGAGAGGGCGCGATCTACGGCCGGTACGTCGCCCGCAACCTGCCGCGGGCGCGGATCGGCGTCCTGTATGAGAACACCGACTACGGCCGCGACCTCACTGCCGGCCTGCGCCGCGGGCTCGGGCGCCGCGTCGGCCGGATCGTCGCGGTGCGCAGCTACGAGATCACGGACGCGGACATCAACTCCCAGATCTCCCAGCTGAAGCGGTCGGGCGCGAACGTCTTCATGCTCTTCGCGACCCCGGGCTTCGCGATCCAGGGCTTCCTCGGGGCGCACCGGCAGGCGTGGCGGCCGCGGATGTTCGTGAGCTCCGTCTCGATCGAGCCGTCGATCATGAAGGTGATCCGGCTGAACACGAGCGCCCGGGCCACGACCGGGACGATCAGCATGGGCTATCTGAAGGACCCGACCTCCCCGACCTGGGACCGGGACCCGGCGGTCCGGCTCTACCGGCAGATCATGCGGCGCTACCTGCCGGGCCGGAAGGCGAGCGACGTCTACCACTACTACGGCATGGCGGTCGCGCGCTCGATGGTCACGGCGCTGCGGCGCTCCGGGCGCAACCTCACCCGCGCCGGCTTCCAGCGCGCGGTCACGCACCTGAACGAGAGAGACAACCCGTTCCTGCTCCCGGGCGTCGCGGTCAGGACCTCGCCGGACAACTACTTCCCCATCGCGAAGGCGAAGCTCTTCCGCTACAGCGCCAAGGGCCAGTGGGTGCCGTTCGGCCGGCTGCTTGCGGCCCGCTGAGCGCCCTGAAAGGATTGCGCGGCTCACCCGCCCGGAGAGAACGCACAACTGATCGCCAAAACGCTCGTCTCACCCCATCGAAAGGGGGTCTCTTGACTAAACCACTCCGCTTCATCCTGCTTCTGTCCGTCTGCGCCCTTGCGCTGGCGTTCGGAGGCAACGCGCTCGCCGCGTACAACCCGTCGCTGCTCGTGGCAGGCACCAGCCACGCGCTCGGCAGCGGCGGCCCCGTCGTCATCGGTGTCGGCCAGGACCAGAACGACGACGCGACGGGCGTCGCCAACATCTACGCACCGCTCGGCTACGGGGTCACCCTCACGCAGGCGCCGGGCACCAAGATCGGCGACCTGGAAGCGACCGTCCTCGTCCGCGCTCTGGCAAACGCCCGCGTGCCGGTCACGGGAACCGTGACCGCCCGGGACCCGGGCCTCTTCACGAACGGGGCGGATTACCCGTGCGGCGGCGGCGTCCGCCACGAGGCCGTCTGGACGATCGACACCCAACTCGCAGGCAACGCGCTGACGATCCCGATCTACGTCGACCGCGTGACGGCAGGGCCGGAGGCGCAGTTCGCGTCCGCGAGGATGCGGATCTGCCTCTCGTCGCCGTACATCCCGCCGCCGCAGGGCGCGGCCGCGGGAGCGTCGTTGATCGTCGCCGCCTTCTCGGTGGTCGGCGTCTTCAGCAACCCGAACACGCGTGGGAGCTATCCCTGGAACGCGCTGTTCATCCCGTATGCGCCCGGCACGGGGACGCTGAACCCGACGAACGCCGCGCAGAGCACGTCGTACACGCGCCTGCCCGTGCAGCTCGCGGTCACGGCCAAGAAGTTCAAGCGCGGCAAGCTGCGCTACGCCCGAGTCACCGCCTGCCTGAGCGAGGCCGGCCAGGGCGTCCGCGGGGTACGCGTGAACATCCTCGCGGGCAGGTCAGCCCGCCGGACCGCGCGCGTCGCCTTCGGGCGGACGAACTCGCGCGGCTGCGTGACCCGCATCGTGCGGCTTCGCTACCGCGTGACGTTCTTCCGGGCGTCGAGCACCGTAGACGTCCGGGACGTGACGAGCTCGCCGGGCTGCACGCCGCCGCTCTCCGCGGCGCCCGGGACCCTGCCACCGGCACGCTGCACGTCGGCGACGCTGGCCATGGTGTTGAACCTGTTCAGCCGCAACACGGCGCGAGTCCGCCGTTAGCGACATCCATCCATCCGAGAGGGCCCCGCAAGGGGCCCTCTCTCTATGCTGGACGCCATGGCCGCGCGCATCCGGGTCGGGACCTGCTCGTGGGCCGACGAGGCGCTCTCGAAGTACTTCTACCCGCCGGGCCTGAAGGCGGGCGAGCGGCTCGCCTGGTACGCCGAGCACTTCGACACCGTCGAGCTGGACTCGACGTATTACCGGCTCCCCGTCGAGTCGATGGTCGAACGCTGGGCCGAGCAGACGCCGGACGACTTCGTCATGCACGTCAAGGCCTTCGGCGTCATGACTCGGCATCCCGTGAAGAAGGAGCAGCTACCCAGCGATCTCCGGGAGGCGGCGCCGGTGGACGAGAAGGGCCGCGTCGACCGTCCGCCGCGCGAGTTCCGAGCCGAGGTCTTCAAACGCTTCCGCGAGGCGCTCGAGCCGCTCCGGGCGGCGGGAAAGCTCGGCGGGACGCTCTTCCAGTTCCCGTCATACGTCGTCTACAAGGACCTGTCGCTGGACTACCTCGCGTGGGCCGCCGAGCAGATGGGCGACGACGAGATGCTCGTCGAGTTCCGCCACTCGAGCTGGTACGAGGAGGACGTCCGGCAGGACGTGCTCTCGTTCCTGGAGGAGCACGGGATGTCGCTCGTCGTGGTGGACGCGCCGAAGGTGGACGCGAAGAACGTCCCGCGGACGCTCTTCGCGCTCACCTCCCCCACGCTCTACGTGCGGTTCCACGGGCGGAACGCGGACACCTGGAACGTCCGCGGCCGTAGCGCCGCCGAGCGCTTCGACTACCTCTACTCGGACGAGGAGCTTCGCGAGTGGGTCGAGCCCCTGCGCGAGCTCGCCGGCCAGGTGCAGAACGCCTACGCCGTCTTCAACAACAACAACCGCTCACCGGGAGCGAACGGCGGCTGGGTCGCCCAGGCCGCAACGAATGCGCAGCAGTTCCGGCAGCTCCTGAGCGAGGCCGGCGTCGCCGCCTAGGCGGTCTCGAGAAACTCGCTCAGCAGCTCGTTGAAGCGGTTCCGTCGCTCCACGTTCGTGAAGTGCCCCGCGCCCTCGAGGATCTCGAGCCGGCCGTTCGGCGCCGACTCGACGATCTCGCGCGCCTCGTCGGGCGGGAGGAACGGGTCCTCGCTGCCCACGACGAGCCAGAGCGCGCCCTCGAAGCGGCGCACGAGATCGGTGGAGTCGCGGCGGTCGCGCAGCGCCTCGGTCGCACGGATCAGCTCCTCGACCGTTCGCTCCGGAGGCGGCGGCGCCGGAGCGGTGGGCGTCCACGCCTCGATGCCCTGCTCGCGCAGCGTCACGATGGCGGCGTTCCGCCCCGCGCGCCGCTGCTCGTCGTCCGCGCCGGCGCGGGACCCGGCGAGGAAGAGGCCGCGGGCGCGTTCCGGCGCCAGCCGCGCGAGCGCGAGCGCGACGTAACCGCCCATCGAGGCGCCGACGGCGGCGAAGTCGTCGTCGAACCCGTCCCAGATCTGCTCGGCCCAGCCGTCGATCGAGTTGCCGCCGAGCTCGTAGAGATTCGGCGTGAGCACGTCGCGGCCCTCGAGCACCTCGCGCTGCGGCGCCCACATCTCCGGCCCGAGCGGGAATGCGTGGAGGAGGACGACCTTCACGCGTGCTGCACGACGACGGCGCCGGGTAGGTCGCGGGCGTCGTCGAACCCGTAGTCCGTGCCCTCGAGACCGAGCGCCGAGCCGACCTGACCGACGAGCTCGGCCGCCGCCGGGAGCTCGTCGGGCGATTCGGCCGTGCGCACGACGGCACGGACGGCCGCAGGCTCCGCGCCCGTCAGCCGAGAGAGGACCGTCGGGTTCGCCCGGAGCGCGACCGCGTCGCCGGGTGCGACGTTCCGCAGGCTAGGGACGGAGACGTATTCGTCCAGCAGACGGCCCCGATCCATGGCGACGAGATGGACGACCTGGGCGTGCTCGACCCCGATCGTGATCGTCACGTACCCGGACCCGCTCGAGAGCTCCCGTCCGAGCGCCCGAAGCCGGTCGGGATCACGGTCCGCCGACGCGTCGTACACGGCGATCCAGCCGTTTCGCGCCGGCGAGACGAGCGTCTCGTGCGAGGTGAGCACCCGCGGCACGAGCCGCTCCACGAGCTTGACGATCGCTCCCTGGTCGTCCGTCTGGAGATGGACGGAGCCGAACGAGCCGGTGTCGACGTCGGCCGACTCCGGCGTCCGGGCGCCGGCCGCACGCAGGAGCGCGAGCGCGACGCCCTCCCTCGGCTCGGTCAGCTCGATGACGACGCCCTCGCCTTCGCGCCGGAGCGAGCCGACGCGCGCTCCGTCCTCCTCCGCGACGAACTCCTCGCCCTCTCGACGGACGTTCATGCCGGGTTCCGACTCGCCGCGAGCAGGTAGTGGGCCGTGAGGTTCTGGAACGGCTCGAACCGGCGCCCCAGCTCTCGTGTCTCCTGGATCGTCAGCACGCGGCCGTCACCATAGAAGGCGGAGACCGCGTACCGCAGGGCGAGGTCGCCGGCCGGCCAGGCGCGCGGCCGTGCGAGATGCCGGGCGAGGAACCAGTCCGCCGTCCAGTCGCCGATGCCGGGCAGCTGCACGAGCAGCCGTTTCACCTCGTCGTCGGGAAGCTCCGCGAGCTCGTGGAGGTTCAGGTCCGCGCGGGCGAGGCCGATGACGGCCCGCGCCTTGCCGCCGGAGAAGCCGAGCGCGGTCAGCTCCTCCGCCGACGCCGGCGCCACCACCTCGCGCGTCGGGAACGAGTACGCATGCTCGGCCCGGAGGCCGAACCGCTCGACGAACCGGTTGCGGATCGCCGTGGCGGCCTTGAGCGAGATCTGCTGCGCCGTGATCGCGCCGACGAGCATCTCGAACGGACCGGGCGCGAGCGCAGGCCGGAGCCCCCGGAGCCGTTCCACGTGCGGCGCGAGTACCGGGTCTTCGGGCGCGAAGCCGGCGAGGTCGAACTCCGCGCCGAGGAGCTTGAGGACGACGGGCGCGGTCCCGCCGTCGAGCGGCTCGACGTCGACGCCTTCTGTCGCCGCCTCGATCCGAACCTCCCGTCCGGCGACTACACGGTGCAGGCCGCCCGCCCGCCAGAGGGTGGCCAGATCCGGCCCGAAGACGCGGAAGCGCTCGGTGGTCAGCTCGAAATCGAACGGCTGGGGAAACTGCAGGAGCGGCATCGAGGAACCGTTTACCGTTTCGGGCCATGGACGTGCAGCAGATCGCGCCGCACCTCTGGCACTGGACCGCTCCGCACCCCGAGTGGAAGCCGGAGTACGAGGAAGGCGGCCAGGGCTGGGGCGAGATCGTCTCCTCCTACGCCCTGGTCGCCGACGAGTCGCTCGTCCTGATCGACCCGCAGGTCCCCTCGGACGAGGCCGAGCGGGAGCGGTTCTGGCGTGCGCTCGACCGGGACGTCGAGGGTCACGGCCCGCCGGCGATCGTCCTGACCGTCTTCTGGCACGGGCGGAGCGCGCAGGAGATCGCGGACCGGTACCAGGGGTCGACGATCTGGGCGCCGGCGGACACGCCGGAGGGGCACGTCCGGGCGACGCACACGTACACGGCGGGCGACGAGCTCCCTGCGGGCATCCGCGCCCGCGACGTCTCGCGCCTCGGCGAGCTCGTGCTCTACCTTCCGTCGCACAAGGCGGTCGCCTTCGGCGACGTGATCCTCGACGGCGTGCGCCTGCTGCCGGACGGCTGGCTCCGGAACGACATGACGAAGCAGGACGTCGCCGACGCGCTCCGCCCGCTTCTGGACGAGGAGATCGAGCTGCTCCTCCTCACCCACGGCGGCCCCGTCCGTGAGAGCGCCCGCGAGCGGCTCGAGGCCGCTCTACGCGCCTGAAGGCGCCTCGGCTCCCAGCGGAAGCGGGCGGCCCGCCACCGGCGACGAGTGGATGATCGACGTCGTCGTCTGTCCGAGGACGATGAACCGGTCGAGGATCCCCTCGAGGTCGTCCATCGACCGAAGCTGGAGCCTGACGAAGAAGCAGTCCTCGCCGGTGATGCGATGGCAGTCGACGACCTCCGGGATCTCCCGCGCGAGCTCGGGGATCTTCTGGAGCTGCCGGGTGGTCGGTCGCACCCGAACGACGGCCGCGACGGGGAAGCCGATCGCCTTGGGGTCGAGCTCGGCGCGGTAGCCGGTGATCACGCCGGAGCGCTCCAGGCGCTGAACCCGGTCCGCCACGGCGGGCGCCGAGAGGTTCACCCGCCTCCCCAGCTCGGCCATCGAGACCCGCGCGTCCGACTGGAGCTCCTGCAGGAGGCGCCGGTTGACCGGGTCGAGAAGGTCGTTTTCGTTGGCCACCGGACGGAAACTCCTTCGTTTCGCAGGCTGCGGGCGCGAAACGCCTTGGGTGGAGTCTGGCACAACGGCACGGCGGCCGTGACGATTTCTGGGTGCAGGACGCCGTCGCCCTCCCAGCAAGACGCGCCTCCCGCCTGGCCGAGAGCCTCCCGCCCCAGAGCTTCTTCGTCGGCAGCGCGGTCTTCCACTACCTGGGGCCGGCGTTCGCCGTGCTGCTCTTCGCGCTCGTCGATCCGCTGGGCGTCGCCTGGCTACGGATCGTCGCCGCGGCGGGTGTCTTCGCGCTCTGGCGGAAGCCCTGGCGGATCCTCCTCGCGCTCGACGGCGCCGGACGCCGGACGGTGGTCGCGATGGGCGTCGTCCTCGCGCTCATGAACGCGTGCTTCTACGTCTCGATCGCCCGGCTCCCCCTCGGAACGGTGGCCGCGATCGAGTTCCTCCCGGTCGTCGCGCTCGCAGCCGTGGGGATGCGGACCGCCCGGAATGCGACCGCGCTGGTGTCGGCCGTCGGGGGCGTCTACCTGCTCACGGACGTGCGGCTCGAGGGCGAGCCCGTCGGCGTCGCGTTCGCGTTCGCGAACGCCGGCCTCTTCGCGCTCTACATCGTTCTCGCCCACCGCGTCGCTCAGAAGGGGAGCGGCATCGACGCACTAGGAGCGGCGATGTTGGTGGCGATGGTCGCGATCACCCCGATCGGCGCCTGGGCCGCCGCGCCTGCGCTCCTCGACCCGGTCGCGGTGGCCGCAGGGATAGGCGTGGGGATCTCGTCGTCGGTGATCCCCTACGTCTGCGACCAGCTCGCGATGGCCAGGCTGAGCCGGGCGACGTACTCGCTGATGGTGGCCCTGCTGCCGGCCACCGCTACGGTCGTCGGCATCGTCGTCCTGGCCCAGATACCCTCGGCGACGGAGGTCGCCGGCGTCGCACTCGTCGTCGCCGCGGTCGCCGTCCACAGCGAAAGCCCCTCGCCGTGATCGAGTCCGTCCGCCTCGGCTCCTCCGGCCTGCACGTGTCGCGGATCTGCCTCGGGATGATGAGCTACGGCGACCCCGCGTCCCGCGCCTGGCATCTCGGCGAGCGGGAGGCGGAGCCGATCGTCCGCCGCGCCGTCGAAGCCGGGGTCACCTTCTTCGACACGGCCGACATGTACTCGGAGGGGATGAGCGAGGAGATCACGGGCCGGCTGCTGGCGAGGCTCTTCCCGAAGCGCGACGACTACGTGCTCGCGACGAAGGTCTACTACCCGATGGGGCCCGGCCCCAACGACCGGGGGCTCTCGCGCAATCACGTCCTCTCTGCGATCGACGCATCGCTCACGCGGCTCGGGATCGAGTACGTCGACCTCTACCAGATCCACCGGTGGGACGACCGGGCGCCGATCGAGGAGACGATGGAGGCTCTCCACGACGTCGTCCGGGCCGGCAAGGCCCGGTATATCGGCGCGTCCAGCATGTTCGCCTGGCAGTTCGCGAAGGCCCAGTCCACCGCTCGCGCGGCGGGGTGGACGCCGTTCGTGGCGATGCAGAACCACTACAACCTCGTCTACCGCGAGGAGGAGCGCGAGATGATCCCGCTCTGCGTCGACCAGGGCGTCGCCGTCCTCCCGTGGAGCCCGCTCGCGCGGGGTCTGCTGGCCGGGAACCGCGAGCGAGGCGGTGTGAGGAGCACCGTCAGGGCCGGGAGCGACCCCGTGGCCGAGATGTACGAGGACGCGGACTTCGACGTCGTCGACGTCGTCCGCGAGGTCGCGGAGGAGCGCGGCCTGACGCCGGCCCGGATCGCCCTGGCCTGGCTGCTCTCGAAGCCGGCGGTGACGGCGCCGATCGTCGGCGCGACAAAGCTCGGGCACGTGGACGACGCCGTCGCCGCACTCGACCTCGCGCTGACCGACGACGAGGTGGCCAGGCTAGAGGCGCCCTACCGGCCGCGTCCGGTGCTCGGCCACCCGCGCTAGAAGTGCGAGGTGGCGCCGGCCGGGTCGGCGTCGTACGAGGCCGGCACGCCGTCCTCCGTGTACCAGGAGTAGGCGTACTGCCCGTCGTCGAGCTGCTTGGCCAGCTTCGTGAGCCTGAGCGGGTGGAACGTGTCGCACATGACGGCGAGCTCGTGCGTCTCCGCCATGCCGATCGACTTCTCCGCGAGGCCGGGATGCGGGCCGTGCGGGATCCCCGACGGATGGAGCGTCACCGACCCGACCTCGATCCCCTTCCGCGACGAGAAGTTCCCGTCGACGTAATAGATCATCTCCTCGCTCTGGAGGTTCGAGTGGTGGTACGGAATCGGGATCGCCAGCGGGTCGAAGTCGAGCTTCCGCGGGCAGAACGAGCAGATGACGAAGTTCGGGCCCTGGAACGTCTGGTGCGACGGCGGCGGCATATGGATGCGCCCGGTGATCGGCTCGAAGTCGTTGATGTTGAACGTCCACGGGTAGAGGTAGCCGTCCCAGCCCACGACGTCGAACGGGTGGTAGTCGATCTCGTAGTCCTGGTAGCCGTCCCGGACGCGGATCTTGAGCCGGAACACGCCCCGTTCCCGGTAGGTCCGAAGCTCGGTCGGCGGGTGGATGTCTCGGTGGTAGAAGGGCGCGTGCTCCATCAGCTGCCCGTACTGGTTGCGATACCGCTTCGGGATCTCGATCAGGCCCGGCGTCTCGAAGAGCACGTACCGTTGCGGCCCCGACGGCTCGAACGTGTAGGTCGTTCCGCGGGGGATGACAACGTAGTCGCCCTCCCTGTAGGGCAGGTCGCCGAAAGTCGTGTGCAGCGTCCCCGCCCCCTCGTGGACGAAGTAGACCTCGTCGCCCTCGCCGTTCCGGAAGAAGTAGTCCATCGACTCGGACGGCCGCACGAGCGAGATCTCGACGTCGTTGTTCCACATCAGAAGCTTTCGGCCGGAGATCTCGTCGCCCTCGGGCTCGATCCCGATCGTCTTGAAGTGCCGGTGGGCGTGGGCGTCCGGCACCCACTCCTCGCGCTTGATCGCCTCGAAGTCGCCGAGCTCCTTGATCCGGCAGGGCGAGCTCAGGTGGTACAGGATCGACTCGTTCCCCGAGAACCCCTCGAGGCCCATGACCTCCTCGGTGAGCAGGGTGCCGTCGTCGCGAAACTGGATGTGGCGCTTGCGCGGGACGTCGCCGCGGACCTGGTAGGTGGGCATGGGCGGAAGGTTAGCGCGGCCCGATCGTGTTCCTCAGCGTTCCGAGCCCCTCCACCTCCAGCTCGACCACGTCGCCCGGTTGGAGCCAGCGGCCGTCGCCGTGCTCGAGGATGCAGCCGGTACCGACGGTGCCCGAGCCGAGGATGTCACCGGGGCAGAGCTCGGTGTTGCGACCCGCGTGCTCGACGATCCGCTCCCACGAGTGGTAGAGGTCGGAGAGGTCTCCGCGTGAGCGCTCCTCGCCGTTGACGCGGGCGACCATGGTCGCCGAGGAGCCGTCGAACTCGTCCGGCGTCACGACGACCGGGCCGAGGCTCGTCGCGAAGTCCTTGCCCTTCGCGGGGCCGAGGCCGACCTTCATCTCCTCGCGCTGGAGGTCGCGCGCCGACCAATCGTTCATGATCGTGAAGCCGCCGATCAGCTCGTCGGCGCCGATCACGGCTGCCACCTCGAGCTCGTAGTCGAGCTCGCTCGTGCCGTCGGGGTAGGGGATCTTGTCGTCGGGCCCGTAGATCACGTTCGGGTTCGAGAAGTAGAAGACCGGGATCCGGTACCACTCCTCGGGCACCTCGAGGCCGCGCCGTGCACGCGCCGTCTCGACGTGCTGCTCGAACGCGTAGAAGTCCCGGACGGAGGGCGGCTTCAGCACGGGCGGCCGGAGCTCAACCTCGTCCAGCGGGTACTCCGCGTGCTCGCGCGCCTTCCCGCCGCCCGTGAAGTACGACTGGAGCGTCTGCGCGGCCAGCTGGATCACGCGGTCGCCCTCGATCCGGCCCGGCCACCCGCGCTGGAGGTGCTTGCCCTTCGGGCTGAACATGCAGAGCCTCACGGCTCGGTGTGCACCACCACGTCGGCGACGGTCACGGCCGCGCGGATCCGCTCCTCGATCTCGCTGGCCAGCCGGTGGGCGTCGGCGAGCGAGCCTCCCTCGACCCTGACGGTGACGAAGAGCAGCACGCCGTCCTCGGTGTCGATGAAGCGCACGTCGCGCGGCGATTCGCCGGTGAGCTCGCGCACGACGTCCACCACAGCGCGCTCGTCCGGCTTGGTCAGACGCGCGCCGCGGCCGGGCTCGCGCAGCGGCTCGAGATGCGTGCGGACCGACACGACGGCGGGCGCGGCCTCTGCGATCGCGCGCTCGACCTCGGACGCCACCTCGTGCGCCTCGGCAAGCGGGAGGTCGCCCGGGAGCTTCAGGTGGAGGCCGACCTCCACGCCGCCGTCCACCGTGACGAGCCGGATGTTGTGGACCTCCCGCACCCGTCGGACGCCCAGCGCCGCAGCCAGGACGCGCTCGCGGAGCGCCTCGTCGCCGCTTTGCGGCTCCACGTGCACGACGACGTCCGAATCCGGAAGCGCCTCGTGCACGGCGTCCTCGACGGCGTCGGCGGCGGCGTGCGCCTGGCCGACGACGGCGCCCGGCGAGACGCCGATCACGACGTCCGCGAAATGCCGCCCCGCCGACTGCCGCAGCCTCAGCCGTCGCAGCTCGACCGGCGGGTCCAGGGCTGCGATCGCCTGCCGCGCCGCCCGGTGCGCCTCGTCCGGCGTCCGGTCCATGAGCACGTCCGCGTTCCACCGGATCAGCCGCCCGGCCGCGACGAGGACGAGTACGGCGACGAAGAGTGCGGCGACCGAGTCGGCGCCGGGGTAGCCGCCGGCCACGAGCGCGAGCCCCATGAGCACGGCGACCGAGCCGGCCAGGTCGCTCCCGAAGTGCAGGGCGCTCGCCTCGAGGGCGGCGCTGCCGTACCGGCGCGACGCGCGCCACGAGATCCACGTGCGGCTCGCGTCGACGGCGATCACGATCGCGATCACGAGGAACGCGTACCACGCCGCGTCGACCTCCCGCTCGGCCGTCCCGACGAGATGGGCAATCGCCTTGTACGAGATGAAGAGGCTGGCGAGGACGAGGAACATCGCCTCGGCGAGGGCCGCGAGATGCTCTGCGCGGCCGTGGCCGTACGGGTGGTCAGGGTCGGCCGGCCGCCGCGCGACGCCGAGCGCGAAGAACGTCAGCAGCGCCGCGACAAGGTCGGTCCCCGAGTGGATCGCCTCCGAGACGAGACCGAGGCTGCCGCTCGCGAGCCCGGCACCGAGCTTGAGCGCGATCAGCGCGACGGCGGCGACGACGGAGACCAGTGCAGTGCGGCGCTGTGGGGTCACGTTGACGAATTCTTCACCGACTCGGCGCACAATCGGCGCATGAGGCTCGCCGCACCGCTCGTGGCCCTCGTTCTCCTGGCGATTCCGGCGCCGTCCCATTCGGGACTGTGTATGAGTCCCGGCGGCAGGTCTGTCGCCGCCTGGTCGCCCTCCGGTGACGCCCTGGCACTCAGTCTCACGGAAGGCACCTGCCCCACCTGGCAGCCCGAGATCGTCGATGCCGGCGGTGTTCACCCGCTCGGCTCGTCTCACCCCACACCCCAGACGGTCTCGTGGAGCCCGGACGCCGAGAGTGTCGTCGTCGGCGGCACCTCGTTTCCCGACGACGTCGCCGTCTACGACGCGGCCGGCGGACGGCAGGCGACCGTCGCCCGCGGCCGAAATCCCGCCTGGTCGCCCGACGGCGACACGATCGCGTACACGGGCGCCGACGGCGGCATCCACCTCGTCGCGCCGGACGGGACGGGCGGCGAGCGCGTTGCGGCAGGAGATCGCGCCGCCTGGTCTCCGGACGGCGGCAGCCTCGCGTACGTTCGAGAGGGCGCCGTCTTCGTGGCCGACTCCACCGGCGCCGAGGAGCGTGCGATCGGCCGCGGCGAGGCCGCCGCGTGGTCCCCGGACGGCGGCGCGCTCGCGGTCGACCGCGGTACCGCGACGGCCATCGTGCCGCTCGACGGCTCCCCCGAGCGGGCGGTCGGAACGGGCAGCCTCGTGGGCTGGTCGTCGGACGGGTCGGCGATTGCGCTCCTGAGCCTCGCCGGCGTGGTCAGGCTCGTCGACCTGGAGTCCGGCAGCACGCGTCGCGTGGGCGAGGACGCCGAGGCGGCGGCCGTTCCCGACGACTGGGACCGCGTCGCAACGGTTCTCCGCGTCCGCGACGGGACCGAGGTCTACGTCGCCGAGATCACCGGGGCGCATCCGAAGCGCGCGGTCGGCTTCCGCTGCGGCCGGGGCTCGGGGTGCCGCGCCGGAACCGATGGCGCCGATCGCATCGTCGGCCTCGCCACCCGTGACGTCGTCTACGCCGGCGCGGGAGACGACCGCATCTTCAGCCGCGGCGGCCACGACCGGATCGAGGGCGCCTACGGCCGCGACCGGGTCGACGCCGGCCCCGGGAACGACGTCGTCCTCACGCACGGGAACGACGACGTGATCGTGGGCGGCCCCGGCACCGACGGTCTCACGCCGGGCGACGGCGAGGATCGGATCGACGGCGGCCGCGGCAGGGACTGGATCACCGTCTCGGGCGACGGTCGCGTCGACCGCGTGCAGTGCGGCCCGGGGAGGGACGTCGTGTACGCCGACGCGGTCGACCGCGTCGCACGCGACTGTGAGACCGTCAGGCGTGAGCCTTGAGCGCCGAGCGCGCCGCCCAGTAGCCGCACATGCCGTGGACGCCTCCGCCGGGCGGTGTCGCCGAGGAGCAGAGGTACAGGCCGTCCAGGGGCGTCGAGTACGGGTCCCATCGCACCGCGGGCCGGGTGTACAGCTGGCGGAGGTCCTGGACTCCGCCGTTTATGTCGCCGCCCGCGTAGTTCGGGTTGTGCCGCTCGATCTCGAGCGGCCCACGGACGCTCCGGGCGATGATCAGATCCCGGAACCCCGGGGCGAAGCGCTCGATCTGCGCCTCGATCCGCCCGGTCATGTCCTCGCGCGATCCGTTCGGGACGTGGCAGTACGCCCAGAGCGTCTGTTTGTCCGCCGGGGCCCGGGTGTCGTCGAAGAGGCTCTGCTGCGCGACGAGCACGAACGGACGCTCGGCGGTGCGTCCCTCCCAGACCGCCTGCTCGGAGGCGGCGATCTCCTCGATCGTCCCGCCGACGTGGACGGTGGCGGCGCGCACGCACTCCTCCGCGGCCCACGGAACCGGCCCGTCGAGCGCCCAGTCGACTTTGAAGACACCGGGGCCATAGCGGTAGCGCCGCAGCGCCCGGGCATAGCGGGCCGGAAGGCGGTGGCCCGCGACACGAAGCGCCTCGCGCGGAGTCAGGTCGAGCACCGTCGCCCGCGAGCGAGGAAGCTCGTCGACCGAGTCGACGCGCCGGCCGAGCTCGATCTCGCCGCCGAACGTGCGCAGGAGCGAGGCGAGCGCGTCCGCGAGCCGCTGCGACCCGCCCCGGACGAGGGGCCAGCCGTGGACGTGGCCGAAGAGCGCCAGCACGAGGCCGAACGAGGCAGTCGGCGACCGTCGCAGGTCCTGGATCGAGTGCGCAGCGAGCCCGGCGAGGAGTGCCTTCGCGCGCTTCTCTTCGAACCGCTTCGCGAGCCCAACGGCCGAGCGAAGCGCGCGCAGCCCGAAACGCGCGGTGAAGACCGGGTGTCTCGGCCACGGCCGGTAGCCGAGAAGGAAGGGCTGCAGCCGGTCCGCCCCGTCGACGAGCGGCGCCATCAGCTTCCGGTACTCCTCGCCGTCGGCGCCGAGGCCGGCGGCCGTCTCGTCCACGGAGCGCTCGAGCATGACGGCGGTGCCGTCGTCCAGCGGGTGGGCGAGCGGTGCGCCTGGATGGACGAGCTGCAGGCCGTGCTCGGCGAGCGGCAGGCCGGAGAAGAACGGCGACCCGGCGGCGAGCGGGTGGATGGCGGAGCAGACGTCGTGGGCGAAGCCCGGCTCGGTGAGCTCGGCCGAGCGCATCCCGCCCCCGACTGCCCCGTCGGCCTCGACGACGAGAACCGACCGCCCCTCGCGGGCGAGCGTGATCGCCGCCGCGAGCCCGTTCGGTCCGGAGCCGACGACTATCGCATCAGGCATCTTCGAGCGGCCAGATCACGACGTCCTGGCGCGCCGAATAGTGCAGGAGGGGAGCGTCGTCGATCAACGCGACGTCCCGCGGCGGCATCGTGTTCTCCTCGATCTCGGCCTCGGCCGGCCAGAGCGGCCACGGCTCGTGGTGGATCTCCGCCCGCTTCAGGCGCCCGTCCTCGACGGCGTACAGGCAGTAGCGCTCGGTCAGGAACCACACGAGCGACGCGGGGTCGGCGTCGAGCACGTCCTCGCTCGGCCGGTAGCGGGCGCGGAACGAGGCCGGCGCGCCCCTCGGGTCGCGTCGCCGCGCCGCGTATGCGATCCCGCCACCCGTCGGCTCGGCGCGAATGTCGGCCCGGAAGTAGGGCAGCTTGTAGCCGTGCCGCGCGGCGAGCACCGCGAGCTCGCTGGAGGCATCGAGGCTGAAGAACCAGATGCCGGACTTCTCGCCGTCCGTGACGTACGTCCGCGTGTTGAGCTCGAGGAACGAGGAGAGGAAGGGGACCGGGGGGAGCCCTCGGGCCCGCAGCCCGGTCACGCGGAAGGGGGTGATCCCGAGCCAGGCCTCGTCCTGGAACAGGTCGAGCTCGAGGCCGGCTGGGAGGTGTCTGTGCAGCGCGTCGGCCGGTGCCCGCCAGTGGGCGAACAGGAGGTCATCCCACGTCTGGCCCATGATCCACGGCTCGTCCGGGAGCGGCCAGGGCCGGTGCGCGGTCGTCTCGAGCGACGCGTGCTGCCGCGCAGGCGCCTGGATCAGATCAACCAAGGAGAACGTCATTGGACCACCCGGCAAGAGACCGTAGCCACCGAACGGGCTTTGCCCGTTCGGTCGGGGACGAATCCTGGAGAAGGGAGTGCGAGAGGCGTCGGCGCCGCGCGCCGCGAAGCGGCGCCCGGCTTCAGAGGGTCGCTCGA
>DASSUI010000034.1:0-2005 GCA_035707105.1 Gaiellaceae bacterium | reverse complement strand
CTCCTCCCCACTCCGTGATCGCGCCGAGGACCTCGCTGTTCCTGTCGGCCGCCGTCCCGTACTGGAGGCGATAGGCGACGACCGTCGTCCTGACCGAGCTCGCGTTCTCGTTCTGCACACGGATCTCGTGGAGCCGCTGCTGGTGATCCACGACGCTCCCGGCCTCCTCCCTGAAGGCCATCGGCACGGTTGCCCCGGCGTCGCACGTGCGGGAGGCGCACGTGTACGCGAGCTCGACGTGTGTGGCGAACTTGTTCGTGTAGCCGATCGCGGCAGTAGACGTCGGGTTCGACGGATTGAAGGCGTTGTAACGGATCGCCTTCAATCGGGCGCTCGAGGTGATTGAGCCCGCCGCGCCTTCGGCGTCGTACTCGAAGGCAGTCACGTTCTGGTCTGGATCGGTCACGCGCGTGCATGCGTGATCGGTTAGCAGCCCCACGCTCGCTTCATCGTGGCGCGCCCGACGTTGGGATCCGCGGCTTCTGCTGAGAGGAGCGCATGCCAGCGGCGGACTTGCTCGCGCGAGATCGGGACACCGGCGAGGACCACCGCGAGCTCTGCGGCGATGGCGCCGAGCGCGTCGGTGACGCGGCGCTCGGAGATCCGGCGGCCGGCGTCGACGAGCGCACGAAGACGGCGCCAGATCGCGCGGCTGACGGCGAGGCCGATGAGGGCGGCGTAGATGAGCGCCTCGACCACGACGCGGCGCCGGGACGCGACCTGGGCGAGCCGCAGGTGGGTCTTGAGCTCGCGGAAGACGAGCTCGATCTCCCAGCGCGCAGCGTAGGTGGTGGCGATCTCGGCAGGCGACAGGACCGTGACCGGAACGTTGGTGACGTACCAGTGGTGCTCGCGGGCGTCGCCGTGACGCACGCCGACGACGCGGAAGATCTCCCGCTCGCGCCTGCACCGGTCCCGGTACGAGCGGCGCACGAGCTCCACCTCGACGAGCACGTCCACCGCCTCGCGCGCGAGGCCGAGCTTCACTTCGCGCAGGCGCTGCCCGACGAGCTTGCGGGAGGCGCCCCGCCAGCGGCGGTTCTCCGCGACGATCACGGGGTTCACGTCGTCGCGCAGCCTGCTGATGAAGTACCCGCCGTTCGCGCGGATGCGGTCGAAGAGCTGCCACCTGAAGTATCCGAGATCGAAGAGGAGGAGGCGCCCGGCGACCCAGGGGCCGATCTTGAGGCGGCGCCGCTCGTTGATCCGCTCGCCGGTCACCGAGACGCTCCGTGGCCCGGCACCGAGTGCGCTCATCACGACGTGCAGCTTCGCGGCGGCGCGGGTGTGGTTCGTGCGGCAGCCGGGGAACGCTCGGGCGAGCGCGTCGTGGAGACGGATCACCGTGGCGTCGGCCACGAGCAGATCCTTGAACCGGTCGAGGTGGCCGCGGAGCTTGCCGGAGGGCTGCCCGAGCCGCTCGGCAGCACGAACGAGCGCGCGGCGCAGGAAGCGGACGGTGCTTGCCGTGAACCGGTCGTAGAAAGACGACGGCGCGAGGCCGACGCCGGAGCTCGCCTGGAAGAAGCGGCGGAGCGAGGCGAGGCTGCGGCGGTGTCCGACCGCGAAGCCGAGGACGAGGGTCCAGAAGAGATGGGCCGGGGCGACCTTGCGCCGCCTGGTGACGAGGCCGCACTCGCGCGCGGCGGTGTTCAGCCAGCGGGTCGGGAAGAGGGATCGCAGCTCCGCGGGGATGCTGGTACGCTGGCTCGCGGCCATCGCGCCTCCGGTTCGGGTTTGCGCCTAGACAACGCAACCAGATCAGAGGTCGGTGGCCGTTTCCACTTTTCGGATCGTGAAACAGGGACTTAGGTAAGGTCAGGCGGGCGCCGGCGCGCCTCTAAACCGAACACGCGTGAGTTCGAGTACGTCTACCAGGCGAAGAAGCGCGGAGTCGGTGGCAAGGAGCGAAAGCGGATCACCCAGGCGGTCGAGGAGCACCGGGCTGCGCTGTACGCCGAGTGGCTCGGCAAGGCGCTCGTGAAGGACCCAGGGGAGCAGACAT
>DASSUI010000033.1:0-17396 GCA_035707105.1 Gaiellaceae bacterium | reverse complement strand
GACGAAAGGAGTCTCACCTGGAGAGGGCGGCCGATTGGCCGCCCTCTCTACGTTCTTGGTTCGCGTCTACGCGTCCACGTGGAAACTCGTCGACGCGAGCACCCGCCACCTGGCGTTCGCCGAGTACATGCCGAGGTCGGCGGTGCAGTCGCCGGCGCCGCTCTGCCAGGCCGGAGAACCGAGGCCGAAGGTCTTGTCGCCGAGCCCCCCGGCGAAGAAGGCTGACCAGCCGTTGAGCACGAGCGCGCCGTCCTGGTAGCAGCGAACGTTCACGAAGGGGCTCGACGTCTGGCTCGTCGAGATGTCGAACGTGACCACGTCGCCGTGGCGCGGCGCACTGGTCGCGGCGGCGAGCGACGGGCCGCTGGACGAAACGACGAGCGGGGCACTGATCCATGACGCAGGCGCCTTGTTCGATCCGCCACCGTTGCCCGCGAAGGCTGCTCCTGCGACGGTGAGCGCGCCGAGCAGCGAGGCGGCGAATGCGATTCGCCTCAACATTGTCGTTCTCCTTTCGGTGCGACGGCCGGAAGGGGCGGCTAGGGATTGACCTACGGCAGGCATCGGCATCGAGCCCGTGTGGCGCCATCCCTGAGATGGGCGGCCCTCCGGCGAGGGAGACGCACTCGACGACGAGGGCGGCCGGTTGGCCGCCCTCGATTCCGTTCAGCTGTTCAGCGAGGCGTTAGGCGTCGACGTGGAAGCTCGTCGAGGCCAGCTGCGTCCAACTGCCATTGCGGTTGGCTTTATTGAGCGTGGCCGTGCACGCGGCGGCTCCGCCCTGCCATGCGCTTGAGGCGAGGCCGAAATTCCGGTTGTAGTTGAACGCGCCCTCGAAGTAGCCGTTCCAATGGTTGAGGACCAAGGCGCCGTTCTGGTAGCACCTCAAGTTCACGAACGGCTGCGTCGTCGCGGTCGTCGAGACGGTGAACAGCACGACGTCCCCGTGGTTCGGGAGCCCGTCGCCGTTCCCGTCGTAGACGAGGGGGGCGGCCAGGGAGATGCTGGAGCCGCTTGTGCTGCCCCCGGGCTTGCCGCCGCCGCCCTTGGCGGCGAGAGCTGCAGGGACGAGAACGAGAACGAGAACGAGGACGCTGACCGACGCAGCATGGTGAAGAAGCGGGCGACGCTTCATAGTGGATTCCTTCCTGTCTGGGCGGCGTGCGACCGAGAAGGTGGTTGCTCGGTGGGCGGATTCGTGGTCACGTCGACGAGACCTCCTGGCACGCTGGACGTGGCCGCCCCGCCCGATTGTTTGGGACATGAGCTGGATCGTCGGGCCGGAGACGACCGATATCCCCCAAGTGGGGGATCGACTCCCGGCGGCGGAAGCCGCCCGGGATCACACAGCGACGCCCGGAGGTTCGTGCCTGGCCACACGAAGCGCCGGAGATTAGCAGGCTCGCCTGACCGTCGGGGCGGGTCAGCAGAGCCGCAGCGGGCCTAGTGAACCATTTCCGCGATCAAGGCGAGGCCGACCGCCGCGACGGTGACGGCAAGAGCGAAGCGAGCACTTTGTCCGCATCGCCAGAGCGCGTACCGGAGGGCGAGGGCGACACGCGCCGGCGCCTCGCTCTCGTCTCGAGGGCGGTCAAGAAAGGCCTCCGGATCGCGCTCGGGCATGAGCTCGAGCGCACGCCTGCAGACCTCCGGAGAGACAAGGACGAGCTCGGAATGCAACTCCCAGAGCTCGATCTCCTCGACCATGCTGTCGACGGCGACGGCGCTCATCCGGCTCTCACGGCTATCGGTGGATGTCCTTCTCCACTTGAGGGGCCGAATCCTAGTGGCTGACGCCGCTTACCGGGCTTCGCCGGGAGGCCCGAGTACGATCCGTCCGTGCAGAAGTACGTCCTCTCCGAGCTCGATTCGGGCCAGCGGGTCGTCACCGAACGGCTGACGCACGTCCGCTCGGTCGCAATCGGCCTGTGGATCGGCGCCGGCTCCAGGGACGAGCGGGACGAGCGCTCCGGCGTCTCCCACTTCATCGAGCACCTGCTCTTCAAGGGCACGGAGCGCTACACGGCGCAGGACATCGCCGAGGTCTTCGACGCGATGGGCGGCGAGCTGAACGCCGCGACCTCGCGCGAGCACACCGTCGTGTACGCGCGGGTGGCGGACCACCACCTCGACGAGGCGATCGACGTGATGAGCGACATGGTCTACTCGCCGCTCTTCGCCGAGGTGGACTCCGAGCGCGAGGTCGTTCTGGAGGAGATCGCGATGTACGAGGACCAGCCGCAGGAGCTCGTCCACGACCTCATCGCGGAGGCGGTCTTCGGCCACCATCCGCTCGGACGCCCCGTGATCGGCACCGCGGAGGTGATCTCGTCGGTCTCGCGCCGGAGCATCACGGCGTACCACCGGGCGATGTACGTGCCGGGCAACGTGGTCGTCGCCGCGGCGGGGAACCTCGACCACAACGAGCTTCTGCGCCTCCTCGAGCGCGCGGAGGCAAAGCTGGGGGAGAGCCCGGCGCGCGGGCGGCGCGTGCGCACCCCGCTCGTGAAGTCGCCACCGCCCGACCTCCGCTTCATGCGCAAGGACACCGAGCAGTACCACCTCTGCCTGGGCGCACCCGGCATCGCCCGCTCCGACCGCCGCCGCTTCGCTGCCTCACTGCTCGACGCGATCCTCGGCGGCTCGGCGTCCTCGCGGCTCTTCCAGGAGATCCGCGAGAAGCGCGGGATGGCGTACGCCGTTTACACGTTCGCCTCGCAGTACACCGACACCGGCCAGATCGGCCTCTATGTCGGTACGCGCGAGGAGAACCTCGGACCGTGCCTGGAGATCGCGGCGGAGCAGATCGCCGACGTCGCGGCCGGGAACCTCCGGCCCAACGAGCTCGAGCGCGCGAAGGAGAACCTCAAGGGCCGCATCCTGCTTTCGATGGAGGCCACGTCGAGCCGGATGAGCCGGCTCGGCAAGTCCCTCATCACGGACACCGAGATGCTCTCGCTCGACCGGATCATCGCGGAGATCGACGCGGTGGAGGCCGACAGCTTGGCCGAGCTCGCGGGCGTCCTGCTCGTGCCCGAGCGGCTCTCCGCCGCTGGGATCGGGCCGAACGAAGACCGCTTCCTCGCCGCGGTCGAGCGCGTGAACCCCGCACTCGCCGCAGCCGCGGCGTGAGGGTCCTGCTCAACGGCCGGAGCGGCAAAGTGGGCTCCGTGCTCGGGCCTGCGCTCGAAGCGGCCGGCCACCGCCTGGTGGAGCTCGACGACGCCGAGGCGATGGTCGACTTCACGGCGCCCGAGGCCGTGGAGGCGAACGTGCGGGCCGCGCTGGACGCCGGCGTGCCGGCCGTCGTCGGCACGACGGGATGGTCGCCCGACGCAGTGGACGGCGCCGCGAAGGAGAAGGGCCTCGCAGTCCTCTACGCGCCGAACTTCGCACTCGGCGCGGCGCTCATGATCCGATTCGCCGAGCAGGCGGCCCGGTACATGCCTCGCGCCGAGATCGTCGAGCTTCACGGCGAGGCGAAGAGAGACGCGCCGTCCGGCACGGCCAGGCTGACGGCCGAGCGGATCGGCGGTGCGCAGATTCACTCCGTCCGGCTGCCCGGCCTCGTCGCCCACCAGGAGGTGCTCTTCGGCGGCGACGGCCAGCTGCTCACGATCCGCCACGACGCGTACTCGCGCGAGGCGTACGTGCCGGGGGTTCTCCTCGCGCTCGAGCGGCTCGCGACCCTTCCTCCGGGCGTTACCGTGGGTCTCGAGACCCTCCTTGACTGAGCTCGCCAGGGGAAGACAGCGCTGCTATCTCGTCTACGCGGTCGCACCGGACGGGGTGACTGCGAGGCAGGCGAATGACGCGCTCAACGAGTACATCTCGGATCGCCGACGCGGCTTCGTCGTCTTCCACGACCACTTCACGGGGAAGCCGCACGGCGGGCTCGCGGTCTTCGACGTCCGCGACCGGGAGGCGTTCGACCTCCTGGAGGACGCCGGGCCGTTGGAGGGCTGGAGCGTCTCCAGCCATGCGCTCACGTTCTCGCTGGCCGCGACCGGCTTCGCGGCGCAGATGGAACTCACGGCGGAGGGCTACGCGGGCAAGACGCTGTCCGAGCGCCGTAGGGACGAGGGCGACGACGAGCGGTTCTGGTGGCTCCGGCGTGATTGAGCTTTCCGTCGTCGAGGGCGACATCACGGCGCTCGACGTGGACGCGATCGCGAACGCGGCGAACGACGCGCTCTGGATGGGCTCCGGCGTCGCCGGAGCGATCAAGCGGGCCGGGGGCGACGAGATCGAGCGCGAGGCGGTGGCGAAGGGCCCGATCGAGACGGGCACGGCGGTCGCCACGGGCGCCGGCCGGCTGCGCGCCAAGTGGGTGATCCACGGCGCCGTGATGGGGCAGGACTTGCGGACCGACGCCGATCTCGTCCGCCGGACGACGGAGAGTTGCCTGCGCGCGGCCGACGACCTCGGCGCCGAGTCGCTCGCACTCCCAGCCTTCGGCACCGGCGTCGGCGGCTTCCCGCTCGACGAGTGCGCGCGGATCATGATCGACGCCGTGCGCGGCCACGAGCCCGGCTCGCTCAGGCGTGTCGTCTTCGCCGTCTTCGGAGCCGAGGCGGGGCATGCGTTCACCTCCGCGCTGGCCGCACGACCGCGCGCCCCCGAAAGCTCGTAACACTGTGTTACTTGGCCCGCCGGGGCCCAGCGAAGGGCGACCCTGATCGCAGGCCTCGCTGCCCTCGGGCTCGGAGTAAGATCGCGTCGTGCTCGGTGAAGTCCTGACCGCGAGCGTGACGCCGTTCGACGCCGACGGCGCGGTCAACATCCAGAAGTTCCGCGAGCTCGCCGCCTATCTGGTCGAGCACGGCTCGGACGGGCTCGTCGTGACGGGGACGACCGGCGAGTCGCCGACGCTGACCGACGACGAGCGGTTCGCGCTCTACGAGGCGGCGATCGAGACGGTGGGCGAGCGCGCGACGATCATCGCCGGCACCGGGACGTACGACACTCGCCACTCCGTCCACCTGACCGCGAGGGCCCACGAGATCGGGGTGGACGGGTTCCTGATCGTGACGCCGTACTACAACAAGCCGCCGCCGCGCGGGATCGTCGAGCACGTCAAGGCGATCGCGTCCGTCACGGACAAGCCGATCGTCTACTACAACATCCCCGCGCGTGTCGTGAACCTCGTCTCGGTCGAGACGCTCGGCGAGCTCGCCCGGATCCCGAACGTCGTCGCCGTCAAGCAGGCGTGGGACGACCTCGGCGATGCGCGCCGAATCGTCGAGGAGACGGGGCTCGCGCTGTATGCCGGCGACGACAACCTGATCCTTCCGTTCCTCGAGCTCGGCGGGACGGGCGGCGTCTGCGTCCATACGCACGTCGTCGGAGCGCAGGTCAAGGAGCAGGTCAGGGCGTTCAAGACCGGCGACCCCGAGCGGGCTCGGCGGATCGACGAAGAGCTCGCGCCCGTGTACGAGATCCTGCGCGTGACGGTCGGCCCGATCGGGATCAAGGCGGCGCTCAATCTCCTCGGGCACGACGTCGGGGGGCTGCGGCTGCCGCTCGTCGAGGCGACGGCGGCCGAGAAGGACACGATCCGCGGCTGCCTCGAGCGCCTCGGCGCGCTCCAGCCGGTCTCGGCCTAGCTCCCGCGGTCTCCCTAGGGGACAGCCGCGAGCCGCCGCACGGGCACGGCGTCGCGCCCCGAGCCGGCGAGCGCAAGCCCGAGCCGGTCGAGCGAGGCAGTCGACGCGGCGACCACGTGCGACGGCGTGCGGCCCGGTCCGCCCATGACGAAGAAACCGACGAGCGAGCCGTTCTCGCGCCGGAGCGGCAGCGCGAGCGACGACCCGGGGCGCGCCAGCTCGCTCCCGTCATCCGAGATCGGCTCGGGGCCGGAGTCGGCCACCCGCAGGAGCCAGCTCGTGACCTCGGGGTCGGCGACGCCGCTCTCGCCGCGCTGCAGCTCCACCCTGCCGCCCGTGCCGTCCTCCTCCCAGGCCACGAGCATCGCGTAGTCCAGCCTCCATGCGGCCTCGAAAGCTTCGGCGACGCGACCGAAGATGCGGGCGCGATCCTCGCCGGCGACCGCCTCCGCCAGCGCCTTTGACAGGCGATGCGCCCGCAGGCGACTCGCCAGCCAGCGAAGAGCGCCGAGGGCGACGAGCGCGCCTCCTGCGCCAGCGACTTCGATCAGACCGGTCCCGAGCCCCAGGAGCCCGACGGTCGCGCCTGCCGCGACCAGCAGCTCAGGCCGAGCAGGCAGCTCGCCGAGCCCCGAGCGGAGGGGAGTTGGCACGGAGGAGTCGCGGATCGCCGACAGCTCACCCTCGCTGAGGACGCCGGCGGGCGGCAGGCCGCGCTGTACGGCGACGAACGCCTTCGCGATCACGGGGTGGAACTGCGTCCCCGCGTTCTCCTCGATTTCGACCAGCGCCTCCTCGCGCGAGAGCCGCCGCCGGAACGGCCGGTGGGAGGTCATGGCATCGAAGCTGTCGGCGACGATGAGGAAGTGGGCGGCGAGCGGGATGTCCTCACCGCGCGCGCCGTAGTAGCCGGAGCCGTCCAGGCGCTCGTGGTGGTACTCGACGGCCTTCGCCTGGTGGGCCGCGAAGCGGAAGCGCTGGAGGAGCCTGGCGGAGAGGCGCGGCGCGCGTCGGACGGCGGCCCATTCCTCGTCGTTGAGGCGCGTCGGCTTGCCGAGCACGGACGCGTCGACCGCGACCTTGCCGAGGTCGTGGAGCCGGCCGGCCCACCACAGCCGGCGGACGTCGCTGCGCGGGAGATCGAGCGCCTCCGCGAGCTCGCGCACGCTGTCGGCGACGCGGAGTGAATGGCCGCGCGTGGAGCGGTCGCGTTCGTCGACGATGTTCGCGAAGGTCTCGAGCGCAGCGGCCACCTCGCGGCGCAGGGCGATCAGGCGCCAGTGCAGCCGCTCCAGCAGGAGCAAGACGGGCGCAAGAAGCGCGGCGTACCACAGGTTCGACTCGGCGGCGATCGCGAGCGCCGCGCCGAGGGAGACCTCCGCGGCCGCGGCGAGCAGATCGGTCTCGATCGCCGTCGCCCGGGCCGCGAGCCGGTGGACGAGCGTCTTGACGGTCGAGAAGACCATCCCGAGGACGGCGAGACCGAGGAGGTCGTCCGGGAGGACTACCGTGCCGGTCTCAGAGCCCACCAGGAGGTAGGCGTAGCCGCCTGCGAGCCCGGCCGCGCCGAGCGAGACGGCGCGCACGGCGCTCTCGCGCCAGGGGTCGCCCGCAAGACGGCGCACCAGGAAACTCCCGAACGCGCCGACGAGCAGCGCCCCCCACGGGCCGAGGACGAGCGCGGTCGCCGCGACGATCGGCGCGGTCACCGAGAAGCGGTCCGGCGCCGCCTCGTCGGTGCCGAGCTCGTCGTCCCGTCGATGCAGCAGCTCGGCGGCGATCACCGCCGCCGCGGCAAGCGCGAGCGACCCGGTTGACACCTCCGGCAGCACGAACACATGGCAGTGGATCGGCGTGCTCCACGCATCCCTTGAACGGGTGAGCGGCGACGGAGCCACGAAGTAGAGTGGCTTCGGTGAACGACGCGGCGCTCCGGATCATCCCGCTCGGCGGCCTCGGCGAGGTGGGCAAGAACCTGATGGTCTACGAGCTCGGGGACGACATCGTCGTCGTCGACGCCGGCCTCGCCTTCCCCCGGGACGAGCACCTCGGCGTCGACCTGATCCTCCCGGACTTCGCGTACCTCGTGGAGCGGAAGAACCGCGTCCGCGCCGTCATCCTCACGCACGCGCACGAGGATCACGTAGGCGCCCTTCCATACCTCCTGCGCGAGGTGCCGGTGCCGGAGGTATGGGGTACCCGTCTCACCCTCGGCCTCGCCCAGTCGAAGCTCGACGAGCACGGGCTCCTGAACGCCGTCGACCTGAAGGAGGCGCGGCCGGAGGCGGATCCGGTCGAGATCGGCCCCTTCCGCGTGAGCTTCGTCCGCGTGGCGCACTCGGTGCCGGATTCAGTCTCGATCGTGCTGGACACGCCGGCCGGACGCGTCCTCCACACCGGCGACTGGAAGCTCGACCACACGCCCGTGGACGGTCTGCGCACCGACGTCGGACGCCTGGCAGTGCTCGGGAGCGAGGGCGTCGACCTGCTCCTCGGCGACTCGACGAACGCAGAGCGCCCCGGCGTCACCGGCTCCGAACGGCTCGTGGGCGAGGCGTTCCAGCAGATCATCCCGCAGCTCGAGGGGCGCGTCCTGATCGCGTGCTTCGCTTCGAACGTCCACCGGATGCAGCAGGCGATCGACGTCGCCGTCCGGGTCGGGCGCAAGGTGGCGGTCGTCGGCCGCTCGATGCGCAAGAACATGAACATCTCGCGGAACCTCGGCTACGTCGACGTCCCCGAGGAGGCGCTCATTCGCCCGAACGAGCTCGAGAACTACCGGCCGCACGAGGTCCTGATCCTCTGCACCGGCAGCCAGGGAGAGCCCATGTCGGCGCTCACACGGATCGCCTACAGCGATCACCCGGCGGTCCAGGTCGAGCGCGGCGACACCGTGATCCTGTCGGCGAAGCCGGTTCCCGGAAACGAGCTCCGCGTCCACGACAGCATCAACCAGCTCGCGAAGATCGGCGCGGAGGTGCTCCACCAGGAGAACGCGCCGGTCCACGTCTCCGGTCACGGGCACGCCGAGGAGCTCCGCACGATGCTCGGGCTCGTCCGCCCCAAGGCGGTGATGCCGGTGCACGGAGAGTTCCGGATGCTCGCTGCGCACGGGCGGCTCGCCCAGCAGAGCGGCGTGCCCGCCGATTCGATCGTGCTCGCCGAGAACGGCGCCGTCGTGGAGCTCACGAAGCGCGGGCCACGGATCGTCGACGACGTCGACTCCGGCGTGACCTTCGTCGACGGCCTCGGCGTGGGTGACGTGCGCGACGTCGCCCTGCGGGACCGCCGGACCCTTTCCGAGGACGGCGTCCTGATCGTGGTGGTCACGGTCGGCGGCTCGAACGGCGCGCCGCAGGCGATGCCGGAGCTGATCGCGAGGGGCCTGACCGAGCCCGGCCCGCTGCTCGACGAGATGCGCGAGGAGGCGAACCGGGTGCTCCACGACCTTCTCGGTCAGAACGTCAGGGAGATCAAGCTGCTCCAGGAGCACCTTCACGACGCAATCGGGCAGCTGATTTACGACAGAACGGGGAGGCGCCCCATGATCCTGCCCGTCATAGTGGAAGTATGAGCACACTCCGAACCGATCCGACGCCCGCTTGGGCCGAGGCGCTGTTCGACCGCGCCGCCGAGGAAGCGACCGCACGGCGGCTGATCGCCCAGCTTGCGGCCTGCGAGGTCGCGGCGCTCGCGTTCTGCCGGCTGCTGGAGCGCTGGGCGAGGGGGGAGGCGGAGCCGAGCACTCCGGGCAAACGGCAGGCCGCCCTCCGGCGTGCCGCCGATCGAGCGGAGACGGCGCTCGCCGGCCTCGAGCGGCCGCTGGGCCGCTACCTGCTCGAGCTCGAGCCCGAGCAGGCCGAGGGCAGATCGTGGTACGGCCAGCCCGGCCCGGCGGAGCTCATGGAGTGGGGGCCCGTGCTCGGACGGGCAGGCGTCTGCGTCGCGTCGCACCGCGTCGCGCAGGTCTACCTCGAGCTCGCCGTCCTCGTCCGGGCGCTGGAGGGGCTGACGACGGCGGTGCGGATGGACGCGGCGCCCGACCGCTCGTCGCTCTGGGCCGGACTGTTCGATCTCCGCGAGAACCTGCTCGGCGGGACGCTGGAAGACCTCAGAGCGCTCGCTGCCTAGCCTCAACGTCGTCGGCTCGGTCAACCTCGACCTCGTCGCGCGGGTCGAGCGGCTGCCGCGGCCCGGCGAGACGGTCTCCGACGCCGAGCTCTCCCGCGTTCCCGGGGGGAAGGGTGCGAATCAGGCTGTTGCCGCCGCGCGGCTCGGCGCCGAGGTGACGTTCTACGGCGCGGTCGGGGAAGACGAGCTCGCCGAGCCGGCGCTCGCCGGCCTTCGGGAGGCCGGAGTCGACCTCCGGCTCGGCCGCGGCGACCAGACGGGGATCGCGCTCATCGTCGTCGACGCGGAGGGGGAGAATCAGATCGTGGTCGTCCCGGGCGCGAACGCCGACGTCCAGCCCGCGCGGCCGGGCGGCAACGTGCTCTGCCAGCTGGAGATCCCGATCGACGTCGTGGCCGAGGCCGGCGTAGCGGCGGACGTCTTCTGCCTGAACGCCGCGCCGACGAGGCCCGTCCCGGCGGAAGTGGTGGAGCGGGCCGACCTGGTCGTCGTGAACCGGTACGAGCTCGAGGCCCTCCCGAAGCAGCCGCGCCTGACGGCGCTCACGCTGGGCGAGGAAGGCGCCGTGCTCATCGAGGACGGCGTCCAGGTGGCGCGTGCGGCGCCGCCGCCCGTGGAGGCCGTCGACGGCACGGCGGCCGGCGACGCGTTCACCGCCTGCCTCCTGGTCTCACGGCTCGAGGGCCGGGACTGGGAGGAGGCGCTGCGGCGCGCATGCGCCGCCGGCGCGATCGCCGCCTCCCGGTTCGGCGCGCAGCCGTCCCTGCCGACAGCGCAGGAGGTCGACGAGATCCTTGCCTGAGCCGATCCTCCTCGACTGCGACCCCGGCCACGACGACGCGATCGCCGTGCTGCTGGCGCTCGCGAGCCCGGAGGTCGAGCTCATCGGCATCACGACCGTCGCCGGAAACCAGACGCTCGAGAAGACGACCGCGAACGCGATCCGGATCCTCGAGTTCGCGGGCCGAACGGAGATCCCCGTCGCGGCGGGCGCGAACCGGCCGCTTCGACGGGAGCCCCACGTCGCGAAGGAGGTCCACGGGGAAACCGGCCTCGATGGGCCCGACCTCCCGCCGGCGCTGGGAGCGCCGATCGACGAGCACGCGGTCGACTTCCTCGGCCGCCGGGCGGACGGTGTGACGCTCGTCGCCGTCGGCCCGCTGACGAACGTCGCGCTGCTGCTCGCCAGGTATCCGGAGGCGCGGCCCAAGCGGATCGTCCTGATGGGCGGCTCGATCGGCGTAGGCAACACGACGCCGGCCGCCGAGTTCAACGTCTGGGCGGACCCCGAGGCTGCGGCGCGCGTCTTCGCGAGCGGCCTGGACGTGACGATGATCGGGCTCGACGTCACGCACAAAGCGCTGATGGCGCAGGCGGACGCCGACCGGCTCCGCGCGACCGGCCGGACGGGCACGCTCGTCGCCGAGCTCTGGACGTTCTACAACCGCTTCCACCAGCGGATCTACGGCTTCGACGGCTCGCCGATCCACGACGCGCTCGCGCTCGCCCACGTCTTCCGTCCCGACCTCGTGGAGACGGCCCACCGCCACGTGGCGATCGACTGCGGCTCCGAGCTCTGCCGCGGCCGGACGGTCGTCGACCTCTGGCGGCGGACGGGAAACGAGCCGAACGCCCACGTGGGCGTCGACGCCGACGGCCGCGCCTTCATCGAGCTCCTGCTGGAGCGCCTGCCCACGCTGGACTGACCATTCACGGCGGGCGGCCGACCGAGAACGGCGGCTCGACCTCGAGCTCCCGACCCGCGGGCAGCGGATCCCGCGGTCGGACAACTTTCGCAACAGGTAGGGGACGGAACCCGCGCGTCGAAGCAGGCGCGCATGGCGAAGCGCCGCAAGAAGCGCACACTGAAGCCGCGCGTGCCCTCCCGGGTCAAGCGCCGTAAGCGCAGGGCGGCGAAGGAGCGCAGCCACCACCATCCGGAGCTGATCGGCCTCGGCCTCGCGGCCGTCGGCCTCTTCCTCTCCACGCTCGTCTACCTCGGCTGGGAGGGAGGAACGGCGGGCGCCTGGATCGTGGACGGCATCTGGGCCCTCGTCGGCGACGCCGGCCACCTTCTCCCGGCCGCGCTCGTCCTCGTCGGCTCGCTCATGCTCGGCCGCAGCCGGCTTGTCCGCGTGCATCCCTTCCGCTGGGGGCTCGCGTCCCTGGCGCTCGGCCTCTTCCTCCTGCTCGCGGATTCCGGCGGCTACGTCGGCACCGCCCTCGACGAGCTCGTTGGGACGCTGATCGGCCGGACGGGCGCCGTCATCGCCGGCGCCGCGTTCGCAGTCGCCGGCGTGCTGCTGCTGTCGGGCGCCTCGGTCGGCGCCCTCGTCCAGCGCTCCCACGGAGCGGTCAGGCGCGCGCACACCGCGGCCCGGAGGCGCGTCGAGCGCCGCAGCGTCCTCGACGACCAGGAGCTGTCGCCGCCGATCCCGCTCCGGCCCCGCGAGGTGCATCCGCCCGTCGACGCCGAGTCGGAGTTCCCGGACGTCGTCGGCCAGGCCGGGCCGCCCCCGCTCGCCATGCTGACGGACGAGGAGCCGACGGAGGAGAGCGAGCAGCAGGCGCTCTTCGAGCCGCCGGCCCCGGCGAAGACCGACTACGTGCTCCCCGAGCCGTCCCTCCTCAAGCGTTCGCCGGCGCGGCCGGCGGGCAAGAGCGACAACGGGAAGGTCGCCGAGTCCCTGACCCGGGCCCTCGCGGACTTCGGCGTCGAGGCGCGCGTCGTCGGCGAGATCACCGGCCCGCGGGTCACCCGCTACGAGCTCCAGCTCGCGGCCGGCACGAAGATGTCGAAGGTCTCGGCGCTCAAGGACGACCTCTCGTACGCCCTCGCGACGACCGAGATCCGAATCCTCGCGCCGATCCCAGGGAAGCAGGCCGTCGGTGTCGAGGTGCCCAACCTCTCGCCGAACCTCGTCACGCTCGGCGACGTCTTCGACGGCCTGCCGGCGACCGCGAGCCCGCTTTCCGTCTGGCTCGGCAAGGACATCTCCGGGAACGCCGTCTGGACCGACCTGGCCCGCATGCCGCACCTGCTGATCGCCGGCACGACGGGCTCGGGCAAGTCCGGCTGCATCAACACGATCCTCACGAGCGTCCTGCTGCGCGCGACGCCCGACGACGCCCGCCTGATCCTGATCGACCCGAAACGGATCGAGCTGTCGCTCTACGAGTCGATCCCGCACCTGCTGACCCCCGTCGTCTCGAGTCCGAAGGAGGCGTCGATCGTCCTCACAAACGTGCTCGCCGAGATGGAGCGCCGCTACGAGCGCCTCTCCAGCGTGCGGGCGCGGAACCTCGCCGAGGCGAACCGCGCGTTCCGCCAGCGCGGGGAGGACACCCTGCCGTACCTGCTCGTCGTCATCGACGAGCTCGCCGACCTGATGATGATCTCGCCGCAGCAGGTCGAGGATGCAGTCATCCGCCTCGCCCAGAAGTCGCGCGCCGTCGGCATCCATCTCGTCCTCGCGACCCAGCGCCCGTCAGTCGACGTCATCACCGGGATGATCAAGGCGAACGTCCCCTCTCGGATCGCGTTCGCCGTCTCGAGCCAGACCGACTCGCGCGTGATCCTGGATCAGGCCGGGGCGGAGAGCCTCCTGGGCCAGGGCGACATGCTCTTCAAGCCGCTCGGGACGTCGCGCCTGCAGCGCGTCCAGGGGGCGTACGTGACCGAGGAGGAGATCGCCCTGCTCGTGGAGCAGTGCCGGAGCCAGCGCGGCCAGGAGCTCGACGAGTCGCTGCTCGAGGCCCCGGAGGCGCCGCCGGAGGAACACGAGGACGGCGACGACGACTTCGATCCCGACCAGGATCCGCTGCTGGAGCGGGCGATCGAGATCGTCGTCGAGACGCAGACGGCGTCCGTCTCGCTGCTGCAGCGCCGCCTGCGGGTGGGCTACACGCGCGCCGGCCGCCTGATCGACATGCTCGAGCGGCGGGGGATCATCTCCGGGTACGAGGGCTCGAAGCCGCGGCGCGTGCTGGTGCCGGATAGCGCACGGGAACGGGTATATACGTAGAGGTTCTTGCGGGAAACCCGCTTGGAACCTCCCTAACCTCCCATTAGGATCGACGTCTGAACAAAGGCAGACAGGGGTCTGTCTTTGACTTGTACTAGGGGAGGTTTCATGAGAGCACGAAGGCTCATCCCGCTTGCGCTCGTCGCCGGTGTGGCGACGATCGTCGCTGCGGCGGCGGGGCTCGCGGGCAGCGGGTCGGGCGATGCGGCGACGAAGACCTACAAGGTGGGTCTCGTCAGCGACGTCGGTCGCTTCAACGACCGCTCGTTCAACCAGTCCGCCCTCGAAGGTCTCCGCAGGGCTCAGCGCACGCTCGGGATCCAGGGCCGCGCTGTCGAGTCCCGGCAGACGAGCGACTACATCCCGAACCTCTCGTCGCTCGCGCGCCAGCGCTACGACGTGACGATCTCGGTCGGGTTCCTGCTCGCGGAGGCGACGAACACCGTCGCGACGCGGTTCCGGAACTCGAAGTTCGCGATCATCGACTACTCCGTCAAGGCTCCGCCGTTCAAGAGCAACCGGAACGTGCAGGGACTGACCTTCGCAACGAACGAGAACAGCTACATGATCGGCTGCCTCGCCGCCCTGATGGCGAACCGCGCCGGCGCGAAGAACATCAGCGCCGTGGGCGGCATCAAGCTGCCGACCGTCGACATCTTCATCGCCGGCTACCGGGCGGGTGCGCGCCGCTGCGTCCCGGGCACGACGGTGCAGATCGGCTACTCCCAGGACTTCGTCGCACAGGACAAGTGCAAGGAGATCGCCCTGAACCAGATCGCCCAGGGCTCGAAGGTCGTCTTCCAGGTCGCGGGCGGTTGTGGTCTCGGCGCTCTCGACGCGGCCAAGGAGCGCCGCGTGTGGGGCGTCGGCGTCGACCGCGACCAGCGGTTCCTCGGCCGGCACATCCTCACGAGCGCGGTGAAGAGGGTGGACCAGTCGGTCTACCTGACCGCCAAGGCCGTCAAGGAAGGCAAGTTCCGCGGCGGCACTGACGCCGTCTTCAACCTGAAGAACAACGGCGTCGCCATCGGGCGGACCGACTCCCGCGTGCCGCGGGCGTTCACCCGGCGGATGAACGCGCTGAGGCCGCTCATCATCAGCGGCCGCATCAAGCCGCCGAAGAAGCTCTAGCGAGCGCGGCGAAGAAGAACCAGCGAGGGCGGGCCGCAAGGCCCGCCCTCGTCGTGGTCCGCGCGATAGCATCGAGTCGGGGTCCGAAACAAAGGGGGATCAAGGTGCGCAAGTCGCAACTGCTCGTGACCATCCTGGCCTGCGGACTGCTCGCATTCGCGGCCGCCTGCGGCGGAGACGACGACGGCGGCGGTGGCGCCGGCGGCGGCACGACGACGACCGCAACCGGGGGCGGCGAGGGGGCGCGCGTCGGCCTCGTCAGCGACGTCGGCCGCTTCAACGACCGCTCGTTCAACCAGTCCGCTCTCGAGGGCCTGAAGCGGGCCGAGCAGGAGCTCGGGATCACCGGCCGGCCCGTCGAGTCGCGGCAGACGAGCGACTACGTTCCGAACCTCTCGTCGCTCGCGCGTGAGGGCTTCGAGCTGACGATCGGGGTCGGGTTCCTCCTAGCCGAGGCCGTCAACACGACGGCGAAGCGGTTCCCGGATGCGAACTTCGCGATCATCGACTACTCGGTCAACGCCACACCGTTCACCAAGAACCCGAACGTGCGGGGGTTGACGTTCGCGACGAACGAGAACAGCTACATGATCGGCTGCCTCGCCGGCCTGATGGTGGAGAAGCAAGGCGGCAAGCAGGTGATCAGCGCGGTGGGCGGGATCAAGCTGCCGACGGTCGACATCTTCATCGCCGGCTACCAGGCCGGGGCGAAGGAGTGCAACCCGAAGATCCAGACGCTGATCGGCTACTCGCAGGACTTCGTCGCCCAGGACAAGTGCAAGGAGATCGCGCTGAATCAGATCACGCGCGGGTCACAGGTGATCTTCCAGGTGGCCGGCGGTTGCGGTCTCGGCGCCCTCGACGCGGCGAAGGAACGGGGCAAGTGGGGGATCGGCGTCGACCGCGACCAGGCCTTCCTCGGTGCGCACATCCTCACGAGCGCGGTCAAGCGCGTCGACCAGTCCGTCTTCCTCACCGCCGAGGCCGTCAAGAACGGCGAGTTCAAGGGCGGCGAGGACGCCGTCTTCGACCTCGAGAACGAGGGCGTCGGCATCGGCAAGATCAGCCCGAAGGTGCCGCAGGAGTTCATCGACCGGATGAACGAGATCAAGGACAAGCTCATCTCCGGCGAGCTGACGGCGCCGGCGACCCTGTAGGACGGGTCCGAGCCGCTCGGGGCCGCCTCCACCATAGAATCGCCCGCAATGGCGGAGGCGGCCCCCATCGTCCTCGAGCTGAACGGGATCACGAAGGAGTTCCCCGGAGTCCTGGCAAACGACCGCGTCGACTTCGACCTGCGCCGCGGGGAGGTCCACGCGCTGCTGGGCGAGAACGGCGCCGGCAAGTCGACGCTCATGAACATCCTCTACGGGCTCTACTCACCGGACGGCGGTGAGATTCTCGTCAAGGGGGAGAAGGTGCGCTTTCACGACCCGGGGGACGCGATCGACCACGGGATCGGCATGGTGCACCAGCACTTCATGCTCATCCCGGTCATGTCGGTCGCAGAGAACATCGTGCTCGCGACGGAGCCGCGGAAAGCGGGGATCCTCCTGGACTACGACGCCGCCGAGAAGCGAGTCCATGACCTCGCCGACGCGTTCAACTTCCACATCGACCCGCACGCGCGGATCGAGGACATCAGCGTGGGGCAGCAGCAGCGGGTCGAGATCCTCAAGGCGCTCTACCGCGGCGCCGAAGTCCTGATCCTCGACGAGCCCACCGCCGTCCTCACGCCGCAGGAGGCGCTCGAGCTGTTCGGCATCCTGCGGAACCTGACGCGCGAGGGCATGTCGGTGATCTTCATCACCCACAAGCTGCACGAGGTCCTCGAGATCGCGGACCGGATCACGGTTCTGCGCCGCGGGAAGAAGATCGACACGGTGGAGAAGGCGGGCGCGACGGAGGAGCAGCTCGCGCGCCTGATGGTCGGCCGGGAGGTCCTGCTCCGGGTGGAGAAGCCGCCGCACGAGACCGGCGAGACGCTCCTGGAGGTCGATGACGTCTCCGTCGTGGACGACCGCGGCCTCCCCGCCGTGCGCGGCGTCTCGCTCGAGGTTCGCGCCGGCGAGATCGTGGGAGTCGCCGGGGTGGACGGCAACGGCCAGACGGAGCTGATCGACGCCCTCACCGGCCTCCGGAAGCTCGAGAGCGGTCGCGTCGCCGTCGCCGGAACGGACGTCACGAACGGCAGCGCCAGAGACGTGCTGGACGCGGGCATGGGGCACATCCCCCAGGACCGGCACCGCCGAGGCCTCGTGCTCGACTTCACGCTCGCCGAGAACATCGCGTTGCACGACTACAAGCTGGAGCCGGACTCCCGCTTCGGCTGGCTCTTTCCGGGCCGGTTGATCGCGCGGGCGCGGCGGCTCCTCCAGGCCTTCGACGTCCGGGGCGGGGGGCCGACGACGAAGGCATCGGCGCTCTCCGGCGGCAACCAGCAGAAGGTCGTCGTGGCCCGGGAGGTCGAGCGCGACCCGCGCGTCCTCCTCGCCGCGCAGCC
>DASSUI010000032.1:0-89998 GCA_035707105.1 Gaiellaceae bacterium | reverse complement strand
GGGCTCGACCTCGTCTTCCCCCACCACGAGAACGAGCTCGCCCAGTCGAGCGCGCTGGGCCACGAGTTCGCGCGGATCTGGACGCACAACGGCATGCTCGAGTTCACGGGCGAGAAGATGTCGAAGTCCGTGGGCAACGTCGTCACGCTGCGTGAGGCGATCGACGAGTACGGGCGGCAGACGATCCTGATGCTGTTCCTCGGCGCGCACTGGCGCAAGCCGATGGACTTCTCGGAGGAGACGCTCCGGCAGGCCGCCGCCCGGGCGGACGGATTCCGCGAGGTCTTCCGCAACCCGTCCGAGCCGGCCGGCGAGGGCGAGTGGGACAGGCTGGCGGCGGCACTCGACAACGACTTCAACACGCCGGAGGCGCTCGCGATCATGCACGCCTGGCGCGACCACGACCTCGTCCGGCGCGGGCTCGAGCTCTTCGGGCTCGACAGCCTGGCGGAGTCCCGCAAGGCGCCCCCGGCGGTCGTCGACCTGGCGGAGCGCCGACGCCGGGCGCGCGAGGACCGCGACTTCGGCGAGGCCGATCGCCTCCGCACGGAGATCGAGGCCGCCGGCTGGGTCGTCCGGGATGCGGGCGACGGCTTCCAGCTCGTCCCCCGATGACGACCGAGCAGGTCTACGGGCGGAACGCGGTCCGCGAGGCGCTGCGCGGTCCGCGCGCCGTCCGCGAGCTCTGGGCGACCGAGCGCGCGCTCACGACGGAGCCCTGGCTGAAGGACGCCGACGGCGTCCGCGTCCAGGTCAAGCCGGAACGCGAGCTGACGGAGGCGATCGGCAGCCGAGAACATCAAGGAGTTGTCGCGCGGTGTGCGCCTTACCGCTACGCCGACGCCTACGAGCTCGCCGCGACCGATCGCCCGCTCCTCCTCTGCCTCGACCAGGTGACCGATCCGCACAACCTGGGAGCCGTGATCCGGAGCGCCGAGGGGGCCGGCGCGACGGGCGTCGTCGTGCCGGCCCACGGGGCCGCGCGCGTCACGCCCGCGGTCTGCCGCGCCTCCGCCGGCGCCGTCGAGCATCTCCCCGTCGCCGTGGTGCAGAACCTCGCCCGCTACCTGAACGACGTCAAGGGACCGGCGCTGTGGGTCTGGGGAGCGGCCGCCGACGGCGACGTCGGGCTCTGGGAGGCGGACTTCGGGGACGGCGGCGCGGCGTTCGTCCTCGGCGCCGAGGGCAGGGGGCTGCGCCCGCTCGTGCGACGTGCTTGCGACCAGATCGTCTCGATTCCGCTGCTCGGCCGCGTGAGCTCGCTGAACGTCAGCGTCGCCGCTGCCCTCCTCGTCTACGAGGCGCGGAGGCGGCGTAGTGCCTGACCCAACGCTGTACCTCTTCGACGGCTACAACGTCCTGCGGGCAGCCGGGCTGGAGGAGCGCCAGGAGCTGATCGACGCGCTGGCGAGCTTCGTGGCCGTCCGTGGAGCGCGCGGCGTCGTCGTCTTCGACGGCGTCGGCCTCGACGAGCGGTACGGTCAGCTCGAGGTGCGCTTCGCGCCGCACGCCGACGCGGTCCTCGAACGTCTCGCCGCCGAGCATCGAGACCGGGAGCGAGTCTGCCTGGTCTCTTCAGACGCCGCCGTTCGCGGCACGTCGGGCCAGGAGGTGGCGAAGCTCAGCTCCCGCGAGTTCGCCGCCACGCTCGACGCGGTCGAGCACCAGGAGAGCGGGCCCAGCCGCGTCGGTGACCGCGTCGATCCGGAGACGCGGGAGCGGCTCGAGCGGCTCCGCCGCGCCGACGGCTGAAGCGAGCCGGGTCCCGCGCAAACGCGGAGTCGGACCAGGGACCACTGCAATCGACTTGTAATGTGATTGACATAGTGCTACTTTCCCGTTCACGTTGACGGTGATACTGGTCCGGGGCTAGCAAGCGGACCAACGGGATCGCCTGATGCGAGAGACGATGGCCGCCAGACCAGTCACCCGGACCTACTCGGCGCAGCGGGCCGAGCGAGAGCTCGAAGACCTGCAGCTCGTCATCCGGGCACGGAACGGCGACACGAAGGCCATGGACACCCTCATCCGCCGCTACACGGGCTTCGTCCGGCTGAAGTCGAGCTCGTACTTCCTGGCGGGCGGCGACTCCGAGGATCTGATCCAGGAAGGGCTGATCGGGCTCTACAAGGCGGTCCGCGACTTCCGTTCGGACAAGGAGACGTCGTTCCGGAGCTTCGCGGAGCTCTGCATCACCCGCCAGATCATCACGGCGATCAAAACGGCCACGCGGTTCAAGCACGCGCCCCTCAACACGTACGTCTCCTTCTCGCAGACGCCGGCGGGACAGGAGTCCGAGGGCGACTGCACCTTGGGTGACGCGCTGCCGGGCCCGAGCGTGGACGAGCCGTCGATCATGGTCATCTCGACCGAGGAGTTGCAGAGCCTGGTCTTCTGCCTCGGAACCGGCCTCTCGCAGCTGGAGGCCGACGCCCTTCGGCTGTACCTCGAGGGCTCGTCCTACGAGGAGATGGCCGACCGGCTCGACGTCGACACGAAGACGATCGACAACGCGCTTCAGCGCGTGAAGCGCAAGATCCTCCAGCACCAGGAATCGCGGCAAGTCCTGCAGTAGCGCTCAGACGGCCAGCGCCGCGGTGACCGGGTCGGAGGCGAGTGCCTCGATCCCGTCCACTCCGTCGCCTGCCCCGGCGCCGGCGACCACGACCTTCGTCTTCCCCGCCAGCAACGCGAGGGCCTCGCGAAGCGGTGTCAGGCGGCGCTTGGAGGTCGCGCTCACGACGACGAGGGCCGGAGCCAGCCGCTCGGCGGTCTCCGCCAGGCTCTCGACCGGCGTGTCGGGCCCGAGGTAGGTGATTCGCCAGCCCCTCCGGTGGAGGGTCAGCGCGAAGGCGATCAGGCCGAGGTCGTGGAGCTCCCCCGGAGCACACGCGAGGAGGGCACGGGGGCCGTCGCCGGCGTCCCATCCGCGCCCGAGGCCGAGCAGGCGGCCACGGATCAGGTTGCTCGCGAAGTGCTCTTGCGCGACGGTCGCCTCGCCCGTCGACCAGCGCTCGCCCAGCTCGACGAGATAGGGGAGGATTACGCCGCCGAGGACGGTCTCGACCGTGAACGCGGCGAAGAGGTCATCCAGCGCCGCCTGTGCCTGGGCCTCGTCGAACCCGTCGAGCGCGCTGCGTAGCCGCGCGGCGCCGGCCGCGAGCTCGGGGCTTGATCCCGCACGCTGCTCGACCGCCGTCCCGTCGCCGCCCTCGGCTGCCAGACGGGCCGCTTCTGCGGCGGCCAGCCCGCGGCGAAGGTGTTGGCGCATGAGCTCGACGCGGCGTTCGTCCGCGTCCGAGTAGAGGCGGAACCCGCCCTCGGACCGGGCCGGCTGCAGGAGGCCGTAACGCCGCTCCCACGCGCGAAGCAGCTCCGGCGCGACGCCGGTGCGGCGGCTCAGCTCGCCGATGCGCAGGTATCCCGTGGCGGCTTCCATGGCCTCATTGTACGGAATTTGTACAGATGCTTGACACCCCCGGGACTACTCTGTACATTCCCTGGACAAAGGTAGTACAGAAGAGGAGGAAACACGTGAAGCCACTCGATCTCATCACCGGCGCGCTCCTGATCGTCGGTGGCCTCAACTGGGGCCTCGTCGCGATCGCGGAGTTCGACCTCGTCGCGACCCTGGTCGGCCTGGACTTCGGCGAGACGAACGCGCTGAGCCGCATCGTCTACGGCCTGGTCGGCCTGTCCGCCGTCTACCAGGCGACCCGGCTCCCCGCGCTCGCCTCGCGCGAGCGGCAGGACACACGGGCGGCGACCGCCCAGTCATGAGGATCGACGCCGCACTCGGGCTCGTCGGCGCCGCCGCCCTGATCTCGTTCGCCCTCTCGGTGAGCCTCTGGTTCATGGGCAACGAGCAGGAGGCGATCTTCGTCGGGCTCTGGGTGCCGTCGATCCTCGCTCTCGGCACGTTGGTCATGCCGAGGAGGCCGGTCAGGTCATGACCGTCCTCATCTTCGGCGTCGGCGTCCTCGTGACGCTGCTCGTCCTCAGCGCCCTCGGACTCGTGGTCTGGGGCGCGATCCTCGACGGCCGGCCGGCGGAGCCTGCGCTCCGCGCCGTGCCGGCCGTCGCCAATCCCGAACGACAAGGAGACGCAGCATGAAGGCAACACGCATCCGCATCGGAATCGCAGCGCTCGGCGTTGCGGCCCTCACCTCGGCGGCCGCCGTCGGCGGCGCCTCGGCGACGTCCGAGCAGGCCGCGCCACAGAAGAACATCGTCCAGACCGCCTCGGGCGCCGGGCAGTTCACGACGCTCGTCGCGCTCGCGAAGCAGGCCGGTCTCGCCGGCGCCCTCTCGGGCCGCGGCCCGCTGACGGTGTTCGCACCCACCGACAAGGCGTTCGCGAAGGTGCCGAAGGCGACACTGCAGAAGCTCCAGCGCAACCGCGCTCAGCTTCGCGCGGTCCTCCTCTACCACGTGGTGAAGGGGAACGTGAAGGCGGCGCAGGTCGTGAAGCTCCGCCGCGCGAAGACCCTGAACGGCGCCTCCATCCGGATCGGCGTCAAGGGCAGCCGCGTGTACCTGAACCGCACGACGCGCGTCGTCAAGACGGACATCGGCGCCTCGAACGGCACGATCCACGTCGTCGACAGCGTCCTGATCCCGCCGGCGGCCTAGCCGGCGCTCCCCGGGCGCCCGGCCGGCTGTGCGGGCCGGGCGGGCGCCCATCTCATCGGCTCTACCATGTGGTGAGCGCCGGAGTAGCTCAGTTGGTAGAGCGCCGCTCTTGTAAAGCGGTGGTCGTCGGTTCGAGTCCGACCTCCGGCTCTACGGTCGCAGTGCCTGTTCCAGGTCGGCCCAGATCTCCCCGACCGGCTCGAGGCCGACGCTGAGGCGCACGAGGTTCTCCGGCACGCGGTCGCCTTCCCAGCGCGCCCGGGTCTCGAGGACGGAGCGGGTCCCGCCGAGGCTCGTCGCGTTCTTGATCCGCCGCACGGAGGTCTCCACGCGCCGCGCTGCCTCTGGTCCGCCGGCGACGTCGAACGACATCAGGCCGCCGAAGCCCGGATAGCGGACGCGCTCGACCGCCGGGTGCTCGCCCAGGCGCCGCGCGATCTCAGTGGCGTTCTCGGTGTGCCGGGGCATCCGCAGCTCGAGCGTCTCGAGGCTCCGGCGGAGGAGCCAGGCCGCGTCGGGCGCCGCGACGATCCCCGAGCGGCTCCGGAACTCCTGCAGCCGCTCGTGGTCCTCCTCCCTGGCGCAGACGACCGCGCCGAGCAGGACGTCGCTGTGGCCGCCGAGGAACTTCGTCGCGCTGTGGAGCACGAAGTCGGCGCCGTGCTCGATTGGACGGAGGTAGACGGGCGTGGAGGCCGTCGAGTCGACCACGACCGGAGCCCCGTGGGCGACCGCCGCTTGCAGGTCGGGCAGCGTCAAGAGGGGGTTCGACGGCGATTCGACCCACACGAGGTCGGCATCGTCGGGCGGCGGCAACGTCTGGTCGAACTCGATCGTGCGCAACCCCCAGCGACCCAGGGCGCGCATGAGCGTCGGCGTCCCGTAGTAGGCGTCCCGTGTGACGGCGACGGTCCTCCCGGGCTCCATGAACGTCAGCAGCAGCGCGGTCGTCGCGCCCGAGCCGGAGGGAAAGAGCAGCGCGTGTCCGCCCTCCAGCTCGCCGAGCGCCCGCTCCGCCTCGACGCCGGCCGGGTGCGCGTATCGCTGGTAGTAGAACTCCCCCGGTTCGCCGTCCTCGTACGGCCAGATCGTCGAGCGGTCGAGCATGGGTGCGACTCTAGTTAGGGTGACTTCCGTGGCGGCGACCGACGATCGCACCGACTCGACCCAGGCGAAGCTCGACGAGCTGCAGCGGCTACGGGAGGAGGCCGCGCACCAGGCGTCCGAGCGCGCGATCGACAAGCACCGCAAGGCCGGAAAGCTCCTCGCGCACGAGCGGGTCGAGAAGCTCCTCGACCCGGGGTCGTTCGTGGAGCTCGACCGCTACGTCCGCCACCGGAACCCCAACTTCGGGATGATGGAGCGGCGGCCGTACGGCGACGCCGTCGTGACCGGCCACGGGACGATCTTCGGGCGGAAGGTCTTCGTCTTCTCCCAGGACTTCACGATCTTCGGCGGCAGCCTCTCGGAGGCGTTCGCCGAGAAGATCTGCAAGGTCATGGACATGGCGGTCAAGTTCGGCTGCCCGGTGATCGGGATCAACGACTCGGGCGGCGCGCGGATCCAGGAGGGTGTCGTCTCGCTCGCGGGCTACGCCGAGATTTTCTGGCGGAACGTCCAGGCGTCGGGCGTGATCCCGCAGATCAGCCTCGTCATGGGCCCGACCGCCGGCGGTGCCGTCTACTCGCCGGCGATGACGGACTTCGTCCTCATGGTGGAGGACAGCTCGTACATGTTCATCACCGGCCCCGACGTGGTGAAGACGGTGACCGGCGAGGAGGTCACCTTCGAGGAGCTCGGCGGTGCCGCCACGCACGCGTCGAAATCCGGCGTCGCGCACTTCACCGCGGGGGACGAGGAGAGCCTCCTGGAGGACGCGCGCTACCTGCTCTCGTACCTCCCGCAGAACAACCTCGACCTCCCGGCGCACTTCCCGCCCACGGACCCGCCCGACCGCGAGGAGGCGGAGCTCGACACGCTGATCCCCGACGAGCCCACGAAGCCCTACGACATGAAGGACATCGTCCGGCGGGTGGTCGACGACGGCGAGTTCCTCGAGGTGCACGAGCGCTTCGCCCAGAACATCGTGTGCGGCTTCGCGAGGCTCGGCGGCCACTCGGTCGGGATCGTTGGTAACCAGCCGCACTCGATCGCGGGCGTCCTGGACATCGACTCGTCCGTGAAGGCGGCGCGGTTCGTACGCACGTGCGACGCGTTCAACATCCCGCTCGTCACCTTCGTCGACGTGCCGGGGTTCCTGCCGGGAACCGATCAGGAGTGGCGCGGGATCATCAGGCACGGCGCGAAGCTCCTGTACGCGTACTGCGAGGCGACGGTGCCCAAGCTGACCGTGATCACGCGCAAGGCGTACGGCGGCGCGTACGACGTCATGAGCTCGAAGCACATCCGCGCCGACTTCAGCTTCGCGTGGCCGACCGCCGAGGTCGCCGTCATGGGGCCCGAAGGCGCGGTCAACATCGTCTTCCGGCACGAGCTCGAACGGGCCGAGGATCCGGACGCCCGCAGGCAGGAGCTGATCGCGGACTACCGGGAGCAGTTCGCGAACCCGTACGTCGCCGCGGAGCGCGGCTATGTCGACGACGTCATCGAGCCGAGGCGGACGCGCCCGGTCCTGATCGACGCGCTCGAGACGTCACTGACGAAACGCGAGCCGCGCCCGCGCCGGAAGCACGGCAATATCCCCCTGTAGCTTCGCGCAAAGTCTCACGACTTTGCGCGACCGTATGAAGCCGGGCGGCGCTTTCGCGCCGCGCGGCCGACACACGCAAGATGGGTCCTCCACCAAGGGGCCGCAGCGGCGGAACCGGCCAAGCCGGTTCCGCGGCGTCTCATCCGGCTGCGGCGGCGACGGCCGGCGCTTGCCCGACGAGCTCGCGGGCGAACGCGGCGACGATCTGCGGGTCGAACTGGCTGCCCGCGCACCGCTCGAGCTCCGCGACGGCCTCGCGCGGCGTCAGCCGGCCGCGGTAGGCACGGTCGGAGGTCATCGCGTCGTACGCGTCCGCGACGAAGATGATCCGCGCGCCCAGCGGGATCTCCTCACCGCGGAGCCGGCTCGGGTAGCCGGTGCCGTCCCAGCGCTCGTGGTGGTGGAGGACCCACTCGGCGACAGGATCGACGCCCAGGCTCTCGAGCATGCGGTGGCCGATCTGGGGATGCCGTTCGAGTACAAGGCGCTCGGGCTCCGTGAGCGGTCCCGGCTTGCGGAGGATCTCCTCCGGGATCGCGAGCTTGCCGAGGTCGTGCAGGCTGCCTGCGAGCCGCGTGAGCTCGACCTGCTCCTGATCCAGGCCGAGCCGCTGCGCGATCCAGGCGCCGAGCTCGGCGACGCGCGTGGAGTGGCTGCCCGTGTAGGTGTCGCGCGCGTCGACGGCCTTCGCCAGGCTCGCGGCCGCGCGGAACCGGGCGGCGCGGTCGGGACCGTGCGCGAGCCTGCGCAGCTCCGCGAGCTCGACGACGTCCGGCCGGTAGACGTGGACGCGGTTCTTCCCGTGCTCCTTGGCCCAGTAAAGCGCGCTGTCGGCGAGCCGGATCAGCTCGGCCCGGTCGAAGGCCTGGCGCGGGAACCCGGCAACGCCGGCGCTCGCCGTGACGGAGCCGACGTCGGCCAGCTCCAGCGTCCCGATGCGGGCGAGGACAGAGGCCGCCGCCGACATGCCCTCCTCGGACGTGAGGCCGGGGAGGAGGAGCGCGAACTCGTCCCCGCCCAGGCGGAAGGCCTCGCCGTTCTGCCGGAGCCGGCTCCCGACCTGCGCGAGCACGCGGTCGCCGACCGGGTGCCCGTAGAGGTCGTTGATGCGCTTGAAGTCGTCGATGTCGAGCATGCAGAGCGTGAAGGCCTCGCCGTCCGCCTCGGAGCGCAGCAGCTCGCGCTGCAGCCGCTCCTGGAAGCTGCGGTGGTTGCCGAGCCCCGTCAGCGGGTCGGTGAGCGCGAGGCGCATCGCGCGAAGCGCCTGGTACGCCGACCGCTGGTAGAGGGAGATCGCGAGCAGCGGGCCGACGAGGGCGGCCGAGAGGAGCGGCGATCGTTGCCACAGCACGACCAGCATCAGCGCCGCCGATCCCATCAGCGCGAACGGCACCGCAGTGGCCCGCGCGGACGAGACGACCAGCTCGGCGAACGGTCGGCGCGCCGTGCCGGCGACCGCGCCCGAGACGAGGAGCAGGTTCAGCGCGTACTGCGTGGTCGCGGAGATCGCGACTTGCACGACGATCACCGCCGTCCCGGTTCCGTCCACAAGGGCCACGAGCGCCGCCGCCACGCCGGCGCCGATCGCGAAGACCGACGCGTTGAAGGCGACGCGCTCGAGCGGCCGGTGCTCGAGGAGCTGGACAATCGCCGGTGCGGAGAGGGCGATGAGCACACCGGCGTCCCAGCCGAAGAGGATGATCCCGCTCGTGCCGAAGACGAACGAGAGCGTGACGCCCCCGCTCTCGGCGCCCTCGATCGGCACCGGGTAGCGGCTGGCGAGCGTGGAGGCGAGGAGGAAGGCGAGGGGGCCCGCGATCTGCGCGAGGTCGTGCGGCCTGGCGGCGAAGGAGACCGCAGCAGCCGTGGCGACGCAGAATCCGGCGATCCAGACGGCGGCGACGAGCAGGAGGACGCGCGGCGGCAGACGTCGCATCGTCGCCGCCGCTACCAGTTCCAGTTGTACGAAGTGACGAGTTCGCCGGCCGTCGAGGCCAAGGAGGCGAACACCGCCAGCAACAGCAGCAGGCGTGGCTTCCACTCGAGCATTCCAGCTCCCCTTTCGCGTTCGGTGAAGCGGGCTCGATTTTCGTCCGCCGGCACGTGCGTGCCATCACCCGTTCGGGTTATTCGCTCTTTGCGGCTTTTCGGCTAGACCGAGGCCAGCTTCCGCGAGGGGTCGGCGACCCCAGGCGAAGCGCTCGGCGTACCAGCCTTCCACACGCACGAGCGCGACGCCGTGGCGCGACGAGTGGATCATCCAGCCGTTCCCGCCGTAGATGCCCATGTGGTCGACCGCCGCGGCACGGGCGCGCCTGCCGCCGCGGCCGAAGAAGAGCAGGTCACCGGGCTCGAGGTTCGCGAGCGCGATCCGGCGGCCCTTGGGGACTTCTCCCGCCATCTGCGCGGCCGTGCGTCCTCGCAGCGTGGCGCCCAGCTGCTCCCCGCCGGGATACCGCTGAACCCTGTAGACGCGCCACGCGAATCCGGAGCAGTCGAAGCCGCCGCGCGAGCGGACGCCGAAGACCGACTGCTCGCCCGAGCTGGTCCCGCCCCAGACGTACGGAAAGCCGATGAGGCTGAACGCGGTCTGGAGGATCCGCCGCTGCCACGGCGTGTAGACGGGGAGCTCGAACTCGAGCGACTCCTGCTCGACCGACGCCGTCTCCCCGCCGGTGAACCGGAGGATCTGGGCCGCGGAGTAGGCGGCCTCGGCGCGGGTCGCGACGTCGTCGGGGCGCAGCTCGAGCGCGTCCAGCGCCGCCTCGTGGTTCTTGCGCAGGCCGATCAGGCGCGCGACCACCTCGCTGCCGAAGCGTGCCGGCGGCTTCGCCCCGGTCGCGCGGGCGCCGAGGTAGAACCGGCGGGCGTCGTCGGAGAGGCCGAGGCCGCGCACGAGGCCCTGGTCGAGCTCCGCGAGCGTCGCGTCGGCGTCCGGATCGGCCGGCTCGGGCGCGGGAACGTCCGCCAGCCCCGTTACGAGGTCTGCGAGGACGCGCTTCTTGAGCGGCGCATCGGGCCGGAACGCCGCAGCGCTGCCGCCCATGAGGCCGTGCGAGGTGACGAGCGCGATCTCGGGCTGGGCCCACGACCGCTTCGCCGCGAGCACGGCGGCGGGGGCGCCCAGGATCAGGCACGCGCATACGGTTGCCGCGAGCAGTCGACGCACGTGCTTCGTATCGTCGGCCGCGCGCCGGGGCTTTAGGCTCCGAAGCGTGAGCTGGAGCGTTCAGCCCGATCCCGCGGACGAGACGGAGCGCGACGCGCTGATCGCGGCGCTCGAGCGCGCGCTCGCCGAGGAGGCCGCCGCCGCGTCGGGGTTCGCCGGGTCGTGGTGGCGCTCCGGTCTCGACGACTTAGGCTGGAGCCCGGCTGCGAAGGAGCCGTGGGGCCAGCCGCGCGTAGTCGAGCCCTGAGACCCAGGTCACGACGAGCGCGACGATCAGCGCCCACCACGCGACCGACTCCTCGATCGCGCCGCCCGCGGCGAAGCCGCCCACGATCGCGGCGACCGACTGCGTGCCCGTCTTGAGCTTCCCGAGGTCGCGCGCTCCGAGGACGACGCCCCGCTCGAGCGCGGCCAGCCTGAGCCCCGAGACGAGGAACTCCCTCGCCACGATCGCGGCGACGACCCAGCCGGCGAAGATCCCCTCGCCGAGCAGGACGATCAGGACCGAGAGGACAAGGATCTTGTCCGCGACCGGGTCGAGCAGCGAGCCCATCGCCGACGAGCTACCGCTGCGCCGCGCAAGCCGTCCGTCGACCCAGTCCGTCGCCATCGCGACCGCGAAGAGCGCCGTCGCCCAGTATTCGTGGCCGGGGAAGTCGATCGCGAACAGGGCCACGATCACGGGCGCCGCGGCCATCCGCGCGACGGTCAGCTGATCGGCGGCCCCCATACCGACACAATATGCCCGTCGTGGCCGGCTTCTCGAAGGTGCTCGTCGCCAATCGCGGCGAGATCGCGATCCGAATCTTCCGCACGCTGCGGGAGCTCGGGATCGCGCCCGTCGCCGTGTACTCCGAGGCGGATCGGGGGTCGCTCCACGTGCGCGCCGCGGACGAGGCCTTCCTCGTCGGCCCGGGCCCGGCCGCCGAGAGCTACCTCGCCCAGGAACGGGTGATCGACGCCGCCAGGCGCTCGGGCGCCGAGGCGATCCACCCGGGGTACGGGTTTCTCGCGGAGAATTCGGCCTTCGCGCGGGCGGTCGAGGACGCGGGCCTCGTCTGGGTCGGGCCGCCGGCGGATGCGATCGAGATCATGGGGTCGAAGGTCGCCGCGCGCGAACGGATGGAAGCGGCCGGCGTGCCGATCATCCCCGGCACGACCGAGCCGGTGGCGACGGCCGAGGAGGTCACGGCACTCGGCGACGAGCTCGGCTGGCCGATCGCGATCAAGGCTTCGGCAGGCGGCGGCGGCAAGGGCCTGAAGGTCGTCCGCTCGGCCGACGAGGTCGAGCGCGCGTTCGAGTCGGCGCAGCGGGAGGGCGAGGCGTACTTCTCCGACCCGGCCGTCTACGTCGAGCGGTACCTCGAGGATCCGCGCCACGTCGAGGTGCAGGTGCTCGCCGACGCGCACGGGAGCGTCATCCACCTGGGGGAGCGCGACTGCACGATCCAGCGCCGCCACCAGAAGCTCGTCGAGGAGACGCCCTCTCCCGCGGTCTCGGAGGAGCTCCGCGCCCGGATCGGACAGATCGCCGTCGATGCGGCGAAGGCCGTCGGCTACCGGTCGGCCGGGACGATCGAGGGCCTGCTCTCTCGCGACGGCGAGTACTTCTTCCTCGAGATGAACACCCGGATCCAGGTCGAGCACACCGTCACCGAGCTCGTGACCGGCCTCGACCTCGTCCGCGAGCAGGTGCTGATCGCCGCCGGAGAGCCGCTCCGGCTGCGCCAGGAAGACGTCCACCTGAACGGGCACGCGGTCGAGTGCCGGATCAACGCGGAGGATCCGTCCAACGGCTTCCTGCCCTCGCCCGGGCGCATCACGGCCTACCGGGAGCCGGCGGGGCCGGGGATCCGCGTCGACTCGGGCGTCGAGGCGGGCAGCGACGTTGTCGGCATCTACGACCCGCTGATCGCGAAGCTGTGCGTGCACGGAGTCGACCGGGAGCACGCGCGGCTGCGAATGCTCCGCGCGCTCCGCGAGTACCGGATCGAGGGCGTCACGTCGCTGCTCGGCTTTCACGAGGCGCTGCTCGAGCACCCGTGCTTCGCGAAGGGCGAGACCTGTCACGGCGTCGTCGAGTCGGACGAGCTCTCCGCGCGCGCGGCCGAGCTGTCCCGCCGGGCGACGAGCGCGGTCAGCTCCCCGGACGGCGCGGGGCCGACGCGGGAACGCGTCGTGAACGCGGAGCTCGACGGCCGCAGGTTCGAGCTCAAGCTCCACCTTCCCGAGCCGCCGCACGCGGCGCTCGTCCGCAGGCGGCGCGAGCGCATGTCCGAGCGTGCGCACGGCGGCGCGGCCCGCGACGCCGTCGTCAGCCCGATGCAGGGAACCGTCCTCGCCGTCGAGGTCGCCGAGGGCGACGAGGTGCGGCCCGGTCAGGTGCTCTGCATCGTGGAGGCGATGAAGATGGAGAACGAGATCACGGCGAGCCGTGCAGGCCGGGTCTCGGAGCTGTCAGTCGAGCCCGGACAGGCGGTCAGGACCGGCCAGGTGATCTGCGTCGTCCAAAGTGAGTAGCGGCCCGTCGAGCCGGCCGTTCTGCTCCGAGATCTCGCGCGAGAACGACGAGCCGCTGGGCGGGACGGCGAGCCGGATCGACCACTGGCTCCTCGTGGAGTACCGCGGGCTCTGGAGCCACGACGCCCTGGCGGGGAGCGGCCTCTCCGACCAGGTCAAGGGGCGTCTCCGGGAGCTCGTGTCCGCCCGACCGCGCACGCGCCTGCTGTTGATCCGCCGGCCCGACCGGCGGCACCACGAGGGTCTCGCGGTCTACGTGGCGGACTCCCGTCAAGGCGACGAACGCCTCGCCGGCCTCGAGATCCCGCAGCACGAGGACCTCCGGGGTGTCGATCCCTTCGACGCCGCGGAGCCGGTCGACGGGCCCCTCTTCCTCGTCTGCACCCACGGCAAGCACGACCGCTGCTGCGCCAGGTACGGCCGGCCGCTGTGGGAGGGGGTCAGCGAGCAGCTGGACGCGGCGTCGGCCTGGCAGTGCACCCACGTCGGCGGGGATCGGTTCGCCGGCAACCTCGTCGTCCTGCCGCACGGCGTCTACTACGGGCGCGTGGATCGCGACGACGTAGCGCACGTCCTCGACCACCACTTCTCCGGGCAGCTGGCGCTCGACCACTACCGCGGACGCTCGTGCTGGCCGTTCGCCGTCCAGGCGGCCGAGCGCCGGATCCGCGCGGAGGAGGGATTGACGGGGCTGCTCGACGTGGCCCTCGAGGGGGTGACACGCGAGACGGACACCCGCTCGACCGTCCGGTTCGACACGCGGGTGGGCCCGCGGGAGGTGGACGTGGTCGAGGAGCGGGGCGAGCTCACGCTCCTGACCTGCGGCTCGGCCGTCGCGCGCCGGCCGCGCCGCTACGTCGCTATGCGGAGGTGATCCGGAGCAGGCCCTCGCGCACGAGCCTGCGAACGAGGACGAGGCGGCTCTCGTCGTCGAGCCCGCCGGGGAAATCGGACGGCGTGAACGGCCCCGCCCTCTCCAGCATCCAGACAACCTCGTCGCGGATGCGGGCCGGAAGGGCGAGCTCCTTGCCGTCGAACATCAGGACGACCGAGCCGTCTCGTTCGGAGGTCTCGACGAGCGCCGTCCCGCGGCGCTCGAGCTCCGTCTCGGCGTCGAGCGAGCCCACCGCCCGCAGCTGCGCGAGCTGACCGTCGCGAATCGGCCGGCGCGTCCGCGCGAGTTTCTCCGCCGCCCGCCGCCGCACTGCGTCCGGCTCCAGCCGCCTGCGAAGGACCTCCACCAGGTCGTGGGAGTCTCCGGCGTCGATCGAGCGGCGAAAGCCGAGCTCGTCGCCGCACTCCTCGAGCGCCGCCTTGAAGGCGTCGAGCCAGGTGACGACGTTGACGCCCACGGTCAGGTGCAGCGAGTCCGAGTCCGAGGTCAGCGCCTCGTGGAGCCAGCCGCGCGGGAGGTAGAGCATGTCGCCCGGCCGCAGGACGAGGTCGTGGACGGGCTCGCCCGGGCCGCCCAGCTCCGGCGAGTATCTCTGGTTCCTGAGCGGCAGCTCGAAGGCCGGGTCGTAGACGAGCCACCGTTTCTCTCCGGCCACCTGGAGGACGAAGACGTCGTGCGTGTCGTGGTGGACGGGGAGGCCCTGCGCGGCCCGGGGCGTGTAGTACGCGTTCACCTGCGCTGGGTGGTTGAGCGTGCGCTCGAGCGAGCGGCAGAACGCGCCCAGCTCGGGCCGGTGCAGGTGGAGGCCCTGGAGGACGATGCTCGCGCCGCGTTCCCACTCGGCCAGCACGCGTTCGACGTCCGCGCTCCCGCTGAAGCCGGTCGGGCGCCACGGGATGTCGACGGTGTAGTCGCGGACCGCCGGCTGCTCGCCGGCCTTGACGAGGCGGAAGCCGGGGAAGCGCAGGCCGCCCGAGGTGACGAGTCGCTCGACGTCCTGCTCCGACAGCAGGTCGTCGTAGCGGCCCGGCTCGTCTCGCTCGACGACGAGGGGCCTGCGTTCCCAGTACTCGGCGAGGAACTCGCCCTCGCCGACCGGCTCGACGCAGCGGGCGAGTGCGGTGGCGCTAGGCGTCCGTGTCGTCGGAGTCGCTGTCAGTGTCGTCCGTGTCGCTGTCGACGTCGTCCATGTCCGCGTCGGCCGTCTCGCTGCGGATCTCCTGCGCGACGTTCGTGCGGATCTCCTCGTCGGTCAGCGGGCTCTTGGTCTCGTCCATGGTCCCTCCTCGAGGTCGGCGGCTGGAGCCCCGAGTCTAGAGGCGGGCGGCGGGATACGCGCGGCCCGGACGAACCGCCGGGGGCGCGGCGACCGATGGATAGACTCGGCGCCCCGGTCATGGATCTCTACGAGTACCAGGGCAAGGAGCTCTTCCGGCGCTTCGGCATCCCCGTGTCGGAGGGCCGGCTCGCGACGACGCCCCAAGAGGCGCGCTCCGCCGCAGTCGAGCTCGGCGGGCAGGTCGTCGTCAAGGCGCAAGTCCTCACCGGCGGGCGCGGCAAGGCGGGCGGAATCAAGCTCGCCGACGGGCCGGACGAGGCGGAGCGGCACGCCCACGACATCCTCGGCATGGACATCCGCGGCCACGAGGTGCAGAAGGTCTGGATCGAGGCCGCCTCGGACATCGAGCGCGAGTACTACCTCTCGGTCACCTTCGACCGGGGCGAGAAGAAGGCGCTGTTCATGTTCACGAAGGAGGGCGGCGTGGACATCGAGGAGGTCGCCGCAGAGCGCCCGGAGGCGCTCGCGAAGCTCCACGTCGACCCGCTCGAGGGCTTCCAGCCCTACCAGGCCCGCCGCCTGGTCTACGACGCCGGGATCGAGGACCCAAGCGAGCAGAAGCAGATCGCCGCGATCGCCGAACGGCTGTACGCGGCGTTCGTCGGGTCGGACGCGATGCTTTGCGAGATCAATCCGCTGATCGTCACGCCCGGCGGCGAGGTCAAGGCGCTCGACTCCAAGTTCACGGTCGACGACAACGCGCTCTACAAGCACCCGCACATCGCGGAGATGCGTGACCTCGAGGCGTACCCGCCCGAGGAGCGGAAGGCGCGGGAGAAGGGCGTCACGTACGTCAAGCTCGACGGCGAGGTCGGCGTGCTCGGCAACGGCGCCGGGCTCGTCATGTCGACGCTCGACGTGGTGGCGCTCGCGGGCGGCCGGCCCGCCAACTTCTGCGACCTCGGCGGGGGCGGCGACGCCCAGGGCGTCGTCGACGCGCTGGAGATCATCAGCGCCGACCCGCAGGTCGAGTCGATCCTCTTCAACATCTTCGGCGGGATCACCCGCTGCGACGAGGTGGCGCGCGGGATCCTCCAGGCGCTCGAGCAGCTGACGATCGAGGAGCCGATCGTCGTGCGGCTGGACGGGACGAACGCGGAGGAGGGGAGAGAGCTCCTCCGCGGGGCCGCGCCGGAGAACCTCCACGTCGAGCCGACGATGCTCGACGCCGCCAAGCGCGCCGTGGAGCTCGCGTGACGGACGTCTGGTCCGGGCGCGCGCAGGCGATGCGCGAGAGTCCCACGCACCGCGAAGGCCCCGACCTCGATCTCGTGGTCGAGTGGTGCGAGCCCGGCGAGGGCGTCCAGGCGCTCGACGTCGCCACCGGCGGCCAGCACGTCGCCCGGCGGCTCCGCGAGGCCGGTGCCCGGGTCGTCACGATCGATCCCGCACCCGGGATGGAGCCCGACGTCATCTCTCGGGCGGAGGAGATCCCGTTCGCCGACGGGAGTTTCGACGTCGTCGCCTGCCGCATCGCGGCCCACCACTTCGAGGACGTCGGTGCCGCCGTACGTGAGATGGCGCGCGTCAGCAAGGACCGGGTGGTCGTCCAGGACAATCTCTTCCAGGGCGAGGCGATGGAGGAGGCGGAGAAGCTTCGCGACCCGACGCACGTGCGCCGCTACGACGAGGACGAATGGCGCGCGTTCTTCGCGGGCGCCGGGCTCGAGGTCGACCGGCTCGAGATCATGAGCCGCCGAATGCCCGTCGACCCGTGGCTCGACCGGGCGGAGGCGACACCGGAGGTCGCCGCGCGCGTCAAGGAGCTGATCGCGGACATGATCGAGGACGGCCTCGTTCGCCACGAGGCGATCATCGTGCGGGGAAGGAAGGCCGCGTAGTGGCGATCATCGTCGACAACGACACGCGACTCGTCGTCCAGGGCCTGACCGGCCGCGAGGGCTCGTTCCACGGCGTGCGCAACCGTGACTACGGCACGAGCGTCGTCGCCGGCGTCACACCGGGAAAGGGCGGCGCGGACGTGGAGCACATCCCCGTCTTCGACACGGTCGCGCAGGCCGTCGAGGAGGCAGGGGCCAACACGGCCATGATCTTCGTCCCCGCGCGCTTCGCCACGGACGCGGTCTACGAGGCCGTCGACGCCGGCGTGCATACCGTGATCTGCATCGCCGAGGGGCTGCCGGCCCACGAGATGCTTCGGGTCTACAACTACATCCGGCCGAAGGGGGTCACGATGCTCGGGCCGAACTGCCCGGGCGCGCTCTCACCGGGCAAGGCGAACGTCGGGATCATCCCGGCGGAGATCTTCCGCGAGGGGCGCATCGGGCTCGTCAGCCGCTCCGGGACGCTCACATACCAGATCGGTCACGAGATCACGCAGCTCGGCCTCGGGAACTCGACCATTGTCGGGATCGGCGGCGACCCCGTCGTCGGCTCGTCGTTCATCGACGTGCTCGCGAAGTTCGAGGACGATGACGAGACCGACATCGTCGTCATGGTCGGCGAGATCGGCGGCGCCGAGGAGGAGAAGGCCGCCGCATACATCCAGGCGGAGATGTCGAAGCCGGTCGTCGCCTACATCGCAGGCTTCACCGCCCCGCCCGGCAAGACGATGGGCCACGCCGGCGCGATCATCTCCGGCACCTCCGGCACGGCGCAGGCGAAGAAGAAGGCGCTCGAGGCCTGCGGCGTCCGGGTGGGGACGACGCCGACCGAGGTCGCGCAGCTCGCGGCCGACGTGGTCGCCGCGCGCGCCTGATCCGGCTCCCGGCAGCGCTCGACTGGTGGCGCGAGGAGCCTGGTGGGCCCGAGTGGCTCGCCGCTCTCCCCACGATCGTCGACGAGCTGGCCGACCGGTGGCGGCTCGACCTCGCGGAGCCGGTCGACACGGCCCACTCCCTGGTCGTCATGGCCGGCGACGTCGTCCTCAAGGTCAACTTCCCGGACGAGGAGAGCGAGTTCGAGGCGCATGCGTTCGAGCGCTGGAACGGCGTCGGGGCAGTCCGGGTGGTCGCGAAGGACGACGACGCACGCGCCTACCTGGTGGAACGACTCCGGCCCGGCCGCCAGCTGTGGGAGCTTTCGGACGACGAGGCGACCGCGATCGGAGCGGGCGTGCTCGAGCAGCTGTGGGTTCCCGCATCTGGGCCGTTCCGCCGCCTCGAGGACGCTGCAGCTCGGTGGGCAGAGGAGCTGCCGGCCAGGCCGTTGGAGCGCCGTCTCGTCGAAGCGACGGTCGCCTTCCTTCGCGAAGCGGGGCCGTCGCAGCGGGAGTCGGTGCTCTTGCACCAAGACCTGCACGGCGGCAACGTCCTGTCGTCGGAGCGAGGGTGGCTCGCCATCGACGCAAAGCCGCTCGTCGGCGAGCGCGAGTTCGACGTCGCCTCGCTGATCCGGGACCGCCGGCCGACGACGAAGGCGGCGATGGAGCGGCGGCTGGACTACCTCGTCGACCGTCTCTCGCTCGACCGGGAGCGGACGCGTGGCTGGGCGATCGCGCACGCGCTCGCCTGGAACGGGGACGCCGACATGCTCGAGTGCGCGCGGCTCCTCGCCGGCGCCTGAGTGTCATCCGACCGCCGTCCTAGAGTCGCGCCATGGAGACGATCTCGCTCGCCCGCGGCGTTCCCTCGCCCGAGTGTGTCCCCGCCGAGGAGCTCGCGGACTGCGCTCGCTCGGCGCTGCGCGACGACGGCGCGGCAATCCTCTCGTACGGCGGCTCCGGCGGGTATGCGCCGTTACGGCGGCACTTGGCGAAGCAGCACGGCGTCGCCGAGAAGCGGGTCGTCCTCACGAACGGGTCGCTGCAGGGCTTCGCGCTCGTCGCCCAGGTGCTCGCCGCAGGGGAGCGCGTGCTCGTCGAGGCGCCGACCTACGACCGGCCGCTGAGGATCCTCGGGTCGCTCGGTGCCGAGGTCTGCGCGGTCCACTGCGACGAGGGCGGCCTCGACCTCGAAGCGCTCGAGCTCGAGCTGCGGCGCGGCCGTCGGCCGGCGTTCCTCTACGTCATCCCGACCTTCCAGAACCCGACCGGCAGGACGCTCTCGTTCGTGCGCCGGCGGCGGCTCGTCCAGCTCGCCGCTGAGTACGACCTGCTCGTCCTCGAGGACGACCCCTACGGAGAGATCCGGTTCGAGGGCGAGCCGGTTCCGAGCCTGTTCGAGCTCGACGGAGGCGGCAGGGTCGCCTATTCGTCGTCGTTCTCGAAGACCGTCGCGCCGGGTCTCCGCGTCGGCTATCTGATCCTCCCCGAGCGCCTTGCCCGGTCAGTGGAGTTGGCAGCGTCGTCGACGTACATCTCGCCGGTGCTCCTGTCCCAGGCGACCGTCCACGCGTTTCTCCGGCGCGGGCTGCTCGAGCGCAACCTCGAGCTCGTCCGCTCGCTGCTCCAGGCCCGCCGCGACGCGCTCGTGGACGCGCTTGACCGGGAGCTCGCCGGGAGCGGCATACGGTGGAACCGGCCGGAGGGCGGCTACTTCCTGTGGCTCGACCTGCCGGACGGCGGGAATGCGCGCGCGCTGCTCCACTCCGCGGAGCAGCGCGGCGTCTCGTTCATCGCGGGGCCGGACTTCTATCCCTGGGCCGGGGGCGGCCGCAGCTCCGCGCGGCTGGCGTACAGCTACGCCTCCCCGGCACAGCTAGCCGAGGCGGTCAGGAGGCTCGCCGGGCTGCTTGCCCCGGCGGCGTCGGTAGAGCTGCGAGAGCAGCACGCCGCCTAGCACACCGAACAGGACCATCAGCACCATCGCCCAGATCAGCGACACCGTCGCCGTGAAGAAGACGAACTCGATCTCGATCTGCTTGTCGTTCATCGAGATGAACGCCAGCAGGTAGAGGAACATCGCGATCAGGCCGACGAGGATCAGCCACAAGCGCGGTTGGTACTCCTCGAGGCTCTGCCCCGGGCGCCGGCCGAACGGCATGCGCCGAGTCTAGGCGGCGGAGGCGACGGTCACCGGACGCGGCACGAGCCGAGGCTGCTGTGGCGGCTCCAGGGTTCGGCGCTTTGCGGGTCGGAACGTTGGACAGGGGGAGTCCAGGGGGAGGGCGCAAAGCCCCGCTTTTCGGAAGTAGCAGTCGTCGCAGCTTGCCTCGGCTCGTTTGCTCATCGCCGCGTTTGAACCTCCTGAAAGGTGCCTCTCCTGGGCGGGCATCTTGGGCCCTCTCGGCCGCTCGTGCAAGGGGGCACGACACGAAATCTGTGCAATTTCCGGACGGTCCAAAACCGCCGAAACCTGCCGTTTCTTACGCCTTCGGCGGAAGAGTTGCCAGCTGCCGCAACGCTTGTTGAAAACTCTCCACAGGCACGATCCGCAGACCGTCGGCGTAGCGCCGCGCCTCGGCGGCGTTTTCCCCAGGGACGAGGAGGACATCCATGCCGGAACGCCGCGCTCCGATGGTTTTCTGCTTGATCCCGCCGACCGGGCCGACCGAACCGTCGAGGAAGATCTCTCCGGTCGCTGCGATGCTGTAACCGCGGTCGACGTTCCGGCCGAGCTCGTCCACTACGTCGAGCGCGAAGGCGAGTCCGGCGGAGGGGCCGCCGACGCGGCCGAGGTCGATCTTGACGTCGACCGGGAAGCGCGTGACGTCGAACACCTCGGCGACCGACACACCGATGAATGCGCGGGTCTTGCGCCGCGGGTCGGCGCCCGCTCGGAGCACGACCGTCCGCCGCTTGCCCTCCCGCTCGATCTCGAGCGTGACCCGGTCTCCCGGCCTCTTGCGGGCAAGCGTCCGGCTGACGGCCTCGGCCGACCGAACCGGCCTGCCGTCGATCGCTCGGATCCAGTCGCACCCGCGCAGCTCGCCCGACGCCGGGTAGCCGGGGAAGGTTCCCTCGACCGAGACGCCGAGCGGTTTCGTCGGCACGCGGTAGTCCAGCGCGCGCAGCGCCACCGCCGTGGCGTATTCCTGGCTCCGCCGCATCGCGGCGAGCTCGCAGCGCCGGTGGGCCCGCTCGTCCTCGCCCTCGGCGAGCACGTTGCCGACGGGCTCCAGCGTTGCCCCGTCGTTGAGGCCGGGGAAGAGCTTCTCGAGGAGTGACGCCTTCCGCACGTCGACGGCGACGTAGTTGATGCCGCCGCCGTTCCGGTCCGGCTTCTCGCCCTCGACCTGAACGCGCGGCTCCAGCGGCCGGGCCTCGTCCGGCAGGAAGATGTAGCGGTCAGATGGCGCGATGTAGAGGACGGCGGCCACGGCGAGCAGCGCCAGCCCCGCGCCGATCAGCCAGGCGGGCCAGGGAAGGCGTCTCACAGGAGGCTGCGGATGAGGCCGCCGTCGACCTGGATCACGGAGCCGGTCACGTACGACGCGGCGTCCGAGGCAAGGAAGCAGACGACCGAGGCGATCTCGTTGGGACGGCCGAGGCGGCGCAGCGGGATCGGCTCGAGGTCCTTCTCGGTCGGCCCGTCCGGATAGACCTCCTTCAGGCGTTCGGTGTCGATCCGGCCCGGGGCGATCGTATTGACGGTGATCCCGTCGGGGCCGACGTCCTTCGCGAGGGACTTCGCCCAGCCGACGACTCCCGGGCGGACCGCGTTCGACAGCGCGAGGTTGTCGGCCGGCTCCTTGACGGTGCTGGACTCGATGTTGACCACGCGGCCGGCCGAGCTCTTCCGAAGGTGCGGCAGGCAGAGGTTCGTCAGCCGGACGGCCGAGAGGAGCAGCAGCGCGACGGCCGCCTCGAGGCTCTCGTCGTCGAGGTCGAGGGCGCTCCCCCTCGGCGGGCCGCCGCTGTTGTTGACGAGGACGTCCACGCCTCCGAACGCCTGCGCGGTCTGCTGGACGAGGCGCACGCAGTCCTTCGGGTTCGTCACGTCGCCCTGCACCGGCAGCGCGCCGAGGCGCTCGGCCTCCGCCTCGATCACCTTGCGGCGGCGCGCGAACATCGCGACGTTCATCCCCTCCGCCGCGAAGGCCTCCGCGATCGCGAGGCCCATCCCCTGCGACGCGCCGCAGACGATCGCCGTGCGTCCGTCGAGGCCGAGCTTCACGGCGCGCCGGTCTCCGAGAGCCGCTCGCGAGGGACTGTCCCTCGGACCCGGCTCGCGGAGACTGGTCCGGAGTCACGAGAGGGAGTCGCAACCGTGCCGGAACGGTCACGACGAGGCTTGGGCCGGGCGCGCACGGCACCATGATTGCGGAGACCGCTCGTCTCGCACCCGCTTCTGCCGCATTCCGCGGAGTCGACCGGGGGCGTCCGTCCCTGCGCGAGAGCGGCCGGCGTCTAGCTCGCCAGGACGCCGACGACGTCCCGCACCGCGTCGGCGGACGCCTGGAGCTGCGCGCGCTCCTCGTCGGAGAGCTCGAGCTCGAAGATCTCCTCGATCCCCTCGGCGCCGAGCTTGACCGGAACGCCCATGTAGAGATCCTCGATCCCGTACTCCCCCTCGAGGTACGCCGTGCACGGGAGGATCCGCTTCTCGTCCCGCATGATCGAATCGACCATCTGCGCGGCCGCGGCGCCCGGTGCGTACCAGGCAGACGTCCCGAGGAGCTTGACGAGCTCGCCTCCGCCCTTCGCAGTCCGCTCGACGAGCTGGCCGATGGTGTCGTCGGCCAGCTGCGATCGCAGCGGCACGCCGCCGGCCGTCGTCGCCGACACGACGGAGACCATCTGGTCGCCGTGGCCGCCGAGGACCATCGCGGTCACGTCCTTGACGGACGAGCCGGTCGCCCACGCGATGAACGTCGAGAACCGGGCCGTGTCGAGGATCCCGGCCATCCCGAAGACGCGGTTCTTCGGCCAGCGGGACACGTTCTTGGCCACGTGGCACATCGCGTCCAGCGGGTTGGAGACGATGATCAGGATCGCGTCGGGCGAGGCGCCGACGACCTGCTCGGTCACCGAGCCGACGATCTCCTCGTTCGTCGACACGAGGTCGTCCCGGCTCATGTCGCCGGTCCGCGGCACGCCCGCGGTGATCACGACGACGTCGGAGCCGGTCGTGATGTCGTACTCCGTCGAGCCGACGACGCGCGGCTCGTAGCCGCTGACGGCTCCCGCCTGGTTGATGTCGAGCGCCTTGCCCTCGGCGAGGCCCTCCTTGATGTCGACGAGCGCGACATCGAGGTAGTCGCCCCGGGCCAGCTCGTGCGCGCAGGTGGCGCCGACGTTCCCCGCGCCGACCACCGTCACCTTCCGACGGCCCTTGTCGGGTGTGAACTCGTGGCGCCCGGTCACCATCAGACCCGCACCGCGAGCTTGTCGATGATCGCGTCCGCGACCTCGCTCGTCCCGACCGCGGTCGGGTCGTCGCGGCGCGGCTTCATGTCGTAAGTCACGCTCTTGCCCTCCCGGATCACGTCGGCGATCGCGCTCTCGACGCGGTCGGCGGCCTCGTCCTCGTCCAGGTGGCGGAGCATCATTACGCCGGACAGCATCTGCGCCATCGGGTTCGCCTTGTTCTGGCCGGCGTACTTCGGCGCCGAGCCGTGGGTCGGCTCGAAGATCGCCGCCTGCTCGCCGAAGTTCCCGCCCGGCGCCATCCCCAGGCCGCCGATCATCCCCGCCGCGAGGTCGGAGACGATGTCGCCGTAGAGGTTCGGGCAGACGAGGACGTCGTACTCCTCGGGCCGCTGGACGAGCTGCATGCACATGTTGTCCACGATCCGGTCGTCGAACTCGACGTCCAGGTTCTCGGCGGCCACCTCCTGCGCGACGCGCAGGTAGAGCCCGTCCGTGAACTTCATGATGTTGGCCTTGTGGACGGCCGTGACCTTGCGGCGGCCGTTGCGGCGCGCGTAGTCGAATGCGAACTGGACGATCCGGCGCGTGCCCGAGACCGATAGCGGCTTGATGGAGATCCCCGCGTCGCGGTGGCGGAGCGTGCCGCGGTGCTTCTCGATCCAGCCGATCAGCTCCTCGGCCTCGTCGCTCCCTTGCTCGTACTCGATGCCGGCATAGAGATCCTCGGTGTTCTCGCGGATCAGGACGAGGTCGACGTCGTCGAAGCGCGAGCGCACGCCCTCGTAGCTCTTGCACGGACGCACCTGCCCGTAGAGGTCGAGCGCCTTGCGCAGGCCGACGTTCACGGAGCGGAAGCCGCCTCCGACCGGGGTCGTGATCGGCCCCTTCAGCGCGACGCCCGTCTCCCGGATCGCATCGAGGACGTGGTCGGGAAGCGGGTTCCCGTCGTTCCGGTCCATCACGTCGGTGCCGGCGTACTGGACGTCCCAGTCGAACTCGACGCCGCTCGCCTCGAGCACCCGGCGTGTCGCCTCCGTGAGCTCCGGCCCGATGCCGTCGCCGGGGATCAGAGTGACTCGGTGTGCCATGCGGCGGCGACTCTACCGATTCGGACCGGCCGCTTCCGGGTAGATTCTGCGGCCGATGAGTGACTTCAAGCCAGGCCTCGAAGGCGTCGTCGCCGTCGAGACGGAGATCGCGGAGCCCGATCGCGAGGGCGGCCAGCTCCGCTACCGCGGCGTCGACATCGAGGAGCTCGTCGGCAGCCACCCGTACGAGAACGTCTGGGGGCTGCTCGTGGACAACGACCTGAGCTCGAAGATGCCCGACCCCGAGCCGTACGAGCCCGCCAGGCTCACCGGCAACGCACCCGCCGACCTCCAGTCAGAAACGGCCCGACTCGCCGGCGAGTGGAAGCTTGGCAAGCTCAACGAGACCTCGGACGAGCAGGCGCGCGAGGACCTGGGACGCCTCTCCTCGCAGATGATGGGGATCGTCGCGCGCTCCGCGGCCGTGGCCGACGGACGCGAGCCGGCACCTGACGACGTCGTTGCCAAGGGCGGGACGCTCGCAGAGAAGTTCTTGCTCCGCTGGCGGGGCGAGGCCGACCCGGACCACGTGAAGGCGATCGACACGTACTGGATCTGCACGGCTGAGCACGGGCTGAACGCCTCGACGTTCACGGCCCGAGTCGTCGCCTCCACCGGAGCGGATTGCGGCGCGGCCCTCTCCTCGGCGGTCGGCGCGCTCTCCGGTCCGCTCCACGGGGGCGCGCCCGCCTACGTCAAGCCGATGCTGGAGGAGGTCGCGGCCATGGGCGACCCTGAGCGCTGGGTGAAGGAGCGGCTCGACGCCGGCAAGCTGATCATGGGCTTCGGCCACCGGGTCTACCGGGCCGAGGATCCGCGCTCCCGCATCCTCAAGCGGACGGCCAAGGAGCTCGGCGCGCCGCAGGTGGAGGTTGCGGAGCAGCTGGAGCAGGTCGCACTGAAGGAGCTCCAGGAGCGGCATCCCGAGCGCGTGCTGGCGACGAACGTCGAGTACTACTCGGCGATCGTGCTCGACGTGGCCGAGATCCCGCCGCCGCTCGCGCCCGCGATGTTCGCGTGCTCCCGCGTCGCCGGCTGGTCCGCGCACATCCTCGAGCAGAAGCGCACCGGCCGACTGTTCAGGCCGTCGGCGAAGTACGTCGGCCCGGCTCCGCGCTCGCTCTCCGCTGTCTGATCTCGCGTCAGCGGCTGCGGAGGCGGCCGAGCTGGCCGACCGGGGCGCCGAGCGCGAGCTCGCCGCGCACCGGACGAAGTGGCAGGACGAGATCGAGGGGGCGGCGCGGAGCGCGGACTTCCGTGAGCGGGCGACCGCCTACCGCGCGATCGGACAGTTCCGGTACCGGCAGAAACTCGAGCTGTTACGGCGCGGGTTGGAGGACGACAGCCCGGCGAGCCGCGGCTCCGCGCTCCTCTCGCTCGAGCTGCTCTCGCGTGACCACCCCGGCGACGTCAACGCGGACCGCTCGCTCCTCCACCGGCTCGCCGCGTCCGACCCCAACGCAGCGGTGCGCCGGCTCGCGATCCTCGTCCTGAAGAACGGTTCGCCGCACCGGGACACGATCGTGATGCTCGAGGGGATCGCGGGCGACGACGAGCTCGACCGCGAGCTGCGCGAGACCGCGAAGCGGGTGGCCGCGATGCTGACGAAGAAGAGCCGCACCCGGTAGCCGTTCGCGATGAACGGGCTCGGCCCGTTCATCCGCCGGCGCCGATCGAGAAGGAGGCGGCAGAACAAGCCGCCGCCGCGGCGCAGAGCGCCGCCCGGCTCCAGACGGTCGCTGAAAGTCGTGAGACTTTCAGCGAAGCGCTAGCTCGACGCGCAGGTGCAGACCGGGCGGCGCAGCGGCTTGCCGCAACCGGCGCAGATCCGCTGTTGCCGGCGCCACTCGAGCATCTTCTTCTCGATCCCCGCCTTCATCATCAGCACGCCCACGCCGGTGGTGGAGACGAGGAGGAGGGCCGTTTGGTTGGTCAGTTCTGTCATGTCGTCCTTCGTCGTGCGTGCGGATGCGCCTGGAAATACAACTCCCGACGCCGCCGATCGGTTACGTGGGTGTAGAGCTCCGTGGTAGCCAGATCGGCATGTCCGAGCATTTCCTGAACGCTTCTTAGGTCTGCTCCTCCCTCGAGGAGGTGCGTCGCAAACGTGTGACGGAGCAGATGGGGGTGGATCCGTTCCGGCTCGAGCCCCGCCTTGGCGGCGAGCTTGCGGAGGATCAGAAACGCGCCGGCCCGCGTCAGCGCCCCGCCCTTGGCGTTCAGGAAGAGCTCGGGTCGGTGCCGACGGTCGAGATGCGGGCGGCCCCGGGACAGGTAGCGGCGCAGTGCCTCGACGGCCTCGCGCCCCACCGGGACGACCCGCTCCTTGCCGCCCTTCCCGACGGTCCGGACGAGACGCCGGTCGAGGTCGACGCCGCCCTTCTCGAGCCCGACCGCCTCGCTCACCCGCAATCCGGCGCCGTAGAGGAGCTCGACGAGCGCGCGGTCGCGCAGGTCGCGCGGTGCGGTCCCGGCCGCGGCGTCGATCAGCCGCTCCGCCTCCGAGGGCGAGAGCGCCCGCGGCAGCCGCGGCGTGCGCCGCGGAAGCTGCAGCTCGGCGGCCGGGTTCCCGTCCGCGGCGCCGATCAGGACGAGGTGGCGGAAGAACGAGCGCAACGAGGCGACCCGCCTGGCGATCGTCGCTCCGGAGAGCCCCTGGGCGCGGAGCTCGGCGAGGTAGCGCTCCAGCTCCTCGGTCGTCACCTTCGACGGCGACCCGCCGAGCCACTCGGCGAGCGCGTCGAGGTCGCGGCGGTACGCCTCGACCGTGCGGGGCGCGAGCCGCGCCGCCGACAGGGCGAGGAAGCCGTCGAGCTCAGGATCGCGGGTGCGCGCGGTCATAGACCCTTCGCAGTCGCCTGGCGTCCACGTGGCTGTACATCTGCGTCGTCGAGAGCGAGCTGTGGCCGAGGAGCTCCTGGATCGTCCGCAGGTCGGCGCCGCCCTCGAGCAGGTGCGTCGCGAACGCGTGCCGGAGCCGGTGCGGATGTGGGAAGAGCTTGCGGAGCGTGCTCGTGTCGAGCCGACGCCCCCGAGCCGAGAGGAAGAGCGCGTCGTTCGCGTCGCGGGCGAGCTTCGGGCGCTCGCGGAGCCAGCGCGCGACCCAGTACGCGGCCTCTTCGCCGAGCGGCACGACCCGCTCCTTGCCGCCCTTGCCGCGCACCCGCACCGCCTCCTGATCGAACTCCACGTCGCCGAGATCGAGGTCGACCGCCTCCTGGCTTCGCAGGCCCGCCGAGTAGACGAGCTCCGCGAGCGCGCGGTTGCGCACGGCGAGCGGATCGCCGCCGTCGAAGCGCTCGAACTCGGCGTCGACCTCCTCCGGCTTCGGCGCGTCGGGGAGGCGGCGGGGGCGCCGCGGCGCGAGCCGGGCGTCCGGCACCCTCGCGGCGCCGAGTGAGAAGCGGAGAAGCGCGCGTACTGCCGCCAGCTTTCGGGCGATCGTGGCCGGGGCGAGCTTCCCCGGCGAGCGTCCGGCCCGGGCGGAGCCGAGGTGGGCGGCGTAGTCCGCGAGCGTGCGCGCGTCGACGTCCTCGACGGACGCCCCTCTCTGCTCGAGCCAGGCGCCGAACTGAGCCAGGTCGACCGCGTACGCACGCCGGGTGGCGACGGACAGCGCCGGAGAGGCCAGGAACCGGTCGATCGCCGACTGCGTCTCCATCCAGGCAGGATTCGCGCCCGTGAAGCTCGCGTCCTGCCTCGCCGTCGCAGTCGCGCTGGTCGCGAGCTCGGCCGGCGGGGCGATCCAGGCAGTGCGGGTGCCGTCCGGGTTCCGCGTCGAGACGTGGATCCGCGACCTCGACTCCCCGACGGCCATGGCCTGGGGGCCGGACGGCGCGCTGTATCTGACGCAGGAGGGCGGGGAGGTCGTCCGCGTCGACCCGCGCACGCGGCGCCCGCGCGTCGTCCTCCGGGGGTTCCGCACGCCGCTCGGTCTCACCTGGGACGCCGGGGCGCTGTTCGTCTCCGCACAGGGCGCGCTCTGGCGCGTGAGCGGCGGACAGAGGACGGCGATCCTGCGGAACCTCCCGTACGGCCGCCACCAACAGGACAACGTGATCGTGCACCGCGGCCGCCTCTACCTCGGGAGCGGCTCGACCTGCGACGTCTGCGCCGAGCGCAGCCGCCTGAGCGCGGCGATCCTCTCGGTGCGGCCGAACGGCGACGGCCTGCGGGTCGTCGCCCGCGGCCTCCGCAACCCCTACGGCCTCGCCGCGGACCCGGTCACGGGCCGGCTCTACGCGTCCGTCAACGGGCGCGACGACCTCGGAGACCGCGAGCCGGCGGAGGCGGTGGTCGAGGTCCGGCAGGGAGGCGACTTCGGCTGGCCGGGGTGCTGGCCGAGCCACCGGACCAAGCGGCTTCGAGGGAGCTGCCGCGGGGTCACGCCGCCGGTCGCCTATCTCGAGCCGCACTCGGCGGCGGGCGGCATGGCCTTCTGGAACGGCGCGCTGTACGTCGCCGAGTGGGGCCAGTACGACTCGACCAAGCACGGCCGCAAGGTGACGCGCGTCCTGCTGCGCGCGGGCGGCCCGGGGCGGGTGACGGCCTTCGCCACCGGCCTCTCGCACCCGCTCGCGCTCGCGGTCGACGAGCACGGAGGGCTGCTCGTGGCCGACCACGGCCGCGGCGTCGTCTACCGCATCACGCGGCGATGAGAGAGGCCGCGCTCTATCTCGTCGCCGCGGCGCTGTACATCGCGCTCGGCGTCGCCTTCCCCAGCCTCCTCTTCTCGTGGGTGGAGGGGACGGCGTTCCTGCTCCTGGCCGTGTGGATCATCCCCGCCTACGTACGCCGCCTGCTCCGTTGAGCTGGGCGGCGCACGACCTCGAGCCCTACGCGATTCAGCGGCACCTCGGCGGCAGGGTCGCGTTCGTGCCGCTGCTGATCGGCTCGTACTCGCCCGACCTGCTCAGCAAGTGGTTCGTGTACGGGATCAACGTCCTCGGCGTCGAGTTCAAGGCCGACGACCCCGTGCAGTTTCACCGCGGCTGGCCCGGCATCGGGTTCACGCACTCGCTCGCGTACGGCCTCCTCGTCGCCGGACTGATCTGGGGGCTGAGCGGCAGCCGGATCTGGGCCTGGAGCTTCCTCTTAGGACAGTGGGCCCACATCCTCACGGACGCGGGCGACACGATCGGGACGATGCTCTTCTTCCCGCTCACGACGGAGACGTTCGGCGTCGGCGCCTGGGCGTACGCGGGCCAGTACGGCCGGATCACCGACGCGGGCGCCTACTTCAGCGGGCTCGGATTCGTGTGGGACGGCGTGTTCGTTATCTACGGGCTGCTCTCGTGGCGGATGCTCAAGCGCAAGTACTTCCACGACGTCATCGTGCGGGCGGACCCGCGATTCTGGGGCTGGATGGGGCGTCGGTTGCCGGAGACCGCGCTGCTCGCGCTCTACCGTGCGAGCTTCTTCTACGGGACGACGCGCTGGTTCGCGTGGCTGATCTGGGCGCACCTTGTCCGCGACTTCCCGCTCGACCTCAGCTGGGGCGGGCCGCACTGGATCGACGCGGCGTTCGACTAGACCTCGCCCCGCTCGCCGGACGGACCGTCACGACGCCGTCCGACAGCGGCGGCTCGGGCGGTGCGACGGCCATTGCCATACGATATGCAGCCTGTTTGGGGCCGGACCCGGCCCGGGAACGCAAGGAGACCAATGGCGATCATCGAGGACCTTCGCGGCGGAGTGGACCTGAGCGACCACGGCATCGAGCCGGCGGGCGCCGTCCACCACCACCCGACGGTCGCGCTCCTCTACAGCCACACGTTGCAGCGCGGCGAGGGGCGGTTGGCCGAGGGCGGGCCGCTCGTCGTCGACACCGGCGTCCACACCGGGCGCTCGCCGAACGACAAGTTCGTCGTCCGCGAGCCGGGGTCCGAAGGCCGGATCTGGTGGGGCAAGGTCAACCAGGAGCTGCCGGAGGAGCGCTTCGAGGGCCTGCGCGAGAAGGTGACGTCCTTCCTGTCCGAGCAGGACCTCTACGTCGTCGACGCGTTCGCGGGCGCCGACCCGGCGCACCGGCTGGCGCTTCGCGTGATCACGTACAGCCCCTGGCAAGCGCTCTTCGCGAAGACGCTCTTCATCGACCCGACGGAGGAAGAGCTCGCTGATCACGAGCCGCAGGCGGTCGTCCTCCACGCGCCGGGCGTCGAGGGCCACCCCGAGGAGGACGGCACGCGGAGCGGCACGTTCGTCGTCCTGCATCCTGGGCGGATGGAGGTCCTGATCGGCGGAACGTTTTACGCCGGGGAGATCAAGAAGTCGATCTTCACGCTCATGAACGACCGGCTCCCGCTCGAGGGCGTGCTCCCGATGCACTGTTCGGCGAACGTCGACGACGAGGGCCGAGTGGCCGTCTTCTTCGGCCTCTCCGGCACGGGCAAGACGACGCTCTCGGCCGACCCGGAACGGCACCTGATCGGCGACGACGAGCACGGCTGGAGCGAGGAGGGCATCTTCAACGTGGAGGGCGGCTGCTACGCGAAGGTGATCCGCCTCTCGCCCGACGCCGAGCCGCAGATCTACCGGACGACGCGCAGCTGGGGAACCGTCCTCGAGAACGTCGTCATGGACGAGCGGGGGATCCTCGACCTCGACGACGACTCGAAGACCGAGAACACGCGGGCCGCCTACAAGCTCGAGCAGATCTCGAATGCGCTTCCTGCGAAGCGGGCCGGCCACCCGAGCTCGGTCGTGTTCCTGACCGCTGACGCGTTCGGGATCCTGCCCCCGATCGCGCGGCTCTCGCGCGAGCAGGCGATGTTCTACTTCCTGTCCGGCTTCACGGCGAAGCTCGCCGGCACCGAGATCGGCGTGACCGAGCCGCAGCCCACCTTCTCCGCCTGCTTCGGCGCGCCGTTCCTCCCGCAGCCGCCGTCGGTGTACGCGCACATGCTCGGTGACAAGCTCGACCAGCATCCGCACGTGGCGGTCTGGCTCGTGAACACCGGCTGGACCGGAGGCCCGTTCGGCGAGGGCGAGCGGATGCCCATCAAGGCGACCCGCGCGCTGCTGAAGGCGGCCCTGTCAGGGGAGCTCGAGGGCATGGAGTACCGGTTCGACCCGGTCTTCGGGTTCGAGGTGCCGATCTCCGTGCCGGGTGTCGATTCGAAGCTGCTCGACCCGCGCTCGACGTGGGCCGATCCCGAGGCCTACGACCGGAAGTCGCGCGAGCTGGCCCGGATGTTCCGCGACAACTTCGAGCAGTTCGTGGACGACGCGGGCGAGGCCGTCGCCGCGGCCGGGCCTCGCGTTTAGGAGGGCCTGGCGGAAAAACGGCTGAGCGGCCAGGCCACGCTGCTCGCCCCCAGGTCTGCGTCCTCGGTCGCGCCCGTATCGCTGTGGATACGGACGCTCCCTGCGTCCTTGCCTGGGAACGACCATCGCGCCCTGGCGACGAGCGCTTTCCCGTCAGCCCCTCCTAGCCGGCGAACCCGGCCGGCGGGAGGGCGTCCACGTCGCGGCCCTCGAGCCGCGCGTAGAGCTCCGCGAGGGGCAGGGGCCCGTCGGCCGACTCCTCGGAGCCGTGTTGCCGGAGCCAGGCGCCCGCTTCCTCGGCGGTGAGCGGATCGAACTCGATGTTGGCCGCGCAGCGGCCCGGCCGTGCCACGGCCGGGTGGAGCGTCTTGATCGGCTCGTTCGTCGTCACGAGGACCAGCACGCGGAGCCCCTGGCCGATCAGCCCGTCGACGACGTTGAGGAAGCGCGAGAGCCCCTGGCCGATCACCGCCTTTGCGTCCGGTGTCAGGAGCTCGCCCGTATCCTCGAGGACGAGGAGACGCCAGGCCTTGCTGCCCTCGCCGTCCTCGCTCTCTCCCACGGGCATGAACCCGCCCGGCATCGCGGTGTAGCGCATGAACCGCGGGTCGGGCATCTCGGCATAGCCGGGCTGGGTGAGGACGCTCATCAGGTAGTCCGCGTGCTCGCCGAAGAACGAGTCGGGATCGACGATGTAGTGGAACTCGCACCAGTCGCGCCACTCCCAGGCGAGCGCCCGCAGCGCGAACGTCTTGCCCGTGCCGGCTTCGCCGTGCCAGAGGATCAGCTGGCCGCCGTGAGCCGGCTGGAAGCCGTGCATCAATCGCTCGAGGCTCGCGCGCACCGGCGCCGTGTAGTTGGCGGCGAGGTCGACCCATTCCGGCACCGAGATCTCGCGGTACGACGGAATCGGGCCATGCTGGCCGTATGTCCAGAACTGAACGCCGACCCGGTGCGTCGAGTTGGGGTCGGGCGCCGGCAGGAGCTCCTTGACCTCGGCCAGCGTGGCCGCGACGCTCTCGGAGTCGTCGCCCGCCACACGGGCGTGCACCCAGCCGGAGAACAGGTCGACCTGCACGAGGGTTCCGTCGCGTTCCGCCAGGACATGCTCGGCTCCCTCTCCCGTAGACCGATGCAAGGTCTCTCCGATCGCGTCCAGAGAGCGGGACGAGGTGGGCCAGCTCGCCGCGGAGACGTACGGAAGCCCGCGGTCGACGACACGCGCGGTGAAGAGCGCCTGCGCGGGTCCTCCGTGCGTGAGCTCGTAGCTCAGGTCGACCCTGTCGTGGAAGCCGGGCACGGGCAGATGATGCCTGTTGTTACGAGGCCGGGCCGGTCGCTCATCCGATAGCGTCCGACGTCAGTGGAAGCGACGCACGACGTGCTCGTCGTTGGCGCCGGCTGCGCAGGGATGCGCGCCGCCATCGAGGCGTTCGACGAGGGTGCCGACGTGGCCCTGCTCTCGAAGATCCACCCCGTCCGCAGCCACTCCGGGGCGGCCGAGGGTGGCATCAACGCGGCGCTCGGGAACGCCTCCGACGACAACCCCGAGCTGCACGCGTTCGACACGGTCAAGGGGTCGGACTACCTCGGCGATCAGGACGCGATCGAGGTGCTGTGCGACGAGGCGCCCGGCGACGTCTACCAGCTCGAGCACTGGGGAGCCGTCTTCTCGCGCACCGACGACGGCCGCATTGCGCAGCGCCCGTTCGGCGCCGCGGGCGAGCCGCGAACGGCGTACGCGGCCGACATCACGGGCCACGTGCTCGTCCACGTGCTCTACGAGCAGGTCATGAAGCGGAACATCCCCGCGTACGAGGAGTACTTCGCCTGGAAGCTGATCATCGACGACGACCGCTGCCAGGGCGTCATCGCCTGGGACCTCCTGAACGGCGGCCTAAAGGCGATCGGCGCCAAGACGGTGATCCTGTGTACCGGCGGGGCGGGCCGGCTCTACACCGGGACGACGAACGCGTACGCCTGCACGGGCGACGCGATGTCCATGGCCCTGCGCGTGGGGGTGCCGCTGAAGGACATGGAGATGATGCAGTTCCATCCCACGACCTTGGCCCCGACCGGGATCCTGATCACGGAGGGCTGTCGCGGCGAGGGCGCCTACCTCCTGAACTCCGAGGGAGACCGCTTCCTCAAGCGCTACGCGCCGAATGCGATGGAGCTCGCGAGCCGCGACGTCATCTCGCGGGCGGAGCAGACCGAGATCGACGAGGGGCGGGGGATCGACGGCAACGTCCTGCTCGACCTGCGGCACCTCGGCGCCGAGAAGATCAACGAGCGGCTCCACGGGACGCGCGAGCTCTCGATCACGTATGCCGCCGTCGACCCGATCCACGAGCCGATCCCGGTCAGGCCGGGCGCCCACTACCACATGGGCGGGGTGGACACGGATCTCGACGGGCTGACGAACGTGACCGGCCTCTATGCCGCGGGCGAGTGCGCCTGCGTCTCCGTCCACGGGGCGAACCGGCTGGGCGGCAACGCCCTCATGGAGACGATCACGTACGGCAAGCGCGCGGGACGGGCCGCGGCCGACTGGGCGCTTACGCACACGACGGTCAGCATCCCGCCGTCGGTCGAGGCGGACGCCGAGCGCGAGCTCAAGGAGCTCCTGAGCCGGGCCGAGGGCGAGCGGCCGTGGGCGATCCGCGACGAGCTCGCCCGGACGATGCACCAGAACTTCGGGGTCTTCCGCCGCGAGGAGCAGATGCTCGAGCAGGGACGGATCGTCGAGGGCCTGAAGGAGCGGTACGAGCGGGTGGTCGTCGACGACAAGGGCGAGATCTTCAACAACGACCTCACGCAGGCGATCGAGCTCGGGTTCATGCTCGACCTGGCGCAGTGCATGGTCGTCGCCGGGCTCGCGCGGAAGGAGAGCCGCGGCGCTCACGCGCGGCCGCACGACTACCCGGACCGCGACGACGAGAACTTCCTCCGGCACACGATGACGACCTTCGACGCACACGGCGAGGTTCGGCTCGACTGGAAACCGGTGACGATGACGAAGTGGCAGCCCCAAGAGAGGACCTACTGAGCAGATGAGCATCGCCGACGACTTCGTCCGCAGCGAGCACGCGACCATGACCGTGCCGCTGAAGATCTGGCGCTTCGACGCCTCGACGGGGGAGCGCGAGCTCCGCGACTACGAGGTCGAGGCGCCCGAATGGTCGTGCCTGCTCGACGTCCTCGACCTGATCAAGGACAAGGTCGACGGGTCGCTCGCCTACCGCAAGAGCTGCCGGATGATGATCTGTGGCTCGTGCGGCATGCGCATGGACGGGCGCGCGGTTCTCGCCTGCAAGGAGCGGATGAAGCCCATCGTCGACCGCGGCCATGTCCCGGTGATCTCGGCGATGGGGAACCTCCCGATCGTCCGCGACCTCGTCGTCGACATGGGCCCGTTCTGGAACAAGATCCGGTCGGTCAAGCCCTGGCTCGATCCCGGCTACGACGAGGTCGACGAGCGTGAGCGGATCGTGTCCCAGCAGGCGATGAACGTGATCCACAAGGAGGCGCTCTGCATCATGTGCGGCTGCTGCGTCTCCGAGTGCAACTCGATGGAGTCCGACCCGGAGTTCCTCGGCCCGGCGGCGCTCGCCAAGGGCTTTCGGTTCGTCGGCGACCCGCGCGACCAGGCCGCCGTCCCGCGCCTCAACGAGTACAACGAGGAACACGGGATCTGGGATTGCACGCGCTGCTACTTCTGCAACGAGCGCTGCCCGAAGGGCGTCGACCCGCGCGACGCGATCGCGAAGCTCGGTGCCGAGTCGATGAAGACCGGGGTCGACCACGACATGGGCGCCAAGCACGCGAGGTGGTTCGTCATCTCCGCGAAGACGACGGGCTGGCTGCGCGAGACCGAGCTCGTGCCGAAGACGCAGGGTGTGATGTCGGCCGTCAAGCAGACGAAGTTCGCGCTCAAGCTGTTCCGGCACGGCAAGGTGCCGCTGCCGTTCCCGCCGCACGTCGCCGACCGGGTCGAGGAGGCGCGCGGCCTCTACGACATCGTCGTGAACGAGGGCCGGCGCGGCGCGCTCGGGATCGTCCAGGCGGAGCGGGCGCTGGCGAAGATCTCCGAGGAGAACCCCGAGGGGACCGGCGCGGGCTGGGGCAGCCGGGCGCAGGCGGACATCACGCCGGGCAAACGGCCGACGCGTGGAAAGGGCGGCGAGGCATGAGAGGCTCCGACACGATGGGTCTTGTGTCTCCTGGCCGCGCTCGACGTCGCGATCCGGCGTCCTCAGTCGCGCCCGTATCGTCTCGATACGGGCGCTCCCTGCGTCCTTGGCTCGCGCCACCGACCACGACCAGGAGACGAAGCACATCATGTCGGAGCCTCTGAAGGTCGCCTACTACAAGGGCTGTCTCGCCGCGCTGTCGGCGAAGGAGCTCGACATCTCGACGCAGGCCCTCGCTCCGCGCGTGGGGCTCGAGCTGGAGGAGCTCGAGTCAGTCACCTGCTGCGGCGCCGGCGACATCCACGAGGCCGAGCCGGACTACTACCTCCATCTGAACGCGCGGATCCTGGCGTACGGCGAGGCGACTGGTGCGGACACGCTGATGACGGTCTGCAACGTTTGCACGCTCAACCTCCGGCAGGCGAACGTCTCGCTGCAGAAGGACGAGGAGCTGCGCGAGCGCGTGAACCGGAACCTCGAGGCGGTCGGCGTGCCCCCCTACTCCGGCGGGGTCGAGGTCAAGCACCTGCTGTGGCTGATCGCAGAGGGCGACGGCTTCGAGCGCCTGCAGCAGTCGGCGCACAAGGGGCTGAAGGGGCTGCGGATCGCGCCGTTCTACGGTTGCCAGATCCTGCGACCCTCGAAGATCCTCGGGTTCGAGAACCCGGATCAGCCCTGGTCGCTCGAGGCGATCATCCAGGCCTGCGGCGGCGAGCCGGTCGACTACCCGGCGAAGATCAAGTGCTGCGGGTTCCCGATCATCCAGGCGCGCGAGGAGACGGCGCTCGGCGAGCTGATCCAGCCGATCGAGCAGGCGCTCGAGGCCGGAGCCGACGCGATGGTCACACCGTGCCCGCTGTGCCACCTCTCGCTCGATGCCTGGCAGCAGAAGCTCGAGTCGTCGACGGGCCGGCGCTTCCAGATGCCGATCCTCCACCTCTCGCAGCTGATCGGGGTCGCCGCGGGGCTCGAGGAGTCGGAGCTGCGGTTCAAGCGTCACGTCGTGCCGGTGACGCCCGTGCTCGAGAAGCTCGAAGCCTGATTCCGGCGGCGCTGCTCGGTCTGGCCGGCGCGGGGGCGGCGGCCGCGGCGTGGGGCTGGTTCGAGGCGGGCTGGGTGCGCCTCGAGGTGGAGCCGGTCCGGCTGCGGCGGCTGCCGGCCGAGCTGGACGGGCTGCGGATCGCGCACCTCTCCGACTTCCATCTCGGGGTCCCGTCGCGCGGGACCCGAGCCGTGGAGCGAGCGGTGCGTTGGGTAGAGGAGCGGCGTCCCGACCTCACGCTGATCTCGGGCGACCTCCTGTCGCGCCCGAGCGGCGAGGCGCGGCTTCGCGAGGTCGCGGAGCGGCTGCCCGGCGCCTTCGCCGTTCTCGGCAACCACGACTACGCCGCGTCGAAGGATCCGTTCTCGCGGCCAGCCGAGGTGGCCGACCTCTCGCCCGCACGGCTGCTCGGCGACGAGGCCGAGACGGTCGAGATCCGCGGCCGGCGTGTCCAGGTGGTCGGCGTCGACCCGCGGTCGTACCGGCGCGGAACCTCACGTCCTGAGCGGTTCGCGGACGAGTCGGCCGACCTCAGGATCCTGCTCTGCCACTTCCCGCAGGTGATCGACCGGCTCGAGCCGGGTGTCTTCGACCTCGTCCTTTCCGGCCATCTCCACGCCGGACAGATCACGCTGCCGTACCCGGGCGGCCGCGTGCGGCTCGCCCACCTGCGGTGGACCTACGTCGAAGGGCTCTACGAGCGGCCGGGCGGAATCCTGCACCTGTCCGCCGGGCTCGGGACGACGTTCGTGCCGTTCCGCTTCTTCGCGCGGCCCGCCGCCTACGAGCTGCTCCTACACTCGGGCGAGTGACGACTCGACTCCCCGGCCTCACCGGCGCGACGCTCGAGAGCGCGCCGACCGTCTGCCACGACTGCGTCTTCTGGCAGGCGCGCGCCGGGCGGACCACATCGAAGCGCAAGTGGATCGAGCGGGCCGAGGACGACTGGGGCGCATGGGGCACGCTCTACGTGGACGACGACGGACGCGTCCTCGGGTCGATGCAGTACGGGCCGTCCGAGCTCTTCCCCCGGGCCGAGGCGCTGCCGGCCGGGCCGCCGGACGAGGACGCGGTGCTCATCACGTGCGCGTACCTCGTGGAGGGCTCGGCGCAGTGGGTCATGCAGTCGCTCTTCCTAGCGGCGATCGCGGACGTGCGCGACCGCGGCGGGAAGGCGATCGAGGCGTTCGGGTACCGGTACGTCGAGGGCGAGTCGACGGAGGAGCGCTTTCTCGTCCACCGCACGGTGTTCCCGAGCGACTTCCTCGCGGACTTCGGCTTCCGCACTGTGCGACGGCTGGGGCGGGTGGAGCTCGCCCGCCTGGAGCTCGGCGGGCTCGTCCCGGTCGAGGAGCCGCGCCGGGCCCGCGTCCTCCGTGGGGTGCGCGAGCTGCTCGCCCCGGATCCGGCGCCGGTTCCCCGCCGCCCGTAGCGGGCCAACAACACGGTCCAGACCGCGGGCTAGCCCGTCTGGACGTTCGGGCGGTCAGCGCCCGACATGCGGCTTCGTACCGTTGATCGCGAGGCACCGGCCTCATGTTCAACGCGCTGGGGGGCGGCGGCACAGCTTCTCCCACTGCGGACCGAAAAACGGAGGGAGCACCTGTGACCAGGCGAACCAAGCCGCAAAGCAGAGGCCGTTTCGGCCTCGTTTTCGTCGCTGCGTTGACGGCGCTCGCGCTGGGCACCGTCGCGCGCGCGGACGACATCTCGAACAACCTCGACACCTCCGCCGACGCTGTCGCCGAGACGATGGCGCTCTCAGTGGGCGGGGCAAACGGTGCGACGCGTTTGTACGTGGTGACGCAGAATGGCGATGGCAAGCAGGGCTGCAACCTGACGGGCAGCACGACGGCCTCCGTTTCGCTCTCGTCGAGCAACACGTCCGTCGCGACCGTCAGTCCCTCGAGCATCACGTTCACCAGTTGCGTGACGTCGACGAATGGCCCGATCGTCACCGTGACGCCGGTCGGGGCAGGGAGCGCGACGATCAGCGCCACCCTCACCGGAAACACCACGGACGGGTCGTTCAACGTCGACGCGGCGAAGTTCACCGTTAACGTTACGCCGCCGCCAAACACCCCGCCGGACATCTCGATCATCGGCGTAACGGGTGGCGCGAGCTATAACAAGGGCGCTGTTCCATCGGCGACGTGCGACGTCACGGACGCCGAAGACGGCACCTCCTCCTTCGCGGCAACGCTGAGCTCTGTCACGGGGCCGTACGCATCAGACGGAATCGGCGAGCAGACGGCTTCCTGTTCCTACACCGACGACGGCGGCCTCACGGCGAGCGCATCGGTCACGTACGGGATCGTCGACCCGCTCGCGCCGGGCATCAGCTACCTCCTTAGCCCCGCCGCTCCGGACGGTAACCACGGCTGGTATCGGAGCGACGTCAGCCTCGTCTGGACCGTCAGCGAGCCGCAATCGCCGAACTCGCTCGCCACGACCGGCTGCGTCGATCAGAGCATCACGAGCGACCAGGCCGCGACCGCGTACGGCTGCTCGGCGACGAGCGCCGGCGGCTCTGCGGGTCCTGTCCACGTCTCGATCAAGCGCGACGCAACGCCGCCCAGCGTCAGTGGCTCACCTACTGCATCGGCGAACAGCTACGGCTGGTACGCGAGCAACGTGACGATCGGTTGGACGTGCAGTGATGCGACATCGGGACTCGCTGCGGGCTGTCCCGCGGACAGCACGATTTCGGGCGAGGGCGAAGGGCTGACGACGACGAGCGGCAACGTGTTCGACACCGCCGGCAACTTCACGAACGCGACGAGCGGGCCGGCGGTCAATATCGACAGAACCAAGCCCACGATCAGCGGCACGCCGTCGCCGGCAGCGAACGGTGCGGGCTGGAACAACGAGGACGTCACGGTCTCGTTCCAGTGCGCCGACGGCCTCTCCAAGATCGCTTCGTGCGGCCCCGACCAGGTGCTCTCGTCGAACGCGGCGGGTCAGACCGCGACCGGAACCGCGACGGACAAGGCCGGGAACAGCGAGAGCGTGACGGTCGATGGGATCAACATCGACAAGGTCGCCCCCTCGATCGTCGGCTCCATCGCTCCGGCGGCGCCGAACGGGTCAAACGGCTGGTATGTCACCGCCCCGACCGTCTCGTTCTCGTGCAACGACTCCCTCTCGGGTGTCGCCACCTGCACGGGTCCGGCGACGCTCGGTGAGAGCGCGGCCGGTGAGACGGTCACCGGGGGCGCTGTCGACGTCGCCGACAACTCCGCGAGCGACTCGGTCGGCCCCGTCAAGGTCGACCTCTCGGATCCCGTGCTCCAGTGCGGCACGACCCCGACGTTCATGGTCGGCCAGCTCGGCACGGTCAGCGCGTCGGTGAGCGACTCGATCTCGGGGCCGGCAGCCGCGAGCGTCACCGCTGCGGCGACGAACCCGAACGGCGGCTCGGTCACGCTGACGGGCTACGACGACGCGGGCCGCTCCGCGAGCGTCTCGTGCCCGTACCACGTCGTCGGCGCGACGTTCCTGCAGCCGATCAACGGCCGGCCGACGGTCAACATCGCGAAGCTCGGCCGCGTCATCCCGGTCAAGGTGCAGCTCCTCTACGACGGCGTACCGCAGACCGACCTGAACACGGCCGGCGGGGCGGTCACGATCGGCGTCGCGACCACGTCGTGCACGTTCACGACGGAGGTCGACGACATCGAGGCCTACGCAGCCGGCGCCTCGAACACTGGTCTCCAGTTCCGCTGGGATTCCCTCAGCGGGTTCTGGATCTACAACCTCGACACGTCCTCGTTCGCGATGAAGGCGAGCACCTGCTACCAGGCCAGCGTGTACCTCAACGGAACGAAGGCCGGGTACTTCTTCGTCAAGATCACGAAGTAGCTCCGGACAAGCCCGAGCAATCGGAGGGAGCGGACTATCTGCTCCCTCCGGTCGTTCGGGCGCGTTAGGCGGTCGTGACGGGCTCGCGGGCGAGGACGAGCTCGCCGATCTGGATCGCGTTCAGTGCCGCGCCCTTGCGGAGGTTGTCGTTCACGGCCCAGAGCGCGAGCTCGTTCGAGCCCGAACCGCGGCGGATCCTGCCCACCAGCACCTCGTCTCGGCCCGCGGCCCGGCCGGGCGTCGGGAGCTCGTCGAGCGCGACGTGCGGCGCCGCCGACAGGATCGAGGCGGCCTGCTCCGGCGTCAGCGGCTCCTCCGTCTCGGCCCAGATCGCCTGGGCGTGCCCGACGAGGACGGGCACCCGGACGCACGTCGCCTGGATCGCGAGTTCCGGCAGCCCGAGGATCTTCCGCGTCTCCGCCCGCAGCTTGGACTCCTCGTCGAACTCGTCGCCGACGAGAGGCCAGTCCATCGCGAGGTCGGCCGCCATCGGCTCCACTGCCCGCAGCCGCTCGACGCCCGCGTCGCCGGCGCCCGACATCGACTGGTAGGTGGCGAGCCGCACGCTCCGCAGGCCGGCCGCGTCGTGCAGCGGCTTGAGGACGCACGAGAGCTGGATCGCCGAGCAGTTCGGGTTCGCGACGATAGGCCCGCCGTCGAGCGCCCCGTCGTTCACCCCGGCGACGACGAGCGGAATCCCGTCCGTGAGGCGGAACGCATCCGACTTGTCGATGCAGTTCGTGCCCGCGTCCGCCGTGGGTGGCACCAGCTCGGAGCTGGGCCCGGTCCCGACCGAGAAGAAGCAGAGGTCGAGGCCCGACTCCGCGAGCACCTCAGGCGTCGCCTCCTCGACGGCGAGCGAGCGCTCGCCGAACCGCACCTCCGAGCCGGCCGAACGCGCCGATGCGTAAGCCCGGACGTCGGAGAACCCGCGCTCGGACAGCAGCTCCAGAGTCACAGTCCCGACGACGCCGGTTGCCCCGACGACGCCGATCCGTGCCTCAGTCGTGCGCACGAACCGCCTCTTGGGCGTCGAGCTCGAACGCGCTGTGGAGCGCGCGGACGGCGTCCTCGACACGGTCACGGTCGAGGAAGCAGGCGATCTTGATCGGCGAGGTGCTCACGATCTCCGGGTCCGCTCCGATTTCCGCCAAGGTCGCGAACGTCCTTCCCGCCACGCCCGGATGGGTCTTCATCCCGGCGCCGACGACGCTGACCTTGCCGAGGTCGTCCCGCGACGTCCACGAGACGCCGAGCCCCTCGAGCGCCTTCGCCGTGTCGGCCGCATCGGAGCTCGGTCCCGAGAACACGATCTCGGGCCCGGTCTGCACGATCGTGTCCACGCTCACCTCCGCCGCCGAGAGCGCCTGGAACAGGGTCGCGGCGTCGACGCCGTCCACGCGGTAGACCGACTCCTCGAGCGTGTGGACAATGCCGGAGATGATCGCCTTCTCGAGCATCCGTTCGTCCTCCTCCCGGATCCACGTGCCCGGCGCGTCGCCGAAGCTGGAGCGCACGTGGAGCTTGACGCCGTGGCTGCGCGCGAACTCGACCGACCGTAGCTGAAGGACGCGCGCGCCCGAGGCCGCCATCTCCAGCATCTCCTCGTAGCTGACCGCGTGCAGCTTCCGCGCGCTCGGCACGAGCCGCGGGTCGGCGGTGAAGACGCCGTCGACGTCCGTATACATCTCGCACGCGTCGGCGCCGAGCGCCGCAGCCAGCGCGACCGCGGTCAGGTTGGAGCCGCCGCGGCCGAGCGTCGTCACGTCGTACGCTGTCGACACGCCCTGGAAGCCGGCGACGAGGACGATCCGGTCGGCGTCGAGCGCCTCGTGGATCCGGCGGGCCCGCACGTCGACGATCTTGGCGCGGCCGTGCACCGTGTCCGTCACGATCCCCGCCTGCGAGCCGGTCAGCGAGATCGCCTCGTGGCCGAGGTCGTGGATCGCCATGGCGGCCAGCGCGCACGAGACCCGCTCGCCGACGGAGATGAGCATGTCCACCTCGCGTGGGACGGGGGTGGGGGAGACCTCGTGGGCGAGGCGGAGCAACTCGTCGGTCGTGTCGCCCATCGCGGAGAGGACGGCGACGACGCGGTTGCCGGCCTCGCGCGCGGCCACGAGGCGCTGCGCGACCGCCTTCAGCCGCGCGGTGTCGGCGACGGAGGTGCCGCCGAACTTCATGACGACGGTGCCCGAGGGGCCGGGGGCCTCGCCGGCGACCGCAGGGACGCCTTCGTACTGCGTGGTCGCCATCAGACCTCCCGGCGGCCCGAGAGCGCACGTCCGAGTGTCACCTCGTCGGCGTACTCGAGGTCGCCGCCGACCGGTAGGCCGCTCGCAAGCCGCGTCACCCGGACACGGCCGCGGAGCCGGTCGGCGATGAACGACGCCGTCGCCTCGCCCGTGGTGTTCGGGTTCGTCGCGAGCACGACCTCCCCGACGCCGTCGGACTCGACGCGGCGGAAGAGCTCGTCGATCCGCAGGTCCTCGGGGTCGACACCGTCCAGCGGCGAAAGGGCGCCGCCCAGGACGTGGTAGAGGCCGCGGTACTCGTGCGTCCGCTCCAGCGACATCACGTCGGCGGGCTGCTCGACGACGCAGATCACCGCTCGGTCACGCCGCGCGTCCCGGCAGATCTCGCAGGTCTCCTCCTCCGTCCAGTTTCCGCATTCCGTGCAGAACCGGACGCGCTCCTTCGCCTCCTGGAGCGCACCCGCCAGCGCGAGCGCCTCGTCGGTCGGTGTGCGGAGCAGGTGGAAGGCGAGCCGGTGCGCGGTCCGGGTGCCCACCCCGGGAAGCCGCGTCAGCTGCGCGACGAGATTCTCGATCGCAGGGCTGAGCACGCGGCCATTGTGCCTGTCTTCTGCGGACACTCGGACGAGGGCGCAGATCCGTGGGGTGAGACCGCAATGGTGGAGTTCTACTCGTCTAGGCCCGGTCCCGCGCGCGGATGCGGGCGGTCATCGCGCCTCTCCGCTCCTATCGCAGACCACACGAGCGCAACCCACACGATCGCTGCGCACCAGCCTGCCAGGACGTCCGATGGGTAGTGCCATTGGACATAGACGAGGGAGAGACCAACGGCGATGACGAGGAGCCCGCCGGTAGCGAGGACGATTGCGCGGAGCCACCCCGGGCGGACGAGCACCAAGCCCGCGGCGAGTGCGGCCATCGAAAGCATGGCCGTTCCGCTCGGGAAGGAGTACCCCTCACCACTGACACTCGGGCGCCGAAACACTTCCTTCAGCAGCGGGTCGAGCAGGAGCACTCCTGAAGCGGTAGCCGCCCAGAACAGCGCGTACCGTCCCCTTCGCGCGACGAGCAGCGCCATGCCGATTGCACCTCCTACGAGGATTCCCACGGCAAGGCCCACGACCAAGACGGTTTCGGCACTCACCGGCGTGGGAAGAGTCGCGAACCGGTCCTCTAGCGCATTCGTTGCCGATTGGTCCCACGCGTCGGCCGCGCCGAGCGTCACCAGCGACGCAACGATTACGAAGACAACCGACGGAAGCAGCAGCGTCGAGACGACATGGCATTGCCGCGACCTCGTTGGGAGGCCGCGGTTCTGGATCGCCCGGCGGAGCCGTACGGCGCGATGCGGCTCACGCCGTGCCAAACCAGAATCCCTTCTGTCCGCCCTATCTCGAATCGCGCGCCGTGACCACTGCCGCGACACCCGTCGCGAGGTTGCCGCTCCTGTCCTTGGTGACGATCAGATAGTGGTAGACGATCCCGCTCCGCACGGTGCGGTCGACGTACTCGCTTCCCCTGCCCTCGTAGATCGTCGACTCACTCTGGCCGCGGCCGGGTCGTCGGCGGATGATGACACCGGGTGTGCCGCGCGGGCGCTGCCAACGAAGAACGACCACGCCGTTTCGTCCGGAGACGAAGACCCCGAGTACATTGCTCGGTCGTTGCGCGGCAGATCGCGCGCGACGTCGCTCTGAGCGAGCCTGCGGCGCAACTCCCCTGATCGGGCGCTTCGTTTGTACGGCCACCCGCCCGATGCCTTTCCGCCGGGTCGATCGCCGCTGCCTGGGCGGTTGCTGCGTGGGCGGTTGTTGCTTGGCCGGTCGCTGCGTGGCTCGTCGCTGCGTGCGTGCTGGGGGCAAGACGCCACGCCGAGCCGTGCGCCGCGCTCCGCTCCCTACGCGTGTGGGCATCGTAACAGGGCCTTCGGCGACGAGATCCGGTTGCTGCCCGGTAGCCGTTCGACTGGAGACGAGAACGAACGCCGCGGCGACGAGCAGTCCGCACAGGGCAAGTGCCACCCCCGCGCCGTAGAGCCACCGGCGAGGCGCGCGCGCGGCGTAGTCCCAGTCGTCGATCTCGGCCTCGCTACCGTGCGCTGAGAATCGTTCGACGAGAGTCGGTTCGGCGGTAACCGGTGCCAAAGCGGCAGGCGAGCTTCCGTCTGACCGATGCGGCTCATCCACCGTGTCGCGGCTTGCTCGGTCGGCGCCGGCCGTAACGCCAGCGCGGGTCGCGCTGAGACGGAATGCGGGCGGCTCGTCGCTCAGCAGCGCCCGCGCTGAAGCCGCGAGCTCCGGGTCGACGAGGACGAGCTCAGGGGTAATCGGGCCGACGTCTTCGCTCACTTGTGACGTCCAAGCTGACGGCATTTCCAAGTGGTTCCCTTCACTCCGCGTCGGCACTCGTAATTTTTGATCGGCAGATTCGCTGCCTCCGGAAAGCTAGCTTGGGAGTGCTCCGAACCTCGAGCGGATCCCTTGTGCCAGATCCGCGAGCGGGGTCCGACGGAGCTTGGCCAGAGTCGGTGACAGCTTCGCCCGGAACCGCAGTCCCGTGTCGGCCCTGTACAGCCCGACGCGCGCTCGGCGGAACGGTTCATCGATCCGGTGGGAGGGGCTGAGGGTGCAGCCTGCGAGGTAACCTGCGCGCTTCGCGGCTGCGGAGACCCGAGCGTCCGCGAGCCCATACGGGTACGCGACCGTTTCGCAGTGCCCGAACCGCTCGCTTATCACCTCCCGGGATTCCTTGAGTTCACGCCAGAGGTCCGCATCGTCCAATTCGAGAAGTCTCCGATGCGTCACGGTATGCGATCCGATCTCCCAGCCGGCGTCGCGGAGCCCGGCCAGCTCTTCCCATGACAGCGTAATGAGCTCGTCCGCATACGTTCCGCTGCTGCCATCCGGCTCGACGTACGACAGTCGATCCCCGTAATCAACAAAACTTGTTGGCACGAACACTGTCGCGGGGAAGCCGGCCGCCTCGAGAATCGGCTTTGCCGCCAAGGTCGAGGCAAATGCGTCGTCGAAGGTGATCACGACCGTTCGCTCCCTGAGCTTGCCCTTGTGCCGGCGCCGCTCAGCCTCGGTGAGCGTGAGACCCTCGTAGGCCCGGGCGCGTAAGAGCGAAATGTGACGTTCGACGACGTGCTCTGGGACGGCGAGAGTCGACGGCCATGTCGAGCTCACCGCGTGGTAGCAGATGATCAGCGGAGACGGCAAGAGGGCGTGCGAGGAAAAGGCAGATACACTCAGACCTCGTTCTCGTTATACAGCCTCGACTGCCGTCATGTCCGAACAGCCCCCTCTTCGTCGCTACCTCGAAGTCCTCGGAAGACAGGCCTGGCTCATAGGCGCAATCGTTGCGCTCGCGGTGGCTACCGCGCTCCTGGTGACAACGCTGCAGACTCCGGTCTACCGTGCTTCGATGGGAATAGTGGTGGGACAGGGCGGTGGTGTCTTCCAACCCGGCTTCGGCGGAAACGTCGAGCCGTTTACCCTCACGCTCAGCAATCTCCTTCGCACAAATGTCGTCGCAGAGCGAGTCACGAACAATCTGAACCTCGACAAGCCCCCCGATCAGCTCCTTTCCGACATGCGTGTGCGCAGCAAGCCGGCGAGTTCGGTTCTCGAGGTCAGCTATGACTCGACCGACAAGGAGTCGGCCGTCGCCGTGTTGAACGAGGTCGGGCGCGTATTCATCGATCTGGTCGACGAGAAGCTCGGGGCGAATCCCAGTTCGCCCGGCCGTCGCAGTGAGGATACGGAAATCACGGCTCGCGTCTTCGATCCAGCTCACCTCGAATCGGAGCCGGTTTCTCCGCGGCCGATGCGAACGCTTGGATTCGCCGGCATGCTCGGCCTCTTGATTGCCATTACTCTTGTGTTCGTCCGAGACAGCCTGGACGACCGGATACGGCGGCCAAAGGACGCAGAGGAGTGGTTTGGCGCGCCGGTGATCGGCACGCTACCCGCCCACTTGCCCGCCGATCGGGTGACCGCCGTGCCGACGGACCGCCGAACGCACGAAGCCTTCGAAGCACTTCGTCTCCTCTGCGCGAAGCTCGAGTTTTCGAATGTCCCCGTCAGTGGACCGGCAATCGTCATAACGAGCGCGCAGGAAACGGAGGGAAAGAGTTCGGTCGCCGCCAATGTCAGCATCATGCTGGCGACCGCCGGGAGGGACGTCGTTTGCGTCGGTGCGGATCTGTACCGGCCGACTCTCCACGACTTCTTCGACCTGCCGGAGGACGCGCCCGGGCTCATTGATGTCCTGCAGCGCCGAGCGCAGCTCGCAGATGTATTCCAGACGGTTAACCTGACGGGGCTCGCCGCAGGCGGCGGGCCCACGCCGACGGCCATCTCGACCGCGCGGCGTGAGGGGAGATCGGATGGCGCGGCACCCGCATCGCCGAGAGGTCGCCTTCGGGTGATCACTGCTGGGCGTGTAGAACCGAACGCTATCCGGCTACTCGACGAACATCGCATCGCCGGTCTCGTCAATGGATTGCGGGAGAGCGCGGACTACGCCATCTTCGACAGTCCGCCGGTCCTCTTCGTTGGCGACGCGTACCCGCTCCTCCTGGCCGCAGACAGTGTCATCGTCGTCGCAAGAAGCGGTCGGACAACGCAAGGCAACGCGGAAGCCGTGCGCGCGACACTCGAATCGCTTGAAGTCCAGCGTGTCGGCCTGATCCTGACCGACTCGCTCGAACGGGTCGATTCCCTCTACGGCGCGAGGGCCTACAGTGGGCTGGAAGTCGCGCCGCGGCATCAGAAGAGCGGCCGGCGCTAGCCGGATCTCTAGCGATTCCCGGAGGCTTGCGCGCGAATTGCCTCGCTCGCATCCGATGTCAAAAAGCGGGCTCGCTCAGCCGGAAGACTTGATCACGGCGAAGAGGGTGCGCCGCACCGGCTCGTTGTCGGGGCCGAAGGCGTCGTGCTCACCGAGGTCGACGACCTCCCCATTGGGGCACGCCTTGGTCAGGTACCGCCTAAGCCACACCTTGGGCTCCGGCTTCATGTTCGGCAGACCCCAATCAGGCGGCATCTCCGCCGCTCCGGTGTCGAAGAAGAGAACCTTGCGCGTCTTCTGCCAGCTCGCGCCTAGAACCTCGGTCGCCGCCTCTACTCCGCTCTCTCGCACGAGATGGTGCCAAATCGAGAGCATCAGGGTGCAGTCGACCTCCGGCAGAAGGAAGGCATTCCCGGGCTGGACGTCCATCACGAGAAAACTCACCTGTGACAGACCGGCCTTTTCTCGGGCATACAGACCGACTCGAATGGCGCGATCTTCGCGCTCGACTACGACGGTGTCGATGCCTCTTCGCGCGAATTCGAATGCGAACCACCCGACGTGACCCCCGACATCGAGCGCCGACTCCACCTCGCAGCGCTCTAGGTCGGGGAGCATCGCGGCCAGTCGGCTCTCAGTGCCACTTGCGCGGGTTCCGGAGCGAAGTCCCACCCACGGCAGCGACTGATAGTTGGTGACGTAGTACGGCAGTCCCAAACGCGCGACCAGCCTCTCATTGCGAGGAAACGTGTCGATTCGGAACCGCACCCAGTCGAGAAGGTTGTCGAGCCTCTTCCGGCGGAGGAGCCGACGGACCCGCTCGGAGCCTTGTGCGGAGAGAATCGCTCGTCGTGAATGCCTGACCGCGCTCGGCATCGGCCCGGCGCCAAGATACCAACGGCTTGTTGCCCGCCAACCGCAGAAGCTCACGCGCCTTGCCACAATGAGTGGATGGACCTTTGGTCTCGGGTCGACGAGCTTGTAGAGCGTGCCAGGACGGTCTCTGATCTCCATGCACACCGTCTGCACCTCTACGCCGCTTGGCGGTGGCGGTCGATCGGGCGCTCCGTTCCCGCGGACTTGCTCGAGCTCGAGCGAGGCGCCAAGGTGTTCAGGCTGGCGGCGCCCGCCGTGGTCAGGCGCGTCCGTGAGGCCTACGACGGACCGTTGATCCTCCTGAAGGGAGCCGACGTCGCGGCGAAGTACCCGAGGCCTGAGCTCCGTCCGTCGATTGATCTCGATCTGTTGGTGCCGGATCCCGAGCAGACCCAAGATACTCTCATCGCCGCAGGCTTCAACGAGCTATTGGGCCCTACTCCAGAGGTGCATCATCACCTTCCGTGTCTCGAGTGGCCCGGCATGCTGGTTCATGTGGAGCTCCACAGCACACCGAGCTGGCCGACATGGCTCTCCCCCCCGTCGTTCGACGAGCTGTCTGAGTCCGCGACCGACGCCTCAGCGCTCGGGCAAGGTGTGCTGGCCCTTCCGCCTGCCCAGCAGGCGGTCGTGCTTACTGCACACATGTGGCGTGAGGTACCACTTACTCGGTTGGGCCATCTGATCGACGTTGTCCTGATGGCACAGGCTGCAGGGCCCGGAGAGACGGAAAGCCTCGCCCGCCATTGGGGAATAGATCGGCTCTGGAGGGTGACGGACGCCACCGCGCGTCGGGTTCTCCTCGCCGAGCATGTCGATGGGGGGGCGCCGCGGATCTGGACCAAGGGTCTCGAATCGATGCGTGAGCGTACGGTAATCGAGTCGAAGGTCGCGGAGCTCGCGGGGCCGTTTATCGGGCTGTCGGGGCCGAAGGCACTCGTGGCTGCAGCGAGGATCGCCGGCTCAGAGTTGCGGCCTTCAGGCGGCGAGACCTGGCGCGAAAAGGCGAGGCGAACGCTCGGCGCCCTTCGGCAAGCCTTCCGTCTGCGATCGGCCCGCGATCGGGAGCTCGAGGCAGCCAGCCAGCGCCGCCCCGACTCTGCCGAGCGCAGCCTCGAAAGTCGCACTGCACGCGAAGGCTGATGGCGATGCGGCGGGGTCGCGCGGGCTCGTTCTGGCCGAGCCGGGAGCAGGAGCTTCTCCTCAAAGTGGCGCTCCTCAAGGATGAGCGTGGCGCGCGGGCGTGGAGCGAGCTGAGACCGCGGCTCGATATCCAACGACTGGAAGCCGGTTCGACCGTCCTCTTGCCCCTTCTTTACGACCGGCTACGGGAGCAAGACGACGCCGACCGATTTCTTCCGCGGCTGAAAGGCGTCTACCGCTACGTCTGGTACCGCAACCAGGTCGCGATGAAGGCGCTGCTGGAGATGCTTACTGCGCTCCGCGGCGCGGGAATCGAATCGATCGTGTTCGGGGGAGCAGCTCTCGTCACGCGCTATTACCGGGGCCTTGGCGTCCGGCCGATCGACGAAGCGGCAGTGCTGGTGCGCCCGAGTCTGCGGGACGACGCCGTGACCGTGCTGACGCGGGCGGGCTGGTCGATCGCTGACGACTCGGGGCGCTCTCGGCGCATGCAGCCTTCCGGGGCACGCGACGGGCGGATGGCTGCTCTGCACTCCCGGCTACCCGTCGAATTCGAGCCGGCCGGCGACCAGGTATCGGAGGAAGAGGTCTGGCGTCACGCCGACGTGTCCGACGTCCGGGGAACTCCGACGTTGACGCTCGACCCGAGCGACGAGCTCCTCCTCACATGCGTCGGCGGAGCGAGAAGCGGCGGTACGTCCAACGTGCAATGGATCCCCGACGCGATGACCATCCTCCGCGTCGCCGAATCGGACATCGACTGGGAAACACTGATCAGCAAGGCGGTTCTGCGGCGCCGGAGTCTGCCCCTGCTCGAAGGTCTCCGTTACCTCACCGAGGAGCTCGATGCGCCGATCCCCGGCTGGGTCGTGAAGGAGCTCGGAACAACGACCGTGACACGGCGTGAACGCTTTGCGCATCGAATCAGCGGCCGAGGCGGACGCCTTCTCGGGAACCTGCCGGCGACGGTCGGAGCGCACGTGGTGGCAAGCCAAGACCAGAGCGTCTTGCGCGCTGTGCTGAGGCTTCCGGACTTCGTGCGTGCGGAATGGGGTGTCGATCGCTTTTCGCAGCTACCTGCGGCCGCAGCGCGCAGGAGTGTGACCGCACTCTCACAGGCGCGAGCGCACCGCCGCTCGAGGCGCTTGGCTCAGCGCCACAGCTCGGCATCGTCCTCCGGCACGTAGCCGAGGGACTCGCGGGCATCGTCCAGGCCCCAGAATCGCCAGGCGTTGTTCGAGACGCCGTAGAAGATCCCGTAAGCGAGGTCGTCCGGTGCCTGAATGGCGCAGCGGACAAGACGGACGAGATCCTTATGCGTGAGCAGCGTTGCAAAATGCCGCGGAATACGGGGACGGTCGGCGGCATTGACCGTGCCTATCCTCAGGCAGATGACAGACAGGCCGTACTCCTCCGCGTAGAAGCGCCCAAGCGCCTCTCCGAACGCCTTGCCGACGGCATAGAGGCCGTCAGGTCGGATCGGCGCGTCGCTTGTGAGCAGGGGAATGTTCGTTTGGTCCAGGCCCTCGTACCGCCCAGCCACAATTGCGTCGTATGGGCGATCCCACTCATAGAGCCCCGTCACGTGATTCGAGCTTGCGAAGATAACCCGCCTTACGTCGGCGCGCCGGGAAGCCTCGAAGGCGTTGTACGTGGCGAGTAGGTTGTTGCCGTAGATGGAGCTCCAGCCGGCAGTTGGGTCGGAATCCGCGGCGAGGTCGATCACTGCTCCCTGATTCGCGAAGTCGCCTAGAACAGATCGGAGCTTTCTCATGTTTGCGGCGCGGCCGCGAAAAAGGCGGCTCCGAGCATCGACCCCACTCAGTTCGAACTCATCGGCTAGGCCTCGCCGAAGAATTCCGCCGATCAGGCCGGCCGCACCCGTAATGAGAACTCGGCGGCTTGTCACGCCTCGCTGACGGCGCGGGAATCGACCCGGCGAATCCGATCCCAGACGTGCCGACGCTCGTCGCGGCTGAGGCCCGTGAAGATGAGGATCAGCAGGTACGACCCCCCGATAGCCACACCTGCTGCCACGACGCTCGGAAAGCCGGCATTCTCCGACGGCTTGAGGATCCAGCCTGTCGCGAGCGCCACCCCCACGGCAGGTACGTGCGCCTGCGCGATGGGCAGCAGAAACCGTCGAACCGAGAGGTCAAACGCGCGACAGATGTAAGGGATGCCGATCAAGGTGCTTACGGCGACAGTCGCAATCAACGTGGCGAGCGCCACGCCGGACAGGCCGATCACCAGTCCAAGTGCGATGCTAAGCGCCAAGTTGACGATCGCTTCGACCCAGACGATGGCCGCCGGACCGCGGATCCTTCCGGAGCCTTGAAGCATGAGCAGTCCGGCTCGGCTGATCGTCGCGATCAGGAGCGCCGCCAACAGATAGACGACCACCAGATGGGCCTCCCCATACCCCGCCCCGACCCACGCGTGGAGAGCCGGTTTCGCAAGCACGATCCCGCTGACGCAGAGAGGCCCGGCGGCCGCGAGTGCGACGCGAGTTCCGGTGAGCATCCCTCCGCGTAGACGCTCGGCGTCTCGGCGACCGGCAAGCTCGGCCGAGAATGGAAAGAACCCGGTGAGCGCCGGGCGTATGAAGCGGTCGGCTGCGACAAAGAGCAGCTGGCCCACGGCGTACACGCCCGCGGCCTGAACGCCCGCCACGAAACCGACGACGATCGTGTCGATCCGGTACCGGATCGCCGTTGCGGCGTGAGTCGAGGAGATCCACATTGAGACCCGGAAGATCTCTTTGGCGAAGCTGCGGTCGAAGATCCGGGGCGACAACGTCACCTGGGGTGCCAACCGCCGGACGGCGATGTATCGCGAGATCTGCTCGGCCAAGGACACCGCGAGCAACGCGACTCCCAGTGCGACAAGTCCACCGCCCACCGAAATGACGAGGGCGAAAGCCGCGGTCTGCGCTACGGCAGCGCCGATGGCGAACATGCTCAGGAGGCTGTAGCGCTGCAATCCAGCGAGGCAGCCCTGGAAGGCGCCTCCTGCGATTGCCGCGGCGATCGAAGCCGCGACCAGCACGACCAGCACCGAGGTCGCGGCCTCCTGGCCCGGTGCCTTGAAGGCGACCGGAACCAGCGGCGCGAGCACTACCCCGACGAGAAGGGCGAGGGCACCAAGACCGAGCAGAACCCAGAAGGAGGCGCTGACGGTGCGTACGAGCATCGGCTCCTGCCCCAGCTCCCGATACTGAGCGACGTACCGAACCGTCGCCGATGAAAGCCCGAGCTCGAGCAACACCGCGAAGAGGCCGAAGGACCAGACAAGCGCCCAGATGCCGTAGCGCTCGGGCCCGAGGCCGTGAACGAGCAGCGGCGTGATGACGAGGACCTGTACGGCCGACGTCGCCGTGCTCAGGTAGGTCGCAAGGACGTTACGCCGGAAACGGCGCGGGAGGGCGGACGCTGGCATCTAGCGCTCGCTGCTCAATACTCAGCCAGCTCCGTGCCCGCTTGGCGCAAGGGGGCCACCCCAGGCCCCGAACGTGCCATCAGGAGTGGCGGCTCACGCGCCCCGAGACGGCGGTTCAGAGTTCGCTGCGCCACCGAGCCGCCGTCGCCGATCAAGCGACTGCTTGATCACGTGGAGGTACTGCTGCCGAGACTCGCGCTCGCGGATGCCGTTGTTCGAGGCGTGGAGCCGCCGCTCAAGCACGACGAACGGCGGCACCGCCTCCTTGAGCCCCTCGTCCCTCGCGCGGGCGTACCAGTCGACCCCGATGCCGACGCGGAGCGTCGTGGAGAAGGGGCCAACCTCGTCGAAGGACCCCCGCCGGACCAGCATCAGATTCGGCATCCGCCAAGCCACATCGTGAACAGGCTCTCGCAACCGCGCCGCCGCGCTTTCGTCGATGTCCGGGCTCACGAACTCGGTGACGTGACCGAACACCATGTCCGTCCCCGCGTCTGCGTCGAGGACCTCCATCTGGCGCTCGAGCTTCTCGGGCAGGAACCGGTCGTCAGCGTCGAGAAAGGCAAGATACGAACCGTCCGCGAGCGCGACGGCGGCGTTCCGCGCCGCGCCTAGCCCCTGACGTTCCTGCCGAGTGAACCGTACCGCCGATCCGTACTGCTGTGCCACATCGCCACTTCCGTCCGTCGAGCCATCGTCGAGCACGATGAGTTCGAAGGGGCGATACGTCTGTGCGAGCACGCTGTCGATCGCCTCGCCGAGGTAAGGAGCAGCGTTGTAAACCGTGACGATCACGCTGATAAGGCGGTCGCTCGAGCGCGTGGTCATGGGCCTCCCCGCGCGGTGCGCTCCCGATCCAGCTTCTCCTTTAGCGATCGGAGCAGCGGATGGGTCTCTGGCGGGTTGAGCGTCATGTTGGAGCCGTGAAGCCTCTTGTGGAGAACAACGTCCTCCAGCACCTCGATCTTGACACCGTGTTCTCGCATTCTGACGAACAGGTCCCTGTCCTCGGCGTAGAGGTAGCTCGGGTCGAATCCTCCGAGCTCCTCCAGAACATGACGTCGGATCATCGCCGTCACGAATTGAATCCCGCCGAGTTCACCGAAGATCGGGTCCCGCTTGAGGTCGGGCGACTCGATTCCCTCGAAGATCCACTCACACCGGCCGAGAACGCAGCCGGTATCGGGATGCTCGAGTAGATGGCGAACCTGAAGGCTCAACTTGTTCGGGGGCAGTACGTCGTCGTCGTCGAGGAAGGCAACGAATTCCCCCTTTGCGACCGCGAGTCCGGCATTGCGAGCTGCAGGGAGACCCTGGTTCGCTTGACGCAGGTAGTGGAGTGGGAAGGAGCGCGCGATCTCGGCCGTCCGATCCTGTGACCCGTCGTCTACGAAGACAACCTCATATGAGGAGTAATCCTGAGAGAACAAACTTTCCAGTGTCTCTTGGAGGAATCTTTCGCCGTTGTATGCGGCGACGATCACCGTCGTAAGCGGAGTGGTCATTCGGGGCCCGAAAGGCGCGCGAGCAGATCGGCGATCGCGTCGGGGATCGCAGAAATATCCGAACCGAGCTCCAGACCGAAGCACGGCACACGGTGGACAAGACGAGACATGGTCGCAAGCGAGTCGGCCTCAGCGGTATGCAGCTGCAGGATCGTGCTGGGCGCGAGAGCCGAAAAAGCAGCGGCTCGCGACGTCTCGACGACGCAGGTCTCGCGGCGTGTCGGCCGGACCTTCGGAACGAGCACGGCGTGGAGCGGAAAGCCCGATGTGACTTGTTCGGGAAAGTGTTCGTGGACGTAGACAACCGCCTTCTCGTCGTCCAGTCGCTCCAGATTCGCGATCCGCGGCAGGAGATGCGGCAGCAGCTTGCGCACGTGCTCGGGCTCGATCTTCCCGGAGCTGTAGAGGCTCTGGACGCGCGGCGTCGGCTCGAGGGTGATTGCGACGTAGTCGTCGCCGGCGTAGAGAAGCTGGGAGCCCAAGCTCGAGAGAGCAACGGTGGACTTACCGGATCCCGCTTTGCCGACGACGAGCGCACCGCCCGCTGAGGTGCCGACAGCGGCGCCATGGACCTGGAGATAGTTCCTCGAGCCAAGCCACCAGAACAGGATCTGGCGGAGCGGGCACGCCTGGTCCCAATACGGCTGGTCGAAGGCGTCTGCCACCCAATACCATGCGGCTCGCCCGGTCGAGTCCAGAACGCTGAGAGTTTCGAGGCCAGGTTGGTAGGCGGCGCGCAACGGAGGCTGGTGGAAGTGGAATAGCGCACCCTCGGCGTAGTCGTGGGGCACGGCGGGACGTGGAGGAGGCTCTGTCCCGGTCGACGCCGAGTCCCAGAGATGGACTGTCAGCGTCGGGGAAGTCGCCTCGACGTCTGGCCCGGCCGCAAGGTGGGCGAACGCCCGCGACAACCGTTCACGGAGCGCGGGGCTCGCGAAGCGGAAGAGGACGTTAGCCCCCGCGAGCGAGTAGCAGTGGTCGGACACGCCACCACTCGCCTCGGCGGCCAAGGCGAAGCTCGTGCCAAGGCCGTCGAGTGCTCCTTCCGTCCACTCCGCCGCGGCACCTTGGGTGCCCGCGACGCCGGTCACTGCGTGCTCCCGACTACCGGCACGCCCGATCACCCATCGGAGTCCTGTGTCGGAGCATCCGAGCGACGGGGCCATCCCCCTTCGTCCACCTGGTGGACGGGATCGATCAATACAAGGTCCTGCATGTCCGTGTACTTCTCGAGCTTCGGGATCTCGAAGGGCCGACGCGTGTGTCCGTTTCCACCCAGCGTCAGCGTCCGCCGCGTCTCCTCTTCCGTCTCAACCTCGGCTACGAGACCTTCGCGCAGAAGCTCGTCCACGAACGCCGTTACTCCGCGCTCGAGCTCCGCCCGTGAGCAATCGAAGACCGGGTTGAGGGCGTCCACGATGGCCTCGTTGCTCACCGCTTCCGCGCCCTCCGCCAGCGCCCAGATCTCTGCGCCGCTTCCGCGGACGCTGTAATAGGTCCCCGAGACGAGGTTGATGATGATTACCTCACCCTCGATCGACTCGTGCATCACGTCAGGGGTCTTCACCCTGAAGCCTGCCGTTCCCATAGATGTCCCCCTCCTCCCCCGGATTGTCCCGTTCAGATCTTAGCCGGAACCGCAGCGCGTTCAATAGCGCGGGCGCGCTGAACGTCCGCCACATCCGCACCGAGGCCAGGAGCAGGAGCGCGACACGTCTGATGTGCCGCTACGGGCGCATACCCGGATCACGCGCGGGCGTCCGAGGACGCGAGCGCGAGTGGGGCGGCGCAACAAGTACATTGCACCGCCGAGAGATCGTAGGCTGTTCGGTCTCGGCGCGACGGCGAATGATGCGAGAACACAACCTTGACTGGAGTGGCCGCCGAACGCTCGTGACCGGGGCGGCCGGTTTCATCGGGAGTCAGCTCGTAGAGGCGCTCGCACAAGCAGGAGCGAGCGTTCGAGCTTTCGTTCGCTACAACTCGCGAAACGATTACGGCTGGCTCGAGAGGTTGGACTCGGGCCTTGCCGATAGCGTCGAGATTTTTCGTGGCGACCTCGTCAATCCCGACGCGGTCGGCGGAGCGGTGCAGGGGTGCGAATCGGTCTTTCACCTCGGAGCACTGATCCCGATTCCGTACTCCTATCAGCACCCTCGTGAGTTCGTTGAGGCGAACGTCACCGGGACGCTGAACGTTCTCGAGGCCTCGCGCCGCGAGGAGGTACGACGTCTCGTCCATACATCGACAAGCGAGGTCTACGGCACAGCCCAGTCCGTTCCCATCGACGAGGACCATCCGCTGAAGGCACAGTCGCCCTACGCTGCCACGAAGATCGCCGCAGATCAGCTTGCGCTGAGCTTCAAGGACTCTTTCGAGATCCCGGTAGTGATCGCGCGTCCCTTCAACACCTACGGGCCGCGCCAATCTGCTCGGGCCGTCATCCCCACCGTGATCACGCAGGCGATGGCTATGGATGCTGTCGAGCTCGGGTCGACGCATCCAACCCGCGACTTCCTCTATGTGGAGGACACCGTTGCCGGCCTTATTCGGTGTGCCGAGACAGAAGGGCTCGACGGCGAGGTCATTAACCTCGGCACCGGCGTCGAGGTCTCCATCGCCGATCTCGCGGCCCTGGTCCTGCGCCTTGTCAACCGGCAGGTCGCGGTCGAGCACTCGCCCGTCCGCGCCCGTCCGCCGGGCAGCGAGGTCGAGCGGCTAATTGCAGATACCGGCAAAGCGGAGCGGCTCACGGGCTGGATCGCCCAAGTGTCGCTCGAGGAGGGATTACGGCGCACGATCGAGTGGTTCGAGACGGCCCTCGGTGACTACAAACCGTCTCTATACAACGTCTGAGCTGCGCAAGCGTACGCAGCGGGCGGTGTGAACATCCGGGTCCGGAGCGCAGGCGTATGATCGGCGCAGATCTCAAAGGCAGTCCTCGCACGGCGAGCGTCGACGTTGTCACTGACCTCGCGGCACTGGCGGATTTCGAGCGGGCGTGGCGCGCGCTCGCTGAGAGCCGTGAAAACGCGTTCATCTCGCCTGAGTGGTTCCGCGCGTGGCTCGCGCGCCAACCGGGTGAGACGGCGCCGTGGGTAGTCGTCGTCCGCGACGAGGAGGGGCTTCGCGGTCTTCTCCCGCTCGTGATCTCGCTTCGCGAGCGACCGCGGCGACTGCGTTTCGCCGGCGGCCCGTTCGGTGACTACTTCCACCCCGTCTCGGCCGCCCAGGATGAGGAAACCGTCGCGTTTGCCGCTGCCAACGTGCTTGCGCAGAGGAAGGGTGACTGGTCAGTCATCATCCTCGACAACGTCGATATTGCGGCTCAGTGGGTGGTTTCGCTAAGGCGGTGGTCCATGCGACGGTTGGCCGCGGTGGAGGACCATCGGGAAGTGCTCCCCTACATCGACCTCTCAGGCATCTCGTCCTGGGACGACTACCTCGCGACGCGAAGTCGGAAGTTTCGTGCGCATCTTCGTCGCGAGCTTCGCGTACTCGAACGCGACCACGCTGTGCGCTTTCGCCGGACCTTGAGCGCGGCCGAACTGACGGCCGACGTATCCGCCTTCCTCGACCTCCATGAACGCCGGTGGCAAACGCGGGGGACCTCGACCCTGTCGAGACCTGGCGCCCACAGTGCGTTGCTGAATTTCGCAGCTGCTGCTCTAGACGCCGGTTGGTTGCGCCTTTGGTTTCTCGAGATCGACGAGCAGCCGATCGCCGCCTGGTTCGGCTGGCGAATCGGTCAACGGTACGCCCACTACCAGTCGGGGCTGGATCCCGCATGGTCTCGGCGCAGCGCGGGCATCGTGCTGCTGGGCAGAACGATTCGCGACGCAATCGAAGAGGGGGCCGCCCAGTACGACATGCTCTCCGGCGGCGAAGCGTACAAGCAGCGCTTCGCCAACGGCGATCGCCAGACTCGAACGCTCGTACTCACGCGCGCATGGCATCCCGTCCGCGTACTCGCGACCACATCGATCGCCATGCGTCGCGTCGCCCGGCGGCTGCGCCTATAGCCGCACCGCCGTGTCCCTTGGCGGGCCTTTCGGGACGAGCTTCGGAAGCGCGAGTGCCAGTCCGACCACGATCCACAACGGGCGCGAAGTCTCGGAGGAGAGGAAGACAGAGGCGATCGACCAGCCAAGCAGGCTGAGCAGGAGCGCATTTGCCACTCGCATAACGAAGTAGCGGCCGGCCGCCCGGGCTCGCTTCGCCGTGCGGCGAAGCGCAAGCGCAGTCGAGCACAGTAGGCCCAGAAAGAGCGCCAGCCCGACGATGCCGAGCTCGGCGAGCGACCCAAGGTACGCGCTGTGAACACGGGATCCACCTGGTCGCAGCTCGAAGTGCTGGAAGCTGACGCCTGGCGTATCGACAATCAGCTCGTTCGAGACATCGCGGAACGCGCCGTAGCCGAGGCCATTGAGCGGCCGTTCATGGGCAGATCGCCATGCTGCCGCCCAGAACTCGAGCCGACCGGAGCCCCGGCTCGCTGCGGTTTCCGCGGCGTCATCGCCGAAGACGGATTCGAGACGCGGCAAGATTTGGTCGCCGCTTGCCGCAAGCGAGACGGTCGCCGCGATCACCGCGGCTGTCGCGAAGATCGCCTTGTGGCGCGCCGAGCGGAAGAACGTGCGTGCCGGCGCAACCAGTAGGAGAAGGGTCAACGCGGTCAACGTGAGGACGCCGCCGCGTGAGACGGATGTAAGCACCGAGCCGATCACCGCGAGGATCGCGCCATAGACGACGACCCTCTCCCAGCGCTTCTGCGCGCGATCCGCGAGCACGACAGCAAGCGGCAGAGCCACGACTTGATATGCCGCGAACACGTTTGGATCGCCCGTTCCGCCGGTGCTTCGACCCTCGGTGAGGCTCTCAGAGAAACCCAGCGCGAACACACCGATGGCGAAGGCGCCGATTGCGAGGGCCGCGAAGGTAAAGGCGTACAGCACGCGCTCGAGTTCGCGCTCGTTGTCGAGCAGTGCCGCGAAGCAGAGCATGTACACGACCGAGATCGCGAGCGACGCGATGAGGTAAGCGGTCCCGTCAAGGCTGACGGTCCAGAGTCCGCTGGCGTACGCCCAGATCGCATACGCAAACGCCCACACGAGCGGCGCTCCGACACGGATCTCCGTGCCCGGCCGCAAGGCGGCGGCGAGCAGGAAAAGAAGCCCTACCGGGGCAATGAGTGGCACGAGTCCCAGCCCTCCGAGGCTGACGACTTCGAGAAATACCCCCACGACGAGCATGGGCAGGAGAAATGACGGCTTCAGAACCAGCGCGGCTCCAACCACGACGGCTGCAGTCAGCGCCAGGGCAAGTCTCACATCGGCGGCGGCTGCGCCGCCAAGCGCGATAGCGACCACGGATGCAGCGACCACCGCGGTTAACGGTGCGACCGCCACGCGATCGATCGTCCTGCCGAACGCACTTGGATCGCCAGCAGGCCCGGCAAGAGCTTCCCAGCTTGGCATGAATATCCTCAGATCATGGTAGGGCGGGGCGGCTCACGCCAGTCAAGGACCGTCGCGCGCCCGCCGTTTGCCGTTGCGGCGCTCTTCACGTACTTGAGCCAGGTAGCAGCGGCGGTCATCGCGCTCGTAAACGTCCTGGTCATCGCGCGAGCACTTGGGCCTGCTGGCAGAGGCGATGTCGCGTTCCTAGCGACGATCGTCTTCCTGACCTCACAGTTGGCTGCCCTCGGCGTCCATCAGGCACACTCGAATCTCGCGGGGCGCTCGCCGCACCTCAGGCCGGCGCTTGCGACGAACTCCATCGTCTTCTCGGTCGTCCTCGGCGCGGCATCGATAGGCGTTGTCGCCGGCCTCATCGCCCTGTTTCCGGCACTGGCCGGCGACGCGGACGCCAGCGCCCGATGGCTCGCGCTCGCGTCGATTCCGGTCATCATCTTCGAGTTGTACCTCCTGTATCTCGTTCAGGCAGACTACGGGTTCGCCGCGGCGAACCTCGCCCATGTCGTGGGCCCGCTCTTGACCGCTGCGGTCAATGGAATCCTGGCGGCCATGGGCGAACTCACGGTTTTCGCCGCGATCGCCACAATGGTCGGTGGGTATTTGGCGAGCACGGCCTTGCTCGTGTGGTACGTGCAACGCAGGCTCGCCGGTTTCGGCCGACCTGACCGTGCCCTCGTCAGGCCCGTGGTCGGCTTTGGGATCAAGGTGCACGCCGGACGCGTGATGTTGACGGGGAATTACCGTCTCGACCAGTGGTTCGTCGGGGCCATCGCAGGGTCGCGGGAGCTCGGGCTGTACAGCGTCGCAGTTGCTTGGGCCGAAGCACTGTTCTTCTTGCCACAGGCGTTCGTCAACGTCCAGCGGCCCGATCTTGTTCGTGCTCAGCCCACAGAAGCCGCGCGACAGGCGGCCACGCTGTTTCGGGCCGCCATGCTTCTCACAGTGGCGCCGGCAGTGATCATGGTCGTCTCGGCTCCTGTCCTTTGTACCGCCATCTTCGGAAAGGAGTTCGCGGGGTCGGTAGACGACCTTCGCGTGCTTGCGTTCGGCGCGTTCGGGATCGTTTCCCTCAAACTCCTCGGTGACGCGCTCACTGCACAGTCGCGGCCTGGGCTCGAGACCGCCGCGGTGGCCGTCGCGTTCGCAATCACCGTAGCGCTCGACATCGTCCTGATACCGCCGTACGGGGGTCTGGGTGCGGCCGTTGCCTCGACGATTGCGTACACGGCGGGCGGGCTCGCCGTAGCTGTTCTCTTTGCCCGTGCTCTGGGTGCGCGCATGAGCGATCTCGTTCCGCGAGGGCGAGACCTCCTCGCACTCTGGCGCCGCGCGGCGAGCGGCTTCCGCACGAGTTAGCCGGACAGCACTCTCGGCGTGAGCCCTCGCTTACGGCGCTCAAGGCCCTCGGTCTCAGACAGGGACGAAGTCACCGGTTCAGGGGGCTCGCGACGCGAGCGCTCGGCGGATCCCGGCTGCCTCCCGACCGACTTCTCCCTCGCGGAGCTCTTGGTGGACTGGCAATGCGAGGAAGCGATCGTGCCAAGAGACGGCTCCAGGGAAGTCCCGGGCGGGAAACAGAGGATGGAGGAAGGGCCAGAACCGCCGGGCTTCGATCCCCTCCCGCTCCAGTCGTTCGCGGAGCCCCGGCCGCCCTCCGACCTCGAGTGGGAAGACGAGAGGGCATGCTTCCTCGGGAAGCCGCGCAAATGGTGGCGGTACATGTTCGACGAACTCGTCGAGGAGGATTCGGTAGTTCGCCCGCCGCCGTGCCGCAGCATCCGGACGGGCAACCCGCGGCAGGAGAAAACGGGTCGCGAACGAGGGATTCGCCGGCTCACCGAGGGAGAAATCCTCGACCTCCTCGTGCTCGAAGCGAGAGAGGAAGGCGTCGAGCCGTTCCGACCGAGTCATGAGCCAGGAGACGTGTTTCTTGCCGACGGGGACGAGCCCGAGTCGGCCGGCGGCGCGCGAGCCTCTCGCCTGCCCGGTCGACACGAGCGCGGCGCCGTCCGGCACTCCGAACGTCTTGTAGAGGCTGAAGATCGCAAGATCGCCGAACGACCCGAGCGGACGTCCGTCGTGCGAGGCGAGCCACGCCTGGGCGCAATCCTCGATCAGCAGGAGGCCTCTCTCGTCGCACCACCGTCGCCACCGAGGAGCATCCTGGGGGAAGCCGTAGTAGTGAATGAGAAACAGCGCGCGGGAGCGAGGCGTGAGCAGTGACTCGAGCTCGCCGTCGTCAGGCTGGAGCGTCTCGCCTGCTTCGTAGAAGGTGCAAATGAGACCCGCGCCGGCGAGCGCCTCGATTTCGCTCCCGCAGTGGTACGCGGGAACCAGGATTTCGTCTCCCGGCTCGACGCCGAGGAACCGAACTCCCTCCCAGAGCGCGTGGCGGCCTCGCGCGAAGAGCGAGCACCCCTTCGCACCGAGCGGGAAGGGAAGGTCGGTGGAACGCCGGCGCGCGTAGACCCCAGGCGGAAGGGGCGGCCAGAGTGTGAGGCGGGACGCGGTCAACGTTGTCTCGGCACGAGCCGGATTTCGTCTCTCACGCCACTGGCGAGCAGCTTGCGGTTGGACCGGCGTTGGCCCATGCTTCGGGGCACGTGTCCCCGAGAAGCGTAACTTTCCCGCGGCCAGAACCGCTCGCCTGCGTCATCGGCGACATCGACCTCCTCCGCCCGCTCGGGCTTGCCGGCATCCGTTGCGGTGTCGTCGCGGCGCCGGGCGCGATCGTCCGCTACTCCCGCTTCACGGATGCGGTCATTGAATCGGTGGACCCTTGGAAGGAGCCGGGCGAACTCCTCGCGCGCCTCCTCCGCTTCGGAGAGGCGCAGGAGGCGCGGCCCGTCCTGTACTACCAGGGCGACTGGGACCTCCTCCTCGTCTCCCGTCACCGCGAGCAGCTCGGGGAGGCGTTTCGCTTCGTCGTTCCCGATGCCGAGCTTGTCGAGGACCTCGTCGACAAGGAGCGCTTTCAGGCGCTCGCTGAGCGCCTTAACCTTCCCGTGCCTCCCAGCGTCCGCATCTCGCCCGACATCGAGCTTCGCCCGCCCATCATCGTGAAACCCGTCACGCGCCAGTGGGAGACGTGGGAGCCGTTTGCTGGTCGAACGAAGGCGGTACATGTTCAAACGGTCGAGGAGCTCCGCGACGTCGCCGTGAGACTCGCGGACGCGGGCGTCGACGCCGTTGCGCAGGAGCTGGTGCCGGGGCCCGAGACGCTCATTGAGAGCTACCACGTCTATGTGAACCGTGATGGTCTTGTCCGCGGCGAATTCACTGGGCGCAAGATACGGACCTACCCGCCGCAGTACGGTTCCTCGACGGCGCTTCTCATCACTGACGCGGCGGACGTTCGCCGGCTCGGGCGCGACCTGACGAGCCGCATCGGCCTCCGCGGAGTGGCCAAGTTCGACTTCAAACGTGGCCGCGACGGGAAGCTCCGTCTACTCGAGGTCAACCCGCGCTTCAGTCTCTGGCATCATCCCGGCGCCCGCGCGGGTGTCAACCTGCCCGCGCTCGTCTACGACGATCTTGTCGGAACGTCGAGGGCGCGAATTGCGCCCGTCTGTTCCGGCGTACGCTGGTGCTACAACCTCCACGACGCGCGCGCGGCGCGGGCATCCGGTGTCCCGCTCCGCCGGTGGGTGCCCTGGGCCCTCACGTGCGAGGCCAAGTCGGCCTGGGCCTGGGACGATCCCATGCCTGTCGTTCGCGGCTCGATCTGGCGCGTCTCGCGCCGCCTTCGCTCGGCGCTGAACAGACGGGAGTCGGAGGCGCCGAAGACGGCCGAGTCCGGTGCGGTACGGCGTTCTCGCTGACGTCCACGGGAACCTGCACGCGCTCGAGGCGGTCCTCGCCGGGCTCCGGGCAGAGAGAGTCGACGGCTACCTCTGCGCCGGCGACCTCGTCGGCTACGGCCCCTTCCCGAATGAATGCGTCGCGGTCGTCGCCGGCCTCGAGTCCATCAGCGTCGCGGGAAACCACGACCTCCTCGCGCTCGGACGCCTTCCCGCCGCCGACCTCGTCCCGCTCGCCCGGAAGAGCCTCGAGTGGACCGCCGGCGTCCTGGAAACCGAGGCGCGGGCATATCTGGAGCGGCTGCCGCTGCGTGCGGAGGCGGACACCGTCGTGGTCGCGCACGGCTCGCTCGACGACCCGCGGGAATACACCCTTCGCGCGGAGCAGGCGGCCCGTCAGCTCGACCGGATCGCGGCCGACCAGCCTCGGGCCACGATCCTCCTCCTCGGCCACACCCACCTGCCGTGGGCGTGGGGTAGAGAGAGTGGATCGCTTACGATTGGGGCTGGCGGGGCCGTAAGCCTCCCGGCAGGCGAGCGTGTCCTTCTCAACCCTGGCAGCGTCGGCCAATCACGCGAGCGCGTCGTGCGGGCACGCTTCCTCGTCCTCGACCTCGACCGCCGAGAGGCAATCTTTCATGCGGTGCCGTACGACGTCGCGGCTTGCCGGGAAGCGCTGCGCCGGGTCGGACTCTCGCCGCGGTCCATGCACGTCCCTCCGTCCCGGCTGCGGCGGGCGGCCCGCCCGCTCCGGCGCCTGACAAGGCGAGTCCGGCGGCTTCGGACCGACCGGCGGTGCTACCGGTGGGCGAACGGCTACCTGAAGGTAGGACGCGCGAGGTTCGACCCTGGGCCGTGAGCTGCGACGTCGCCCAGGACCTCCAACACGTTCCGCCGCAGCCACGCCGGCTGGTCTCGATGCCTCGTCGTCTTGAGCTCATGGGCCACCCGGCCCAGCCAGTAGGCGACGACGAGCGATTCGAGCTCCGAACGTGTGACGTGAAGTCCGAGACGTTGGCAGTACGCGCGGACACTGGGGTCCGCGCCTGCCCGCGCCCAAGGCAAGAACTCTTTGACGAGCACCGGCCCCAGGTCGAGGTTTCTCGTCCAGCGTGTCGCGCTGACGTGGAGATGGAGAAGGTCCAGCAAAGGCAGCCGTCCCGTTCCCGCGCCGGCCCAGTCCAGGACGCCGACGAGCCTCTCGGAGTCGACGAGGAGGTTGCGGCCCCAAAAGTCTCCGTGGGCGAATCCACGCGGGAGGTCGGCGAGCCTTCGCTCCAGACGCTCGGCGAGTCGTCGGAGCTCGCTCGCTTGCTCGTGCGCACACACACCGGCGACGACGTCCGCGTTCGCGGAAATTGTGCGCTCGTCGCTGCGACCGGGTACTGCGGTATGCAATGCGACGAGGAAGTCGACGCACTCGTCTAGCAACGCGCCCGCCGGCCGCACCGGGGCAGGCGCGCCGCGCAGCCTGCTCTCGAGGGTCCAATCGCCGACCCCCGCCTTCCCATGCGCGAGCATCGAAGGTATCCGCTCGGCGACCCGAGCGGGCGCTACCGCGCTGAGGAGGTTCAGCGCTTCACACTGCGCCTCTAGCTCGTGCCCACAGCGCCCGATCGCCACCCGCAGAACCTCGGTCCTTCCGACGACGATGAGTGCGGCGGCTCGAACGACCGGCGCCTCTTGCTCAACCGATGCCCCGTCTGCCCGGAAGGCGGCCTCGACCGCCTCGTCGAAGACGGTTCGGACAACATCGCCTCGGGTTCCGAGAACGATTGCCCGCAGAGGCAGCAGTTCGATCCCACTGCGCCGACCGTCATGCTTTCCGGGGAGACGGAGCGCATGCTCGAAATCCCAGCGGATCGCGACCACTTCCGGATAGCCGGCCAGCCGCATTCGGCGGCGCTCGCGCCGGGCGGCCACTCGCAGTCGAATCGAGCCGATACCTCTGGCTAACGCCCGAGCGACTCGTGACTGACCGTCGCGTGGCTCGAAGGCGATGGTGGCGATTGCTCGTGCAGCATCGCCTCGCAGTCGCTCGACCGGCCCGATCTCGACGTCTGGCTGCGAGTCGACAAGTTCAACGCCGACGCCGTCGAACGTTGCGGCCAATTCCGGGTCGTCGATCCGGAGGCGGCGGGCGTCGACGGGGAGCACCGCAGGAAGCCACCCGTACCAAGGATGCGAACGCGGGCCGCGCGCGCCGGACACCCACGAACGGTAGCGGACGTCGTGGGCGAGGTTCACGCGCTCTTCGTCCTGCGGGTCCTATAGGTTTCCGAGCTTCAGGTCCAGCGGCCGTTGTCGATAAGGGGGGAAATGCCGAATCGAAGCCGCTTAGCTGCCGCCACCGCCTACGTAGTCGTCGTTTCGGGACTCGCAACACCTGCCGCACCCGCGGCGCCGATGCTTTCGTCTACGTCGACCGCCGCAACCTCCACGCCGTCTTCCTCGCTGTCTCTCGCCGTTCCAGCGAACATCGCCGCCGGCGACGTCATGCTTGCAGCTCTCGCAGTCCGGCTTCCCGCAGGCGCGCCGATCGCGACGCCGCCAGGATGGACAGTGATCCGGCGCGACAACAACGACCCCTTGTATGCGTCGCTCGCCCAAGCCCTGTACTTCAAGGTGGTCAGCAGCTCGGAGCCGGAGTCGTATACGTGGACCTGGAAGTTTTCCCAACCCGTAGGCGCGGCAGGCGCCATCCTCGCGTACCGCGGCGTTGATTCGCTGCGACCGATCGATGCGCATAGTGGCCGCAGCCGTTCGTACACGAACCAGATTGTCGCCCCCTCCGTGACGACCACTGCTGCGGACGATCGAGTGGTCGCGTTCTTCGCGCACAACGGCATCAAGACGACCGTCTCTCCGTTGGGCACCGAAGAACGATACGACGAGCCGACGAGGGGCGGGACGAGCGCCCTGCGTGCGAAGGCGGCCGACTTCGTGAAGGCCGCCGCGGGGGCGACCGGCGACAAGGTCGCCATCACGTCGGGAAGCGGATCCAGCAGCAACATCGGCCAGCTCGTGGCGCTCAGCCCTCCGCTGGTCTCCGCCCCGCTCACTCCACCACTAAACATTTCCCCGCCGACGATTACCGGCGTGGCCGCAGACGGTCAGACACTCGCGGCGAACCCGGGCCTGTGGTCGAGTCCGGAGCCCGTCATATATGGCTACGAATGGCAGCGCTGTGGCTCCACCGGCGCCGGCTGCGCCAGTATTCCGGGAGCAACCGCGGGGTCGTACCAAGCGACAGCGAGCGACATCGGTTCGACGCTCCGCGTCGTCGTGACGGCGATGAACTCCGCCGGGCTAGGCAGAGCCATATCGGCTCCGACGGCAGTCGTCTGGCCCAAGCCGTTGCCGCCAGTGAACGCAGCTTTGCCAACGGTGTCCGGCACGGCGCAGGCCGGTCAGACGCTAACCGCGGAGCCAGGGTCGTGGACCGGCCTCGAGCCGATCACCTATGCCTTTCAGTGGCGGCGCTGCGACTCGTCCGGCGGGAGCTGCGCGAACATCCCTGGGGGTGTCTCTCCGCACTATCAGGCGACAACGTCCGACGTCGGCTCCACGCTTCGCGTAGCCGTGACGGCGACGAACGCCGGCGGATCCGCGTCCGCCACGTCTCCGCAGACGGCCGTCGTCGCTGCTCCGCCGATTTCCCAGACCCCAAGCGCAAGCCGCTGGTACTCCAGCGGGAGTCCGTTCAACCAGCGAATTCCCACGTCCGCGACGGTCGACCCGAATTCCTCGGCCATGGTCGCCGGGCTCGTACACGCCGCGACCAACTACGGCGTACTGATCGCCGCAAAGAGCTACTCCGTCCCGGTTTACTATGCCGACGCGAGGACACCGAAATACGACGTCCGGCTGACGGCATCATGGCGCGCCGCCGACTGGCTGGTCAACGTCCCGATCCCGGATGCTGCGCGGCCGGACGCGGGCGGCGACGGTCATATGGTGATCATCGATCGTTCGACCGGCTGTGAGTACGACTTCTACGACGCGGCCAGGGTGAACGGCGCCTGGGAGTCGGGCTGGGCGAACGCACTGCCAACGTCGTCGGACGGCGTCTACGCGAAGGGCACGTCGGCACGAGGTTCCGGCTTCGGTCTACTCGCCGGCTTGATGTTCCCGCACGAGTTCGTCAACCCGGATGGCACCGAGGGCGTAATCGATCATGCACTCGTCTTCAATAGCCCCTACGTCAAAGACGGCGGGCCGGTGCTGCCGGCAACGGAGAGCGACGGCCACAGCGCCCTCTCCTACGCGATACCCGAGGGAGCCCGCGTCCAGCTCAACCCTGCATTCAACGTCAACTCCCTCAGCCAGCCACACGAGCGTGTGATCGCGCGGGCGCTCCAGCAATACGGCGCCTATCTCGGCGACGTTTCGGGCTCGACGATCGACTTTTACGCCGAGAACCCGCAGTCGTATTCGTCGAATCCGTACGCGACGATCTGGGGCGACAAGACATACGTCAATCTTCCGCCGAGCCTGATCTCAAACCTCCGCGTCCTCACGGTCGGGCAGCAGTACAGGCAGAGCAGCGAGATCGTCTTCAACGGGTGCAATACGTTCAAGTGACCTTCGCGTCGTCGAGCATCCCTGGAGCGAAGAACGGCAGGACGATCTGAGAGAGCGTTACATTTCGTGCGTCGCCCGAGGCACTGGAATGATCGGCCGTGCTGCTTTCCTGTGCGCAGTTGCGTTTGCAACCTTCGGTGGCGCGAGTTCCGATGCATCTGTGAAGCGGCCCGACCGCGTCGCAACACTCTCGAGTTCACCTTCGGCGATTCCGGCGTACACGACCGTTCCCACATCTCCGCGACCCGTTTCCCGTCCGCGGAAGGCGCCGCTCTATGGACGGGCGAGCCCCTTCAATCGTCCGATCGTCGCAGGGGCAACGGTGGATCCGAATTCCGCCCGCTATGTAGCCGCTTTGAAGGATCTGGCGGACAGACGAGGGTTCACGGTCGCCCTGAGGGCGTGGACCGTACCGGTCTACGAGGCAGGCCCGGCGACGCCGCGCTTCGATGTGCGGTTGACGGCGTCGTGGAGGGGTGCGGACTGGCTCCGACGTGTCCCGATCCCCCCGGCGGCGGCGCCCGATCCTGAGGGCGACGGTCACATGACCGTGCTCGACCGCCGGACCGGATGCCAGTTCGATTTCTACGGGGCACGCAGCGCCGGCGGGCGTTGGAGCGCGGATTGGGCGAACACACTGCTCATCAAGGGCAAAGGCACGTACCCGTTCGGGTTCTCGACGCGCGGCTCAGGCTTTTCGAACGTGGCGGGGTTGATCTGGCCGGGGGAGCTGAAGTCGCGTGAGATCCGACATGCGTTGATGTTCAGCTACCCGTACACTTCTGCGCGCGGCGCGGTCGCGCCCGCGACGGAGACGGATGGGCAGAGCACTCGGCCGGATGCACTGCCGGAGGGGGCGCGGCTCCAGCTCGATCCCGCGCTCGACCTCGACAGCCTGCGGCTTCGCCCGTACGAGCGGACGATCGCACGGGCGCTGCAACGGTATGGCATGTATCTGGGCGACACGGGCGGCGCGCTGAACCTTTACGCCGTTCATCCGCAGAGCTACCGGTCGGACCGATATGCGGGGCTGTTTCCGCCTGTGGACTATCCAGAGCTCTCGAACATCCCGATCGAGCGGTTTCGGGTGCTCGACCTCGGTAAGGTGATCTCGCCCGCAGCGTTTCGGTCGCGTGCCCGCCTCGTCCGGACCAGATGCGCAAGGATGAGCCGGTAAGGGACATGAAGGGCTGAGCCTGCGCCTCGGAATCTACGTCGACGCCGTATACCGCGTCACGAGAACGGCAGGCGGCGAGCGGCTTTCAGCCGACCCGGTTGACAGCGCGTTTCTCCTTTTTGCAGTCGAGGTCGGCCGAGCTTTCGACCGCGTGGTGCTCTTCGGCCGAACCGTCCGAGGCGATGCGCCTCCGGATTACGTTCCGCTGACCAACCTCGACATCGTGCAGCTGCCGTTTTACCCGAGCGTACGCGACGTCCGGGCTTTGGCGCGTGCGTCTGCTCCGACGGTCCGACAACTCTGGCGTGGACTTCGGGAGGTCGATGCGTTGTGGGTCTTCGGTCCACACCCGTTTGCCCTCGTTCTCGTACTGTTTGGGCTCGTTCGCGGAAAGCGCGTGGTCGTCGGTGTGAGGCAAGACACTGTCGCCTATTTTCGCGGCCGGCTTTCCAGCGCGGGCTGGAGTCCACTCCTGCTCGGCGTGCATGCGCTCGATATCTCCTATCGACTGCTCTCGAGAGCGCTGAGGACGACCGTCGTGGGCCCGGAAATTGCCCGCCGATATGGCAACCGCGAGTCGGTCTTGCCGATGACGGTTTCGCTTGTCCGAGCTGACGACGTCGCATCACAACCTCAGCGACGAGAGTGGAGCCAGGAGATCAGCCTGCTCGCGGTAGGAAGACTCGAGCCAGAAAAGAACCCTTTGTTGCTCGTTGACGCGCTCGCGAGACTCGAGCGGGAGCGCCCCGGACGATTTCGTCTGACTTGGCTCGGCGACGGCCAGCTCCGCGAACCGGTTCGCCGCCGCGCCCGCGATCTTGGGATCTCGCATCGCCTGGAGCTGCGTGGGTTCATCCCATTCGGCCCGGCCCTCATTTCCCTGTATCGCTCCGCGCACGTCTTCGTTCACGTCTCGCTGACTGAGGGGGTGCCCCAGGTGCTCACCGAGGCCCTGGCCGCCGGCGCGCCTGTTGTGGCGACGGACGTAGGAGGTGTCGCCGCCGCGCTGCAACATGGTCAGGCCGGCCTGCTGGTTCCACCGCGGGATGTCGACGCGCTCGTCCGCGCGGTTTTGAGAATCGTCGACGACGAGCGCCTGCGAAGCGATCTGGTCCACCGCGGCCTGGAGGTTGCTCGCGCACGGACGCTCGAGACCGAAGCCGCGCGCGTCGCGCGCTTCATCGGCGGCTAATGCAATCCAAGGCGTGCGGGATTCTCTCGCCTGCCCGGCTAGGGCGGTGCCGTATCCGGTTCCGCCGCCGCGTGCAGGTCGGCCGCTTTCCCTCGTCGTAGCCATCCGGCGACCATCCCGGTCCCGTACGCGAGGTGGAATGTTGGAAACAATGCGACCACGCGGGGCAAGAGGCGCAATGACTCGCGCCTGCGCAGGACGCTTGCCGCTCCAAACACGCCGGCGGCGGCGGTGTAAAGCCCGATCTCGGCGGCGAGAACTCGGCGCGCGCCACGGAGGAGCGTGGAGGCACCGAGTAACACTGCAAGCGTGCCAAGGAACACCGTTGGTACCAGGCTCCGGGCGCTCAGCACCTGCTTGTGCTTCCGCATGACGGCCGGCTTGTAGAAGCCGTACGCGAAGTAGCGAGCGAAGACGCCGCGAAACGATCCGGCGGGTGTATAGCGCACACGAAGCGTGGGATCGAGCACAATGGTTCCGCCGGCCTTACGGACCCGAAGGTTGAAGTCCTCGTCGTGATTGTCGACGACGCTTGCGTCGAAGAGACCGACCTTCTCGAAAGCGATTCGACGATACGCACCGATGTACACGGTGTCGACCTCGACCGGTTCCCGTCCGCGTGCGTGCCGTGTCCAGGCGATGCCACCGAACGGACTGTCCATCGCACACGCCACCGCCCGCTCCATCGCCGTGCGCCCAATGGGCTCGAGAACGGCAGCCACGTTCCATGCATCGGTGTCTTCGGCGCGCGCTGCGAGTCGGCGGAGGTAGTTGGCCGGGTACCGCGACCTACAATCGAGGCGAGCGATCAGATCGCCGCTTGCTTGTCCGACGCACGCGTTCAGACCGTGCGCAACGAGCCGCTTGGGGTTCTGAATGAGCGTTAGCTGAACGCCAGTTCGCTCGGCCGCCGCGACGAGCAGCTCGCGCGACCGGTCAGTGGAGCCACCATCCGCGACGAGTACCTCGAGGTCGCCCTCAAAGTCCTGTGCCGCGATGTCTTCGACGACCCTCTCGATATTCCGTTCCTCGTTGAACATCGGAATGATTACCGAGATCCGGCGCACGGTCGGAGTGGTCGTTTCAGGCGATGATTGCTCGTGACGGGAAGACGCCATCGGGCTCATCTTAGGGATCGGTGCGCCATTGTCGAATTGCCACGGAGCGTTATGCTGAAGCAGGCGTACCCGCCACGCGCGGAAGCGATCTCAGGGGGAAGGCGTTTTCTAAGCATTCGAACTTTTCATTCTGGCGAGAGCCCCTTGGTCGTCGGCGACGGACACCATGAATGACAGTGCGGCCAACCGGCCTCAACCGGTGTCACCTCGGCGGCCCGACGATGGGCGGGGACCTCTGGCTGCGTTCACCGTGGACGTTGAGGACTGGTACCAGTCATGCGTCGATTTCGATGCCCCGATCAGCGCGCGCGTCGTCACCAACACGGAGCGGGTGCTGGCCCTCCTCGACGACGTTCGAGTAAAAGCAACGTTCTTCGTCCAAGGGCGAGTCGCCGAGACGTTTCCTACGCTCGTTCACACGCTCATCGCGGAGGGGCACGAGGTGCAGGCCCACGGCTACAGCCATCGCCCGCTCTACGAAATGGATCGGTTCGGCCTCCGGCAGGAACTCGAGCGAGCCCGTCAGACCGTTGAGGACGCTGCAGGCCTGCCCGTTACCGCGTTTCGCGCGCAGGATTTCTCGATTCTCGGCGAGAACCTGTGGGCGCTTGAGACCCTTTGCGAGGTTGGTTTCGAGATCGACTCATCGATCTTTCCAGTACAAACTCGCCGCTATGGAATCCGCGGTTGGGAACTCGCGCCGCACGAGATCGCGCTGCCCGGAGGGCGTCGGATTCTCGAGGTTCCGGTAGCAGTCTGGCGCCACGGGAAGTGGCGCGTACCTGTCGCTGGCGGCGGGTACTTCCGCGTTCTGCCGCGGCAGGTGATCGTTCGGGCCGTCCGCTCGGTCGTCGAGGACGGACGCCCGCCCGTCATTTACTGCCATCCCTACGAGTTCAACCCAGATGAACTCGGCACCTATCGCGGAAGCGTTCCGCGGCGACTCAGGCTTGCGCAGGGACTCGGACGTACCACCTTTGGTGTGCGTGTTCGAGCACTGCTCGAGAGTCTGCGCTTCGGTCGATTCGACGAAGTACTGGCCACGTGGGGGCTCAGGTGAGGATTGTCTTCCTTACTACGGCTGACCCCATCTACCTGCCGGCGTTCTTCGACCGAGTCCTTCGCGAGCGCGCTCGGGACACGGCGGCAGTCTACCTGGTTCCTCCACTGTACAAGAACCAGACGACCGCGAAGGCGGCCTGGCGCTATTTTCGGACCTTTGGATTCGAGGGACTGCTCGGCCTTGCAACACGAACAGTGCGGGCCAAGGCACGAGGAGATTCAATCGCCGCCGCGTGCAAGCTCCATGGCGTTCGCTGCGCCGAGACCTCGGACGTAAATGCGCCTTCATTTCTCGAGGAGGTCGGAGCGCTTGGAACTGACGTCATCGTCTCCGTGAGCTGTCCGCAGATTTTCCACACTCCGCTGATTCAGCTACCTGCAAAAGCTTGCCTAAACGTGCACGGCTCGATTCTGCCGCAGTATCGCGGAATCATGCCAAGCTTCTGGATGCTTGCGAATAGTGAAGAGACCGCTGGCGTATCGGTGTACCTCGTCAATGAGGAAATCGACGCCGGCGACCTGTGCGGCCAGCAGACGTTCAAGATCGATGCGGATGAGACGCTCGACGCCTTCCTACACCGGTCGAAGGCGGTCGCCGCCGAGCTTCTGCTCCAAGTGCTCGACCGCGTCGAGCAAGGGGACATAGAGACGTCGCCGCTCGATTTGAGCACGGGCTCGTACTTCTCATGGCCGGACCGCGAGGCTGTCAGGCGCTTCCGCGCGGCCGGACGGCGGCTCTGGTGACCGCGCGGTTCGCCACACGTGGCGATGCGTTCGAGGCGACTACTAGCGGGATGCGAGCCCGCCTGCGGCTGCAGCTTCGTCTCTAAACGTCTCTGACGCCTGGGCTGTGAGCTGATGGTCGATGACGTCCGAGATGATCCGATCGAGGGTGAGGGTGGGATGCCAGCCGATTGCAGCGTGGATCTTCTCGATCGAGGGGATGCGGTGAAGCATGTCCTCGATTCCCTGGCCATAGACCTCCTCGTAGGGAACGAACCGGAGCTCGGATTTACTCCTGGTCATCTCGAGCACCCGCTCCGCAAGGCTGGCGATCGAGATGCGGTTCGTCGAACCGACGTTGTAGACCTCACCCGACGTCGTCGGCTCCTCCATTAGCCCGCGGACGGCGCGGATGACGTCCTGAACGTGGCAAAAGCATCGCGTTTGCGTCCCATCACCGTGGATGTCGAGTGGCCGGCCAGCCAGCGCGTTCCCGACGAAACTTGGAATCACCATGCCGTACCGGCCGGTTTGGCCCGGGCCTACCGTATTGAAGAGGCGTGCGATAACACAGTCGAGGTCACGCTCACCGTGGTATGCGAGCGCGAGAAATTCGTCCATCGCCTTCGAGCCCGCGTATGCCCAGCGCCGTGCGGTCGTCGGACCGTACACGCGCCGCGCCTGCTCGTGGAGTGGGCGCTCTTCCCGGTGATCGCCGTAGACCTCCGACGTCGACGCCACGAGGACACGCTTTCCGAACCGCGCACAGTAGTCGACCACGATTTCGGTTCCCTGGAGGTTGGTGACGATCGTGTGCACTGGCTTCTCGACGATGAGCCGAACGCCGACTGCAGCCGCGAGGTGGTAGACGACATCGACCTTGTGGACCAGCTCGCTGACCACCGCAGGCGAGAGCACAGACTCGACCACAAGATGGAAGTGCGGATGGTCGAGCAGGCGCGCAACGTTCTCGACGGAGCCAGTCGAGACGTCGTCCAATGCATACACCTCCCATCGCTCGGCGAGGAGGCTCTCCGCGAGATGTGAGCCGATGAACCCTGCTCCGCCGGTGATGAGGGCCTTGCGATGCCGCTGTCCGTCGAGCGGATGGATGTTGTCGTTCGCGGGGACTGCTAGGTCCTGGCTCACTCGACGGCCCTGACCGGCGCTCTGTCGGGGTCCGATTGAGCCGCGCGCGCTTCATCCCTTTCGAGATCCTCCCAGGCGGTGACGGCACGCTCGTACTCCTCGTGACGCCCGATATCGAACCAGAGCCCGTCGTAGAGGAATGCGCCGACCGGCTGGTCGTCGTCCAGCAGGGCGCGCACGAGATCGGGAAAGTCGAAGGCCTGCCCCGGCGGCAGGTACTCGAGAATGACGGGCTCCATCGCGTAGATCCCCATGCTCACCGAGGACAAGATCTCAGGCTTCTCTTCGAACGCCTGGATTCGACTCCCCGCGTCCACGTGCAGGATCCCGTAGTCGATCTTGGTCGTGCGTAAATGCGTCGCGATCGTGAGCACATTGCCGGCGCTGCGGTGATGCCCGAGCAAGCTGCGGTAGTCGAGGGTCGTGAGGACGTCGCCGTTCATCACGATGAAGGTGTCGTTAAGGCCATCCACGAGCGCAAGCGGGGCTGCAGTGCCCATCGCCTCCTGTTCTTGAACGTATTTGATGCTCGTGGGACCGTAGTGATTCCCGTTGGCGGCGCCACCGTCGAACACTGCCCTGATCAGGTGGGAGAGATAGCCGACGCAGAACGTCACATCCGTGATCCCGCAGTCCGCGAGGCGGCGCACGACGATCTCCAGGATCGCGCGGTTGCCGACGGGCATCAGCGGTTTTGGGAGGACCGATGTGAACGGGGCCAGTCGGGTTCCTCGACCGCCGGCGAGGATCACGGCCTTCGTGTTCTGGACGTCTTCGAACGCTGCGCCGCTCGCTGAAGCTCCCAGCTGATCGACCATGTCGAGCGCGGGGTCCGTCACGCGGCGTGGCTCCCCACCTCTTGAGCGGCCGGCGCTGTAGCGGGCGCCTCCATCGGCCTGGGACGGCGTCGCAAAGTCAGGCGGCCATCGGCCCTGTGTACCGCGACCGAGCGGCTGAAGACGACGGCCATGATCGTCCACACGAGAATTCCGAAATCCGTGCGGAGCGTCGCCCGGTCCGCGTAAAGCCGGTCGAGCTGCAATTTTTGCGGGAGGATCCGGCGCTCGTAGTCCCCTTCACGGTCCTCCGCCGCCAGAATCTGTGTCTCGCGCGCGAAAGCGAGCTGGCTCAGCCCGGTGATACCCGGGCGCACGGAGAGGATGACGTCGAACTCGGACCGGCGGGGCGCAACGAAGCTGGGATCCTCCGGCCTCGGTCCCACGAGACTCATTTCGCCCCTCAGGACGTTGAACAGCTGGGGGATCTCGTCCAGCTTCGTTCGTGCCAGAAGGCTGCCGACTCGGGTGAAGCGCGCATCGTCGACCGATGTGAGCGGAGAACCGCCTGCGCTGTCGTACATCTTCCGAAACTTCAGCATCTCGAATTCGCGACCACGGTAACCCGCGCGACGACACCGAAAGAAGACGGGGCCCCGACTGTCGATCTTGATTGTCACTGCGATCAAGACGAGAAGAGGAGTGAACAGCAGGATCAGCGCGGCAGCGAGCCCGACGTCAATGGCACGCCGCAGCCAACCGCGGGTTCGCGTAGCCGTTGTCTGCGAACGCGTAAGCGTTACTGTTGAATCGAGCCGCACGTCTGACCGCAACTGCCTTCCCCTCCCCCGAGGCCCCTCCCCGAGGCCCCTCCCCGGTGGCCCGCACGGTGGTTCCTCCAAACATACTTCCCCTAAACATCGTTTATGGCATGAACCTCAGCATCTTTCAAGACTCCTTACACAAAACTAGACATATGGCCATGAAGGACACGACGGGGCTCATGTGGCACCCAACGGGGCGAGGCCTGCGTCCGGGATCTCAATGAGCGAGCAGACCTGGAAAGTGCCGCTGTCGGATGTCACGCTGCGGCCAGAGCTGTCCGAAGCTGCCGCAGACGTCGTTGCGTCGGGCTGGTGGAGCATGGGGCCGAAGGTTGCGGAGTTCGAGGCCGCGTTCGCAGAGGAAATCGACGTTCGCCATGCCTACGCTGTCGCAAACGGCACCGCTGCGCTTCACCTCGCCCTGCTCGCGCTCGATTGCGGGCCCGGCGACGAGGTGATTGTCCCGTCGCTCACGTTCGTCGCCGCTGCGAACACGATTCGGCGCGTGGGCGCCACTCCCGTGTTCTGCGACATCGTTGGCGACGGAGACCTCAATCTCGATCCCGAGGATCTCGCGCGGGCACGCTCGCCGTCGACCCGCGCGATCGTCGTACTCCACTACGGCGGTTTCGCATGCGACATGGGCGCGGTGCTCAAGCTTGCGCGACAAGCCGGGATCGCCGTCATCGAGGACGCCGCCCATGCGCCGGGGTCGAGATGGGACGCTCGCTTCTGCGGTGCGATCGGCGACGTCGGGTGCTTCAGCTTCTTCTCGAACAAGAATCTGCCGGTCGGCGAGGGCGGAATGATCGTCACCGACCGAGCCGATGTCGCCGATCGGACTCGGCTACTTCGCTCGCACGGGATGACGACGCTCACCTGGGACCGCCATCGGGGGCACGCCTCGACCTACGACGTCGTCGTTCCGGGGCTTAACTATCGGCTCGACGAGATGCGGGCCGCAATGGGACTGGTTCAGCTCGGCTTCCTCGCCGAGGAGAATGCCGCTCGCGCTCGCCTCGCCCGTGCCTATGCGGACGCCCTGCACGGCGTCAACGGATACACCATGGCCTTCGCGGACCGCCTCGGAGAGCCGACGAGCGCACATCATCTCGCGGTCGCCCTCGCTCCCGATCCCGAGTCACGGGACGACATCCGGGCCCGGCTCGCCGAACGGCGCATCCAGACGAGCGTGCATTACCCGCCGATCCACCGTTTCTCGGCGTACCAGGGCATCCAGCCGTCGCGCGCGTTGCCTCGGACGGAAGACGCCGCGGCGCGCGCGATAACGCTTCCTCTCTTCGCTCGCATGACGGATGCGGACGTCGATCTCGTCGTGGACGCGCTTCTCGAGCGCTGAGTGAGACGACGGTCCGTTACAGGCCGGGCAGCCCCAGCCCGCCGGCGAGCCCGCCCAGGCGTGACTGCGCCAGGTCGTTCGCCGAGCGAAGGGCCTCGTTGACCGCGCCCACGATCATGTCCGCGAGGAGCTCCGCGTCCTCCGGGTCGATCGCCTCCGGCGCGATCGCGATCTTCTCGATCTCGCCTGCGCCGTTGGCCGTCACCTTCACCGCTCCGCCTCCGGCGGAGGACTCCACGGTCTGGGTCGCGAGCTCCTCCTGAACGCGGGCCATCTCGGCCTGCATCTGCTGGACCTGCTGCATCATCTTGTTGATGTCCATGCCGCCCGGCCCGCTCACTCGGGTGTCACCTCGCGGGCGTCGAATGTGTGCTTGATCTCCTCCACGAGTTCCTCCTCGGTCAGCTGGCGCTCCTGCACGGCCTCGGTTTCCCCGTTCTCGCCCACCTGGAACGCGAGCGCGAACTTGCGGCCCGTCACCTCGTAGAGCGCGTCGACGAGGAGCGTCGCGTTCTTCGGCTCCTCCGCGAGCTGGCGGTGGAACGAGGCCGCGGCGGGGAACTCGACCGTCAGCGTGTCGCCGGCGATGTCCGTCGGATTCGCCTCTCGGAGCACCGACGCCGTCGGGACCGACCGTTCCTCGACGGCGGGGATGACCGACCGCTGCCAGGCAGCCTTCAGCTGGTCGAGCTCCAGCGGCGGCGGCGAGGGCGCCTCAGCGGCCGCCGGCTCCTCTGTCGGCGCGGAGGGCTCGGCCGGCGCGACGGGGACGGCGCCCGGCGTCCGGTGCTCGAGCTGATCGATCCGGAACGCGAGCGACTCGCGGTCGAGGTCGGCGCCCGGCCGAGTGACCTTGATGAGCGCGAGCTCGAGCGGCAGGCGGGGGTCACCGCCCTGGCGCATGTCGTCGACGGCCACGGCCAGGAGGTCGCAGAGCCGAATGACGGTCGGGCCCGGGAGCTGGTTCGCCTGCGCGCGCAGCCGCTCGCGCGTCTCCTCGGTCACCGGCAGGGAGTCCGGGACCTCGCCCATGTGCTGGACGAGGAGCAGGTGCCGCAGGTGCTCCAGGAGGTCGGTGACGAGGCGACCGAGGTCCTGTCCCTGGTCGGCTAGGTCTTCGAGGAACTGCAGCGCCCCGGCCGTGTCCTTGTCGACCACGAGGTCGCAGAGCCGGAACAGCGCCTCCTCCTCGACGGCGCCGAGGAGCTGCAGGACCGACTGGACACTCACCTGGTTCCCGGTCGCGGCCGCGAGCTGGTCCAGCGTCGACACTGCGTCCCGGAAGCTACCCCGCGCGCTCCGCGCGACGAGGGAGAGCGCCGCCTCGGGCGCGTCGATGCCCTCGCGTTCCGCCACATGGGAGAGCAGGCGGATGAGGTCGGGGAGCCGGGGCCGCGAGAAGACGAACGTCTGGCACCGCGAGCGGACTGTCGGGAGCATCTTCGCGACGTCGGTCGTGCAGAAGACGAAGACGAGGTGGGGCGGAGGTTCCTCGATCAGCTTCAGGAGCGCGTTGAACGCGGCGTCCGTGAGCTGGTGCGCCTCGTCGAGGATGTAGACCTTGTACCGGCCCTCCACCGGCTGGAGGACGACGCGCTCGCGGATCTCGCGGATGTCGTCGATCCCGCGCTGCGAGGCTGCGTCCATCTCGATCACGTCGAGTGACGTGCCGTTGGCGATCGCGACGCAGGAATGGCAAGTGCCGTCCGGCGTCGTCGTCGGCCCGCTCGCGCAGTTCATGGCCTTGGCGAGGATGCGCGCAAGCGAGGTCTTCCCGGTCCCGCGCGGGCCGGCGAACAGATACGCCTGCCGCACCTGGCCCGTGTCGATCGCGTTCCGCAGGGTCTGGACGACGGCCGCCTGGCCGACGACCTCGTCGAAGTCCTGCGGACGGTATTTCCTGTAGAGCGCGGTCACTGCGTTCCTCGCTTCGCGCAAAGTCTCACGACTTTGCGCGACCCGATGAAGCCGGGCGGCGCTTCGCGCCGCGCGGCCCAGGTGCGCACGATACTTCCTCCACTCGACGCCTCGAAGAGCGGAACGGGCAAAGCCCGTTCCTCGGGGGCGCGCGCAAAACGAATGCCCGGCCGCGCACCCTCCTTCGACGGTGTGTTCGAGCCGGTGCAGGGGGTGCTCGCTCGAGTCAGGCTGTCCGCGGCACCTGAGAGGGACTCCTTAGCGCTGCTTCCTCCCGGACCTGACGCGGTTCGGAGACTCCCAGTGCGCGGGACCTGACTGTCAACGCTCGCACCCGAAGCCCGTGTCTCGGACGCGACCCCCTCGGGAGGGGATTCAGCCCCGCTGGAGCGGATTGCGGGTTCAGGGAACCGCTAGCTCCCCACCTAGCGCGGCCGGGCGCAGACAATGGTAGCGCCGGTCAGGCGGAGATCGACGAGGCGTCGGACGGCTGCGGCGTGAGCAGCCCGTTCAGCTGCGCCCAGCGGCTCGCCTCGGTCCTGTTCGAGACGCCGAGTTTGCGGTAGATGTTCGAGAGGTGGAACTTCACCGTCTGCTCGGTCACCCAGAGCATGCGGGCGAGCTGTGAGTTCGTGTGGCCGTCGGCGACTAGGCGGAGGATCTCGAGCTCGCGCCGGGTCAGACCGGCGGTGGGGCTCGAGACGGCAGATCGCGCCGGCACGGTCGATTCCGGCACTCTCGGCCGTCGAGCCGCGGAAACGTAGATCGAATGCTCGAACGCCTGGCGGACGGCGGACGTCACGTCGTCGGCATGCGCAGTTTTCAAGACGTACGCCGCCGCCCCGGCGCCGAGGGCGGCGTCGATGTGGGCCGTATCGTGGTGGGCCGAAAGGACGATTGCACGTAAGGACGGCGCCCGCGTCCTCGCCTGCCGGATGACTTCGAACCCATCGGGCTCCCCCTGAGGAGTGTCGAGCTCGAGGGTGAGCAGCCCTGGCTGGACGCGCGCGATCGTCGTTAGAGCCTCGATCGAGGACGACGTCTTCGTGACGACAGTCGCGCCGATCCGATGCAGCACCAGTTCGATCGCGTCGAGCCAGATCGGATGAGGATCCAGGACGACGGCTGTCAGGGGATCCGGTGTGTTTCTCCTGTCCATGGCCGCGGAGGACATACGCAACGTAGATGCAGCAGTCTGCCGGTTCAAGGGCACCGAGCCAGTGGCACTGGTGATACTGGGAGCCCTGTCCACGGGTTGTCAGCCCGACTTTTGGCCAGGGAACTGCCTCGAGCCTGGACTTGGAATCGGGAACAGACGGTCGTAGGGTCCTCGCATCTCACCTTTGCCGCCGTCACCGGACGCCGTACGAGTTCTGCTTGCGGACGACGAGAGGCTCTTCGCAGAGTCGTTGATGACCTTGCTCTCGGAGGACGAGCGAGTCGAAGTCGTCGGAATTGCAGAAAACGGAAGGATCGCTGTCGAGCTCGCGGACGAGCTGCGGCCGGACGTGATCCTCATGGATCTGGAGATGCCTGTCATGGACGGACTGGAGGCGACGCGACGCATCCGTGCGACCGGTCTTCCCGTGCAGATCCTGCTAATGACCGGCGCGGAGACCACGCTCGGCGCCGCGGAGGCGGCCGCCGCAGGCGCGACCGTGTTCATCCGCAAGGAGCGCGGCGTCGGAGAGGTGCAGAACCTATTCCTCGAGGTGACTTCGCTCGCTGCCGTGCTGGGAATTCAGTCTCGCTAGCACAGCGTCATCGCCGTCTCCGCGGGTTCCGGGCATCCAGCGGCTCGGGTCGCTGGCGCTCGGCGAGCGGCTGCTTCACGTGGAACGCCGCCGGCGCGACTCAAGAATTCTTTACGACCGCCGGTTAGCGTGAGTGGGGCGTGCCGCGTGCGGCTCCTTGGGAAGGCACGACACGCCCCGCACCGTTATCCCATAGTCGTCCGCCGATTACGAGCCGGTGTCGCCTTACGCGGCGCATGCGCTCGCGCCGAGGCCCAGATCCCACGATTGCGCCGAGGCACGAGTCCGTGCGGTTACGCGCTAGTGTTGGCGCACTCGGGCGCATAGCTCAGCGGGAGAGCGCCCGCTTCACACGCGGGAGGTCCCTGGTTCGATCCCAGGTGCGCCCACTTTTCCCACATTGCGTGCCCGGCGCGAAGAGCGTATGGTCGGGCGCGACAGCGCCGTCGGAGGAGGGGCCATGCGTTTTCTTGCTTTGCCGACTGTCCTCGTGGTGGCAGCGGCACTCGTGTGCGGAATACCTGCGGCTGCCGACGTCGGGAGCGGCTCCGGGCCGCCGACGGCGATCGGGACGGGCGGCGCCGCCTCCTCGGTCGAGCGCCTGGCGACGCAGACTTCGGTCGACATTCTGCGGCGGGGCGGGAATGCCGTCGACGCCGCCGTCGCGGCAGCGGCCGTACTCGGCGTCACCGAGCCGTTCTCGTGCGGCGTCGGGGGCGGTGGTTTCATGGTCGTCCGCACCGCCGGGGGCCGGGTGACGACGATCGACGGGCGAGAGACGGCGCCCATGGCGATGCACCCGACCTCGTTCTGGGAAAACGGTCGCCCGCTGCCGTTCAACAACGCCCGGTACAGCGGCCTGTCGGTCGGCGTTCCCGGCACCGTGGAGACGTGGGTCGAGGCGCTCGAGAAGTTCGGGACGATGTCGCTCGCGGAGGTGCTCGCCCCGGCGATCCACGTGGCACGTCACGGCTACGTCGTCGACCAGGTGTGGTTCGACCAGGTGAACGGGAACCGCGACTGGTTCGACGACGTCCCGGCGAGCGCGGCGCTCTTCCTCGATCCGGACGGTACGCCGCGAGACGTCGGCTCCGTGTTCACGAACCCGGAGCTCGCAAAGACCTACGAGCGGATCGCGCACCTCGGCGCCAAGGGCTTCTACCGGGGCGCCGTCGCCGACGCGCTCGTCGAGACCGTGCGGCATCCGGTCGTGAGCCCGACGGCGAACCACGTCTGGCGCCCGGGCGTGATCAAGATGCGCGACCTCCACACGTACACCGCGCCGGAGCGCGCGCCGACGCACGTCGACTACCGCGGCCTCGACGTCTGGTCGATGGGGCCACCGTCGAGCGGCGGCTCGACCGTTGGCGAGGCGCTCAACATCCTGGAGGGCTACGACCTGTCCTCGATGACGCGCGAGGCTGCGCTGCACTACTACCTCGAGGCGTCGCGGTACTCGTTCGCCGACCGGAACGCGTACCTCGCCGACCCGGCGTACTACGACGTGCCGCTGAGCGGGCTGCTCTCGGAGGACTACGCCGCGACGAGGCGCGCGCTGATCACGCCGACCGCGGCGCCCGGGGCCGTCCCGCCGGGCGATCCCTTCCCGTACGAGGGCGCGGAGACGACGACGCACCTGACCACGTCCGACTCCTCCGGAAACGTGGTCTCGTACACGTTCACGATCGAGTCGACGGGCGGCTCGGGGCTCGTCGTCCCCGGTTGGGGCTTTCTGCTGAACAACGAGCTGACGGACTTCAACTTCGACTCGACGACCCATCCCAACCGCGTCGAGGGCGGCAAGCGGCCGCGGAGCTCGATGGCACCCACGATCGTGACGAGGGGTGGCAGGCCGTTCCTCGCACTCGGCTCGCCGGGTGGCGCGACGATCATCACCACCGTGCTCCAGATCCTGCTCGACCGGGTCGACCTCGGAATGACGCTTCCGCAGGCGATCGCCGACCCGCGTGCGAGCCAGCGGAACGCGGTCAACACGGGAGCGGAGCCCGCGTTCCTGTCGACGCCTGAGCGCGCGGCGCTCGAGGCCCGCGGCCACCATTTCGCGAACTCAGGCGAGATCGGCGCCGCGACCGGCATCGAGTTTCTCGGCGGCGGCGGCGTGCTGGCCGCGGCCGAGCCGGTGCGGCGCGGCGGCGGGAGCGCGATGACGGAGCTGCCGTAGGGCGAGGCGCAGGGCGACTCGGCAATCCGGGGCCGGCCGCTGCGATAGGTTCCGGGCGTGCTCGTCGCCCTGACGAACGACCAGAAGCTCGGGCTCGCCGGGATGGCGGCGATCTTCATCGCCTTTGCGCTGATCTCGGCGCTGCTGATTCCCCGCTACCGCCCCGACTTTCCCGGGCGGAAGGGGGTCGGGCTGTTCGTCGTCCTCACGCTGCTCCTGACCGTCGGGATGCTCGGCGCCGTGGTCGTCTTCGCGAAGGAGGATCACGAGGCCGAGGCGGCCGGCCAGGAGCAGACCGAGGTGACGACGACGGAGACCGGGCAGACCACGACCGAGACGGGCGGGACGACGACGCAGGCCGAGCAGCACGCCGGCGACGCGGAGGCCGGGAAGGCGCTCTTCGCCTCGAACGGCTGCGGGGGATGCCACACGTACTCGGCCGCCGGGAGCAACGGCGCCGTCGGCCCGAACCTGGACGAGGTGCTGAAGGGCAAGGACGCGGCGTTCGTCCACCAGGCGATCGTCGACCCCAACGCTGAGATCGCTCCCGGCTACCGGGCGGGGATCATGCCGTCGTTCGACCAGCTCTCCGACGAGCAGGTCAACGACCTCGTTGCCTTCCTGACCAGCGGCTAGGTGGAAGGCGAGCATCCCCTGGGCCGGGGATGCTCGCCGAGGCGGAGAGGGCGGGATTTGAACCCGCGACGGACCTTTCGGCCCGTACGCGATTTCCAGTCGCGCTCCTTAGACCGCTCGGACACCTCTCCGAGGTGGGACAGGGTAGGCCAGCGGGCTCGACGGAGGGGGAGGGATTTGAACCCTCGAGGGGCTTGCACCCCTAACGGTTTTCGAGACCGCCCCGTTCGACCGCTCCGGCACCCCTCCTAGCGGCCGTAGGTTAGCCCACGGATTCTCGAGTTCTGGCACCGAGAGGGCAGCCTGGAGGCGGGCATCTTCCGGCCGGGAAGTCGCCCGGCCAGCGCTCGAGACGGAGAAGGAGGGATTCGAACCCTCGAGGCAGGGATTTCCCCACCTAACGCCTTAGCAGGGCGCCGCCTTCAGCCACTCGGCCACTTCTCCCGTACGGCGCAGGATAGCCGCGCCTCGTCGAAACCCGTCCCCAGAAACGCGGAAACCCGCCTCGAGGGGTCGAAAGCGGGCCGCCGCAAGTGCCGGGGTATGTGAGGGGGGAGCCGGCTCTCCAGGTATTGCAGGACCCGACCCCACGGGCATGCCCCGGAAGGGTGAAATACCGGAATGGCGTCGCCATTCGTTGAGCTGGACGTGGGTGGCCGCACCGTCAAGGTGACGAACCCCGACAAGGTCTTCTACCGCAAGCTGAAGGCGACGAAGCTCGACCACGTCCAGTACTACGTCTCCGTCGGTGACGGCATCGTCCGCGCGCTGTACGAGCGCCCCACGCAGCTGAAGCGGCACCCGGACGGCGCCGAGGGCGAGGCGATCTACCAGAAGCGCGTGCCCGAGAGGCGGCCCGACTGGATCGAGACGGCGCGGGTCACCTTCCCGTCCGGTCGCCACGCCGACGAGCTCTGCGTGACCGAGGTCGCGCACGTCGCGTGGGCAGCGAACCTCGCGACGATCGACTTCCACCCGTGGCCCTCGCGCCGGGCGCACGTCGACAATCCCGACGAGCTCCGGATCGACGTCGACCCTCAGCCGGGGACGACGTTCAAGGACGCGAAGAAGGTCGCGATGCTCGTCCGCGAGGTGCTCGACGAGCTCGGGTTCGTCGGGTGGCCGAAGACGTCGGGGAACCGCGGCATCCACATCGCGTGCCGCATCGAGCCGAACTGGAGCTTCCCGGAGGTGCGCCGCTGTGCGCTCGCCTTCGCCCGCGAGGTGGAGCGGCGGATGCCGAAGAAGGTGACGACGGCGTGGTGGAAGGAGGAGCGCGGCCGCCGGGTCTTCATCGACTACAACCAGAACGCGCGCGACCGGACGATCGCGTCGGCCTACTCCGTCCGCGCGCGGCCGGACGCGACCGTCTCGGCGCCCGTCACCTGGGACGAGCTCCCGGACGTCGAGACCGAGGACTTCACGCTCGCCTCGATGCCGGAGCGCTTCGCGAAGCTCGGCGACGTCCAGGCTGGCATCGACGACGCCGTCTGCGACCTTCGCGTGCTGCTCGAGTGGGTCGAGCGCGAGGAGGCCGCCGGCGTCGGCGAGGCGCCCTACCCGCCGCAGTTCCCGAAGATGCCGGGCGAGCCCAAGCGCGTCCAGCCGTCGCGCGCGAAGAAGTCGCGTCCGGCGCGCTAGATCAACCTGCGCTCGGCCGCCCAGCGCGTCAGCTCGTGGCGGCTCGAGAGCTGCAGCTTGCGCAGGACGGCGGAGACGTGGCTCTCGACCGTCTTCACCGAGAGGTGCAGGCGGGCGGCGATCTCCTTGTAGCGGTAGCCGCGGGCGATCAGCTGCAGCACCTCGCGCTCGCGCGCGGTGAGCGTGTCGAGCTCCGGGTCGACGGGCGGCGCGCCGGAGCGGAAGGCGTCGAGGACGAAGCCGGCCAGGCGCGGCGAGAAGACGGCATCGCCGTCCGCCACCCGGTTGACGGCGTCGACGAGCTCCGGGCCCGAGATCGTCTTCGTCACGTAGCCGCGCGCGCCGGCGCGGATCGCGTCGATCACGTCCTCGGCTGCGTCCGAGACGGAGAGGGCGAGGAAGCGCACGCCCGGCCGCTCCGGCGCGACCTGGGCGATCACGGCGTGGCCGCCGCCGTCGGGGAGGTGGATGTCGAGCAGGACGACGTCGGGGTCGAGCTCGCGGATCAGCGGCACCGCTTCGGCGACCGTCGCCGCTTCGCCGACGATCTCGACCGCGTCGCCGAGCTCGCTGCGCACGCCGGCCCGGAAGAGGTCGTGATCCTCGACGAGGACGACGCGGCGGCGGCTCATGCCTGCCTCTCAAGCCGCAGCTCGACCTCGGTGCCGTCCGGCCCCGAGGCGATCTCGGCGCTCCCGCCGGCACGGGCCATCCGTCCCCGGATCGACTCCGCGATCCCGTGCGCCCCGGCCGGAACCGCGGCCGGGTCGAAGCCGGAGCCGCGGTCGCGGACGAAGACGGCGATCTCCTCGTCGCCGACGTCGACGAAGACGGAGACCTCGTCTGCACCGGAGTGCCGCGCCGCGTTCGCCATCGCCTCACGGGTCGCGAGTACGAGCGCCTCGACGCGGTCGTCCAACGGCGCGTCGCCGGTGCGGACGAGCTCGACCGGCAGGCCGTGCAGCTCCTCGACCTCTGCCGCGGCGGTCTCGATTGCGGCCGCGAAGCCGGCGCTGCCCACACGGGTGTCGGGATAGAGCCAGGCGCGCAGCTCCCGCTCCTGCCTGCGGGCAAGCGCGGAGACCCGCCGCGGATCGCCTGCCTCGCGCTGGACGAGGGCCAGCGTCTGCAGGACGGAGTCGTGGACGCGGGCGGCCATCTCAGCCCGCTCTTGCGAGCGGATGCGGGCGGTCCGCTCGGCGTCGCGCTCGGCGACGAGCCGCCAGGCCCACGGCCCGAGCACGAGCAGAAGCGCGATTGCGACACCGCTCGACTCGAGCACCGCGTCGCGCCCGCCGCCGTCCGCGTTCTGGTCGACGAAGACGAGGACGCCGACGGCGATCAGCGTCAGCCCGACCACGGCCCGCGAGCCGCCCCGGCGCGTCAGGAGGAGGCCGACGGCGAGGGCGGCCGCGGGCCAGATCAGCGAGTCCGAGAGCCCGAGCCCGCGCAGGGCGAGCGCGGCGGCGATCGCGAGCAGGGCGTAGCCGACCAGGCGGCGGCGGGACGACGGCTCGGCACCGTCCTCGGGCGCCATTGCGAGCCACGCGCCGGCGTAGGCGACGATGCCCGCGCCGCCCGCAAACGCGAGCAGCGCGAACGTGAGCCGAACGAGCGTGACGTCGACGCCGAGGCTCTTCGCGATCCCGGCGCAGACGCCGGCGAGGGCGCCTTCGCCCTGCGCGCGGCGAACCGGCGGCAGGGCGAAGGGCAGGCGGTACGGGCTCGTCGTCACTCGCGCTCGATCTCGAGGTTTCCGATCGCGACGTCGGCGTCGAGCTCGAGCACCGGTGCGGCGGGTGTGGGGCCCGGCACGGAGACGCTCTCCTCCGCGTCGGCGCCGTCCTCCTCCTTGCCGAGGAGCTCGACCCGGCCGACGCCGGCGCGGGCGTCGATCTCGAGCGCCACGTCGTCGGGCACCGTGATGACGGCGTCGCCGATCCCGAGCCGCACGTCGACCTGTGTCCGGCCGGCCGGGATCGTCGCGTCCGAGAGGTCGACCGTGAGGTCGCCGATCCCGAGCTCGTAGGTGCGCTCGGGCAGCGTGCCCGCGAGCGGCCGCTCGACCTTGTCCCCGATGCCGGACGAGATCGAGACCGGCGAGGTTGCGGCGATGCCGAACGCAGCGAGCAGCACGAGACCGAGGACGATCAGCCCGCCGACTCGACGTCCCAGCTGGAAGCCCGCGACGACACCCGCGCCGACGACGACGACGGCGGCAGCCAGCAGGACGGGCACGTCGACGTCGTACACATCCAGCACGGCGAGCAGGCCGAAGAAGCCGGCGGCGACGAGGAGCGCTCCGGCGACCGGCGGAAAGAGCGACTGCTTTCGCGGCCGGCGCGGCGAAGGGACGCCGACCGTCTGCCGCCCGGCGATCTGCTCGGTCGTCGCCTCCACCGCCTGCGGCGCGGGGGTGGGCCGATCCCCGGTGCGGTCGATCACGTAGGCCCAGATGAGCGCGCCTCCGACGAGCGTCGCGGCGAGCCAGAGGTTGCCCGAGCCGGGCCAGAAGTCGACCTCGGACAGCGTGAAGAGAACCCCGACCGCGACGAGGCCGAGCGTGAGCATCAGCCACGGCCGCTCGCGGTGATCGCGGAGGGTCTCGACCGCGATCGACTCGTCGCGGTCATCGCTCGGGATCACCGCCCAGGCGGCGAGGTAGAGGAGCAGGCCGGTGCCGCCCGCGAGCGCGAGTACGGCGAACGCGATCCGGTAGACGAGCGGGTTGACGTCGAAGTAGCGGCCGAGCCCGGCGGCGACGCCGCCGAGCCAGCGGCCTTCGTTGACGCGGACGAGCCGGCGCGGCGGCGCCGCCTCGACGGTGGGGGTTTCGTGCGTGATGTCGGACATCGAGAGCCTCCTCGGATGATCCTCCACAGCGTCGCTGCGGCGAGGCTCTCCCCACAATCCGGCAAGACCCTGAACAGTCCCTGAATCGCCCCCGAGGGGTCTACGAGGCTAGTCCGACCACCAGCCGGGCACCATCTCCGCGTCGCGGGGGTCGGTCCCCGCGCCGAAGGCGACGTACTCGACGCCGTCCGGGCCGGCCTCGACCTGGCGCATCGTGCCCGAGTCGAAGCGGATCGCGTCCAGCTCGCCGAGCTCGACGATCTCGTCGTCGACCTTGATCCGGGCCGAGCCTCGGATCACGACGTAGACCTCCTCCTGGTCCGAGTGCTTGTGCCCGAAGGGGATGCGGAAGCCCGGGTCGAGCTTAATGTGGCTCACCCCGAGCGTCTCGCCGCCGAGAGCGGTGCGGCCGAAGCGGACCTCCATCTCGTCCGGCATGTCGAACTTCGGGGCCTGGTTCTCGACGTCGTCCCTGAGGTTCTTGATCGTGTATCCCATGGCCGTCCTATACCCGCTCGAGCAGCGTTTCCACCGTCGGGTCGTCCGCCTGCCGCTCCGGCCGCACCTGCTCCCACGTGCACTGGTCGGGATCCTTGTCCGGGCGGAAGCCGATCAGTTTCGTCCCATGCCGGAAGCGGCTGCCCTGGACCTTGTCGTAGCGCACCTCGGCGACGAGCTCGTGCCGCAGCGCGGTCTCCTCGAGCCCCTCGTTGCCCCAGCGATTCGGCTCGGAGAAGCGGCGCTCCGACGACTCGTCGAGCAGCGGCAGGACGAGCTCGGCGATCGCGTCGTGGTTGCGGGCGCCGATCGCCGCCGAGCCGACGTAGTCGACCTCGCCGTCGTCGCGGTAGAGGCCGAGTAGGAGCGTCGCGAGCCTGGCACGGCCCGGCTTCCA
>DASSUI010000031.1:0-62606 GCA_035707105.1 Gaiellaceae bacterium | reverse complement strand
AGGCCTTCTTCCCGCACGCGGCGTCGCTGCGTCAGGCTTTCGCCCATTGCGCAAGATTCCCTACTGCTGCCTCCCGTAGGAGTCTGGGCCGTGTCTCAGTCCCAGTGTGGCTGATCGTCCTCTCAGACCAGCTACGGATCGGAGCCTTGGTGAGCCATTACCTCACCAACAAGCTAATCCGCCGCGGGCTCATCCTCAGCCGGAAGCCGAAGCCACCTTTTCTGACGAGCCCGAAGGCTCGAAAGGCTATCCGGTATTAATCCGGGTTTCCCCGGGCTATCCCAGTGCCGAGGGCAGATTACCCACGTGTTACTCACCCGTTCGCCGCTTTCCCCGGACCCGAAGGTCCGGTTCTCGCTCGACTTGCATGTATTAAGCGCGCCGCCAGCGTTCGTCCTGAGCCAGGATCAAACTCTCCGTGAAGGAACTTGTGTAATCCGGCACCCGGGCATCGCTTGACGATGCCCGTTCAGAGGTCGACCGGCTTTGCCGGCCGGCCGCTGAGTCACCGGCTGAACAACTCGTTCACTTTGAGCTTGAGCTCAAAGGTCTCCCCTCAACCGAGGTCGAGGGCAGACGGGTTAACTTGAGCCCGACCGCTCAGCAAGCTGACCGGTCAGGTCTCGGCGTTTCACGCACGCTGTTGAGTTTTCAAAGACCGTCGCTGCCTGGCGACGTAAAAAAGCCTCCGACTCGCGCCAGAGGCCCCAAGGAGATCCGAACTTGCGGTTCGTATCCTTCCTTCTAGGGGCGCTCCAGTCGTCGAGGGACAGGGACTTTTCAACGCCGCCCGTCCGGGCAGCCCGCGTATGGTAGCAACGCCTAAGCCGCTGTCAAGCGGGCGTACCGGCGCTTTCCAGCCTGGAGGAGAGCCCCTTCGAGGGCCGATCGCGGCAGGTCGAGGTCGGTCACCGCTTCCCCGTTCAGCCGTACGCCGCCCTGAGCGATCAGCCGCCGCGCCTCGCTCGTCGTGAGGCCGAACGCGCCGGCCAGGACGGCCGGGAGATGGACCGGGTCGCCGTCGGTGAGCGGCACCGCCGGAACCTCATCGGGCGCGTGCCCTTCGCGAACGACGCGTGTGAAGTGCTCCTCGGCGGCGCGCGCCGTCTCCTCGCCGTGGGCGCGGGTGACGATGAACCTCGCGAGACGGAGCTTTGCCGCCATCGCGTCGCCGGCGAGCGGGTCTTCGTCGCTCTCCATCACGAGTTTGTAGTAGTTCGGAAGAAGCTCGTCCGGGAGCCGCATCGTCTTCCCGAACTGTTCCTCGGGCGCTTCGAGCAAGGCGATGTAGTTCCCTCGGGAGCCGCTCATCTTCAGTCGATCCCAACTCTCGATCAGGGGCGTGGTCAGGACGACCTGTGGATCCAGGCCGTACGCGGCCATGACCTCGCGGCCGGCCAGCAGGTTGTAGAGCTGGTCCGTTCCGCCGAGCTCGACGTCGGCCTTCACAGCCACCGAGTCGTAGGCCTGCATGAGCGGATACAGCAGCTCGGAGACCGAGATCGGCTCCTGCGCCGCGAACCGCTTCGCGAAGTCGTCGCGCTCGAGGATGCGGGCGACGGTGATCGTCCGGCCGAGCTGGACCACGTCCGCGTACGACAGCTTCGACAGCCACTCACCGTTGAAGCGGATCTCCGTGCGCTCCTGGATCAGGATCGTGTAGGCCGACTCGAAGAACCGTTCGGCCATCCGGTCGATCTCCGCGTCGTCGAGTACGGGACGCTCGGTCGAACGGCCCGAGGGATCGCCGATGCGGGTCGTGTAGTCGCCGACGATGAGAACCCCTGTGTGCCCTTCGTCCTGGAACGCCCGCATGCGCTGGAGGGGGATCCCATTGCCGATCGTGATGTGCGGCGCGGTGACGTCGATCCCCAGCTTCACGCGAAGTGGCCGGCCCTCGGCAAGCTTCTTCTCGAGTGCGCCCTCGGGCAGCACGTCGACGGCGTTTCGGGTGAGCCCGGCGACTCCCATGTCCGGCCAGCGAGTCTAGACTCCACGGGTCTTGCGTTTGCTCCGCCGCAACGATCCCGCGGCGCCGGCCAAGAGGCGCAGGATCAGGAAGCTCCGCCTACTGGTCCTCATGCTCGCCCTCTTCGTGTTGGCGTGGGTCTCCTTCATGTTCGGCCTGGTCACGGCCGTCGCGGCCGAGGCACCGAAGTGCGACCCGGCGCGCCAGCACCACGAGGTCAACACGAAGATCTACGACTCGACCGGCAACAAGATCCTCGCCGTCCTCCGGGGCTCCGAGAACCGCGTGCTCGTCGACTACGAGGACATCTCACCGCTCATGAAGCAGGCGATCGTCGCCGTCGAGGACCGCCGGTACTTCGAGCACCGCGGAGTCGACATGCGCGCGATCGTACGGGCGCTGTGGGCGGACGTCCGTAAGAAGGGCGTCGTCCAGGGCGGCTCCACGATCACGCAGCAGTTCATCAAGAACTCCTGCAGCGACAACAGCCGCTCGATCGGACGGAAGGTGCGCGAGGCAACCCTTGCGTGGGGCCTCGAGCAGCGGTGGTCCAAGAAGAAGATTCTCACCTCGTACCTGAACACCGTCTACTTCGGGAACGGGGCGTACGGGATCGACCAGGCGGCGCGCACGTACTTCGGGCATCGCGCGAAGAAGATGGCGCTCTGGGAAGTGGCTCTGCTCGCCGGAATTCCCGCCGACCCGAGCCGGTTCGACCCCGTCACGAACCCCAGGGCGGCGCGCCAGCGTCGGGGGACGGTGCTGCAGCTGATGCTCCAGATGAACACGATCACCCTGGAGCAGTACCGCCGCGCCGACCGGGAGCCGCTGCCGAAGGAGATCCACCACCCCGACACCCGCGGGCCGGGCGGCTACTTCGCGAACTACGTCACGCAGCAGCTCGTCGACAAGTACAAGACGCGCGGCGTCTTCGGCGGGGGGCTCGTCGTCCACACGACGCTCGACCTCGGGCTACAGAAGCTCGGCCACAAGGCGATCGCGCGGTGGCTCAAGAAGGAGGACGGCCCTGCCGCCGCGCTCGTGGCGATCGATCCGAGGGACGGCGCGATCAAGGCGATGATCGGCGGCTCGAACTTCCGCGAGAGCCAGTTCAACCTCGCCGTGCAGGGCGAGCGCCAGGCGGGCTCGGCGTTCAAGCCGTTCGTTCTCGCCGCGGCGCTCGAGCAGGGCATCTCCCCGGCGACGACCTTCGTCTCGAAGCCGACGACGATCTTCCTCGGAGACAAGGGCTGGGCCGTCTCGAACTACGAGGACGAGTACCTCGGCTCGATCGACCTCGAGACGGCGACCGTGCATTCGGACAACGCCGTCTACGCGCAGCTAACGGCGCTGGTCGGACCGAAGGCGGTCCGCCGCGCCGCGCATCAGCTCGGGGTGACGAGCCGGCTGAACGACTACTTCGCGATCGGGCTCGGCGCCGAGGCGGTGAACCCACTCGAGATGGCACGCGCGTTCTCGACGTTTGCGAACCGGGGCCGCCGCGTCGACGGCTCGATCTTCGGCAACCGGCCCCGCGCCATCTCGTGGGTGCACCACGTCGGCGAGAAGCGCCGCGCCAACGCTCCCGTCCAGAAGCCGGTGCTCGATCCTGAGAAGGCGGACCTGATCAACGACATCCTCCAGAAGGTTGTGCGGCAGGGGACGGGCCGCCAGGCGGCGCTGCGGGACCGCCCGGTCGCCGGCAAGACGGGCACGACGGAGAACTACGGCGACGCGTGGTTCGTCGGCTACACCCCGCAGCTCGCGGTCGCGGTCTGGGTCGGCTACCCGAAGACCCTGACGCCGATGCTCACCGAGTACGAGGGTGAGTCCGTCGCGGGCGGTACGTACCCCGCGCTGATCTGGAAGTCGTTCATGGAGTCGGCGCTCGACTACCTGAAGGAGGAGCCGGCGTACTTCGACCCGCCGAGCCTTCCCTATTCCCTGCCTGTGAACGTCGTCCAGCGTGGCGGTCGGGTGATGGTCGACAACGGGGTCTGCCGCGCGGCGAAGAGCGTCTGGTACTTCTCGGGGCAGACGCCCGCGCGCGAGGCCGACTGTAAGCCGAACGAGGTCGAGGTACCGCGCGTGGTCGGGAGCACGCTGGCCGCTGCGAAGGCGAGGCTCGCGGCGCAGCCGCTCGAGTCCGACGTGATCTACAAGCCGGCGAAGCCGGGCCAGCGGCTCGATCTCGTCCTCGGGCAGATCCCGCGCCGCGGCACGCTCTCGGCGTACGACCAGGTGACGCTCATCCTCGCCAAGCCGCGCTACGGCGTCGTGCCGAGCGTGATCGGGATGCCGGTCCCGAACGCGATCCGGCGCCTCGAGCGGCTCAAGCTCCAGCCCGCGGTCGAGGGCGACGCGGCGTTCGGGCGCGTCATCCGCCAGGAGCCGCGCGGCGGGAGCGTCGCCGCAGCACCCGGTCTGCCGATCCGGCTGGTCGTAGCGGGCGGCTGAGGAACGGCGAGCCGGCAAGGCCGTAGCGCCACGGCTGCTCGGCCGCCTTCGTGATCCCGATTCGCAGGCCGGCGACGAGCTCCGGTTCGCCCTCCCGCTCGACGAGCTCGAAGGGCGGCTCGTCCAGCGCGGCGCCGTCGTGCTCGCGCGTGATTCCCAGCGCCTGGCACAACCGGCCGGGCCCGGCGCACAGCAGACGCGGGTCGGCGAGCCCGCGACGCTCCCGCATCACGTCGATCCCCCGCGTGGGCTCGAGCGCACGAATCAGGACCGCTTCGGCTGAGCCCGCGGCCGAGCAGACGAAGTTGAGGCACCAGTGGATCCCGTACGAGCGATAGACGTAGGCGTGGCCCGGCGGCCCGAACATGGACGCGTTCCGCTCCGTCTTCCCTCCATAGCCGTGCGCGGCCGGATCCTCGTGGTCGTAGGCCTCGACCTCCACGATCCGCCCGCCCACGCCGTCGACGAGCAGCGTCACGCCGACGAGGTCCGGCGCGACCTCGTGGACCGAGCGCGCGAAGAACTCCCGCGCGTGGCTCATTCCCGCGGCCGCCGCGCGTCGTAGCGCACGAGCGCCGGGATCGCGGCCGCGACGACGACCGTGCCGACGACGCTCAGGATCCCGCCGGAGACGATCGAGGCGCGGACGCTCGTCAGCGACGCGACGATACCCGCCTCCACATTGCCGATCTCCGGTGCGCCCGCGACCTGCGCGAGCTCGATCCCCGAGACGCGGCCTCGCATGGAGTCGGGCGTCTCGGTCAGCAGGATGTTCCCGCGGAGGACGGCGCTCACGAAGTCCGCGGCGCCGGCCACCGCGAGGAAGACGAGGGCGAACCAGAGCGCGTCGGCGAAGCCGACGATCGCGATCGCGACGCCCCACCCGCCGGCGGCGATGCAGACCGCGAGCCCCTGCCGGCGCACGGCCATCATCCAGCCCGACGTCAGCGAGGCGGCGAATGCTCCTGCGGAGGTCGCGCCGTACATCAGCCCGAGCGCTCCCGCGCCGCCGCCGAGCTGCTCGGCGAAGGCCGGGAAGAGCGCGCGGGGCATGCCGAAGATCATCACGATCGTGTCCACGAGGAAGATGCCGAGGAGCACGTTCTTCCGCAGGACGTAGCGGAAGCCGTCTGCGATCGACCGCAGGCTCGGGCGGTCGGCGTCCTGTGCCGGCGGGACGGGAGGAAGCAGCCAGATCGCGAGCAGCGAGGCGCCGAACGTCGCAAGGTCGATGGCGTACGCGCCCCCGAGCCCGACGACCGAGATCAGGCCGCCGCCGAAGACCGGCCCGGCCACTCGGGCGAGCGTGAAGACGACGTCCTCGACGGTGATCGCGGCGAGCAGCTGGTCGTCGCGGACGAGCCGCGGTGTCAGCGCGTTGCGGGCCGGGCGCTGGAAGCCGTACGCAGCCGTGCCGAGCGCCTCGGCGGCGAAGAGGAACCAGACCGCGGGGTTCGGGAGCAGCGCGTTCACGACGAGGCCGCCGGTCACGGCCAGCAGCGCCAGGTCGGACAGGAGCAGCATGCGGCGCCGGTCGACGGCGTCCGCGACGGCGCCGCCGTAGATCGGCACGATCAGCAACGGCACGAGCGCGGCGATCCCGAGGAGGCCGACGAGCAGCGTCGAGCCCGTCTCCTGGTAGAGCTGGTACGGGATCGCGACGGTCGTGATCTGGCTCCCGATCGCGGAAATGCCGGTCCCGAACCAGAGGCGCCGGAAGTCGCGCGACTCCTTCAGCGGGCGGATGTCGACCGCGATGCGGGCGAGCAGGCCACGTTCGGGCGGCTCCGGCCGGCCGATGTCGGTCACGCCGCGCTAGAAGAGCTGGTCCGGCTCTGAGGGCCTGGCCGTCGACTCGAGAAGCCGGCGCGCCCTCCGGCCGAGGTCGGCGAGGTCCACCCGACCGCTCTCGACCCCGCTCGAGATCCGCTCCGCGAGATCGATCGCGCTGTCGATGATCTGCGTACTCGCCGCCGCTTCCTGGCCCATCTCGTGGAGGATCGTCCGCTCTGTGCGGCCGGCGACGATCGGGTCGGGAACGCCCTCGATCCAGACGCGCGTACGGCGCCCTCCCCCGCGCTCGTCGCCCGTCAGCGGCTCGAGCGCGTAGATCTTGTCGGCGCGCGCGTACTTCCCGAAACCGAGGAAGACCATCCGGTTCGCGCCGTTCGCCACGGCGCGATTATCGCCTCAGGCGAGCGCCGCGCGGAGCACGTCGACCACGAACTCCTGCTCGTCGCGCTCGATCTGCGGGAAGAACGGCAGCGCGAGCGTCCGCGCCGCGATTCCCTCGGCGACGGGGCAGAGACCCTCCGCGAAGCCGAACTGCTCACGCATGTAGGTCTGAAGGTGGATGCACGGGACGTACTCGGCGACGTCCACCCCCTGCCCCCGCAGATCCGCCATCACGCGGGCCCGGTCGATCTCCGGCGCGAGCGCGACCACGTAGACGAACCAGGACCGCCGGTGATCGGCGTCGTCGGGCGGCGCGAGCTCGACACCGTCCACCCGGGCCAGGAGCTCCGCGTAGCGGGCCGCGGCCTCCGACCGGAGCTCGAGCGCCCGGTCCAGCTTCTCGAGCTGTGCGATGCCGATCGCCGCGTGGACGTCGGTCCAGCGGTAGTTGAAGCCCAGCCGGACATGGGTGAACCACCCGCCGCCCTCGTAGGAGCGGCCCTGGTTCCGGAGGCTGCGGACCAGCTTCCACGTCTCCTCGTCGCGCGTCACGACGACCCCGCCCTCGCCGGTGGCGAGCTGCTTGTTCGGATAGAAGCCGAAGACGGCGGGCGGCCCGTGCGAGCCGATCGGGCGGCCCTTGTACTCTGCGCCGAGCGCCTCGGCGGAGTCCTCGATCAGTGCGAGGCCATGCCGGTCGGCGATCGCCATCAGGGGCTCGAGCTCGCACGGGTACCCGAACATGTCGACGGCGACGATGCCCTTCGTCCTCTCCGTGATCGCCGCTTCGACCGCCTTCGGGTCGAGGTTCCACGTCGCCGGGTCGACGTCCACGAAGACCGGCGTCGCGCCCTCGACCACGAAGCAGTTCGCCGTGGCCGCGAAGGAGAGCGGCGAGGTGACGACCTCGTCGCCCTCGCTGATGCCGGCGGCGCGAACGAGCGTATGCAGCCCCGCGGTCCCGCTCGACACCGCCGCCGCGTACGGCGCGCCCACGCGCTCGGCGATCAGCTCCTCGAACCGGTCGATGGTCGGCCCCAGCGAGAGCCGGCCGGACCGGAGAACCTCGAGGACGAGCTCCTCCTCCCGTTCGTCGATCCACGGCCGGGCGAGCGGCACCCGGCGCGTCGCCTGCGTCACGCCTTCGCGGGAGCGGGTGCCGGGGACTCCGTCGGGATCGAGGCGTACTCGAGCCAGTGCGACCAGCGCTCGCTGCCGCCGCGAACCGTGTCGAGGTAGGCCTTCTGCAGCTTGAGCGTGATCTCGCCGGGCGGCCCGACCTCCTGGTCGTCGACCGAGCGGATCGGGGTCACCTCCGCGGCCGTCCCGGTCATGAAGATCTCGTCCGCGAGATAGAGGTCGGTGCGGATGAGGTGCGTCTCCTCGACCGTGTACCCGAGGTCCTGCGCGATCTGGATCACCGAGTTGCGCGTGACTCCAGGCAGGATCGACGTCGAGAGCGGCGGCGTCGTGATCTTCCCGTCCTTGACGACGAACACGTTCTCCCCGGACCCGTCCGCGATGTAGCCGTCGTCGGTCAGCAGGATCGCCTCGTCGTAGCCGGCCCGGTTCGCCTCGGACACGGCGAGCATGGAGTTGAGATAGATGCCGGTCGCCTTCGCGGCGTGCGGGATCGTGTTTGCGCCGACGCGCTTCCAGCTCGAGACCTTCGCGCGGATCCCGTTCTTCATGCCCTCGTCGCCGAGGTAGGCGCCCCACGGCCAGCTCATGATCACGACCTCGATCGGGTTGCCGGCAGTCGAGACGCCGAGCTCGCCGTACCCGTAGAACGCGAACGGCCGCAGGTAGCACTCGGGCAGGCCGTTGACACCGATCAGCTGCAGGCAGGCGTCCCGGATCTCCTCGACGGAGTACGGAAGCTCCATGTAGAGCAGCTTCGCGGAGGCGTCGAGCCGCTTGATGTGATCGGTCAGCCGGAAGACGGCCGGGCCGCTCGGGGTCTCGTAGCACCGAATCCCCTCGAATACGCCGGTGCCGTAGTGCAGCCCGTGGGCGCCCACGTGGATCTTGGCGTCAGCCCAGTCCACGAGCTCGCCGTTCATCCAGATCTTCTCGGTTGCGATCATGCGCCTCCTCCGGTTTCCCTGGGTCGAATGTTAAGCGGCCTCCGAGACGGCGTCCATCGGCTCCGCCTTGGCCAGCCGCACGAGGTCGGCCGGCGACAGCGTCGCCATGTGGCTGGGAGAGCCGGCGCCTATCCACACGCGGTCGTGGACGAGCAATTGCCGGTCGACGAGGACGCGGGACACGTGCGGCAGCGGAAACGGGGCGACCGCGCCGGGCTCGAAGCCCGTGGCGGTGCGAACCGCCTCGGGTCCCGCGATCCTGGCGCGCCGGCAGCCGGCTGCCCGCGCGATCTTCCCGGAGTCGGCGCGCCGGTCGCCCGGAACCAGGACGACGAGCGGGGCGCCGTCGCAGTCGAAGACGAGCGACTTCACGATCTGCTCGAGCTTGCAGCCGACGGCGCGGGCGGCGTCCTCGGCCGTCGGCGTACCCGCCTGAAACTCCTCGATGCGCGCCTCCACGCCTCCCTGGCGGAGGAACGAGGCGACCCGCTCGACGGGCTCTGGCCAGCGGTCCTCCACGGCGGCAGCGTATCCGCCGAACCCCTGGCACCACCTTCCTGGTGCTGGACGGCCACGAGGTCCCCGCGTACGAGCACGTTGCGCCGCCGCCGGCGCGGCTCCTCATCGTCGAGAAGATGACGAGGGCCCTTCGGAAGGCGGTTCGCCGCTCGGATCCGCGCACGGACCGGGCCTAGCGGCCGTTACGCGAGCGAGATGAAGCGGGCGTCGTCGAACCCCTCCGCCCGCACGCGCTCGATGAGGTCAGCCGGCGCCTCGGAATCGATCGACAGCACCATCAGGGCCTTGCCCCCACGGCGCGTCCGCGACACGGCCATGTTGGCGATATTGACCCCCGCGTCGCCGAACAGGGTCCCGACCCGACCAATCACGCCAGGCACGTCGTCGTAGCGGAAGAGGACGAGCAGCGGCGCGAGCTCCATCTCGAGTTCGAACCCGAGCGCGCTGACCAGCCACATCCGGTCGTCGCGGCCGATCGTCGTGCCGGCCACGCGGATCTTGTCGCCGTTCGAGCCGACCGCGACCCGGACGAGGTTCGTGAAGTCGCGGCACGTGCTCCGGCGCTGCTCGACGACCTCGATCCCGCGCTCGTCGGCAAGCAGCGGCGCGTTCACGTAGTTCACCGGCTGCTCGAAGCGGCCCTGGAAGGCGCCGTTGAGGGCCGCGGCCGTCAGCAGCCGGGTGTCGAACTCTGCGAGCTGGCCGTAGTAGGTCAGCTCGATACGCTCCGCACGGCCCTCCGCGATCTCCATCGCGAGCCGTCCGAGCTTCGCCGACAGCGGGACGAAGGGGCCGAGCACCTCGAGGTCGTCCCTCCCGATCGCCGGGATGTTGACCGCGTTGGAGACCAGACCGCCCTCGAGCGCCGCCGCGACCTGCTCGGCGACGATCACGCCCGCCCGGTCCTGAGCCTCCTCGGTCGACGCGGCGAGATGCGGCGTCACGACGACGTTGTCCAGCTCCAGCAAGGGGCCGGAGTACGGCTCCGCGGAGAAGACGTCGAGGGCGGCGCCCGCGAGCCGTCCCGAACGCAGCGCGTCGAGCAGCGCCGCCTCGTCGACGAGCTCGCCCCGCGCGGCGTTGATCAGATAGGCCCCTGGCCGGAGCTTCGCGAGTGCGGCGGCGCCGAGCGAGCCGCGGGTCTCGTCGGTGAGCGGCAGATGGAGCGTGACGAAGTCCGCCGCCTCGAGGACGGCGTCGGCGCTCTCTGTCCTCGTCACGCCCAGCTCGCGATAGCGGTCCTTCGCGACGAACGGGTCGTGCGCGACGACCTCCATCCCGAGGCCGATCGCCCGCCGGGCGACCTGCTGGCCGATCCGTCCGAACCCGAGCACGCCGAGCGTCTTCCCCTCCAGCTCGATGCCGCCGTAGCTCGACCGCTCCCAGCGTCCCTGCTTCAGCGAAGCATGCGCCTGAGGGATGTTCCGCGCGAGGGCCACCAGCAACCCGACGGCATGCTCGGCCGCGGAGACGACGGTCGACTCCGGCGCGTTCGCGACCACGATCCCCCGGCGGGTCGCGGCGTCGACGTCCACGTTGTCCACCCCGACGCCCGCCCGGCCGATCACCTTCAGCCGTTCGGCCCGCGCGAGGACGTCCGCCGTGAGCTTGGTCGCCGAGCGGATCACGATCGCGTCGTATTCGCCGATCCGGTCCTCGAGCGGCGAGTCGCCGTTCGTGTCGACGTCGAAACGCTCCCGCAGGAGCTCGAGGCCGGCCTCCGCGATCGGCTCCCGGACGAGAACCCGCGGCCGGTCGCTCACACGCGCGTGTGCTCGAACGCCTCGAGCGCTGCGGTCACCGCGGCGCCCCGCTCGATGTCGGCGCCCTGCTCGCCCAGCACGAGCTCGAGCCCGGCGAGAGCCGTCGTGATGTCGAAGATGTCGTAGTAGCCGATATGGCCGATGCGGAAGATCCGGCCCTTCAGCGGGCCCTGGCCCGGGGCGAGGACGATCCCGAGCCGGTCGCGGAGGGTCTGGACGAGCTCGCTCGAGTCGATCCCGTCCGGGGCGTTGACCGCAGTGACCACGGCCGAGCGGTCGTCGTCCGGCGAGAAGAGCTCGAGGCCCATCGCCTTGACGCCCTCCCGGCAGGCGCGGCCCAGGCGGGTGTGCCGCTCGAACGCCTGCTCCAGGCCCTCCTCGAGGAGGAGCCCGAGCGCCACGTCCAAGCCGACGACGATCGAGACCGCCGGCGTGAACGCGGGATCGAACTGGTCCTGTCGCTCCTTCGTCTGCTCCCAGTCGAAGTAGTAGCGCGAGGGCGCGCCCGTCTCGACTGCGCTCCAGGCGTCCGGGGAGACGGACACGGTCGCAAGGCCGGGAGGGGTCATCAGCGCCTTCTGCGACCCGGAGACGACCGCGTCGAGGCCCCAGGCCTCGGTCTCGAGCGGAACGGCGCCGAGGCTCGAGACGGCGTCGACGACGACGAGCGCGCCCGCCTCCTTCGCCGCGGCCGCGAGCGCCTGCACGTCGGCCACGACGCCCGTCGACGTCTCGGAGTGCGTCAGGAAGACGACCTTCGCCCCGCCGGTCTCGCGCAGCCGCGCGGCGAGATCGTCGGCCGAGGGCGTCTCACCCCAGTCGTACGCGACCGTCTCGACCTCGCAGCCGAAGTTCTCCGCCATCGCCACCCAGCGCTCGCCGAAATGGCCGGCCGAGACGACGACCACGCGGTCCCGTGGTCGTGTCAGGTTGGCGATCGCCGACTCCATGCCTCCGGTCCCCGACGAGGTGTAGACGAGCACGTCGCTGCCCGTCCGGTAGACCTCGGCGAGGCGGTCGAGGCAGCGCCCGAAGATCTCGCGGAAGTCGGAGCTGCGGTGGTGGATGATCGGCCGGCTCATCGCCTCCAGCACCCGCGGCGGCACCGGCGTAGGGCCCGGCGTGAAGAGGTAGCGCTTCTCGGCCATCGCCCTGGAGGCTAGCGCCGCCTGCGCGCCCGCGGGCGGTGCGACCGGAAGCTCATGACCTGCTGGAACGTCGGGCGGTTGGCGAAGCGCATCGTGCTCTGCAGGATCCCGCCCGAGAACCTGATCCGCTCCGGCCGCGCATCCGCCCGCCATCGGGCGGGATCGGGCCCCTGGGCGGCTGACAGCTCGGAGCCGGCGGACTCCAAGGCATCCCACAGGGAAGCGCGGCAGGCGGCGAGGTCGCCGTTCCCGCAGTAGCGAACCCGAAACGGCTGCCGCTTGCGCCCAAGGAGGTCCCGGAGATCGTGCTCGACGTAGCCGTACCAGCCCGCACCATAGGCCGAGCCCTGGCTGCCCGCCGGATGGTCGTCTCGCGGCTCCAGCGCCGCCAGCCGATCGACGAGCGGCCCGAGGACTGGGCGCAGGACGGCGTCGGCGAGCTTCGGCCAGGCAGCGTCCAGGATCGCCGCCCCCGGGGCGTCGATCCAGCCGTCCAGGTCTCGGTCGAGCCTACTTCCGGTCCACGCGTTGAGCAGATTGACGAGCTCGGATGTGCGCGGGCTCGGCGCCGGACCGGTGGAGAGGACGGCCGCGATCGCGGGCCATACTCGGACGGCACGCAGATCCTGCGTGGCTGCGACGTTCAGCGCGCCGACGACAGACGCGAGGGTGTGCTTGCGCCGGGCCGCGACCTGCGCCTTCAGGAGGTCGACGCGCTGCACGGAGCCCCAGTTCCAGGTGTCGTCGGCGGCCGGATACCCAGGTGCGGGACGGTTGTTCCAGCCGACGATGTAGCCCCACTTCGGATTGATCCCCTGCGCATGCTCGGCCAGCGTCGCGAAGCGCCGCCACTCGTACTCGCCGGTCCCGGCGGTCGGCAGCCCACTTCCGGCGCCGGCCGGCCTCACCGGGAGCCGTCCGGCCGAGAAGAACGCGATGTCCCTGTGATCCGCGTAGACCCAGTTGAACGAGAACTCGACCTGGTTCATCACGCGCGCGAAGTCCCTCGCCGACCGTACGAGGTTCCGGTTGAGGTCGCGGAACGCCAAGCTGCTGAGGATCTCCCGGCCGCGGCTCGACCGCTTGGACGAGATCGCGACCCGGACGCCGCCGAGGCGCGCGTATCCGAGCACCGGCCCGTGGACGGTCGTCCTGAACCGGACGGGGCGGCCGTCGAGCGTTCCGGCGTCGAAGGTTCCCATCTCGCGGCAGGTCCCGCCGAACCGGTAGTGCGTGTCGTCGCCGCAGAGCGTCTCGACGTAGTGATCGATGACGTCGGAATGTGACGACTGCGCGCTCCAGACGAAATCCTTGCCGCGGCCGATCACGACGCCGAACGTCCCGGGGAAGGAGATTCCCCTCGCGTCCAGGCCGCCGCCGTGGATGTCGAGCTCGGTAAAGAACGCCGGGTACGAGAAACCGACCTGCGGCCCGGACACGAACAGCGGATGGCCGGTGCGAGAGCGCCTCGCGGAGACGAGGACCGCATTGCTCATGCTCAGCCGCTCGACGGTCCCGATGCTCGGCGTCGGCGGTTCGAAGCTTCCGTCGTCGAGCACCACGCCGCCCGCAGGCGCCGTCGTCGCCCGGTACGACTGCGCCGAGACGGTCGATTCGGACGACTGCAGCTGGCGGAGGTCGTCGAAGACCTGCCGGCCGCGCTCGGCTCCGAGCCTCGTCCGGAGCGCGGAGAGGAACATCGACCGCCGCAGCTCGTCGCCGCCGCCGCGGCCGAACTGCGAGGCGATGAGGGCCGCCGCTGCGTAGGTGTCCCTCCGCGTCCACGGGTCGCCGGTGATCCTCTTCGAGCGGAAGTAGGCGTTGATGCCCTTCGCGTAGGCCTCGAAGTCGCGGAGGGCGGCGCGGCCCTTCGCGCCGGCCCGACGCAGAACAGCCGTCTGTCCGTCCAGGAACTGCTCGGTCGCCCGCGACGGCACGAACTGGTGGCCGAGCAGCGCGAGCGGGTCGAGATTCGGCGCGTCGAGCGCGGCCAGGCGACCGGGGCCGCGGATGAGCTGGAGGACGAGGCCCCGATCCTCGGCCGTCGCCCATCCGGCGCCGAAGGCGACGTCCTGCTCCGTGCGGCCCTCGATATGCGGTACGCCCCAGGCGTCGCGCACGATCGTCACCCCTCGCCGCGGACGGACTGTCCTGACGGCGCGCGTTCCCCTCAGCCCGAACCACGCCGGCTTGAAGTAGCGCCGGAGGTCGCGCGCCGTGACGTTCGCGCCGCGTGGCGTCAGCGCGTCGTAGAGCCGCAGCTGGTCGGTCGAGTTGCGGTCGAGATTCAGGTTCCCGGACTGGCCCGGCGCGAGCAGGTTCAGCGCGACGGCCGCGTAGTCCTCTCCCCGTGTCGCCGTCGTTGCGGCCCCGCCGGCAAGGAGCGCAAGCGCCGCGGCCAGCCCCAGAACAGCCGCGACCCTCATCGCGGCCAGCCTACTACCCTCGTCCGGATGGAGCCGCTGCTTGCCTTTGCGGCCGCGCTGCTCGCGTTCCGGCTCGCCGGCCTCCTCGCCGGGCGCTGGCGCGCGCGCCGGGCGCCGGAGCTCCTCGCGTGGTCCGCCTCGCTCGCCGCGTTCGCCGTGGCCGCCGCCGCGCTCGCCTGGGGCTCGGCGGCCGGATGGAACGAGGCTGCGTTCCGCCTCTACTACCTCTTCGGCGGCCTCCTGACGGCCCCGCTGCTCGGAACCGGCTCCCTCTTACTGATCAGAAGACGGTGGGTTCTCCCCATCGTCCTCCTCTACCTCGGTCTCGCCGCGGGTGTCGCGATCGCCGAGCCGCTGACGCTGCCCGTCTCGGGCGACGAGATCCCCGAGGCGCAGGCGCACCTCGACCTCTTCCCGATCCGGATCCTCGCCATCGTCGGGAACATCGCCGGAACGGCGGCGGTCGTCGGCGTGGCGGTCGCGTCGATCAGGCGGCGTCCGCTGGCGATGAGCCTCATCCTGGCCGGGGTGGCCGTTGCCGCGGTGGGAAGCGCCGTCGCAGGACTCGGAGTCGCGCAAACTGCGCTGTTTTTCGCGATTTCGTGTGCACTTCTTTACGGAGGATTTACGATTTCCAGCAGAAAACGGCAGGCTTCGTTGCCTGGCTAGGCACACCGGTCTGCTAACAATGCCGGCCGTCCGGGAGTCGAACCTGCCCGGAACCAGGAAATCGACGGAGCGGTTCGGCTCCGGAGGCGCACTGCGGAACGTCGCGCACCGGACCCGAGGCTCCAGCACGAACGGGGGTTCTCGTGCCCAGACAACTCGTCGGCCTGCTGGTCCTTGGCGCACTGCTGTTCGTCCTCGCCGCCGAGACGGCTCCGACGGGCCGCGCGTCCGAGCAGGTCCGCGCGATGCCCGACGGCCGCGTGGTCGTCCGCAAGATCAAGCGCTACCAACGGGCGACTTGGCGCTGGCAGCGGCTCATGGGCGTGCGCCGGACGCCGAACCTCCGCCGCTACCTCCGGACGCGGGACATCGTGTACCGCCGCCACGTGATGGTCCAGTGGCGCCGACGTGCGATCCGGGCAAAGCGGCAGGCGCACAACCCCCCGCACGAAGCGGCGTGGCGCTGCCTCCAGCGCCACGAGGGGCCGTGGCGGGACCAGTGGGATCCCTACTGGGGCGGCCTCCAGATGGACCGGAGTTTCATGCGCCAGTACGCGCCCCGCCACCTGCTCCGGCGCGGCTGGGCGCACACGTGGACGCCGCTCGAGCAGATGTGGGTCGGTGAGCGGGCGCTGCGCGCCGGCCGCGGGTTCTACCCGTGGCCGCATACGGCGCGGCTGTGCGGCCTGCTCTAGCCGCTATATGCTCCGCGCCGATGGGGCGCGGGAGCAGGCCGAAGGTGCGCTGGGCGCGCGACCGGCAGCGCAAGAAGAAGGAGCGCGCAAAGGCGAAGGCCGCCGCGTCCGCGCCCGAGCCCGCACGCACCAGCCGTCGGCGCTCCGGTAGCTGACCCGCAACGCCGCGCTTCATACGGTGGCTGAAAGTCGTGCGACTTCAGCCAGAAGCGCGCCGCAGGCGCGCGAGCAGCAGCTCGTTGACGACCTTCGGGTCGGCCTTCCCCTGCGTCTCGCGCATGACCTGTCCGACGAAGAAGCCCAGGAGGCCTTCCTTGCCGCCGCGGTACGACTCGACCTGGCCGGGGTTCGCCTCCAGGATCCGGTCGACGATCGGCTCCAGCTCGGAGGTGTCGGCGACCAGACCGTCTCCGAGGTACGCATCCGCCGAGAAGCCGGGGTCGCCGCTTTGCGAGAGCGCCTCGAGGAACCGGTCGCGCGGGATGCGTGAGCGGGCCTCGATCAGCTTCCCGAGCTGCGCGGCGTCCACGGCGCCGGGCTCCACACCCGCAGCGGCGAACTGATTCATGAGCACGTTCGCGACCGCCCGGCGGTCGCCCGGCACCCGCTCGTAGAGCACGTCCCGCCCGCTCGTGACGAGGTCCGCCGCGGTTGCGTGGTCGAGGTCGGACGCGAGGCGCCGGATCCGCGCGCCGGGCAGCTCCGGCAGCTCCGCGCGCATGCGCTCGACCAGCTCGGCGGGCGGCTCGATCGGCACAAGATCCGGCTCCGGGAAGTAGCGGTAGTCCTGCGCCTCCTCCTTCGAGCGGAGCGGCGGCGCCGACTCCTTGCCCGGGTCGAAGTGGAGCGTCTCCTGCTCCACCTCGCCGCCGGACTCGTAGATCCCGACCTGGCGCTCGACCTCCCGCTCGATCGCACGGGCCGCGAAGGCGAAGGAGTTGAGGTTCTTCAGCTCCGTGCGCGTCCGCAGCTCGTCCGACCCCTCGGGCCGGACCGAGACGTTCACGTCGACCCGCAGCGAGCCCTTCTCCATCTCGGCGTCCGAGATCCCGAGCTCGACGACGGTCTGGCGCAGCAGCTGCAGGAAGCGCCGCGTCTCCTCGGCCGAGTGGAGGTCCGGCCGGGTCACGATCTCGACGAGCGGGGTGCCTGCGCGGTTGAAGTCGACGAGCGTCGCGCTCGCGCCGGCGATCCGGCCCTCCGCGCTGCCGAGGTGGACGTTCTTCGCCGCGTCCTCTTCCAGATGCGCGCGCACGATTCCGACCTCGGTGTCGCCGTCCTCGCCCGGGACCACGAGGCGGCCGTCCACGCATAGGGGCTCGTCGTATTGGGAGATCTGGTAGCCCTTGGGGTTGTCCGGATAGAAGTAGTTCTTCCGGTGGAAGACTGCGTGCTCGGCGATCCCGCAGTCGAGGGCGAGGCCGAGCTTCACCGTCCACTCGACCGCCTTCGCGTTCGGCATCGGCAGGGAGCCGGGATACGCCAGGCAGACCGGGCACGTTCGTGTGTTCTCCGGCTCGGAGTACGTCACCTCGCAGCGGCAGAACATCTTCGTCCGCGTCTTCAGATGGATGTGGATCTCGAGGCCGATCACCGGCTCCCACGTCATGAGAGCCGCTCCGGGACGTAGTCGAAGCCGATCGCCTGCTCGAGCGCGTGGCCGGCGCGGAACAGCAGGTTCTCGGAGAACTGAGGGCCGATCAGCTGGAACCCGACCGGCAGGCCGTCCACGAGCCCGCACGGTATGGAGAGCCCCGGCAGGCCCGCCATGTTCGACGGGATCGTCAGCACGTCTGAGAGGTACATCGCGAGCGGGTTCTCTGCCTTCTCGCCGAGCCTGAAGGCGACGGTCGGCGAGGTCGGGCTGACCAGCACGTCGAACCGCTCGAACGCTGCGGCGTGCTCCTGGGCGATAACGGTCCGCACCTTCTGCGCCTGGCCGTAGTACGCCTCGTAGTAGCCGGCAGAGAGCGCGTAGGCGCCGAGCATGATCCGCCGCTTCGGCTCGTCGCCGAACCCCGCGTCACGCGTCCGCTCGTACATCTCCCGGACGTCCGCGCCCGTGACGCGAAGCCCGTAGCGCACACCGTCGTACCGGGCGAGGTTCGAGGACGCCTCGGCGGGAGCGACGAGGTAGTAGCACGCGAGCCCGTAGTCGACCGACAGGGGCAGGCTCGTCTCCCCCACATCGGCGCCGAGCTCGCGACAGAGGTCGATCGTCCGGTCGACCGCCGCCTTGACGCCGGGCTCGATGCCCTCCGCCTCGTTCAACTCGCGCGGGACGCCGATCCGGACGCCCTTCATGTCCTCGGCGACCGGAATCTCGACCGGCTCCGGGAGCTCGACGGTCGTCGAGTCGCAGGGGTCGCGTCCGGCGATCGCGCGGTAGAGGATCGCGTTGTCGCGGACCGTCTTCGTCATCGGCCCGATCTGGTCGAGGCTGGACGCGAAGGCCACGATCCCGTACCGGGAAACGGTCCCGTACGTCGGCCGGAGACCGACGATGCCGCAGAGCGACGCGGGCTGCTTGACAGAGCCGCCGGTATCCGAGCCGAGCGCCCACGGAGCGAGCCCGGCCGCGACGGCGGCGGCGGATCCACCCGAGGACCCGCCCGGGACCCGCTCGAGGTCCCAGGGGTTCCGCGTCGGGCCGAAGCCGGAGTTCTCGGTCGACGAGCCCATCGCGAACTCGTCCATGTTCGTCTTGCCGAGCAGCGACATGCCCGCGTCGCGGCAGCGCGAGGCGACGGTCGCGTCGAAGACGGGCGTGTAGCCGGAGAGGATCTTCGAGCCCGCCGTCGTCTCAACGCCGCGCGTCGAGACGACGTCTTTGAACGCGACCGGGATGCCGCCCGGATCGTCCACCGTCCGCAGGTAGGCGTGCAGCTCGCCGTCGCGCTCCTCGATCGCCGCGTGGTACGCCGCGTGCAGCTCGGCGGAGGAGACCTCGTCTCGCTCGACGAGGCCCATGGCCTCCTCTCCCGTCAGGCGCAGCGTGTCGATCATGCCGGCGGCACCTTGAAGAACCCGGCGTGGCTGTCGGGCGCATTCGCCAGTGCGTCCTCGGACGAGAGCGACGGCCTCGGCTCGTCGTCGGCCCAGACGTTCACGACGTCGAGCGGATGCGCCGTCGGATCCACGTCGGACAGGTCGAGTTCCGATACCTTCGCCACGGCCTCGAGGATCGCGCTCAGCTGGTCGGTGAAGCGCTCGACCTCGTCGTCGGAGAGCTCGAGCCGGGCGAGCCGCGCCACATGAAGGACTTCGTCTCTGCTGATCGCCATCGCGGTTTGATCCTTCCAAAAAGAAAACGCGGGCCTCTCGGCCCGCGCTTTCGACGTCGAAACGAGAGGTGGTCTAGATCGCCTGGACGTTCGAGGCCTGCAGGCCCTTGTCGCCCTGCACGACCTCGAACTGCACGCGCTGACCCTCGGTCAGCGAGCGGTAGCCCTCCGACTGGATCGCCGAGTGATGGACGAAGACGTCGTCGCCGTCCTCACGCTCGATGAATCCGTAGCCCTTCTCGTTCGAAAACCACTTGACGGTGCCCTCAGGCAATCGTTCCTCCTTCAAAACCGAACGACGGCCCGGGCACCCCGCGCCGCCGAACAACTGCAACAACGGCGGAACCTTAGCAGCGCCTGAGACGAGCGGCTGCCAGGGTGTTCCGAAGCAGCGAAGCGATGGTCATCGGCCCCACGCCGCCCGGGACGGGCGTAATCAGGCCGGCGACGTCGGCGACCGCGGGATCGACGTCGCCACGGAGTCCCGCGTCGGTGCGGTTCATGCCGACGTCGACGACCGCGGCGCCGGGTTTGACCATGTCCCGCGTCACCACGTCCACCGCACCCACAGCGACGACGAGGACGTCCGCGTCTCGTGTATGGGCGGCGAGGTCCCGCGTCCGTGAATGGCAGATCGTCACCGTCGCGTTCGCGGCGAGGAGCAGCAGCGACATCGGCTTGCCGACGATCAGGCTCCGGCCGACGACGACGGCTCGAGCTCCTTCGAGCGCGACCTCGTACTCCTCGAGGAGACGCATGATCCCGAGCGGCGTCGCAGGCAGGAAGCGCGGCTTGCCGAGGTAGAGGAGCGCGACGTTGTCCGGATGGAACGAGTCGACGTCCTTTTCAGGGTCGAGGTGGCGGACGGCGCCCTCCTCGTCGAGCTGCGCTGGCAGCGGGGACTGGATGAGGATCCCGTCGACCGCGTCGTCGGCGTTCAGCTCGGCCACGAGCGCCTCCAGGTCCTCCTGCGTGGTGTCGGCCGGCAGGCGCTTGTCGACCGAGTGGATGCCGACCTCGTTCGCGGCCTCGTGCTTGCGGCGGATGTAGATGTCCGAGGCAGGGTCGTCGCCGACGAGGATCGTCGCGAGCCCGACGTCGCCGAACTCCCGGACTTCCTCCGCGATCTCGCCGCGCAGGCGCTCCGCGAGCGCCTTCCCGTCCATGAGCCGTGCCGCCACGCGCCGAGGTTAACCTGCGGCCGTGGAGCTTCGCCGCTGGCCGCGCAGGAACGACCCGGCCTCCATCAAGGCGCGCCAGGAGGCGCTGGACGGCCGCGTCGACCCAGAGGTGTTCGACCGGGATCTGACGCCGTGGGCCAAAGCGCAGGAGGCGCTCACCGGCATCTCCGTCATCCCGACCGCGGTCATCGGGCCGCTGACGGTCTCCCTCGGTGACTACGAGTTGACCGAGCCGGAAGGCGCCGTCGTGGAGCGGGGCCGGGCGACCGAGGACGTGTTCGTCCCGCTCGCGCACACCGAGGGGTCGATGTCGGACTCGATGTTCCGCGGCGCGCGGGCCGCCGGCGAGTCCGGCGGCTTCCGAGCATACGTGCTCCATGACCGCATCACCAGAGCATCCTGTTTCGTCTGCAAGTCCGCGGGCGACGCGCTCGAGCTCGCCCGCTGGATCGAGGGCGAGGCGGACGGAATGCGTGCCTGGATCGCGGAGCACGACGACTCGTCGGTATCGCGGCACGCCAAGCTTCGCGAGGTCAAGACGCACGTCGTGGGGCCGATGTGCCACGTCCTCTGGCGGTGGACGACCGGCGACGCGGTGGGCGCGAACATGATGACGCGCAACTCGTACTTCCTGAACATGGGCTATGTGATGGAGCGCGCGCCGGTGATGCCTGAGCGGGCGCTGCTCGAGGCGAACATGGGCGGCGACAAGAAGGTCTCCTATGAGTACTTCCAGAGCGGCCACGGCAAGACGGTCGTCGCCGAGGCGACGCTGACCGAGGACGCCGTGCGTCGAGTGCTCAGGACGACGGTGGACGATCTGCTCGAGCTCTCGTGGGCCGGAACGCACGGCGCCGTCGCCTCCGGGATGCAGTCGGTCGCCTTCACGCCCGCGACCGCGATCGCCGCGATGTTCGCCGCCACCGGCCAGGACCTCGGCATGGTCGGGACCAGCTCGATGTGCCACGGCACCGGCCGCCGGGTCGAGGCCGGCCTCCACGTGGCGCTCCGGCTGCCCGGGCTCGAGGTCAGCACGGTCGGCGGCGGGACGACCCTCCCCTACGCCCGTTCGTGGCTCGGGCTCATGGGCTGCGCCGGCCCGGGAAAGGTCTACCGGCTCGCCCAGATCGTCGCCGCCGCAACGCTCGCGCTGGAGATCTCCGCGTCGGCCGCGATGGCGACCGCCGGCTCGGCGAACTTCTTCAAGGCGCATTTCGAGCGCGGCGGCATGCGCTGAGTGAGGATCCCGCCGCACCACGACCCGGCGTGCTGGGGCTGCGGCGACAACCCGACGGGGCTACGGCTTCCCGCCCCGAAGGCCGAGGGACTGACGTCGTACGAGGCCCGCTTCGCGTTCTCCGAGGAACACCAGGCCGGGCCGGGGTTCGTCCACGGCGGACTCGTGGCCGCCGCGCTCGACGAGGCGGCGGGGCTGCTCGCGACCTGGTACCGCTTCCCCTCGGTCACCACGAGCCTGACCGTCCGCTACCGCCGGCCGGTCCACATCAACCGCGAGCTGACGGTCCGGGCCGAGCTCGTCGGGGACGACGGCCGCCGGATCGACGTGCACGCCGAGCTGCTCCACGGCGACGGCCTTCTGGCGCATGCAGAGGGAACCTGGGCGCACGTTCCGCTCGAGCACTTCCTGCAGACGCCCGAGGGGCGCGCGGCGGGCGAGGCGTGGCGGCGCCGCCTCGACGTCCGTGGCTGAGCACGTCCTCGAACGCTGCCAGATCGTCCCGACCTCGCTCACGCAGACCTTCGAGTTCTTCGCGAACCCTGCAAACCTGGAGGCGATCACGCCGCCGTGGCTCCGATTCCGGATACTCGAGGCGCCCGACCGGCTCCGGCGCGGATCGCGGCTCCGCTACCGCCTCCATCTCTTCCGGATCCCGATCGGCTGGACGACCGAGATCACGGCATGGCACCCTCCCAACAGCTTTATCGACACGCAGCTCCGCGGCCCGTACCGCGTGTGGATCCACGAGCACCGCATGGAGGACGTCGGGGCGGGGACGCGCGTGAGAGACCGCGTCCGCTACCGCGTGCCGCTCGGCCCGGCCGGGTGGCTCGTCAACCGCGTCGTCGTCCGCCGCTGGCTCGACGAGATCTTTGACTACCGGGCGCGCCGCCTAGCCGAGCTCTTGACGCCGGGCTGACCGTTCCCCTACGCTGCGTCCGTCTGGCCCACGACGAAAGGAGGCGGAAATGACAACCGAGCTTGCCCGCCCTTTCGTCGCAGCGGCCTGAGCATCTTCGGCTGACCCACCCGTCTCCGGCGCTGCGACCCGACGATCGGGCGTTTCCACCAACGCAGACAAAGGAGACCACGTTGCAGTACGCACGCCTGGCGCAGCTCGGCTGGAACGACGAGCTGGCGGCCGAATTCCAATCGCACGACGGCCTCGTTCCCGGGCGGGTCGCGGTCCAGCACCGCGGTGCCTGGGAGGTCGCAACCGAGACGGACGACGTCCTCGTGGAGATCACGGGACGGCTCCGCCACGCCGCATCGCCGGGGGAGCTCCCCGTGGTCGGCGACTGGGTCGGGCTTCGCGCCGGGCAGATCGACGTCGTCGTCCCGCGCAGCAGCAAGTTCTCCCGCAAGACGCCGTTCACGGAAGTCGCCGAGCAGGTGCTCGTCGCCAACGTCGACGTGGCGTTCCTCGTCATGGGGCTCGACGAGCGCGACTTCAGCATCCGACGGCTCGAGCGGTACCTGACGACCGCGTGGGAGGGCGGCGCGAGCCCCGTGATCGTCCTCAACAAGGCCGACCTCGCCCCGGATCTCGACGCGTCGGTCGCCGAGACGGAGGCCGTCGCCTTCGGCGTCCCGGTCCACGTCGTCACGGCCGTCGCCGGCGAGGGCGTCGAGGCCCTTGGCCCCTACCTGACCGGCGCGAAAACCGGCGTGCTGCTCGGCTCGTCGGGGGTCGGGAAGTCGACGCTGATCAACGCCCTGCTGGGCGAAGGCCGCCTGGCAACGGGCGCGCTCCGGTCGGACGGGCGCGGCCGGCACACGACGACGCACCGCGAGCTCCTCGTCCTGCCGGACGGCGGCGTCCTGATCGATACGCCCGGGCTCCGCGAGCTCCAGCTCTGGGAGACCGACGGCGGCCTCGACAAGGCCTTCGCCGACATCTCGGAGCTCGTCCACGAGTGCCGGTTCTCCGACTGCGCGCACGACACCGAGCCGGGCTGCGCGGTTCGGGCGGCGCTGGCGGACGGATCGCTGCCGACGGAGCGGTGGGAGAGCTACCTCAAGCTCCAGCGGGAGCTCGCGCACCTCGAGCGCAAGCTCGATCCGAGGCTGCGGTCGGAGGAGCGGAAGCGGTGGGCGGCGGTCACGAAGCAGCATCGCCAGCGGAGGAAGATCGTCGGTCACTGAAACGCCCATCGTCACTGTCCACCACCCGGAGCAGCGCTGGTGGCCCGACGTCGGGCTCCGGAAGCAGGACGCGCTCGAGTACTACGAGCGCGTCGCGCCCGTCCTGCTGTCGCAGCTCCGCGACCGGCCGCTGACGGCTGAAGCGCCATTACAACGGGCCGGGAGCCCGTCGGAGTGGATCAAGACGCGCCGCCGGAGCTGCCGGTTCGCGTCTCCGCGCAGCTGGCGAAGTCTCGCGGCGGTGCCGCGACAGCGACTGCGGTTCGCGTCGCTCAGGACGCGAGGGCGATCCCGACGACGACCGGGACGATGATCCAGGCACCGAGCGTCAAGGCGACCGAGACGATCACGAACGTCCGGGTCTGGTCCCTGGGCGGCCTGCCGCACCACCCGACGGCGCTCCACAGCGCCCGAGCCGGCCCCTGTGTGGCGAGGCGGATCCGTCTCGACGCAAGAGCGGCGCCGCGGAGGATCAGCCACGAGGCAACGAGCGCGACGACCATCCCGGCCACGGCCAGCCCGGTGGCCCAGGCAGTCGAGCCGAGCGCTCCGGTCAGGCGCCCGAACGCCGCGAAGAGCGGCAGCAGTGCGCCGCCGATCAGGAACGTGGGGAGCGCGAGCTCCTTCGTCTTCAGGGCCTCCGTCATCCGATCGGCGTCGAGCCGTGCGCGGTGGAGCTCGCGGCGCTCGTCCGTTCCCGAGAGCGCCTGGATCTCCCGAAGGCGATAGAGGCTCCGCATCTGGTTCGCGGTGTTCTTGACGTGCGAGACCACGAGATAGCGGGCAACGAGCTTCACGAACCACCGGACGACGATCCGCAGCGGCCCGAGGCGTCTGCCGGCTCCCGTGCCGTGGTATCCGTGCCTCGCGAGCGACTCGAGCGCCTCGACCAGGTTCCTGTGCGCCTGCGGGAAGAGGTCGAGGTGGGCGAGCGGCCGCGTTCGTGAGATCTCGTGGAGCATCTCCCGCTCGCGCGGGCTCGTGACCTCCATCGCGTCGAGGTACTTCGCGATCTCGTCCTCGTCCTCGCGGAGCAGCTTGAGACGCTCGATCGGGTTGTCGATCGCCTCGAGCGCGTCGTCCGGAGTCGGCGATGACTCGGTGGCCATCCGGGTCATAGTGCCGGGTCTCCAATGGAATCGCTCGCCTATGTCCTGACCTCCGGGTGGGCGTCCGGCGTCAACGTCTACGCGACTCTGTTCGTCACGGGCCTCGTGGGCCGGTACGGCGACGTCGAGAGCGTCCCCGACGTGCTGCAGCGAACCGACGTCCTGCTCTTCACGGCCGCGCTGTCGGGCGTGGAGTTCGTCGCCGACAAGATCCCGTTCCTCGACAGCGCCTGGGACGCGGTCCACACCGTGATCCGTCCAACGGTAGGCGCCGTCCTCGGCGCGCTTCTCGCAGGAGAGGCGGGCGACCTGAGCGAGGCTGTCGGTGCCGTGCTCGGAGGGACGACCGCGCTGGCGAGCCACGCGGCCAAGGCCGGCCTTCGGCTGGCGGTCAACGCCTCGCCAGAACCGGTGTCGAATGTCGTCCTCAGCCTGGCCGAGAACGCCGCGGTCGTCACGGTTCTGCTGGTCGCGGTCGACCATCCGTGGGTGGCACTGGCGATCGCGGGCGCGCTGCTCGTCGCAGCCGGCACGCTCGCCGTGCTGCTCATCCAGCTGATCCGCCGGGGCTGGGGCCGGCTGACCGGACGTCCTCCCGTCGAACCGGCGGGCAACCCGCGCTCGCCGATACGGCGGAACTGACGGCGACCTGCGACTCTGCGGCAGGCACCTTCCTCCACGTCCCCACCTTCGATCAGAAGCCATGGTTGGCCTCCTACGTCGTCAACGAACGCGCACTGGCGCGGGCACAACGGCTCATCCGCAGTCGCCAATACGTCCTGAACAGCGACTGGGGGGACGTCCAGCCGAACGCCGAAGCCGAGAACGAGTTCCTCGCCTCCCACGCTTGGAGCGAGTACGGCGAGTGGCACCTCGGACTCACCGAAGGCGCCTCCGATGAGACGAAGGCCCGTTACGCGTTCGTCTACGGGGACTTCCGGCGCCTCCACCGTACCGGCCTGATCGCATGCCACTATCGCGCCGCAGAGTGGAGGCACAAGGAAATCGAGCTTGCTGCCCACGATCTCCTGCAACTCCTAGATCGAGCGAGTGCCTGACTTGACGCGAACGCCTCGCCCACGCCGCTCGGTCCACTCACCGCCCGAAGCTCGGGAGCCGACGGGTGCTGCCCGCGGACCGAGCTGCCGAATAGGGAATTCTCACAGACGAGGGGCGCCGAACGAGTGCTTCCGTGGCATTTCCGGGGAGGTCATGCTCGCGGGCGCGAACTGCTCGGCGCCCCACAGCCAAAGTAGCGCCCGCCTTCCAGGCTGTCGACGGTGACTGCAACGCGGCCGTAGACGTCCGCACCCGACCTTGAGGCCCACGAATCAATCCACCCGGAGGCATGGAGGAGTGTGCGAGAGAGGCGCCGAGCGGACTCGAACCGCTGTACGAGGCTTTGCAGGCCTCTGCCTAACCTCTCGGCCACGGCGCCAGGACGTTGCATGGTATCGCCCAGGGGGTACGGATCCTGCATGGCGGAGAAGCTCTTCGAATCCGAGTACCGGACGCTCGACGAGGCCGCCGAGGACGCGCGGGGGTGCCGCCGGTGCGATCTCTGGAAGTCGGGCACGCAGACGGTCTTCGGCGAGGGCAGCCCGAAGGCGAAGCTCATGCTCGTCGGCGAGCAGCCCGGCGACCAGGAGGATCTGGCCGGCCGCCCGTTCGTCGGCCCCGCCGGCAAGCTCCTCGACCGCGCGCTCGACGAGGCCGGCATCGACCGCAGGATCACCTACGTCACGAACGTCGTGAAGCACTTCAAGTGGCAGCCGCGCGGGAAGCGCCGCATCCACCAGAAGCCGAACGCCGCCGAGATCGCAGCCTGCCGGGTGTGGCTCGAGACCGAGCTCGCGTTCGTCCGGCCGGAGGTGCTCGTCTGTCTCGGCGCGACGGCGGCCCAGGCGTTGCTCGGGCGGCAGTTCCGTGTCAGCAAGGACCGCGGCGTGCCGGTCGAGTCGGAGCTCGCGCCCATGGTCATGGCGACCGTGCACCCGTCCTCAATCCTCCGGTCGGACAATCGGGAAGCGGAGTTCGCCCTCTTCGTCGAGGACCTCAGCCGCGTCGAGGAGGCCCTTCGAGCCGCCTGAGGACGAGGGCGACCGCGAGGCCGAGCAGGACGAGCGCCGCCCAGGCGACGCTGAGCCGCGGCGTCAGAACCTGCGGCGGGACCCAGTCCGTCCAGCCCCGCTTCGTCACCTGCTCGAACCAGAAGTCGCGCCATTCGACCGCGAGGCCGTACGCGAGCGCGAGCCCGAGCAGCCACGCAATCGCGAAACGAGGGCGGTAGCGCGTTAGCACCAGAGCGGCGGTCACGAGCAGCGCCGCGTCGAGCCCCTCGTGGTCGCCGCGGTGGACCGCGGGGCCGAGGCGTCCGTCGCCCCCGCGCCGTACGTCCTCACCGAGGAGGACGTCGCCGGGGAAGTAGAAGCCCAGGACGGACGCGACCCAGACGAGGGCGACCACCCAGACGACGACGCCGATCCCGAGCCGGACTGGGTCGAGCGGCAGCCGGCCGACGCGCTCCCACGGCGCCCGCACGCTGAGCGCGAGCACGATCGCCACGCCGATCGCCGGCAGGACGTTGACGGGCTTCGCGTCGAGGTCGTGCTGGTCGACGACGCCCGGAAGTGCCGAGACGCCGCAGAGCACGGTCGCCGCAACCGCCGCCGACGTCGCCCGGCGCGAGCCGATCCGGTCGGCCGCGAGCCAGGCGATCGGGATCGCGACCAGCGAGACCGGGTAGTTCACGAAGACGAGGGCGCGGCCGAGGCCGAGCTCCGGCCCCTCCTCGCTGACGTTGTAGAGCGTTGCCGGCGAGAGCCGGGTGTAGGTGACGACGATCGCGGCGGCGGCCGCCAACAACAGCGCCCAGACCGCGTCCACTGCTACGAGCCGTCGATGCGTCGTCTTCTCGTCCTCCTCGCCGTGATCCTCACCGCCTGCGGCGGCGGGGGCAAGGACCCGGAGCCCGACCTCTACGCGTACGACGAGGACGCGCCGGTCGCGAAGCAGGACGCCGGGCTCGCGAACAAGGACTATCCGATCGCCGTCCACGACATCAGCTTCGACGGCGGCCCCGAGCGCGTCCCGGCCTTCCTCCTCCTTCCGCCCGGAGAGGGCCCGTACCCCGCGGTCATCTACCTCCACGGCCAGGGCGGCGACCGGCTGGAGATGCTCTACACGGCCAGCTGGCTCGCCGCGCGCCGCGCGGTCGCGCTGACGGTCGAGTCGCCGTACTCGCCGAACCGCGCGATCGAGCTCGGCCGGGGCGTCGAAGGGCTCCGCAAGGAACGGGACCGGACGGTGCAGGGCGTCATCGAGCTCCGCCGGGCAGTCGACCTGCTGCAGTCGCTCCCGCAAGTCGACGACGAGCGCATCGGCTTCGTCGGCTACAGCGCCGGCGCCCGGACCGGGGCGATCCTCGCCGGCGTCGAGCCGAGGATCAAGGCGTTCGTCTTCATGTCGGGCGGCGAGGACTCCGTGGAGGAGTTCATGACCCTCGTCTCGCCCGAGCAGCCGGATGAGGTGCGTCCTCTGCTGGAGGACACGGACGGACTGAAGTACATCGCGCAGGCGAGCCCGTCGAAGCTGTTCTTCCAGGCCGGCCTGAAGGACCAGATCGTTCCGAAGGACGCGCTCGAGACGCTGATCGAGGCCGGCTCGCAGCCGAAGAAGGTCAGCTGGTACGAGGCCGGCCACGACCTCGCGGTCCCGAAGGCCCAGCGGGATCAGCTCGAGTGGCTCGAGGAAGTCCTGGAGATCGAGGGCCCGCCGGTCGAGGGAGCCGAGACCGGCCCGTAGGCCCTACGCTCGCGCCGTGCAGGAGTGGGCGCCCGAGCTCCGCGTCGACGAGGACCTCGCGCGTCGACTGATCCGCGAGCAGTTCCCGGAGGTCGAGCAGCGCGCGTTCCGGCTCCTCGGCGAAGGCTGGGACAACACGGTCTGGCTCGTCGACGAGGAGTGGGTGTTCCGCTTCCCCCGCCGCGCGATGGTCGTCCCCGGCCTCGAGACCGAGATCGCGTACCTGCCCCGGCTCGCGCCGCTGCTGCCGCTTCCGGTTCCGGTGCCCACGCTCGTCGGGCAGCCGACTGACGCGTTCGGCTGGCCGTTCTGCGCCGCGCCGTTCCTGCCCGGCCGCGAGCTGGCCGAAGCCGCACTGGACGAGGAGGCTCGGCTCGCCCTCGGCCGACCCCTCGGGGAGTTTCTCCTCGCCCTCCACTCCGTCGAGCTCGACGCCGAGCTGCCGGTGGATCCCGTGCGCCGGGCCGACATGGCCGTCCGCGTCCCGATGGCGCGCGAGCGGTTCGGCCAGCTCGAGCGGGACGGAATCTGGTCGGTGCCGCCGGAGGCGTACGAGGTCGTCGACGCCGCCGCGGCGCTGCCTCCGCCCACGCGGAGGGTCGTCGTCCACGGCGACCTCCACCTGCGGCACCTGCTCGTGGGCGACTCGGGCGAGCCGACGGCCGTCATCGACTGGATCGACCTCAGCGCGAACGACCCCGCCGTGGACCTCGTGCTCTACCGGTGTGCCCTCCCGCCCGAGGGCCGGGCCGAGTTCGAGTCGGCCTACGGGCCGGTCGCCGAGGACCAGCTCCTCCGGGCATGCACGCTCGCGCTCTTCCTCTGCGGGACGCTCGCCGTGTACGGCCACCATGAGGGTCTGCCGGACCTCACCCGCGAAGCCGTCGGCAGCCTCGAGCGGATCATCCGGACGGGGTGAGGCGCGCGCGGGCCCACTGTCGTAGCCTGCTCTCGAGGCTCCCGAACGGAGGCGAACGCAATGGCATGGTTCTGGTGGCTGCTCGTGATCCTGGTCGCCGTGATCTGGGTGTTCACGGTGGTCGACATCGTCCGGCGAAGGCACGAACGGTCGGGCGGCAAGACGGCGGCCTGGATCCTGATCGTCCTGATCTTCCCCATCCTCGGGTCGATCGTCTACTTCCTCGTCAACGGCGCTGCAGAGCCCGGCCCGCCGAGGGACACGGACGTCTCCCGCGGGTACGGCGGGCGGGTCTGAGGACGGCGAGACGGCGAGCCGGGGCGGCTACCGCTGCCTGCGTAGCCGTGCCCCGAGAGCGATCTTGCGGACCGACGACACCAGGCGGCGGAAGGCCCGCGGGGCCAGCTCTGGGAGCTCGGCCCACGACGCGAAGATCTTCCACGCCTGCGTGAACGACGCGCCCTCCACGTCCGCCGTGCACCAGTCGGTCGCGAGCGACGTGCACGCGTAGATCCCGGGATCGACTCGCCAGGGGCTGCCCGACTCCGAGATCGCGGCGCCGAGACGGTCGAGAAGCTGGCCGGTCTGGGCGAGGAATTCGCGCTCGGGCATGCCGGTCGCGTTGTTCGGTGCCCAGGCAAAACCGAAACGGTCGGGGCCCGGCCTCGTCGCGGCGAAGTTGCGGAGCGCGTACGTCTGGGACGAGGCGAAGTGCTGCATCTGCTCGCCGGAGACCATCGTCCAGCCGAGGCCCGACGGCCACTGCCAGCCGGCGTTCGCGATCGGCGTGTGCGCACGGCCGAGGAACCAGCGCGCGGCGCCGTACCTCTCCGGCGCGGCGGAGCCGAGCCGGGCAACGTGCTGCAGGAAGTCCGTGAGGTACTCCCGCCGGGCGTCGACCGGCGCGCCCGGGACGCCCCAGCGGCGCGCGTCGCCGTACACCTCCTGCGCCCAGAAACGAACGGTGCGCTGCATGTCCAGCCAGAACGGCGTGTCGGCGAGCCAGCCCTTGAGCGTCGCCTTGTACAGCGACGCGTCGTTCGTCCCGTGCATGACGCCGATCACGAACACGGCACCCTGGACCGGCCGCCCGTCGCCCTCGTAGAGGCCGCCGAGGAACTCGCGGGCGTCCCGCCGGGCGGTTCCGACATCCCGTCTGACGGTCGACGGCAGCTCGTTGACGGCCCAGGTGTCGCCGTTCGCAACGTCGTATCCGGCGGCGGCCATGCGCCGGCGCGCCTCCACCCCGGCCTCCCGCCAGGATCGTCCGGTCGCGCGCACCCAGCGCTGCCACGTTGCCCAGTGGATCTCGGCCATGGCGTGGAAATGCGGGCCGAGCGCGCGGATCCGCCAGGCCTGGTTCGGCCGCGGCATCGTTTTGTCCGCGACGAGCGGCGGGATCGAGACGTAGTAGTCGCCGCACGGGGAGGCGCGCTCGGCGAGCTTCGGCGCCAGCCGGAGCCAGTCCCGCGCGGCGTAGAACACGAACTCGCCGGCGCGGCAGCCGGGGGCCGCGGTCGTCGAGGCGAGGCGGACCCGGGGCTTCCCCGTCCGGTAGCCGGGATCCAGGGACGGGACGGCCGGCAGGCGCGCGCAATCAACGACCGCGAGGCTGCTCGCTGACCCGGAACAGCCGACGGCACGCGCATCCGCGTCGCCCGAGAGCGCAGCGACCGCGGCGGCGAAGACGACGACGAGTGCGACGCGTGACCCCATGAAGCTCCTCTTCGACCTGCCGGTGCCACAGCATTACACCGGAAGCGTGGAGCGGGCAGGTGCTCGAATCCGCGACCCGTTCGGCTGTGAGGCCTAGGGCGCCAGGCCTAGGTTCCTCACCACGGGCGCTCCCGGTGATGGAGGCGAGTGCCGCCGACGGATCGCTGTTTCACGCGCCCGCGATCCGGCACTACACCGGGACACGAGGAGCTGCTTGCCCGCGCTGATCCTGCTGCTTCGTGACGCCTCACCATGGCGGCCGGGCCGTCGACGCAGCGCGAGGACCGCTCTAGTCGGAAAGTCGGCAGAGGAGTACGCTCGAAGGTGAAATTCGTGCTCCCGCAGGACGCGCCTCGGCTTCGGTACGGAACGCGGAAAGGAGGTGAGCAGCGTGCGGAAGCTGAGCAAGCGGAAGCTCGTTGCAAGTGTGTTCGCCGGCATGCTCCTGGCCGCCGGAGTGCCCTTCGCGGGCGCCGACGCCGGAGGAGGCCCAGGGAGCAACAACGGGTGCCCGGGTCACCAGCCGCCACCGCCGCCGAGCGGGGGCTGCCACCACTAAGCGCCTTCAGGGTGCCCCGCACCCGGCCTCGTCTGCGGGGCTCCCTGACGTCATTCGCCGCATCGCGACGGATCGATCCCCCTCGCCGCGTCGGCTGCGGTCAGGTCACGTGCCGGGCTTTCGTATGACCTCCCCGCCCCACGGAGCGCCGGCCGAAGAAGCCGCCACGCGCACTCCCCTCTGCGATGTGTGTTCGGCACCCTGCCCGCGAGGCGTGCGCCGGCGGCTCGTCTGGGCCAGCGAGCTCGCCGGCGATCTCGTGCTTGCCGACCTGTGCGCGCGCTGCGCAGCCGACTCCGACCGTCTGATCCAGATGTACGCCGGCGAATCGGTGAGGGTGACCGAGCAGGTCGTACGCTCGCCGGTAACGCCGGCTCCCGCGCGACGAGTCGGCGGGATGGTGCTCCGCGGCATCGTCTACTTCGCGATCGCAGTGGCGGCGTTTGCCGTCGTCACGCTCTTGACCTCTCGTAACTAGCCGTCGCGGGAGAGGCCTCTTCGGCTACCCCGAGCGAATGAACTCGCCGTCGGGGTCGAGCTCGACGAAGTGTTCGGCCTCGCCGGACCGGTAGGCCTCGCACTGGTTGGCGGGATCGTCGTCGACCTCCAGGCGCGGGTCGTGCGCGACGTCCGCCACCCAGCCCTCCTTGATCACGCCGAGGCAAGGCCCGGGCGACATGTCCACGCCACGCGCCTTCGCCTCCATGTAGGCCTCCTTCGCGAGGTCGATCGTGCGCTGGTCGGCTTCGGCCCCGCCTCCGCAGCTCGCGAGAACGAGGATCGAGAAGAAGACGAGCAGGAGGGCCGCCCTGCACGCCGCGCGCTCGGCTCGGTCACGCAACCGCCCGCTCGTACGCATCGAGCTCGCGGCCCGCCAGGTCGTACCCGCGCCGGATGAGCGTGCGCTTCGCCTCCTCCGTCCACGGCTGCTGTCTCCGGAACCCGTGATCGAGGCTGACGTCGCCGGCGCCCGCACGGACGGTGATCCGTGGAACGTACCGGTCGTGACGGAACGGAAAGCGCGCGGCCGCGAAGCGATCGGCCACCGCGCGGGCGAGACGCTCGCGCTGGCGCGGCCCACGCGCGTGCTTCCGGACGAGCATGAGCAGGTCATCGCGAAGAGTGTCGAGCTCGCGAATCGCTTGATCCTTCTCGTCGGCGAAACGCTCTTCGAGCGCGTTGTTGCGCAGGAACGAGACGCGCATCAGCCGCAGGATCATGTCGCCGAGGTGCGCAGGCTCGCCCCGTGACGCTCGTGCCTCGGCGCGCGCAAGCTCGGAGATGAGGGCGCGAAGGGGAAGCACGCGCCGGAACCGCTCGAGGCGCCGGCGCAGGTGCGCGACGCTGCCCGCACCGACCGGGGGGAGGCGGAGCTGGAAGGAGAACCCGATGATCATCTCGACCTCGGGGTGGTCGTAGGCGTAGCCGAGCGGGTAGTGCCGAACCCAGCCGCCGTCCGTCGCTACCCGATCGGCGACCCGCAGCGGCATCACGGTGATCGCGGCCGACGCGAGGAGCGCCTGCGCGAAGACCTCCGGCGTCGCCTCGTGGGCCGAGTACGCGAGCTCGCCGACGTTGAGCCGGCGGACGTCGACGTCCTGGGTGACGTCCGTCGCGACCACGACGAGCTCGATCGGCGCGAGAGCCAGCTGCCGCGCCAAGAGCACCGGGTCACCGAGCCGCTCGTCGATCGTCCTCGGCAGCGCGTAGTCGTGAAATCCGGCCAGCGGGATCTGCCAAAGACGGTGCGGGCGGAACGTTTCCTCCGGCTGGAGCGCCAGGACGAACGCTTCGAGGTCGTCCAGCCGGTCCACCGCCGCGAGCGCGCCGGAGAGCGCGCCGGCCGAGGTACCGAAGATCCAACCCACCCGCGGCCAGTACGCCGATTCGCGCACCTGGCGCAGAAACCCGAGCTGCATCAGAACGCCGTTCATGCCGCCGCCCGACAAGACCAGCGCTACATCTCGCCGTCCAGTGACGGAACTCGGCACCCTGCCCACCTCCACCCTTTTCGAAGGGGCCGCTCTTGATAGTGCCTGATCGGCGGTGAAACATCGAGGGACGATCAAGATGCGCGGGTGCTCGCCTGGCCCGTCACGAGCGAGGAGCTGACCGAGGAGCAGCGGCGGCTGGCCGCGCTCGCGCCCGCGACCTGGCGATTCCAGCCCGATGCGTCGATCGGCGGCGTCTTCGTCTGTTTCGCCCGGGGCGGAAGCGGGCCAGGCCGGACCGGGGACCCGGCCTGGGCGGCGGCGTGGGCGGCCGGCGAGACGTCATCCGTGCCCGGCCAAGCGGGAGCGGCGTACGAACCGGGCCTCCTCGCGCTTCGGGAGGGCCCGCTTCTCGAGGCCGCCGTCCGCGCCCTCCCGCACCGGCCGGACGTGCTCCTGATCGACGCGACGGGTCGCGACCATCCGCGCCGCGCCGGTCTCGCGCTTCACCTGGGAGCCGTGCTCGACCTCCCGAGCGTCGGCGTCACGCACCGCCCGCTCGCCGCCGAGGGCGACTGGCCTGCCGACGTGCGCGGCGCTCGCAGCCCGCTGCTCCTCGGCGGGGAGCGGGTCGGCTACTGGCTCCGGACGCGGGCGTGCACGCGGCCGCTGGCCATCCACGCAGCCTGGCGCACCGATCCCGACACGGCCGCCCAGGTTGTCATCTCGGTCTCCCGCGCCCGCACGCCCGAACCCCTGCGCAGAGCACGCCGCCGCGCGCGCGAGGCACGCGCCGTGGACGCCAGGCGATGACCGGCCGGTATACGTTCCTCACGCGCCGACGAGGTCCCGCCGCCGAAATGCCCACAGGGCGGCAAGTGCCGACGCGGCGGCGAGCGAGAGCATGATCGCGGCTGCGGTCGCCTCGAACGGTTCACCGGGGACGAGGCCGACGTCGTGGAACGGCGAGAGAGCGAGCAACCACTCGGGCACCTCCAGCAGGGCACCGAACAGCTCCCACACGAAGGACAGACCGACGAGGCCGTAGGTGACGGCCCCGCTTGCACGGGGTACGAGCGCGAAAGCGAGCGCGCCGAGGCCGAGGAAGAGCAGCGCAGGCGGCAGGGTGTTGGCGCCGGCCCCGAGCAGCTTCACCAGCGCGACATCGGCCCCCTGGCTGGCGGCGCCGGCCCATGCGAACGCGCCGGCTGCGAGCGCCACGGCGGCGGCCCCGACTGCGGCGAGTACCAGGCGCCCTGCGAACCAGCCGCTCCGTCCGAGTGGCAGCGCAAGCAATGTCTCGAGCCGTTGCTCAGCTTCTTCGTCCCGCACCGAGGCGATTTGCATGCAACAGAACAGGCTGACGCCCAACACGAAGAACACGAACGAGAAGCCGAGCCAGCCCGCCGGCGTCACGACCGACCCCGTACCCAGCTTCTCGAGCTGGCGCTGCACGTTCTCGGAGATCAGGTCGGGGGTTGCGGCGTCGGAGATGACGCCCATCAGGAAGGCGAACGCGCCGACCCCGCTGAGCCAGGCGACGAGCGCGCCGCGCTCGGAACGAAATGCCTGCGCGGCCGGCGATCCGAGCAGGCGAAGCCGCGGCCGCGCCGAGTCGCGCGCCGGCAGCAGGCCGCTGCCAATGTCGCGGCGGGCCGCGAGCGCTGCGGCCGCCACGAGCAGGAGCGCGGCGCTGGCGGCGGGCAGCAGCAGGACGAGCGGCTGCGGACCGGCGAACGGCCGCAGCTCCTCGGCCCAGCCGAGCGGCGTCGCCCAGCCCAGCCAGTCGAGTCCTGTCGAGGGTGTGGCGGCGACGGCGCGCAGGGCGAACGCAAGCACGAGTACGCCGCTCGCGAGCCCGGTCGCGATGCGCCTGCTGGGCGCGAGCTGGCTGGCGACCGCTCCGACGCCCGCGAACACCGGCACGACCGACACGATTGCGAGCGCCAGGTAGGCCGACCCGCCGGCAGCGAGCCGACCGCCCAGGAAGGAGAGGAAGAGCGCGAGCCAGAGCACGGCCCCGCCGGCGCCGATCGCCGCCAGCTGGGCGAGGAAGACGTTGCGGCGGCTGAGGGCTCCAGTTAGCAGAAGGTCGGCCCGGCCCGCGTCCTCCTCTGCGCGCATGGCGCGGATCGCGCCGAGCAGCCCCCAGAGCGCGGCGAAGACCGCCATGCCTCCGCCGATACGCCAGCTGACGTAGCCGCCCACCGAGAGCAGGTCGTGCGGCGTGCCGTAGAGCAGGCGCGCGACGTCGTTCTCCTCGAGCGTGCGCGCAAAATCGAGCCGATCGGCAAGCGTGGGGTAGCCCTCGCGGTACGCGGTCGCCTGTGTAAGCGCGGCAAGAACGAAGAGCAGCGCGAAGGAGATCGTGCGGACGCGAGCGTCGGCGAAGGCGCGGCGCGCGATCGCGCTAGCCGCCGCCACGCTCGCCCTCGTAATGGTGGAGGAAGATCTCCTCCAACGAGGCGGCGCGGCTCTCCAGCGACACGACCGGCTGATTGGCCAGCGCCGCGACGAGCGGCCCAATGCCGCCGCTCACCTGGAAACGCAACGCGTTCGGGCCCGCGTTCGCGACCTCGACCCCCGGCAGCGCCGGCAGATCCGGCACCCGGCCGTCGAAGCTGACCTCCACCGTCTGGCCCCTCAGGTGGCGAAGCGTGGCAAGCGCGCCTTCGTCGACGAGCCTCCCCTCGCGGAGGATCCCGACCCGATCGCAGACCGCCTCGACCTCGCTGAGGATGTGCGAGGAGAGGAACACGGTCTGGCCGCGCTGGCTGGCCTCCTGCACCGTCTCGCGAAAGGCCATCTCCATCAGCGGGTCGAGGCCGCCCGTCGGCTCGTCCAGAATCAGTAGGTCAGGGCGGCTCGCGAAGGCGGCGATGAGCTGCACCTTCTGCCGGTTTCCGTGCGAGAGCGCACGCACCTTCTTGCTCGGGTCGAGTCGGAACCGGTCGACGAGCATCTGCCGGTAGCCGATGTCGGCGCCGCCGCGCACGTGGGCGAGGAACTCGAGCGTCTCAGCGCCCGTCAATCCCGGCCACAGGTACGGCTCCGCCGCCACGTAGGCCAGGCGTCGGTGGGCGGCGACCGGCTCCCGCCAGGCGTCGACGCCGAAGAGCTCCGCCCGTCCGGAGCTGGGCCGCAGCAGGCCCAGCAACAGCCGGATCGTCGTCGTCTTGCCTGCCCCGTTCGGCCCCAAATAGCCGTACACCTCGCCCGGCTCCACCACCAGGTCGAGCCGGTCCAACGCCAGCACCCCGCCGTAGCGCTTGGAGAGGCCGGCAGTGCGAATTGCGGTCGTGGCAGTCGGCATGGCGCTGATCAGAGCTGCGGTCGTCAGCGATCTTGCCGTAGCCCCACGGGGCGCCGTCGACTGCGGAGCACAGCGCGGAGGAGACGCACCCAGAGCGACCAGCGGCGCTTCGTGACCGGCGTGCCCGTGGTCGCACCCTCCGCCCGGTCGAGTGCGTCCTCGATCAGCGCGTCGTGCAGCCAACGGAGGATCAGCGGCCATGCGATGCGCATGCGGCCCCGCGGAGTGGCCACGAGCGTGTGGCGAAGCGTCGTTCGGCCGGCACGGGACGCGGCCGCGAACTCGTGATGGCCGACAAGTCCGAGACGAGGGTCGAAGCGGAAGCGCACACGACGCCCCGGCTCGTAGTGGCTGACCGCATAGCGGATCGACCCGTGTCCTCCGCTCACCCCCACGCGGAGCGGACCGTCGAGCCGCATCGGCGGCCAGCGGTCCTTGGGCCAGAGGCGGTCGCCGTCGCTGGCAAGGCCGTCGATAAGCGTTCCGATCTCGGCCGGCGGGGCGTCCAAGACGCGCTCGTGCGTGTTTCTGATCATTCGATCTCCACCCTGGTTCAGGGCCGGTTCTTGGTGACGAAGTGGGCTGCCAGATGGCCGCCGACGAGCGATGCCACGAAGAGGGCGATCGCGGCCGGAAGACGGCGGCGGTTCGGAACGCCGGCTTGCTGTAGGGCCCGGGTTGCCCACAGCCAGAATGGGACGACGACCGTAGGAGCTGTGGCAACACCACTGGTGTAGCCGCGTGCCAATAGGCTCACGCCGAGGTGACCCAGCCCATGCACGCCAAAGGCGAGGAGGACGTTCTGGTACACGGCCGACCGGCCCCGAGTGCAGTAGCCGCGCGCGCCGGCAGCAGCAACCAGGACCCCGACAGTGGTGACGCCGGTGGCGACGTACCGCTGCGTCAGCCCCCGTTGTCGGACGGACGCGGGTATCGGAACCCACTCTGGGAGTAGGCGCGCCAACGTGCGCGAGTTTCCGCTCATGGTCGCCAGCTCCTCGAGGTCGTGGGCGAGCCAGGCGGCGAACAGGCCTGCCGTAGCCACGTGGAGACGGTTCATGACGTCACCTCCTGGAAGCGAGGAGCGCCTCGTCCACTTACTTGCCGGCGGGGCGAAGCGCCGGTGCGGGGCCGGCCTCGAGCGGGGAGGGTTTGACGCGGAACAGCTTGGCTGCGGTCTGGGGGAGCCACCAGTTCCAGCGGCCGAACAGCTTCATCGCGCTGGGGACGAGCAGGGCGCGGATGATCGTGACGTCGATCAGGATCGCGGCGGCGAGGCCGAGCCCGAACTGTTGCAGGCCGACGATCGAGCCGGCGACGAAGCCCATGAAGGCGGCGACCATGATCAGGCCGGCCGCGGTGACCAGTCGTCCGGTCTTCGCGAGACCCTGGCGGACGGCGGCCTCGTTGTCCTTCGTCTTGTCCCACTCCTCGCGCATGCGGGTGACGAGGAAGACCTCGTAGTCCATCGAGAGCCCGAACAGCATCGCGAACAGGAAGACGGGGATCCAGCCTTCGATCTGGTCGAACTGGGTCAGCCCGAACGGCTCGCCCGCGCCGAACTTGAACGCGAGCACGAGGATCCCGTAGGCGGCGCCGATCGAGAGCAGGTTGAGCACGATCGCCTTCAGCGGCAAGACCAGCGAGCGGAAGGCGCGCACGAGCAGGATGTAGGTCAGCAGCAAGACCGCCAGGACGAGCCAGGGGAAGGCGCCGTAGGTGATGTCGAGGAAGTCGACGCCGAACGGCGGGCCGCCGCCCGCGAGCACGTCGACACTGCCGGGGAAGGCTGCGGCCGGCACGATCACGTCGCGGAGCCTGTCGACGAACTCTTGCGACTCTGGGAGCCCGTACTCGTGCTTCCCGATCGCCTGGATGTGCAGGTAGCGGCCGCTCGCGTCCACGGTCTGCGGGCCTCCGGCGACCACGTCCGCCACCTCCGAATCGCCGCGGAGTAGGCTCGCCAGCCGCTCGACGCCTGCCCGCACCTGCGGGTCTGCGGCGCCGCCCTCACGCTTCGTGTCGATGACGATGTCGGTCGGGGAGAGCGCCCCGGCGCCGACAGCGTCGCTGAGCGTGTTCAGCCCCTCGACGGCCTCCAGGTTCTGCGGAATGCCCTCGTTCGAGCCCGGGCCGAGCTGAAGCGAAAGCACCGGCACGGCGAGGAGCACGAGCCCTGCGGTGGTCGCCGTCGCGAAGGTCGCAGGCCGCCGCATGATCGTCGTCGCCAGCCGGGCCCAGAAGCCGCTCTCGGCGTCCTCGCGCCGCTCGATGATCCGCCTCGGGATCAGCCGCACCTGGTCCATCCGATCCTCGAGCCAAAAGATCAGCACCGGCAAAAGCGTCAGCGCCGCCGCCACCGAGACGAGCGGGATCAACAGGCCCGCCAGACCGAAACCGCGCATAAACGGCAACGGCATAAAGAGCATCAGCGCGAGCCCGATCGCGACCGCCGTCCCGCTGAAGACGACCGCGCGGCCGGCCGTGTTCATCGTCACCGCGACCGCCTCCTCCTTCGACTGCCCCGCCCGCCGCTCCTCGCGGTAGCGGTGGACCATCAGAAGCGAGTAGTCGATCGCGATCCCGAGCCCGATCAGCGTGACCATGTTGGTCAGATAGGTCGACAGCGTCATGAAGTTCGCGAAGATCCAGACGAATGCCAGCGTCGTCGGGATCGCGACGGTGGCGAGCATGAACGGGAGCAAGAAGGCGAGCGTCCCGAAGACGAATACCAGGATCACCAGCGCGATCGGGACCGCGATCAACACCTCGCCCACGAACAGATCACGGTTCTGCACCGGCTCCAGGTCATGCTCGATCGCCGACTGGCCGCTCACGTAGAGCGTCGCGCCCGGGATCTCACCGGCCGCTTCGCGCATCGCGCCGGTGTACCCCTTCGCATCGGCCGGCTGGAGCTGCGAGACGATCGTCGCGGAGACGACGTCTCCGGCGACCGTTCGCACGTCCTGGACCTTGCCCGTATCGAGCGCCCGCGCGGCGCGCTCGGCGGCGGCCCTCGTCGGCCCGACGAGCGACTGCGCGCTGCCGGGCTTGCCCTTGACGACGAGCGAGAACGACCCCTCCGGCCGCTGGCCGAAGTTGTCCTTCAGGATGTCCCCCGCCTTCTCGCTCTTTGCGCCCGGGAGCACGAAGCGGTTGGTCAGTAGGTCGTTCAGTCCAGACGAGGTGATCGCGGAGGCGACGAGGATCACCAGCCACGCCGCAAGGACGAACCAGCGAAATCGAATCATCGTGTGCGCGAACCGCTCCATCAGCAGGGCCCCTTTCTCGCAGGACGTTCGTAGCCCGCCGGCAGTGCAGCGGCCTGGGAACGCGGCGGGACGCCGTCGCTGCGACCAGACACGCTCGAGCCGGAGGGACGGATACGGGACACGACGCGATCGTGTTCGAGCGACGCGGGCGTCGCATCGTGGACGCCTCCGGATCCGACCCCTAATTTTTCGCCACCCCCATCCCCAACGAGCGCTGGGAACGGATCGCGTGCCCAGCGTAGACTCCAGCTAGGGAGTCACCCGGTGAGGACGCCTCAGAAGGGCGACAGCGCGCGGCTGTCGAGTCGACAACCTTCCGCTCAGCTAGGTCTTCTGGAGCGCGACGCTGAGCTGGCGGCGGTCACGACGTTGATCGATCTCACGTCGGACCGCGGCAGAGTTCTCGTCATCGAGGCGCCGCCCGGTCTCGGCAAGACGTCGCTCATCGCGGAGACGAAGTTCCGGGCGCGCGGCGGCGGGATGCACGTGCTCAGCGCGCGCGGCGCCGACCTCGAGCAGACATTCTCGTACGGCGTCGTGCGGCAACTCTTCGAACCGTTCCTCCACCGGCTGTCTGCAAAGGAGCGAGCCGAGCTGCTCGGCGGCGCGGCTGCACTCGCGATGCCGCTCTTCGACCCCGCCCAGCTTGCAGCCGAGCCCGCAGCGGACGCTTCGTTGGCTGCGCTCCACGGCCTCTACTGGCTGGCGGCGAACGTTGCGGCGCAGCGACCGCTCCTCCTCGCGATCGACGATCTGCACTGGTGCGACCCGGCCTCGCTCCGATGGCTCGCCTACCTCGCCGCGCGGATCGAGGATCTTCCGCTTGCCCTTGCGATGGCGCTTCGCTCAGGGGAGCCGGGGATGGATCCACTGGCCCTGGGACAGATCCTTTCCGATCCCCTGACGACGGTCGTCCGGCCCGCCCCGCTGACGAGAGAGGCCACCGGCCAGTTCATCCGGAGGCTCCTCGCGCCCGAAGCCGAGGACAGCTTCTGTGCTGCCTGTCATCAGGAGAGCGGCGGCAACCCGCTGCTCCTGCGAGAGCTCTTGAACGCGGTTGCAAGCGAAGGGCTAACGCCGACGGCAGCAAACGTCGAGCGGATGCGAGAGCTGGAGGCTGACGCCGTCTCGCAAACAGTCTCGCTGAGGCTGATCCGACTCCCGCCTGACGCAAGGAGGTTGGCACGTGCCGTCGCGATCCTCGGCGAGGATGCCGATCCTCGTCATGCGGCTGCCATGGCCGAGTTGGACGAGGCGAGCGCGTCGCAGGCGGCTGCCGAGCTCGTTCGGATCGACATCCTCAGCCCGCACGCTCCGCTCGCGTTCGTTCATCCCGTCGTCGGCGCGGCCGTCTACTCGACGCTTACGGCGGTCGAGCAAGACGAGAGCCATGCCCGCGCGGCACGACTGCTCGCTGACTCAGGGGCGGAGCCCGAACGGGTAGCCGCACACCTTCTCCGGGTCGCACCGAGCGCCGATCTCCAGGTTGTCAAGACGCTCCGCGAGGCCGCGCGGGGCGCGCTCGCGCGCGGTGCCGCCGACAGCGCGGTCGTCTACTTGCGCCGCGCTCTGGCGGAACCGCCGTCCGGTAGTGAGCGGGTCGAGGTGCTGTTCGAACTGGGCTCCGCCGAGACCCTCGTCAGCGGGCCCGCGGCTGTCGAGCACCTGCGCGAGGCGCACGAGCTGATCGAAGACCCCGTTCGGCGAGCAGAAGCGGCGCTCTTGCTTGCCCGCCAGCTTTACCTACTCCACCACGCCGACGAGTCCGTTGCAGTCTCTCGGCGTGCGCTTGAAGAGCTCGGCTCAGCCAACGCTGAGCTCGGCCGTCGCCTAGACGCCGGCTTGATCCTCAACGCGATCACGGAGCCACGTCTCTACGACCTCGCGGTCGATCGGCTGGAGCGAATCCGCAGCCTGCGTTCTGACACCACCCCTGGCGAGAAGATGTTGCTCGGGCTGCTCGCCTATCACGACGCACGCGCCAACGCTCCCGCCGATGTCGCAGTCGGACTCGCTCGTCGCGCCCTCGCCGGCGGGATCCTCCTGAAGGCAGCGAAAGGCGGCGGGCCGTTCATCTTTTCCACGATCGTCCTCGCCATGGCGGATCTGGACGAGGCGCTCGAGATCTACGACGAGGCGCTCGAGGTCGCGCACCGGCGCGGCTCGGTGTTCGCCTTTGCCGTCGCCAAGATCTTCCGGTCGCAGCTGTTCCTGTACCGGGGCGAGCTGCTCGAGGCGGAAGCTGAGGGTCGTGAGGCGCTTGAGGCCTGTGACGCGTGGGGCCTCCATCTCGCCGCCGGCTACCTGCACGGCTACCTCGCGGACGCGCTCATCGAGCAGGGAAAGGTCGACGACGCCGCAGCCGTGCTCGCGCGTGGCGCCTACGAGGACGACTACGACACGGCTCACGCCCATTGGTTCCTCGACAGCCGGGCGCGCCTTCGGATGGTGAGCGGCGACTTCCGGCAGGGCCTGGAGGACACGTTCGCCGCCCGCCGGAGCTTCGAGGCTGTCGGCGGCCGCAATCCTGCATTCATGGCCTGGCGTTCGCAGGCGGCGCTCTTCCTGCTCCGGCTCGGCGAGGAAGACGAGGCCCGCCGACTCGTGGGAGAAGAGCTCGAGCTCGCCCGTTCGTGGGGCGCCCCCCGCGCGCTCGGCGCGGCTCTACGCGTCACCGGCCTCGTCGAGGGCGGTGACGGCGGGATCGCGCTCCTTCGCGAAGCGGTCGAGGTGCTCAAGGGCTCGCCGGCGAAGCTCGAGCACGCGAAGGCGCGCACCGAGTTGGGGGCCGCGCTTCGCCGATCCAACCGTCGCGTGGAAGCCCGCGAGCAGCTTCGCCGCGCCGTCGAGCTGGCGACGATGTGCGGCGCTGCGCCCCTCGCCGCGCGAGCCGAGACCGAGCTGCTCGCCACCGGCGCGCGGCCGCGACGCATTGCCCTGAGCGGCGTCGACTCGCTCACACCCAGCGAACGGCGGGTTGCGCAGATGGCGGCCGAGGGTCAGACGAACCGCGAGGTCGCGCAGGCGCTCTTCGTCAGCCCGAAAACGGTCGAGGTCCACCTCTCGAGCGTCTACCGGAAGCTCGGAATCCGCTCACGCTCACAGCTTCCGGTGGCGCTCACTGAACCGGCCGGCGCCCACCCGTAGCTCGAGCTCCGGCTCCATTCCTAGGGGCGCGTCGAGCAAAACACTAGGCGTCGGATCCGGTGACGCACACGATGTGAGGCCTCCTGGGCTCGAGCACCATCGGATGCGATGTTCCTCCATCCATCCAGCTCGTGCCTTCTGTCAGCGGCATCAAGACCTGACCGCCGTGCGGCGCCACGGTGGAGGTGAGCGCACGTGCTGACCCCGGCTGATCATTTCGGCCACCGCGAAAGCGATGACATCGTCGTCGACCTCTTCTGGAATCGCAGAGCCGGCGACGAGTTCCGCGTCGAGGTCGAGGACCGTCGCGAGCAAGTTCGCTTCGTTCTCTGCCCGAAGACGGGCAAGGAAGCGATCCAGGCGTTCTACCACCCGTTCGCGGTGGCGAGACCGGGCTCGGACGGGTCGCTTGACCGGGGTATACCTAACGGTTAACTTATAACTAACGGTTAGGGAGATGGTGAGTGCGAGAAGCCGTTGGCATATCGAGCAAGGAGCCGGCCCGCGGCTACCAGCTGCGGGTCGTGCAGGAGGTCCTACTCGCGCTGCTGGCCAAGGAGCCGTCGCACGGCTATCAGCTGCGTGGGCGGCTTCAGCTTGCGCTTGGCCCGCTTGCAGACGCGCTGAACGCAGGCCAGGTGTACGTGACGCTGAATCGGCTCGAAAAGGCCGACCTCGTGACCTCGGAACGGGTCGGCCAGGTCGATCGCCCGGACCGCAAGGTGTACGAGCTGACCGCCGCGGGGCAGGCGCGGGTCGCGGAGTGGCTGGAGGACACGAGCTGGCCGAAGCCTGCGCCGGCGGAATTCCATCTGAAGCTCGTGGCCGCCGCGGCGGCAGGACTGGCCGACCCGGTACGGCTCGTGGACGCCCAACGGCACGCCTTGCTGGCCGGGTTGGCCGCTGCGCAGCGGGCTGCGCTGGCAGAGCCGGGCGGTTCGATCGCGGGGCTCTTGCTCGAGGGTGTCGTGCTGAGGCTCCAGGCGGACCTGCGCTGGCTCGAGGCCTGTGCTCATTACTGGAACGCAACGAAGGGACGATCATGAACGCCAAGCACTCGCTATCGCAGGTGGGGCCGGCCTTGCGCACGCGCGGACTGGAGAAGGAATACGGCCACGGCGCGGGCCTCGTGCGCGCGCTCGACACCGTCGAGCTGGAGGTGGCCTCGGGTGAGACGCTGGCCGTGATGGGGCCGAGCGGCTGCGGCAAGTCGACGCTGCTGCACCTGCTGGGCGGCCTGGAACGGCCTACCGGCGGGGAGGTGTGGCTGGCGGGTCGCCGCATCGACCAGCTGAGCGAGAAGGCGCTGGCTCGGCTGCGCCGCCACGCCATCGGCTTCGTCTTCCAGGCGTTCCACCTGATGGACGAGCTCACCGCCGCGGAGAACGTCGAGCTCCCCGCGCTGCTGGCCGGGCGCTCACCGCGCGCGGCACGCAACCGGGCGGCGACGCTCCTGGAACAGGTCGGGCTCACTGACCGAGCCGAGCATCTGCCCTCGGAGCTCTCGGGCGGCCAGCGTCAGCGAGTCGCAATCGCCCGCGCACTCAGCAACGAGCCGCTTGTGGTCCTCGCCGACGAGCCAACCGGCAACCTCGACAGCGCCGCAACCCTGGACGTGCTTCGGCTCCTCGACGAACTGCGCTCGGCCGGGCAGACGCTGGTGATCGTCACCCACGACGCCCGGATCGCGGCCACCGCCGACCGGCTGATCTCGATGCGCGACGGCAGCTTCGTGGAGGAGACGAGGCTGAACCACGGCACCACCGGGAGGCTCAGCGAGCTCGCCGGGCTGGAGGGCTGAACCGATGGGCCGCGTTCTTCTCGTTCGTCGCCTCGCCGCGCGGGACCTGCGCCGGCGCCCGGTAGAGACCGCACTCCTGTTGCTCGCGATCATGGCCGCCACCACCGTGCTCACAGTGGGCCTCCTCTTGCACGGGGTCACGAGGGGCGTTTATCAGAGCACCCGGGAGGCAACGGCCGGGCCCGACGTGGTTGCCAGTGTCATGGCGCCCCCGAAGGGCTCCCGGCCCGCCGATTTCGCTGGCCTCCAGGCGCTGACCGGGGCGCCCGGCGTCAGCGGGCACACCGGACCCTACCCCGTCGTCTGGGCCACGCTCGGCGCAAACGGTTACAGGTTGGGGGCGCAGGTAGTGGGCCGCGACACCGCGCCGGCCTCGATCGACCAGCCCAAGCCGACCCAAGGCAGCTGGGTGACCGACGGCGGCGCGGTGGTCGAGGCCGCGTTCGCTGACGCGGTTGGCATCGGCGCTGGTGATCGCATCACCTTGAACCGCCGGTCGTTCCAGGTCGTCGGTGTCGCGGTCACCGCCGCCGTGTCGCCGTATCCAAACGTGTCGTGCTTCGACTTCTGCATGCCCCACGCCGGCCTGGTCTGGCTGACCCGGGCAGATTTCCGGAGCCTCTCCGCGAAAGGCCGTCCACAGGGCTACTTCCTGAACCTGAAGCTGGCCGACTCGGCCGCAGCCCCGGCGTTCGCCGCCGAGCACAATCGCCCGCGGGTGCCGACGGGCACGCGTCCATCCGAATCCGATCCATCGCCCCCGAGACTCCTGGCTTGGCAGGATGTCAGCAAGGCGAGCGCCGACCTCGTGAGAAACCAGCGGCAGACGCTGCTGACAGGCGGCTGGCTGCTCGTCCTTCTCGCAATGGCCAGCGTCGCGGTTCTCGTCGGAGGCCGGATGGCCGATCAGATCCGACGCGTCGGACTGCTCAAGGCTGTCGGCGGGACCCCGAGCCTCGTCGCTTCCGTCCTCCTCGCCGAATACGTCGTCGTCGCCCTGCTCGCGGCGGCGGCCGGGCTGGCCGCTGGATGGCTGGCCGCTCCAGTGATCACCGATCCCAGCGCCGGCCTGGTCGGCCGCGCGGGCGCACCGCCGCTCACCATGTCGACGGTCGGCCTGGTGACGGCTGTGGCGCTCGGCGTGGCGGTTGCCGCGACCCTCGTTCCTGCCGTCCGCGCCGCCCGCACCAGCACCGTCCTAGCGCTGGCCGATTCAGCCCGCGCACCCCGGCGTGCGCCGTGGCTGATCGCGCTCTCTGCGCGACTGCCCGTGCCGCTGCTTCTCGGACTGCGGGTGGCTGCGCGGCGGCCGCGCCGCATCATGCTCGCCACGGTCAGTATCGCGGTCACGGTCAGCGGGATCGTCGCCGCGATCGCAGCGCGTATCGACCTGCGCGCCGACACACCGGCTCCCGGTGGGGGCCTCGTCGGCTTGGAGTCCCCGTTGGACGTTTCCAAGGCGGATCGATTGAACGAGGTGCTGCTGGCGATCACGATCACGCTCGTCGCGCTCGCGGCGGTCAACGCGATCTTCATCACGTGGGCCACGGCGATCGACGCCAGGCACTCGTCGGCGCTTGCGCGGACACTTGGCGCGACCCCGCAGCAGGTGAGCGTCGGACTCTCGGCGGCACAGGTGCTTCCCGCGCTCGTCGGCGCCATCCTGGGCATCCCTGGAGGCATCGCACTGTTCGCCTTCGTCGGCGATTCGACGACGATCCCGCCGTTCTGGCAGCTGCTCGTTGTCGTGGCGGGCACGGTCCTCGTTGCCGCGGGCCTCACCGCCATACCAGCCCGCATCGGCGGCCGCCGCCCTGTCGCCGAGATCCTCCGATCCGAACTCGCTTGACGCTCGGGAGGCCTACTCGGCAGCTCCCGGCCCTGTTCTTCCTCCGTGCCGCGTGAGCGGCGATCACGGCTGTTCACGTAGCCGATCCACCGCCCGCACGTGCCGAACGTGTCCACGAGTAACGTCTCCGCCGATGCACCTCCTGGACCGGATCCGCGCGGCGGTAGATCGTGTCACCGCACGCCTGATGCTTGTCGGCGCGGATCCCCTCGACGACGAGGACCTGCGCGCTCGAAAGGCGCTTCTGGTTCTGATCTCAGTGCTGATCCTGCCGGTCGCGGCATTGTGGGGCGCGCTCTATCTCGCGTTCGGATCGCCGGTCGGTGTGGTGCCGCTCGTGTACTTCGGCGTCCTGCTCGGCGCGATCGCCGTGTTCTCGCGCACGCGCGACTTCCCGTGGCTGCTCCGGGTGGGCCAGGTCGACATCCTGCTCGCGCCGACGCTGTCGATGATCCCGCTCGGCGGATTCCTCGACTCGGCCGGCGTCGGCCTGTGGGGGATTCTCGCCCCGCTCGGGGCGCTCGTGTTCAGCGACGTCAGGTCGGCAGTCCGCTGGTACGTCGCGTACCTCGTCGTGTTTCTCGGATCGGGGATCGCGGGCGAGGTCATCGGCCCAATCTGGCCGCCGCTGCCCGGCTGGTTCACAAGCACGATGCTGGCCCTGAACATCGCGGTCGGGGGCACGATCGTGTTCACGCTGCTCGCGGTGTTCGCCGGCCAGCGCCGCGACGCGCTGGCAGCGCTCCGGCAGGAACAGGCCAAGGCCGAAAACCTCCTGCTCAACATCCTGCCGCGCTCGATCGCCGACAAGCTGAAGGCCCAGACCCAGCCGATCGCGGATCAGTTCGGGTCGGCCTCGATCCTGTTCGCCGACGTTGTCGACTTCACGCCCTGGTCGGAGCGGCTCCCGCCCGCCGAGGTGGTCGGCTACCTCGATCACCTGTTCAGTCACTTCGACGAGCTCGCGGAGCGGTACGGGCTCGAGAAGATCAAGACGATCGGGGACTGCTACATGGTCGCCGCAGGCGTTCCGACACCACGCCCCGACCATGCTCGCGCCCTCGCGCTCATGGCGCTCGACATGCTCGAGGCGATGCGCTCGGAGGACGTCGTCGGGCATCTCGGCCTCGACCTCCGGGTCGGCATCAACTCAGGCCCGGTCGTGGCCGGCGTGATCGGCCGGAAGCGCTTCCTCTACGACCTCTGGGGCGACGCCGTGAACATGGCCAGTCGCATGGAGTCCCACGGGACGTCGGGCCGGATCCAGATCACTCGCGCAACGTACGAGCTGCTCGCAGACGAGTTCGAGTGCGAGCCGCGCGGGACGATCGCGGTCAAGGGGAAGGGCGAGGTCGACGTGTGGTACCTCATCCGTTCCCGGGGCGATCGCCGGTCAGCCGCCGGCGACGGGGCCCGCGAGCCGGCGCTCGCCGACCGAGAGCACGCCTGGACGCGCGCTGCCGGACAGGTGGAGAACAGAGACCAGGGCCTGCAGTGAGCCGCCACAGCGCGGGTGAGCCGGGCTGGGCGTTCCTCGGGCTATGCGGGGGCAGCGCGCTGCTTCTGCCTGCCCCCGCAACCCGAACGGTCCGTCAGGCGATCGCCTCGAGCGCGTCGCAGAACACGGCGTCGCCCTGCTCGAAGATGTCATGCGGGCCGTGGATCACCACGCCGCCCGGCGAGAAGACGATCTTGCCGACGTCGTGAAACAGGAGTCCGAGACCGGGGTAGGTCTGCGTGAAGACCTGGCCCGTGTTCGCCTCGGTGTCTGTCGCGTAGTCGTAGTGGATCGTCCAGCTCCCCATCCCCGTCATCGAGACGGACGGGTCGTCGGAGCGCCAGTTCGTCTCCACCCGCTTGAGGTGCACGATGTCCGAGACCGGGTTCCCGGCCTTGTCGAACGTCGTCATGCCGGAGACCTCGATCGACCCTTCCCATACGTCGTCGAACCCGCCGCACGAGGCAGAGCCGGAGTACGTGAACGAGTCCGTGAACCGTTCGGGCGGCTTCGCGGAGCCCGCACCGGCGAGCAGCAGCGCAACGCCCCAGGCCGCCGCGGTTGACGCCAGGAGTCCCTTCATGCCCTTCCCCTTTTCTCCCCCCTGGAGTGTGCAACACCTATCACGATGTCGCGTGGCTGACAACCGAACGGTCAGCCGGTCGGGCGGGGCCGGGTCGGCCGGTGTCTTCGTCGACGAGGCGGTCCCTGAGGCAGAACGAGGACGAATCGTGCTCGACCGGATGGCTGACCGGGGCGACGAGGCGGCGAACGCAGCCGCCGCGCAACGCCGGAGTCTTCCCGCGCGAAATTGACGCTCAGAAGGCGTACGATGTCGGAACTGGCCCTGCACTCAGGTTCCGGCCCGAGCCCGCAAGACACCGACGCGCGAATGCGCGTGCGAGGCGAAGAGCTCAGGCGAACGGACTTCGTTGCAGGGCCAGCCTCTTGAGGCGACTGGCTCTACGCCCGCAAATGATCGTCGGAACGCGGCTACCTAGAGAAGCGTCCCCGGAAGAAGTAACCAAGGGCCAAGACAACGATGACGATGATGACGATCCAGAGCCAAATCGACACGTGATCCTTTCGTTAGGAGCGTGCCCCGACTCTACGACGCGCAGACCCGTACCTGCAAGCGTGTCGGCTCACGCCGCAAGCGGCACCCGTCGCGCGGGCGAGCGCTACCTAAGCGGGGCGATCAAAAGAGAAAAGCCAGTCGGCGTGGCTGAAGCTGTCGTCCGACGCTCAGCAGACGACGCTTGCCGGTGGCCACAACCTGGTAGAGGAGAGCAGCGAAGGTGTTGTCGCGGAGATTCGAGCTCTTCTCGACGCGATCGAAGGCTAGATCGCGACGGGTCCCGTCTTCGAGCTCGAGTCTGAACGTAGATCCGAATGCCATCGGTCTCCTCCACTGACGGGGTTCACAGGGTGCTAACGAAGCAGGAGTAAGTCGGTAGTTGGGGCCCGTAATGCGGCACGGGGCGGCTGCAGCTACAGGTCCCGTAGGCGTGCTGCGATTCACCATGCTTCGGTCGGTGCTCTACCGATGCTTCAGCGCCGAGCAAGGAGCCGACATAGCCCACCACCGCGAACTTGCCGCCGCACTAATGCTTCTGGTCGCGGCCTGCGAGCAGGCCGCCGAGGAACTAGGTCGAGCCGACGTTACGGTTGACGGGCTTGCGGCGGAACTCGAGACGCTCAGCGTCCGGTTGCGCAGTGTCCTCGCTCAAGACCGGATTCGGGCCACGTAGCACTCTCTGGGCTTTCCGCAAACTGACCCGGACCGAGGCGGACGGTTTCGTTGGTCCTGCACGTGGTATCTAGCGCTCATAGCTTCCGACACTCAGCAGCACATCGCCATGCTCCGCATCCTGGTCGCGACATGCGAAACCGCGCTGGATGCATTCCACGCTGCGGACAACCCGGTAGATGCGGACTTCGTCGAGGACCTCGAACGGATCACCGAGCGGACGCGGAAAGAGCTTGCCGCTCTGGCTAGCGCGACATCGGCTTAGCGCCGCGGGTCCGTTTCCTTAGCGACTTGCTCCGGTAGGCCAGGGTGCTTGCGCACGACGTGGTAGGCGACCCGATCGTCGACGATGCTTTCGACCTCCGGGTACTCATGCCCCGGCGCGATGATGAACAACGTCGGATCAGCTCGGACTTGCTCATACGCGCCAGGAACGATCGAGATCTGCGTCACGCAGCTTGGATCACCGCACTCGCAGACAATCTCGAACGTCTCGGTGACAGTGGCGAACTGCTCGTTGAGGTCCTCAATCCGCTCGTTCACAGCGCGGAACAGCGCTTCGTTCATGCCCAGCCGGGCTCGCCGCTCATCCACCACGTCAATCCTATGCGTCAGCCGTACTCACGCTCATGGCAGTCCGGGCAGTAGACCGCCACTCCCCGTCGACGGTGATTCGCGCCGTGAAAAACCCCCCCGAGCGGGGCCTCCGTCTAGAGCGGATGATGGGACTCGAACCCACGACCTTCTGCATGGCAAGCAGACGCTCTAGCCAACTGAGCTACATCCGCGTGGCGCGGTCAGGGTATCACCACCGCGCCCGGCTTCCCGACGCCGTCCGGGCTCCCTAGGCGACGATCCGGATCGGCGTTCCGACCCCGACGAGGCTCCGCATCCGGAGGATGTCGCGGTTGGCCACGCGGACGCAGCCGTGGGAGACGCGCTGGCCGAGCAGCCAGGGCTCGAAGGTGCCGTGGATGCCGACGATGCCGCCGCCCGGCCAGTCGGAGAGACGCGAGTAGGCGCTCGTCTCGAAGGCGAAGCGGCCGAGCACGGGCGCCGTCGGTACGAAGCGCCAGGTGACGTAGAAGAGGCCGAGCGGCGTCTCCATCCCGGGCCGGCCGACCGCGACCGTCGTCCTGAGCGCGAGGCGCCCGCGGCTCCAGACCTCCAAACGCCGAGCGCTCCGGTCGATGTAGATCAGCCGCCGGGCGGGCTTGATGTCGGCCGAGCCGGCAGGGATCCAGCCGGTGCGGCCGTTGGGACGGCCCGGCACGCTGATCCTGTACCAGGCGGCCTCCCCGGTCTCGGGATCGCGGCGCTCGGACAGCGCGAGGACGACCTGGGGCCGGTAATCGGCGCGGAACTCCCTCAGCACCGTCACCCGCCGCGCGTCGCCTCGCGGGGCCGCCCGCACCACCACCGTCCGGTTCAGGTGGCCCGACCCGACGACGTGGACGCCGCGGGCGATCGCCTCGCCGCGGCCCGCCTGCGCTCCCGGCGCCGAGGCCGAGAGCGCAAGCGCGGCTGCGACGATGGCGCTAGCCCGTGACGGGAGCCTGGAACGCACCGACCACACCGATCCGCTTCGCGCCGCAGGCGATCCGCTGCGGGACGGTGATCGTCACGATGCCGGCCCGGCGCGGTCTGACGACGATCCGCGCGACGCCCTTCCGGTTCGTGCGGGCCTGCTTGTTGATGCCTGCGCCCTTCACGACCACTCTCCGCCCCGCGGCCGGCTTCCCGCCGGCGGTGACGCGGACGAGGATCGTCGAGCGGCGGCCGACCGTGAGCGACTTGGGCGTCGCCGTGAACCGGTCGCAGACCGCCTGAGCGGGCCTGCGCACGACCGGCGCGACGACGAGGGTCGTCGCGGTCGCGCGGTTGTTCGCCGTGTTCGACTCGGGCTCCTTGCCGACGACGGTCGCCGTGTTCGTCAGCGTGCCGGCCTGCTCCGCCCTGACGACGAGCGTGATCGTCACCGTTGCGCCCTTCGCGATCGTGCCGAGGTTGCAGCTGACGAGCGCGCCGCCGGTGCAGCTGCCCTGCGACGTCGACACGGAGACGAAGCTCGTGCCGGCCGGCAGCGGATCGGCGAGCGTGACCTGCGTCGCCGCGTCGGGTCCGTTGTTGCCGACGACGATCGTGTACGTGAGCTGCCCGTTGAGCTGGACGGGATCCGGCAGGTCGTTCTTGGTCACCCAGAGGTCGATCAGCGGCGTGATCGTCACCGTCGCGTCGTCGTGGGCGGTGAGCTCGGCGCCGTCGTCGTCGTGACCGGTAACAGTGACGACGTCGGTGTGCGAGGAGCCGCCCGGGCCGGTCACCGAGCCGGTGAACGTGCAGGTCGCCTCGTCCGGGCCGCCGGCCGCGTGGTCGTCCGGCTGGAGGAGCTTGCCGATGAGCGCGCCGCAGGTGCCCCTGCTGATCAGATTGCCGTACACGTTGTCGTCGAGTGCGTCGATGGTGACGGCATCGGCGGGCGAGGTGTTCCTGACGACGACGGTGAAGGTCACGTCGCCGCCCGGCGCCTGCACGGAGGTCGGGTTGGCCGACTTCTCGAGTGCGAGCGACGACGCAACGTCCGTCAGCGTCACCGTGGCGTCGTCGTCGTCGCTCACCTCGTGACCGTCGTCGTCGTGGCCGGAGGCCGTGACGACGTCAGTCTTCACGTCGCCCGCGTTTCCGCTGATCGTCCGCGTGAACGTGCAGGTGTAGCTATCGCCAGGCTGGATCGTCTGGGGCACGTCGCACGAGCCCTTGCCGTCCAGGTCGATCGGCTCGGCGGGGCCCTTTCCGTCCGGGTCGTCCACGAGCGCGGTGATGGTCACCGGGTCGGTCGAGACCGACGTGTTCTCCACCACAACTGTGAACTCGACCGGGCCGCCCGGCTCCGGCAGCGTCTCCGGATCGGCCGTCTTGGTCACCGTGATCGACGGAGCGACGTCCGTGATTTCGACGTCGGCGAAGTCGCTGTCCGTGACCGGCCGCAGGTCCTCGTCGTGACCGCTCACCGTGGCGACGTTGTGGTGCGTGTCGCCTGCGTTTCCGGAGACCGTCGAGGTGAAGGAGCAGCTCGCCTCGTCAGGCCCGCCGGCCGCGCCGTCGTCAGGTGCGAGCTGCTTGCCGTCGAGTGCGCCGCAGTCGCCCTTCGCGAACAGGTCGCCGTAGATCGAGTCGGTGAGCTCCGTGAGCGTCACGGTGTCGGCCGGTGACGTGTTCCGGATCGCCAGCGTGAACGTCACGGGGGCACCCGGCTCGGCGACCGAGGTCGGAGAGGCGACCTTCTCGATCGCGATCGCCGACGGCTTCCGCGTGTTCGTGATGGTGCAGGTCTTGCTTTCCCCGAAGCCGATCGTCCCGTCCTTGCAGTCGGCGGAATACGACGCCGCGTAGTGCGGATCCTCGCCCTCGGAGACGTCGTAGCCGCCCGGGCCGAGTGTCACGACGGTGCCGTTCGCGCTCCCGGGGAAGCTGGACGGGCTCGGGTCGTTCCCCGACACGCCGATCTGGAAATCGCTCGGGGCCTTGACCCCGCCGACGACGTTCTTGATGACGGTCAGGATCGGCAGCTTCGAGTTCGTGACCGCGCACGTCCTCTCGTCGCCGTAGGCGAGCGAGACGCTGCCGTTTCCGTCGCAGTCGCCGCTGAACGCCGTGCTCCAGCCGGACGGGATCGCAGCGCCGTTGCCGAGCGTCTCGGTCACGGCGTACGTCCCCGGCTCGTAAGCGCGGGTGTCGGCCGCTGCGTCGCCGGCGTCGTCGAGCACCTTCGTCCCGCCGACGGAGATGTCGAACGTCGAGCCGTCACCGCCGAGGATCCGCTTGACGACGGTCAGCCTCGGCTTGCGCTTGTTCGTCACCGTGCAGGTCTTCTCGTCGCCCGCGGCGAGCGTGCCGGCGCAGTCGCCGCTCATGCTCGTCTCCCACACGGCCGGATCGACGGCAACGCCGTTGCCGAGCGTCTCGGAGACGCTGTAGACCGTGCCGACCGCGTACGTGTTCGTCGCCTGGCCGCCGGAGCCCGAGACGTCGTCCAGCACCGTCGAGCCGTTGACCTTCAGGTCGAAGGAGGCGCCGTTGCCGCCCTCGATCACCTTCACCACCGTCAGCTTCGGCTTGCGCCTGTTCGTCAGCGTGCAGGTCTTCTCGTCGCCGGCGGCGAGCGTGCCGGCGCAGTCGCCGCTCAAGCTCGTCTCCCACACGGCCGGGTCGACGGCGCCGCCGTTGCCGAGCGTCTCGGAGACGCTGTAGACCGTGCCGACCGCATAGGTGTTGGTCACCTGGCCGCCGGAGCCCGAGACGTCGTCCAGCACCGTCGAGCCGTTGACCTTCAGGTCGAAGGAGGCGCCGTTGCCGCCCTCGATCACCTTCACGACCGTCAGCTTCGGTTTCCGCCTGTTCGTGACCGTGCAGGTCTTCGCATCGCCGTAGGCGAGGGAGACGCTCCCGCTCGAGTCGCAGTCGCCGCTGAAGACCACGCCCCAGTCGGCGCCAATCGCGCCGCCGTCGCCGAACGTCTCGCTCACCGAGTAACTGCCGGGCGCATAGCTCCGCTCGTCGCTCGAGCCGTCCCCGGCGTCGTCGAGCACCTTCGTTGCGCCGACGGAGATGTCGAACGTCGAGCCGTCGCCGCCCTCGATCTCCTTCACGACCCTGAGCTTCGCCAGCTTCGAGTTTGTGATCGTGCAGCTCTTCGACTCGTCGTTCTGCACGCTCACCTGGCCGGCCGAATTGCAGTCACCGCTGAAGCTGACGCTCCAGTCGGATGGGCTGACCGCCGTCGAGCCGTCGGCCAGCGTCTCGGAAACGACGTGCGCTCCGGCCGCGACGGAGAACGAGCCCGAGCTCGTCCCGGCCGGCGCGGTGCTCGCGGCGTCGTCGAGCTTCGTGGCGCCGTCGACCTTCACGTCGAAGGCGTCCGTGGTCCCGTTGCCGCCGACGATCTTCTTCACGACCGTCAGGCGCGGCTTCTTCGTGTTCGTGAACCGGCAGGTGACCGTCGCGCCGGGCGCGATCGCGACCGCGCCGTTCGGGCCGTAGGCGACCGGGTTCGACCCCTGATCCTCGCAGGACACCGACGGCGCGTTCCACACGGATGCGTCGCCGGGTGTCTCGGTGACCTGGTAGGTGCCGGACTTGATCTGGCCGCTGTCGTGCGGCGTATCCGCATCGGCGAGCTGGAACGCGTCGGCGTAGCCGTTCCCGCTGACGGCGAACGGGAACGCCGTCTGGTCACCGCTCGGGGCGACCTTGTCGACGATCAGCTTCGAGCAGACGTTGAACGCGCCGCCAGCGAAGTCCTCGAGCACGCCCGTGTCGGGGTGCGAGCTCCCGGTCTGGGCCAGGAAGCGGTTGACGCACGGGAGATCCTTGCCGAGCCCCTCGTAGATCGAGCTCAGGTTGATGCCGCCCTCGACGAAGCCGCCCTGAAGGATCTGTCCGTCGGCGCTCGACCCCTGGTTGTCGCTGTACGGCCAGGTCGAGGCGATGGTCGCGTCGTTCGTCAGCGCGCAGATGCTGTCGTCGGCGCTGCAGAAGGATCCCGAGCTCTTGGTCGCGAGCAGGTGGAGCCCGCCGTCGAGCCATTCGTACATGCTCACGGCCGAGTCTCCGCCGCCGCCGTTGAACTCTGCGAAGACGAAGAGGTCGCCGTCGACGTGCTCACCGGAGAACGTGTTCGCCGCCGGGTTCGTGTCCGGACAGCCGCTCCCGCCCTGCAGGGCACCGCCGTTCTGGAGGAACCAGAAGCCGACGTTCGTCGTGCCCCCGGTCGGGTCGTACCGGTCGGCGCCGAAGTAGAGGAACAGCTCGTCGTCCTGGATGTACGCCGAGGCGAATGCGTGCTCGATGTCGCTCTTCGTCGAGACACTGCCGCAGGACCACTGCCAGCTGGGGATGTCGTTGTTGTTCTGCGACCCTCCGCCGAAGTAGATGGTGTCGTCGACGCCGTTGAACCCGTCGGCGATGAAGGCGGTCGCAACCGGGGCGATGCCTCCGGGCGGGAGAGCATTGTGGAAGGTCGCCCAGTCGTGGCCCGGGGCAGCCGGGTCGTCGGCGATGTTCCCCTCGAGCTCGAACAGCCCTTCGTTGTGGACCGCGTTCGCGGCGATCGGCGTGAGCGCGATCCCCGCGACGAGCACGACCGCGGCGGCCAGGAATGTCGACAGGCGCCGTCTGCGCGCCCCAGTTGTCGTTCGCACGTCTCGTCTCCCCCTTGTCGCTTCGAGGCTCGCCGCGTTGGCGGGCCACTCGGACCCCTTCAGATCGACGGTAGGCGCGGCCGGCCGAGCGACCACACTCCCGAAGGTGGGGACAAACTCGACCAAGGTCTAGCCCGACTGCGAGGTGCTGGGCCCTAGGGGCCCGAAGCGTCGAGCGCCTCGTTCACGAGCCGGTCGGCGAGCTCGTTGTGCTCGCGGCGCACGGCCGTGTACGTGACCCGACCGAGGCCGCGGGCGATCTGCGACGCCTCGTCGTGCAGCTCCCGCAGCGCCGCGTTCTTCACGCGGTATTCACCGCGCATCTGCTTGACCAGGAGCTCGGAGTCCGAGACGACCTCGAGCTCGTCGACGCCGACCTCGGCCGCCTTCTCCAGGCCCGCGATCAGCGCGCGGTACTCGGCGACGTTGTTCGTCGCCGTCCCGATCGCCTCGCCGTGTGCAGCGAGCACCGTGCCGTTCTCGGCCTCCAGCACGTAGCCGAACGCGGCGGGCCCGGGGTTCCCGCGCGCCCCGCCGTCGGTCGAGAGTCTCGCCTTCAAAGCAGCGGATAGATGTCGTACGCGGGCTCCTCGTACGGGTGCGCCGCGCGGAGGGCGTCGACCACGTCGCTCTGGCGCTCCTCCGGAAACACGGTCTCGAGCCGGAGCTCGGACACGCGCTGTTCCTTTCCGCGCTCGCCGATCGCCGGCGACGAGCGGTCCGAGCCGAGGAACGTGCCCGTCCCGGCGGCGTACCAGGAGCAGTGCTCGTACTCGCCGATCCGGCCGGCGCCGGCGTCGAAGAGCGCGCCGCGCACGCGGTCGAGTGCCTCCCGCGGGACGAAGACGACAAGCTTCCGATTCACGTTTGCACCTCTCTTGGACGGGGAACTGACGCGGCGTGCCGACGCTCGAGGTTCAACCCCGCCCCACTCCCGAAGAACGGGCCGACACGGTCGTCCCCGTAGAGGTCGAGAACGAGCTCGCGACGCTCGCCGAGACGATCGAGGAGTGGGCGACGCCGCGTGCCAACTGGGAGTTCACGCTGCAGGAGGGTCATGACTTCGGCCGCGCGAACAACGTGGAGGGCCGGCTGCTCTTCGTCTCGGGCGAGCAGACGTCGTCTCTCGTCTTCCGCCTCGACCAGCTCGACGGCGCCGAGGACGTCATGGACGCGCTCGTCCTCCGGTTCGAGGAGGAGGACGGCATCTGCAAGCTCGCGCGCTGCACGGCGAACGGGCTCGACGTGGAGCTCCACCACATCCTCACCTACACCTAGCCGCCGCTATTCGGCTGTGTCGATCTGGGCCTTCTGGAGCCGGCCCGAGTAGTCGACGTAGATCGACTTCCACTCCGTGAAGACGTCGAGCGCAGCCTGGCCGGCCTCCCGGTGGCCGTTGCCCGTGTCCTTCGTCCCCCCGAAGGGCAGATGCACCTCGGCGCCGATCGTCCCGGCGTTGATGTACGTGATGCCCGTGTCGAGGTCGCGCATGGCGCGGAACGCCTTGTTGACGTCCCGCGTGAAGATGGACGAGGACAGGCCGTACTTGACGCCGTTCGCGGCCTGGACCGCCTCGTCGAACGAGCTCACCGGGATCAGCGCCGTCGTGGGGCCGAAGATCTCCTCCTGCGCGATCCGCATGTGCGGCTCGACTTCGGCGAAGATCGTCGGCCGGTAGTAGAAGCCGTCGGAGAGCCCGTCGCCCGAGGCGACCTCGCCGCCCGTGAGCAGCGTCGCGCCCTCGTCCTTGCCGATCTCGGTGTACGAGTGGATCTTCTCGAGCGACCGCTGGTTGATGACCGGGCCGACGTCGGTGTCGTCCTCCCAGCCGTAGCCGAGCCGGAGCTTCTCTGCCGCCGCGACGAGCCTCGCCTGCAGGTCCTCGTAGACGCCGCGGTGGACGATCACGCGGCTCGCGGCCGTGCAGCGCTGACCGGAGGTGCCGAACGCCGACCAGATGATGCCCTCGACGGCCAGGTCCAGATCGGCGTCGTCCAGCACGATGATCGCGTTCTTCCCGCCGAGCTCGAGGTGGACGTGCTTCAGGCCGTCGGCGGCCGCCCTCAGCACGGCGACCCCGGTCTCGCGCGAGCCGGTGAGCGAGATGACGCGCACGTCGGGGTGCCGGACGAGCGCCTCGCCGACCGCGCCGCCCCCGCCGTGGACGATGTTGACGACGCCCGACGGCAGCCCCGCCTCGAGCAGGAGCTCGACGTAGCGTTGTCCGAGCGTCGGCGTGTCGGTCGCGGGCTTGAAGACGATGGTGTTGCCGGCGACGAGCGCCGGCAGGGTCTTCCAGGACGGGATCGCGATCGGGAAGTTCCACGGCGTGATCACGCCGATGACGCCGATCGGCATCCGGACGCTCATCTGGAATTTGTCGCGGAGCTCCGACGGCGTGGTCTGCCCGAACAGGCGGCGCCCCTCGCCGCCCATGTAGTAAGCCATGTCGATCGCTTCCTGGACGTCGCCGCGGGCCTCGGGCAGCACCTTGCCCATCTCGCGCGCCATCAGCTGCGCCAGGTCCTCCTTCTGCTCCTTGAGCAGCTCACCGAAGCGGAACAGGATCTCGCCGCGCTTCGGCGCCGGGACGAGCCGCCACTCCTCGAACGCGTCCTTCGCGGCCTGGACGGCGCGGTTGACGTCCTCCTCGCCCGAGAGCGGGAAGGTACCGATCTCATCACCGTTCGCCGGCGACGTGGACTCGAACGTCTCGCCGGAGGCCGAGTCGACCCACTCGCCGGCGATGTAGTTCTTGAAGGTCTTGGATCCGAGCAGCGCCATGACGGCGCCTAGAGGGTCGGTGGGAAATTTGGCCGCCGACGGGGGCGTTCCAGACCAAGCCGGGCGCTGTGGTCGATGGCGGGGCGTAGCAGCGCTACGTGCCGCCGGCGAACGCGGTGATCCGGCGCAGTGTCTGGAACGTCATCCGGCACGGCGAAATTTCGCATCGAGCCTCTAGGTTACTCGGGCGGGTCGGTGGTGAGGAAGGTTCCCGGCGCACGCGCGCGGCGCCGATCGCGGATCTCGCGCTTCCCGCCGGCGCTCTTGCCCTTCCGCCGGTCCGGACCCGTGCGCCGGTCGACGATCACCTCGACGTTCGGGTTGTCCTTGTAGTACTCGGTCAGCTTGTCGAACAGCTCGTCGGCGAGCTCGGCTGGGATGACGCAGTAGATCATGCCGCTCTGCGTCGCATCTTAGGGACGCGCCCGGAAAGCGCTACAGACGGGCGATCTGCGGCACGATGCGGCCGTCCGGCTGGATCTTCGCGTTCCACGCCTGGAAGGCGCCGTCGAGCTCGCCGAGCTCGTGGCCGCGCGCCTCGAGCTTGACCGGCTGGGCCGACTCGGGCGACACGCGGTACTGGTACCAGGTGATGTCCCAGGCGATCGTGATCACGAGCTCCTGGTTGACCCCGGACAGCGGGAGGATGCTCGCACGCGGCTCGCCGAGGCTCTTCGCGACGCCGCCGATCGTCCGGCGGTAGTCGCTCGCGTTGTAGAGGTCGGCGGCCTCGACCGTGGCGAGCTCGGGGTCGGTGAGGCGGCGCAGGATCGGCTCCGAGGCAACCGTCTCCTCGGGAGCGGATTGCAGCGGCGCGAAGATCGACGACAGGAGGCCCTTCCGGCGTCGGCGCTGCACAGGGACCGTGGGCGTCGTCGGGCTTCCTTCCTTGGTCCAGCCGTACTCGGCCGCGATCTCCTGGCACAGGGGACAGACGTCGACGAACTCGCCGCCGTCGGGTGCATATCGCACCGCGCGCTCGCCCTGGAGCAGGCTCCGATCGCAGATCGCGCAGGTGCGGGTGACCGCCTGGCCGGTGATCTGCATGGCCGACGATCTTAGCCCACCCCTGCACCGCTCCCGACAGGTAGATTGGTCTTGTACATGTGTGTTTTACATGTAGGACGTCGGTGAGGCGGCACGGCCCGCATCGGCGGCTTGTCCGCGTCCGGCGGCGCCTCGGCCCGGGCCAGTTCGAGGTGCGCGCGCGGGTTGAGCGGTTCGCCGAGCCGGCCGTCCTCCTGCTCCTCCGCGAGCGCCCCGTCCACGGCTACGAGCTGCTCGAGCAGCTGCCCGGGCTGACAGGGGAGCGCGTGGACATGGGCAACCTCTACCGCTTCCTCCGCGTGCTCGAGGCCGACGGGATCGTGCGCTCCGAATGGGACGACCAGGCTCCCGGGCCGAGCAAGCGGATCTACGAGCTCACGGACGAGGGCCGCGCGCTACTCGACCAGTGGGCGAGCGCGTTGAGAGATTCGCAAACGCGCCTCCAGGACTTTCTCACGAGGTACGAGGAAAGGAGGTGACCATGCACGGACGACGACACCGCCTCCGGCGCCACCACGGGCACGGGATCGGCCGCGGCTGGTACGACCGCGAGCGTGTGCTCGAGCGGCTGGAGGAGTACCAGCGCGATCTCGAGCAGGAGCTGGCCGATGTCTCGGATCTGATCAAGCGGCTTCGCGACAGCGGCGCCGGCGAGACGCAGCAGGCGACCGCCACGGTCTAGGCGAGGTTTGGCGGGCGGGCTCCGGCCCGCCCACGAACCCCCGGACCACGCGTAGCCGCATGCCCTTTCCGTGTTCGATGCCGCTCCCGAACGAGCGCGGGCGGCGCGGCACGGCCCGATCGTACGAGCCGGTGCGGCCGGCGCACGCGCTGCGTGCGCCTCTCGGCACACACTCGGCCGCAGCGCGGCGCGATGGGCACGGCCCTGCGGGCCGTGCCCGAGGGACAGTCCCTCGCTAGCGGCCCTCGCGGCGCTGCCGCCAGCGGTGCAGGTGCTTCGACTTGCTCGCGGATTTCGGCGGCGAAGGTTCCGGCTTCGGGTCGTGCTCCGCCAGCCACCGCGCCGCCTCGTCGTCGGAATCGAGCCCCGCCTGGCGCTCCCGCTCGCCGCGCCGCTTCGCCGCTTGCTCCGACCGACGACGAAGCCTCAGACCTTGACCTCTTCCTTCTCCTTCTGGGCCTCGTCCATGACCTTCTGGGCCACGTGCGCCGGCACCTCCTCGTACCGCGCGAACGACATGTGGTAGTCGCCGCGACCGCCGGTCATCGAGGTGAGCGACTGCGAGTAGGTCAGCATCTCCGCCATCGGCACCTCAGCCTTGATCGAGGTCATGCCGCTGCCGGTCGGCTCCATGCCGAACAGCCGCCCGCGCCTCGAGTTGAGATCGCCGTTGACCGCGCCCACCGCGTCGTCCGGAACCGTGACGTCGACCTCCATGATCGGCTCGAGCAGCACCGGGTCGGCCGCGCCGTACGCCTCCTTGAACGCCATCGAGCCGGCGATCTTGAACGCCATCTCCGAGGAGTCGACCGTGTGGTACGAGCCGTCCACGAGCAGGACCCGGACGCCCTGCACCGGCGCGCCGGCGAGCTCGCCGTGCACCATCGCCTCCTGGATCCCCTTGTCGACGGCCGGCCGGAAGCCCTGCGGGATGACGCCGCCGACGATCTTGTCGACGAACTCGTAGCCCGTGCGCCCCTCGAGCGGCTCGAGGACGATGTGGCAGTCGCCGAACTGCCCGCGGCCGCCGGTCTGCTTCTTGTAGCGGCCCTGCGCACGCGACTCCTTGCGGATCGTCTCCAGGTACGGGACGCGGGGCTGGTGCAGGTCGACCTCGACGCCGAAGCGGCGCTTGACTCGCTCGACCGCGACCTCGACGTGCATCTGCGACAGGCCGCTCAGCAGTTGCTCGCCCGTCTGCGGGTCGCGCCGCATCTGGATCGTCGGATCCTCCTCGCCTAGGCGGCGCAGCCCCGTGGCCATCTTCTCCTCGTCGCCCTTCGACTTCGGCGTGACGGCGAAGCTCATCACGGGCTCGGGAAAGCCGATCTGCGGCAGCTCGATGTCGCGCTCCGCGTCGAGCAAGAGGTCGCCGGTCTGTGTCTCCTTGAGCTTCGCGACCGCGCCGATGTCGCCCTCGCCGAGATCGGCGATCTGCGAATGCTCCTTGCCCTGGATCTCGAGGAG
>DASSUI010000030.1:0-5525 GCA_035707105.1 Gaiellaceae bacterium | reverse complement strand
GCTGTCACGACCGAGCCGACGATCCCGACCAGGCCGTTGACCGTCTGCAGCGCGCGGAACTGCCCCTGCGCGCGGGCGCGCTGGAGCCGGTCATAGAACTCCGGCGACTCAAACGCGAGCAGGTCGATGCGCGTGGACACGTCGAGCACCCGGTCGATCGCCCGGCGGCCGACCAGCTCGCCCAGGACGCGGCTCTGCTCGTCCCGGACGGCCCGCGCGAGGTCGAGCGCGACCGTGACGCCGATGAGCGCCAGGAGCGGCGGCGCGATGTCGGCGAGGTCGGCGCGGCCGCCGTTCCCGAGCACCGCCTCGAAGACCGCCTTGGCGACGAAGAGCTGTACCGCCACTCCGAGCGCCGCGAGAAGCTGGAGACCCGACGTCAGAAGGAAGACGTTGCGGCCCGACGTCCAGACGAGCTTGAGCGAGTCACCGAGCAGGTACGGCAGATCGCGCCAGGTGCCCTGCGACCCCTCCGGGTGCATGACCTCCCACCACGTTCGTCCGCCGCGAGGACCCGGAGCCGCGCCCTGGCGCCTCCGCGGCCCTACGCCGTCACCCGCCGAGACGAACACGCGATCCATCCCGCTAGTTGTACCGGCGCTGCGCCTCCTCGAGGCCGTCGCGGGCCATCGTCTCGACCGCGTCCGCCGATCGCCCGACCAGCTCCTCGACGTCGATCTCCGGCTCGAAGTCGTCGAGGACGTAGTCGGCGACGCTGCGCCGGTCGCCGCGTCCCGGCCGCCCGACGCCGATCCGCAGCCGCAGGAAGTCGTTCGTCCCGAGCGCCTGTGCGATCGACCGCAGCCCGTTGTGGCCGGCCAGCCCGCCGCCGAGGCGGGCCTGGAGACGGCCCGGTCCAAGATCGACGTCGTCGTGGACGACGAGGAGATCGGCCGGGTCGACCTTGAAGAACTTCCGTGCGGCGCCGATCGACCGGCCCGACTCGTTCATGTACGTCTCCGGCTTCAGGAGCGCGAGCCTCAGGTCGTCGAGGCGCGTCTCGGCGAGCTGGCCCGAGAACTTCCCGCGAAACGAGCCGCCGGTGCGGCGTGCGAGTTCGTCGACGACCAGCCAGCCGACGTTGTGGCGCGTCCGCGCGTACTCGCGCCCCGGGTTCCCGAGGCCCGCGACGAGGAGGTCGAGCGTCGAGGCGCGGCCGCCTCGACGGAGCAGTCGCACCTAGCCCTCGGTGGATTCTTCGGCGGAGGCCTCGGCCTCGCCTTCGGCCGCTGCCTCGCCCTCGGCGGCGCCCTCCGGCGCCTCCTCGCCCTCGGCCAGCTCCTCGCCTTCCTCGAGCTCCTCTTCCTCGGGCTCAGGCTCGACGATCTGCGTCGGCACGGTCACGGTGGCGAGGACGGTCTCCTCGGGATCGTCGAGGAACGTCACGCCGTCCTGCTTCGCGACGTCGGCGAGGCGCAGCGTGTCGCCGATGTTCATGGCGGACACGTCCACCTCGATCCGCTCCGGGATCTCCATCGGCAGCGCCTCGACGTTGATCTCGCGCGAGACCTGCGAGAGCACCCCGCCTTCCTTCGTCCCTGCCGACTCGCCGACGAGCTCGATCACGACCTGGGCCTGGATCGGCTGGTCGAGGCGCACTTCCTGGAGGTCGATGTGGGCGATCCGGCCGGTCAGGACGTCCTGCTGGAAGTCCTTGAGGATCGACGCGTGGGTCGTCTTCTGCCCCTCGAGCACGACGTCGAGGATCGCGTGCAGACCCGACGGGCCGGTCAGGACGCGGCGCAGCTCGCGCTCGGGGACGCAGATCGCGTGCGGCGTCTTCCCGCGCCCGTAGAGGACGCCGGGGATCAGCCCCTGCTTGCGCAGACGGCGCGATTCGGCCGAGCCGCGCGACTCGCGCTCCGCCACTTCCAGCTTGATCCGTTCACCTGCCACGGCGCGGGAGTGTAGCTAGGACGGGCAGCGAGAGCCCGATTCCGCCAGGGCGTCGCACAGGCCCCGCCCGACGAGGTCGTACCACCAGTCGAGGTCGTCCGGATGCTCCGATCCGGCGATCGTCTCGGCGGCTGCGAGGACCGCGCCGCTCCCGTCGAACGGCCCTTCCCGCCTCACCACCGTCCACCCCCGCTCACCGGGGAGCGCGACGAGCACGGCGCCGATCGGCTCGTCCGCGTGCTCGAGCGTGGCGCGGATCTCGTCGCCCGGCCCTTGCGGAAGCGCGAGGGACTTCCGCACCCCGCCGAGCTCGTCGAGGAACGGGATCGCGTAAGGGATCAGGAGCTCGTTTCGCCCGGCCCGCAGCTCGCCGGGCGTCCGCGTCGGCAGGAGGCCGAGCTCGCGCGGGTCGCGCAGCGCGCTCGCCGGCGCGACGACGGCGAGGACGAGCACCGCCGCGGCTGCGGGGGCCCACGCGCGATCGGGCAGCCGCCGCCGCAGGGCCACGGCGCCGACGCCGATCGCGGCCGCCCAGAGCGGGAGGCCGTAGAAGAGGTGCCGCGGCGAGAGGTCCGGTTGCGACCCGGCGGGGATCGCCACGAACAGAAGCGGGGGTGCGAACACCGACGCTGCGACGACCGCGACGGGCACGTTCGTTCGCGCCAGCGCCACTAGCCCGAGGACGGCGAGCGCCGTCAGCGCGAGCAGCGGGAAGCCGTCGCCGCCGGCGAACGACGACACCGCTGCGACGAGCTCGTCCCAGGCGTCGCCCGGCGACGCGAGCGCATCGCTGCCCCCACCGACGTCCGACCGGCCGGCCAGGCGCAGGTCCGTGAGCAGGAACGGGATCGCCGCGACCGCGGCGACCACGACCGGGACAGCTGCTCGCAGCGAGCGCCGGTTCCAGAGCGCGCCGGCCACGCCGAGCTCGACGAGCGCGGGGATGAGCCCGTACGGATGTACGGCGGGCAGGAGCCACGCCGCCGCTGCCGCCGCGGCGACCGCGCCGCGCGTCCTCAGCTCGAGCGCGCGGACGAAGAGGTCGAACGCCAAGGCGGCGACGAGCACGTAGAGCGCGTACATCCGTCCGAAGGTGCCGTACACGGCGAGCGCGGTGGAGGATGCGGCCACGGCGGCCGCGATCACGCCGGCGGCGAGGCCGCCCAGCCGGCGGCCGAGGTCGAAGCAGAGCGGCACCGCCCCGACCGCGCAGACGACCGAGAGCCAGCGAAGCGCTTCCGCGCTCGCCTCCACACGGAAGACGGCGTGAGCGAGGACGAAGTGCAGCGGCGCCCCTCCCCGGTCGGCCATGACGGTGTCGAGGACCTCGGCGAAGGGCCGCATCGCGATCAGGCCGGCGACCGCCTCGTCCTCGTACAGCGGCTTGCCCGCGACGTCGGGAGCCAGCCGGTACAGCAGGAGCCCGCACAGCGCGGCAACCACTCCGCCGGCGAGCAGGCGCTGGCTAGAAGAGCTGATTCGCGCCCTGGAAGACGGCCGAAACGGACTCGTCCCCGAAGACGTTCATGATCGTGTCCGCGAGGAGCCCCGAGACGGGCAGCACGCTGAGCTTGTCGGGCCGCTCGAGCGGGCTGAGCGCGACCGTGTCAGTCACGACGATCTCGGTCACGTCCGCATCGATCAGCTTCTCGAGCGCGTCGCCGACGAAGTGCCCGTGCGTCGCGAAGACGTAGACCTCCTTGGCGCCGGCCTCGCGCAGCGCCTTCGCCCCGGCGAGAAGCGTGCCGCCGGTCAGGATCATGTCGTCGCCCATGAGCGCGATCTTGCCGCGGACGTCGCCGATGACCTCGGTGATCGACGCCTGGTCGTGTGCCGGCCGCGTCTTGTTCATGATCGCCAGGTCGGCTTCGAGCATCTGGCCGAACCGTCGCGCGAGCTTCGCCCGCCCGGCGTCCGGCGAGACCGAGACGACCTTGTCCCCGGAAAGGCCTTTGTCGCGGAAGTACTGCGCGAAGAGCGGCAGGGCCGTCATGTGGTCGACCGGAATCGTGAAGAAGCCCTGAATCTGCCCGGTGTGGAGGTCCATCGTCAACACGCGGTCGACGCCGGCCGCCTTCTCCAACGTGTCGGCGAGCAGCTTCGCGGTGATCGGTTCGCGTGGCGCCGACTTCTTGTCCTGCCGGGAATAGGGGAACCACGGCATGACCGCGGTGACCCGCTTGGCCGACGCCAGCTTGGCCGCGTTGATCATCTCGAGGAGCTCCCAGAGGTACGCGTTCACCTTGCCGACCCCGGCGCAGGACTGGACGATGAACAGGTCCGCGCCGCGGACGGACTCCTCGTAGCGGCAGTACACCTCGCCGTTCGCGAAGGTCTTGAGCTCGACCGGGCTGAGCGCGACTCCGAGCTTCGCCGCGATGTCCTCGGCCAGGTCCTGGTGCGAGCGGCCGGAGACGAGCATCAGCCGCTTCGACGGCCCGCGCTCGAGCCAGTTCTGCTGCTTCGGCTGGGTCTGGGTCGCCGGGGCCTCGAGGCCGGGCAGCGGCGCCAGCTCAGTCGTCGTCATCGGCGACTCGCTCTGTTCCGTCTGGTCCACGGCCGGCGTACCCCTCCTTGTTCTCCTGGCGCGCCCGTGCGATCGCAAGGGCACCCGGCGGGACGTCTTTCGTGATGACCGATCCCGCCGCAACCCAAGCGCCGTCGCCAATCTCGACCGGAGCAACGAATGCATTGTGGACGCCGGTCCTGACGTTCCGCCCCATGGTCGTCCGGCCCTTGGGCTGGCCGGGCCGGTGAGCGAAGTTCGCGGTGATGTTCCCGGCTCCGACGTTCGTCCCTTCGGCGATGTCGGCATCGCCGATGTAGGACAGGTGGGGCACCTTCGTCCCCTCGCCCACGCGCGAGTTCTTGATCTCCACGAATGTGCCCGCCTTCGAGCCCGCCTCGAGAACCGTGCCGGGGCGAAGGTAACAGAACGGACCCACGAGCACACGGGCGCCGATCGAGGCGTCGACGGCCACGACGTGCGGCCCGACGCTGGCGCCTTCGCCGACGCGCGTGCTGCCGTTCAGAACGGTGAACGGGCCGATCACGGCGTCCGCCTCGATCTCGACGGACGGGTCGATCCACGTGGTCGCCGGGTCGACGATCGTCACCCCGGCGAGCATGTGCGCCTCGTTGACCCGGTCCCGCAGCGCTGCCGCCGCGGCTGCAAGCTCGACGCGCGTGTTGACCCCCTCCGGCTCGGTCGGGTCGGAGGCCTCGTGGGCGACCACCCGCTCGCCGGCGTCGACGAGCAGCCGGACGGCGTCGGTGAGGTAGAGCTCGCCCTGCGCGTTCGCCGGATCGAGGCGCTCGAGCGCCGGCCAGAGCGCGTCGCCTCGGAAGACGTAGATGGAGGAGTTGACCTCGTCGACGGCGAGCTGCTCGGGGCTCGCATCGGTCGCTTCGACGATGGCACGGACGGAGCCGCCCCCGTCACGAATCACGCGCCCGTAGCTGCCGGGATCCTCCTTGCGGAAGGTCAAGACCGTCGCCGCCGCGCCTTCCCGCCGGTGGGTCTCCAGCAGCGCGGTAAGGGTCTCCGGCCGGAGGAGCGGCGAGTCGCCGGAGAGCACCAGCACCTCGCCCGCATGGGACTCGAGCGGGCCCTTCGCCGACGCCAGCGC
>DASSUI010000029.1:0-110153 GCA_035707105.1 Gaiellaceae bacterium | reverse complement strand
GCGACGACGAACCAGACGACGGCGCGCTGCTCGAACGTCACCACGATTCGTCCAGGACCGGCACCGGAACCGACGCGACGGCCGCCCGCACCGCTTCGGCCGGATCGATCCGCTGCACCCAGAGCTCCGGCGCCAGCGTGAGCCTGTGCGCGAGGGCGGGGATCGACACCGCCTTGATGTCGTCCGGCGTGACGAAGTCGCGGCCGAGATACGCGGCGCGGGCGCGGGCCAGCTTCATCAACGCGAGCGAGCCCCTCGGCGAGGCCCCGACGGCCAGCTGCGGCGAGTCCCTCGTCGCGCGCGCGATCGCGACCGCGTACTCGGCGAGCGGCGGGGCGACGTGCACCTCCTCGATCGCCGCCTGCATCGCCCGCAGCGCCTGCTGGTCGCAGACGGGCTCGAGCTCGATCCGCTCGCGCCGTCGACGGGAGCGTTCGAGGAGGATGTCGCGCTCCGCGTCCTCCGACGGATAGCCGATCGCGATGCGGACGAGGAAACGGTCGAGCTGCGCCTCCGGCAGCGGGTACGTCCCCTCGTACTCGATCGGGTTCTGCGTCGCGAGGACGAGAAAAGGTGAATCGAGCTGCCGCGTCATGTTCTCGAGCGTCACCTGCCGCTCTTCCATCGCCTCGAGCAACGCGGCCTGCGTCTTGCCCGGCGCGCGGTTGATCTCGTCGGCGAGCAGGATGTTCGTGAAGATCGGCCCGCGCTCGAACGTGAAGCTGCCGCTGGAGCGGTCGTAGATCGAGGCCCCGGTGATGTCGCTCGGGATCAGATCCGGGGTGAACTGGATCCGCGCGAAGTCCATCGCGCACACCTGCGCGAAGGAGCGAGCGAGCAGGGTCTTGCCCAGCCCTGGGAGATCCTCGATCAGCACGTGGCCGTCGGCGAGCAGCGCGAACAACACCAGCTCCACCGCTTCTCGCTTGCCGATGATCGCCTGCTCGACGGCGTCGGCCACCGCGGTCGCCAGCTCCTGGACGGCGACGACTGCCTTCGCCTCGTCGGTCACAGCTGCTCCAGCCGCTCGATCGCCGTTCGCAGGTCGTCGTCGGCGAGACCCCGGCCGACGCGGTACGCGGCCGACGGACGGTCAGGACGGACGATCTCCCACAGCACGTCGCCGAGCAGCTCCTGCGCGCGCCGCGGCGCGAGCGCCATGTCGACGCCGCGGCGGCCGAGGCGTGCGGCGACGATCGGGACGAGCAGCGGTCGGAGCGACCGGTCGACGCCGACCTCCGATTCCTCGCTCTCCCGCAGGTCGTCCGCGATCTGGCGCAGCCGCAACGGCATCTCGTCGTCCCGCGCAGGCGGCGGTGGCTGTTGCCTCCCCGCGGGCCGGAGCTGCAGCGCGGCCGCGGCGGCGAGCGCGGTGGCGAGCGCCAGCGCGGAGGCGAGCGCGACCGTCCTGCCCTGCCCGAAGACGAGACCCAGGGCGGCCGCCGCTACACAACCGGCGGCGACGAGAAGCAGTGGGCGGCGGGCGATCACGGCGGCGCCACCTCCGCCTCGACCCGCCGTACCGACGCGATCGCGCGCCGGCGGTCGTCCTCGTCCATCGGGTGGTCGCTGAACCGGGCGATCTCGAAGAGGCCGGTGAGGTCGGACGCTGCCGCAGCGCTCGCGCCGAGCACTCGGAGGACGCGCGCGGTGAACTCGGTCGGGGTCTCGTCCGGCGCACGCGAGAGCTCGATCGCGCCGAGCGACTCCTCCATGCGCGCGTAGGCGCGCTGGACGGCAAGCCGCGGGTCTCGCTCGGACCCCAGGTCTGCGAGCGACCGCCTGAGGCCGGAGCCGACCCGCTCCGCCGCGTCGGGAACCACCGCCCGACGTTCGCGCCGCGCGCGCCGACGACGGACGACGACTGCCGCCGACGCGAGCAGGAGCACTGCGGCCGCCGAGCCGACGACGAGCGACGTCAGCGCGGTCGAGGTCGGGTGTCCCGCCGGCGCGGGACTGCTCGTGCGGCCGCGCGGCACGGCGTTCACGGGCTTGGCGCCGGGCGGTGTCGCCGCATTGGGAACGAGGAACGGCAGAGTGAGGAGCAGGAACAAGCCGATCGCCCCGCCGACGATCGCAGCGACCTTCCCGGTCGCCGACAGCGACGCCCCGAGCCCCTCGAGGTCTCTCGCGCCGAGCCGTCGCCGCCGTCGCCGGCGCTTTTCCGCCGAGGGCGTCCCCATCCAGACGAGGAGCAGCGACCCGACGACGAGCGCGCCCGCGGCGGCGGCGACCGCATTGACGACGCCCACCGGGACGTCCTGCCGGCCGCCGGCGTTCCATGGTGACCCGCCGCTCGCCAGCGCCACGACTGACACCAGCAGGAGCCCCACCGCGGTGGCAGCGATCGCTCGCACGTCGCTCAGAGGTCTGGCCGGCACGGCTAGATCATCTTCGATTCGCCAGGGCTGCAGTACTGCTCGCGCTCCACGGCAGCGGCGGAGACAACCTCAACCGGCTCGTACCCCACGAACGGGGGCGCTACTCCGACGCCTCCGATAGCTGGCAGGGAGCGGCGGCAAGCGGTTCTCCCCCATCCTTCAGCCGCCGCCCCGACCACGCTTGTCCGACCTGTGGCGTCCAAAGTATCGGACAAGATGGGACTGGTTTGGTGAGCGAAAGGCGCCTCAGAGTCGGACTCGTCACGGAGCCGTCAGGCATCGAGAACCCGTATATCCATGGGGCCTACCTCGGGCTCGAGCGGGCCGTCCGAGAGTTGGGGATCAGAGGGCGAGTGTTGACACCCGCCCCGAAGGAAGGCTTCGGCCCGAGCCTCTCACTTCTCGCGCGACAGAAGTACGACCTCGTCATCGGATTCGGCTTCTTCGCCGCCGCCGCGATCGACAGAGTCGCCACCGGGTTCCCCGAAACGCGGTTCGCGACCATCGACTTCGCCCACGACGATCTGGCGCATCGCCCGACGAACGTCGTGGGCCTCATGTTCCGGGAAGAGCAAGCCGGTTATCTGGCTGGTCACCTGGCTGCGCTCGTGCTGACGCTCTCCCCCGGGGAGGAGGTGATCAGCTCGGTCGGCGGCCAGCGGGTGCCGGCGGTCGAGCGGTTCATCGCCGGCTACCAGGCAGGCGCGAGGGGAGCCAATCCTCGCGTCACGACGTTGAACAGCTATACGGACGACTTCCACGACCCGGTGAAAGGCAGGTCGGTCGCCCTGAGCCAGATCGCGAAGGGATCGCGAGTCGTCTTCCAGGTCGCCAGCGCTTGCGGCCTCGGGGCGCTGGAGGCGGCAGGCGAGCGTGGAATCTGGGGGATTGGAGTCGATGTCGACCAATCGCACCTCGGCCGTCACATCCTGACGAGTGCCGTGAAGAGGCTGGACGTGGCCGTGTTCGACACGGTCGAGGAGCTCGTGCGCGGGACCCTCGAGACCGGTCGCACGTCCCGCTTCTCCCTCCGGAACCGCGGTGTCGGCCTCGGCACGATCAGCGCGGCCGTGCCCCCTTCGTTCATAGCCGAGATCGAGGACGTCAGGGCCAAGCTCGTCGACGGCAAGATCCCGCTCGCGAGCTCGGTCAACCGAGTTCGGTCAACATAGCGCTCTCGCTCTGTATCGAAACCCAGACGGTCCCGTCCGAGGACGCCACGTCGGTCGGCGCGTGGCCAACCGAAATGAGGGCTACAACCCGACCGTCCTGCGGATCGATCTGGACGACGGTGCCGTCGGTGTTGTTGGCCGCGAACACCGCCCCGTCCGTCGCGCACATGCCCACGAGCCCTCCGCCAACCGGGGTCGTCTGAGTCACCGTTCCCGTGTCCGGGTTGATGCGCCAGACCTGGCCTCGCGAGTCAGAGACCCAGACAGCCTGCTTCCCGGCCGTCAACGCGACGGGGTACTCGATGGGCACCTCGGCCGTGGCTGTGTTCGTGTGCGGCTCGATGCGCAGAGCCCGCTCGGCGGTCGTCACCACCCAGAGTGACTCCGCGTCGAGTGCCAGGCCTACCGGCACATGGCCGACGTCGATGATCGCGGAGGGCTCGTTCGTCGTCGGGTCGATGCGGAGCACATGGCGGGGACCAGCGGCGATCCAGACGGAATCGTCGTCGGCGTCGACCGCGTAGGTCGGGTTCCAAACCAGTTCGCTCGAGCCCCTCAGGTCGATCGTCTCGACGACGGCGTCGGCGCTCGGATCGATGCGCGAGACGGTGCCGTCGCTCCCGTTCGCCACCCAGACCGCATCGGTGGCGACAGCGAGGTCTATCGCCGGTGCTCCGATTCCGATCGTCCTGATGACTTCGCGGCGATCCGGATGGATGCGAGAGACCGTTCCATCGTCTGTGTTGGCGACCCAGACCGAGCCGTGCCCGATCGCGAGGGCGACAGGCCTTCGGCCCACGAGCACGTGGCCCACGACCCGGGCGCGCTGCGGGTCGATCACAGCGACCGAGTCGGGAGGAACCGGCGCCTCGGCACGCGACGACGCTCGGCGACGCTCTGCGACAGAGGGTCTCTTGACCCCGGGGACTACCGGCGACTCGAGCGAAGGATCGTGGTTGAGGATGGCTCTCTCGAGGCGTTGGAGCTCATCGTCCGGCTTGAGCCCGAGCTCGTCGGCCAGCAACCGCCGGCCCGAGCGGTAGACCTCGAGCGCGTCCGCCTGGCGGCCGCAACGATAGAGGGCCAGCATCAGCTGGCCGCGCAGACGTTCCCGCAGTGGCTGCTCGCGCACGAGCCCATCCAGCTCGGGAACCAGCTCCGCGTGGCGTCCCAGCGCGAGTTCCGCCTCGATCCGCTGCTCGAGCGCCGCCAGCCGCTGCTCTTCCAGCCGCGCTCGCTCGGCGCGGGCGAAGGCGTCGCCCAGCTCGGCCAGAGGCGCTCCACGCCACAGAGCCAGCCCTTCCCGGAGCAGGCGGGCGGCCTGGGCGGGCTCCTCCGTGCGCGCCGTCGCCACCAGCCGCTCGAAGCGATGGAGGTCGAACTGACCGTCGCTGACCCGGATGAGGTAGCCGGGAGGCTGCGTCAGGATCAGATCCCGGCCGAGTGCCTTGCGCAACTGGGAGACGTACACCTGGAGCGCCGTCGGGGCGGTCTCGGGCGGATCCGTGTGCCAGAGTTCGTCGATCAGGCGGTCCCGTGACACCACGCGGTTGGGGTCGAGCAGCAGCACCGCGAGCAACGCGCGTTGTTTGGCGCCTCCGAGAGGAAGCTCGCGACCCTCGTCGAGAACCTGGAGCGGGCCGAGGATCCGAAACTCCATGGCCTCCTTCCTTTTAGCGCCGCTTTAGGACCCGGAAAGCCTGGTTTTAGCCCCTTGTCGTCTCCTGTGCAAAGGCCGCGTGGGGCGGCCGCGGACAAGGAGGACGAGATGTACGGACGGAAGCACATTCACCGGGTCGCGGCTCTGCTGACGGCGGTTGCCGCCCTCGCGTTCTTCGCCGGGTCGGTGCAGGCCGCCAACTCGCGCCCGGCCGGCATGACGAAGGCTGAGTACCGGGCGCTGACGCTGCGCAGCGAGGCGTTGAACCGGCAGTACGGGCTCGGCTCCGGGATCTACAAGCCGGCCGCGATGGGCTGGCATGAGTACCGGGCGCTCGTCCTGCGCAGCAGGGCCCTGAACGCGAAGTACGGTCTCGGCGGCGCGCACGTCGTCGCCAGCACACCACCCGCCGTCACGGTCGCGGAGAACGGGTTCGTGTGGGGCGACTTCGCGATCGGCGCGGCCGCGATGTTCGGCCTCGTGCTCGTGGCGACGGGCGTCTTCGCGGCGACCCGCCGCATCCCGCGGACTCGCGTCTCCTCGTAGGCGCGAGGCGCTTCCGCCCCCGGCCTGGTCTTCCGGCCAGGGGCGGAGGCGCCATCGTTTGCTTCCCGTCCCGCAGACCCGGCCGATCGGCAAGCGGGAACGAGTTGGTTTGAGAAGGTCGGCGTCTCCAGCCGCGCGACCCTTCAATCGGACTCGCGTCTCGGCGCCGCGCCCTGATTCGGCGCCGAGCCTCAATTCGCCGGCCGCCTTGACTTAGCCCTGGGCCCATTCACACGTGACGATCCGGTGGAGCACTCTTGCCAAACGGCCCTGGAGCGCGCGATCCTTCGCACATGCGGCAGCTCCCGACGGGAACAGTCACATTCCTGTTCACCGACATCGAGGGCTCGACGCGGTTACTGCACGAGCTCGGCGATGCGTACGCGGGAGTGCTCGCCGAGCACCGCCGCGCGGTGCGGGATGCGTTCGGTCGTTATCGCGGTGTGGAGGTGGACACGCAGGGCGACGCGTTCTTCTTTGCGTTTGCACGTGCATCTGACGCGGTCTTGGCGGCAGAGGCGGCGCAGGGGGCGCTGGCCAAGGGGCCAGTGCGGGTACGTATGGGTCTGCACACGGGCGAGCCGATCGTGACGGACGAGGGCTACGTCGGCGCCGACGTGCACCGAGCGGCTCGCGTGATGAGTGCAGGGCACGGCGGCCAGGTCCTCGTCTCCGGGGCAACTGCGCGACTCCTCGATTCGCGCACAGAGCTGACCGATCTCGGCGAGCACCGGCTGAAGGATCTGAGCGCACCCGAGCGCCTGTACCAGCTGGGGGAGGCTCCGTTTCCTCCTTTGAAGACGCTGTATCGGACGAACCTACCTGTGGTGACGACGCCGCTCGTCGGCCGCGAACGCGAGCTTGAAGAGGCGGGCGCGCTCGTATGCTCGCATCGGCTAGTGACGCTCACAGGCCCCGGGGGATCCGGCAAGACGAGGCTCGCAGTACACCTGGCAGCCGACGCAGCGGACGATTTCCCCGACGGCGTCTACTGGGTTCCGCTGCAGGCAATCAGGGATCCCGCAAACGTCGCGCACACGATTGCCGCGGCGGTGGGCGCCGACGACGATCTGATCGCGCACGTCGGCAGCCGGCACATACTCGTCCTCCTCGACAACTTCGAGCAGGTCGTCGAGGCGTCGCCGACGGTTTCATCGCTATTGGCGGGCACACCCAACGCGAAGGTGCTGGTGACGAGCCGCGAGCCTCTGGACATCGCTTCCGAGCAGCGGTATCCGGTCGACCCGTTGCGGCTCGACGACGCCGAGCTTCTCTTCAACGAACGCGCCCACGCGGTGATGCACGGCTTCCGCCCGACACCAGAGGTAAAGGTGATCTGCGAGCACCTCGACAGGCTCCCGCTTGCGATCGAGCTCGCGGCGGCGCGGGTAGCCCTCCTCGACCCCGGAGACCTCCTCGCACGCCTCGACCAGCGGCTGCCGTTGCTCGCGTCGCGATCTCGGGACGCGCCCGCAAGGCAAAGGACGCTTCGCGCGACGATCGAGTGGAGCTACGAACTGCTTGACGCCAATGAGCAGCAGCTGTTCCGCAGGATGGGGGCGTTCAGAGGAAGCTTCTCGCTCGAGGCTGCAGAGAGTGTCTGCGGTGCAGAGCTCGACACGGTCGAGTCGCTTGTCGTCAAGAACCTCTTGCGGCGCCGGTGGGGCACAGGGCGGCTCTTGATGCTCAACACGATTCGCGAGTACTCATCTGAGCGGCTCGAGGACTCACCCGAGGCGCAGGCGATTCACCGCCGGCATGCCGAGTTCTTCCTTGACGTCGCGCGGTCCGCGAACCTCAACGCGGGCGATCTCGCGCCAGGAGGTCAGCGCCTCGACGTGGCCTTCGAGGAACAGGACAACCTCCGCGGCGCATTGTCTTGGGCGCTGAGAAACGGAGAGATCCAGCTCGGGCTCGAGCTCGCGACCGCGCTCGAGCAGTTCTGGGTGGCGAACGATCCAGCCGAGGGCGTGCGCTGGTTCCACCGCGCCCTCGTCGATCATCCCGCGACCGAGACTGCGGTGCCGGTCCGCGCGCATGCGCTGAGGGCCTGGGGCAGCTCGACGCACATCGCGGGCGATCCTGCCGGTGCCGAGCCGTTGTGGGAGCAGAGCCTCGCTCTCTTCGAGGAGGTCGGCGACGAACACGGCTGCGCCGTGATCCTCCATCGCCTCAGCATCAGCGCGATGGTCCGAGGCGACCTCATCCAGGCACGCGAGCTCGTCGAGTCGAGTCACAGCGTCCACGCGCGAAACGAGGATTGGTGGCAGAAGACATGGGGTCATGCGCAGACGACCGGGACGCTCGGTGCGATCGCACGTGACATGGGCGACGACGCGCTCGCTCTCGAGCGGCTCGGGGAGAGTGCCGATCTCGCCCGCGCCGTCGGGGTGGAGTGGTGGCAGGGCGGAATGCTCGCTGAGCTCGCGGCCCTCTCGCTCAGGATGGGACGCGTCGAGGAGGCGGAGACGCATGCACGAGAATCTCTCGCCATCGCGGTTCGACTGGGTGACCGGTCCGGCCAGGTCTTCGGCGTTGGACTCCTCGCCTGCGTCGCGGCCGAGTATGGCGAGCTCGAGCGAGCGGGTCGTCTGTGGGGCGCGATCGAGGAGGAGCGTGCACATGCTCCTCTCGGCGGCTGGCAACGTCATCGCGACGCGTGTTCCGCACGCATCCGGCGGGCCGCGAACTCAGAGTTCGACGTGGGACTTGCCGCAGGGCGCGAGCTCGAACTCGATACCGCAGCGGAAGAAGCTCTCGTCAGGTCGCCGAATTGATCTTCGCCCTCTCCGCAGGGCTCGGCGGCCCACGGCGGAGCTGGGATGGGATACCCGGCCGAGGAGGCGGCGGCATCTGCGAACAGCCGGGACCAAAGCGGTGCCTAGGAACACATCGGCGCGCGGTGGGTATGGAGCCGTCTGTGGAGCCATCCCACGGCCACCGATGAGTCTGGCGCCTCTCCAGGGGTCTTACCCATGACACGAAGAGAGGACGGGAGACGACCATGAAGCTGACCGTGACCGAGAACGTCTCGCTAGACGGAGTCATGCAGGGGCTCGGCGGACCCGACGAGGACCGTCGCGGAGGATTCGAGCGCGGCGGATGGGCGATCCCGCTTTTTGACGAGGAGGCCGGCGCGTTCGTCGACGACGTCTACGCGCGCGCTGAGGCGTTCCTGTTCGGACGGCGGACGTACGAGATCTTCGCCGGCTCCTGGGGCCTCATGACGGATCCGAGCCAGAGCCCGATCGGACAGGCGCTGAACTCGAGGCGCAAGTACGTGGCCTCCTCCACGCTCACCGAGCCGCGCTGGGCGGACACGACCGTCATCGCCGGGGAAGTCGCAGCGGTCAGCAACCTGAAGGCCGAGCCGGACGGTGAGCTGCAAGTGCACGGAAGCGGCGCCCTGGTCCGCTGGCTGCTCGAAAACGAGCTGGTCGACGAGATCAACCTGCTGACGTACCCCGTGATCATCGGCCAGGGCACGCGTCTGTTCGCGGACACCGGCCCGGACGCAGCGCTCGATCTGGTCGACACCCGGACCACACCCAGCGGGGTGACGATCCAGGTCTTCCGGTTCAGCGGGCAACCGGAGTACGTAACGTCCACCGCCGAGGCAAGCTGGCGGCAAAGCTAGGCGCGGAGGGGATCAGCGGGTCACTGTCAGGGTGGTCGAGACGGAGCTGCTGTTGTAGCTCGCGGTGACCGTGGCCGTTTTCGTCCGTTTGACCGGTTTGGTCGAGACGACGAAGGAGGCGCTTGTCGCACCGCCGGGTACGGTCACGGTCGCCGGGACGGAGGCTACGGACAGGCTGCTGCTCGAGAGTGCGACGACCGCTCCTCCTGACGGAGCGGGACCGCCGAGCGCGACCGTCCCGGTCGAGCCCTGCCCGCCCACGACGGCGGACGGCGCGAGCGTCAGTCCCGTGAGAGTCGGCAGCGGGGCCGAAGGCGCGGGAGCCGCGGGATCGACGCGGAACAGCACGCCCAACCCGAGCGCTCCGCCGACGACTGTGGACCCGTACAACTGGCCGTCCGCGCCCTGCGCGAGGCCAGCCCACGGCTCGCGCCCGTCGGGCCCCGTGAACGTGTGCAAGACCGTGACCGTGCCGGCCTTGTCCATCCGGTAGACAACCCCGTAACGGCTGCCGGTGACCGGCTGGCCGCCGCTCGAGGTCGTCCCGTAGAGGAAGCCGTCGCGGCCCTCGATCAGGCCGCTCCGCGGCCTGCCGCCGTCGCTGAAGTACGAGTCGAAGCGGTGGATGACGGTGAAGTTGCCGGCGGCGTCGATGCGAAAGATCTCGCCGCCGTAGCCGCCCTGCTCGGTCGTGCCGTAGAAGAAGCCGTCGCTCGCCTGGATCACGCCGCCCTTCGGCTCTGAGCCCTCCCCGGGATAGAACGGTGAGAGGCTGTGAAGGAGCACGAAGTGGCCGAAGACATCGACCTTGTAGATGACGCCAGAATTCCAGAGCCCACCCTGGTTGGTCGTCCCGTAGAAGAATCCGTCGCCGGCCTGGAAGAGCGGCCCGGTCGGGATTGCTCCGTCGCTGCCGACGAAGTCATGCAGATGGCGGAAATCGCCAGTTCTCGGATCGAATCGGTAGATGTATCCGCCGACGGCGCTCGTTCCGAACGCCCCCAGTGCACCCCCGTAGAGGGCTCCGTCGGCGCCCTGCACGATCGGCCCCGGCTGAGAAGACCCGCCGCCAATCGAGTAGGGGAAGACGTACAGCACGTCTACCACGCCCGCTGCGTCCATGCGGAAGATCGTCCCGACCCCCGGGTTGAGAGGCGAGATCGAGGGTTGGCCGCCCAGGGTCGCCGTGCCGTAGAAGAAGCCGTCACGGCCCTGGATCAGGCTCTTGGGCCACGCGCCCTCGGGTCCTTTGAAGGTGTGGAGCGTCGTGACGTTGCCGCTCGCGTCCATGCGGAAGACCGTGCCGCCGCCGTCGGGCGGCAAGACCGTGAAATCGCCGCCGTGGGCAGCGACGCCGTAGAAGAAGCCGTCGGCGCCCTGGACGAGCGGCGCGGCCGGAGTCTCCCCCTCGGGGCCACTGAAGCTGTGTAGGACAGCGAACGAACCCGCTCCGGTAGTCGCACCACTCGTGCCTACAACGACCAGCGACGCAAACGCACACGCGAGAACTGCGGCAAGGCGACTCATCTCCTACCTCCTGGGTGAGCCACCAACGCTACGACGCAGCCCCGCTCCAGACATGGCCAAGTTTGAGCGTCCACTCGAGGCCATCACGAATGCCGGCGGACCCACGAGCCCGCGCCGCGCCGGGTCTCGATCAACCCCTCGCCGCGGAGCAGGTGCAACGCGCTCACGATCGTCGCCCGGCTGACGCCGGATTCCTCGGCGAGAGCGCGCTCCGACGGCAGACGCGCACCCGGTCGTAACCGGCCGCCGACGATCGCGGCGCGCAGCTTCTCCGCAACGTGTTCATGGCGCGCACGCGTCCCCGGCCGGCTGCGGGCCTCCACATCCAGCCATACGCACCGCACCACAGCGCGGATCCCAGCGGGAAACCGGCGTCCCCCTCCCGGCGTATCTCCCTCGATGACCAACGTCTTTCGCTCTGGCGACGCGCTGATGGCGTTCGCGGCTGACCTCCGGATCGACGCGTGGAACGACGAGCTCGAGTCGCTGACAGGCATCCCGGCCGCCGAAGCGATCGGTCGCCCCTGCTGGGAGGTGCTTTGCGGGCTCGACGAGGAAGGGGCAATGATCTGTCATCCCCACTGCTCAGCGGCCCGGCTCGCGCGCGAGGGCTGGCCGGTTCCGTCGCGCCGGATCCTGATCAGGGCGGCCGAGGGTCGGAAGCTGGTCAGGATGTCGACGATCGCTGCCGTGAACCCGGACCGCGGCACAGTCGGCCTGCACCTGTTCCAGCCGACGGCCGACACCGGGTCGGAGCCGGCGCCGGCGTCGCACCTGACCGCGCGGCAGCACGAGGTGCTCGAACTGATCGCGGAGGGCGCGCCGGCGAAGGTGATCGCTGCCAGGCTCGGCGTCGCCGAGGTCACGGTTCGCAATCACATCCGCGCGATCCTGCTCGAGCTCGGCTGTCACTCGCAGCTCGAAGCACTCGCCGAGGCGAGACGACGCCATCTCCTCCCGCCCTGAAGGGCTCGCCGAGCCTGACATCACAACAGGCCGACGAACAATCGCTCTGGCGGAGCGACTGCGCGCGAACACGGTCTTCTCTGCCCTTGAGGGCACGTTCACCGATGAGATTCAGCTGCTAGCCCAGAGGCCGGATCCGCCTCGTCGGCCGCGAGCAGTTGCTCCTGCCGGCCGCCCAACCCTGAAAAGAGCAAGCAACAGGATCTCACAGCCGCGGGGTCGACGGGCTCGCTCTCGAGTGCGAGCACCCGGGCCGAAATGCGCCCCGCCCCGCGGCGCTGAGCTCGTCGGCGAGGTGGAGCGCTACGAGGACAGCTGTCGGCTGTGCTACGTCCGCGGCCCGGAGGGGGTCATCGTCGAGCTGGCAGAGCGGATCGGCTGAGGGCTCCGGCGGTCGTCAGCGCGCGGCAATTCACGGCGAGGCTCAGCTCGCCGCCTTCTTCACGAGCGCACTGATCCTTGCCTCCTCGGTGGCAGTCAACTCCTTCAGCGCGAAGGAGGTCGGCCACATCGCGCCCTCGTCGAGGTTCGCCGTGTCGTTGAAGCCGAACGTCGCGTACCTCGATTTGAACTTGTCCGCGCTTTGGAAGTAGCAGACGACCTTGCCGTCCTTGGCATACGCGGGCATCCCGTACCAGGTTTTCGGCGAGAGGGCCGGCGCGCTGGCTTTGACGATCGCATGGAGCCGCTTGGCCATCGCGCGATCGGGCTCCGGCATCTCGGAGATCTTCGCGAGCACGTCGCTTTCCCCATCCGCCTTGTTCTTGTTCGCACGCGCTTCCGCCTTCAGCTCTTGGACGCGCTCCTTCATCGCGGCGCGTTCCTCGTCCGTGAATCCCTTGGCGGACTTCGGCGCGTCCTTCTTTGCAGATTTTCGCTCAGCCATTGCGACGCACCTCCATGATGCGGATCAGGTTGCCCGCGGGATCGCGGAAGGCGCAGTCGCGAAGCCCGTACGGCTGGTCGGTCGGCTCCTGGACGACCTCGGCTGCGTCGCTGGCCTGCAGCCGCTCGAAGGTCCCGTCGACGTCGGGGGTGGCCAGGTTGATGCTGGCGTAGGTGCCCTTGGCCATCATCTCGGCGATCGTGCGGCGCTCGTCGTCGGTGATGCCCGGCGTGGCGGCCGGCGGGTACAGGACGATGGACGTGGCGGGCTGGTCAGGAGGGCCGACCGTGATCCAGTGCACCCCACCGTACTCGACGTCGTTGCGGACCTCGAAGCCGAGGGTGTCGCGATAGAAGGCCAGGGATGCGTCCGGGTCGTCGTGCGGGAGGAGGGTCTGATGAATGGTGATATCCATGGCGGCCATGCTAGGTGCGGCTCGGGACCTGCGCTTCTCGATTCCTGATCGGTCTGGTCACCTGTTTGGCGATGCACGGCGGAATCCCCGCGGTCTCGCCCGCCGCCTGCCGCCGGTAAGTACTGGGCGGCACACCGACCAGCTCGGTGAAGCGAGTGCTGAAGGTGCCCAGCGACGAGCAGCCGACCTCGAAGCAGACCTCGGTGACGCTGAGGTCGCCGCGACGCAGCAGCGCCATCGCGCGCTCGATGCGCCGCGTCATCAGGTAGCTGTACGGCGACTCGCCGTACGCGCGCCGGAACTGGCGGCTGAGGTGCCCGGCCGACATGTGCGCGCCGCGGGCGAGCGCCCCGACATCCAGCGGCTGCGCGTACTCCCGGTCGATCCGGTCTCGAACGCGGCGCAGCAGCGCGAGGTCGCGGAGGTGCTGCGCCGCGGCGGGTCTCGTGGTCACGGGCGAGATCGTGCCACGTCCCCGCCGTCTAGTCGAAGCCGAGGCGACGGTTTCCCAGAAGTCCGCCCGCTCACGATTCGGTCCACTAGCCTAGGCCGATGCGCGAGCCTGTCCCCACCGAGACGGTGCAGGTCGGCGGCGAGTTCAGCGGCATCGGCGTCGCGTACCTAGCGACCGCATGAAACCCGCCGGCCGCCTGCGGCGCGGCCTCTATCTCGCGCCGTTCGACGAGCTCTCTGATCCGCGAACGCTCGTCGAGCTCGCCGTCGCCGCAGAGGAGGCTGGCTGGGACGGGGTGTTCCTCTGGGATCACATCGTTCGGCGGGCGCCGGTACGGGCGGTCGCCGACCCGTGGATTGCGCTGAGCGCGATCGCCGCCCACACGCAGCGCGTGCGGCTCGGGCCGCTGGTCACCCCACTCGCGCGCCGGCGCGTGCACAAGCTCGCGCGGGAGACCGTCACCCTCGACCACCTCAGCCGAGGCCGTCTGACCCTCGGCGTCGGTTTGGGCAGCAGTGGCCACGGCGAGCTGGAGCGCTTCGGCGAGGTCGTCGAGCCACGCGAGCGCGCCCGCCTCCTCGACAACGGCCTCGCGCGTCTGGTCGAACTTTGGGCAGGCGAGTTCGAGCCGCGGCCGGTGCAGACGCCGAGGATCCCTGTCTGGGTCGCGGGCCGCTGGCCGCATCCGCGGCCAATCCGCCGAGCCGCCGCCTGGGACGGAATGTTCCCGATCGAGTTGCCCGGGCCCGACGCGCTCGCCGGGCTCGCCGGCGAGATCGCGCAGCGGCGAGGCGACGATCAGCGTCCGTTCGACCTCGTCGTCGACCTCGAGCCCGGTGTCGATCTCGAACCTTGGCGCCAAGCCGGGGCGACCTGGATCCTCACCGACTTCGGCCCGCAGCCTCGCGCTGCGCAGGTGCGTGAGACGATCGCGGCGCGCGGACGATGAGCGCGCCAAGCGGCTGTGACGCGTCGCGCACGCTGCTCACGATGGCAAGTGGAGCGCTGATCCCGATGGCGGCTTTTCCTCCCCGCACCGGCATCCACCTGTACTGGCTGCCGCTCGGCGCGGGTGGCCATTCGGTGCGCCTGAACGGGCGCATCTTCGAGACGCTGGCAGCCGTACTCGATCGGCGAGATCGCTGCGACCTTTACCCCTCGGCGCTGCAGGTCGACGTTCGCGAGGCGAGATTCGTCATCGAGCAGGCTCCCGTATGGAGACAGCGCGACCAGCGTGGCGTCGTCACCGAAGGTGCGGTCGGCATACGAGCGTTAGGCCGACTCCCACTCTTCCGATACGAGGTCCGCCGCTGGCGCGAGGGCTCGATCCCCGACGTCGAGGAGGCGGTCGAGAGCCCGTAGCAGCTCAGCGACGAATCCCGATTGCGCGCGGCGGCTACTCGAGCTGGCGCCGCAGGTACCGACGCCGGTCTGGGGCCGCGACGGCTGAAGGCAGGCGAGATGTGGAACTCGAACTCCACGATCTCCTGGCTCATCGCTCGCAGCGGACTCGACGTTGAATCGATCGCGCTTCCGCCCGGTGGACGAGCACCGGGCTGGCATGCCGGAATAGCCATCGCGCGGCGCCAGCAGAAGCGGCTCGGTCACCGCCCGCAGCTAGAGCAATAGGCGAAGAGTGTTACCCGCTGGTTGCGACCGGTTGCCGCCCCGTTGCGCGGCCGAGTCCCGCGAACCGGGGGCCGCGGGACTCGGGATGTCCGCAACAGACGAGCTCGCGTCTACGCCGCCTCTTTGAGCGCGGGCTCCGGGACCGCCGCCTCCGACAGACGGAGATCGCGTCCGCGGACGAGGAAGATGGAGACGAGGACCCCGGCGAAGGCGATCGCCGCTCCGGCCCAGAACGCGTTCACGAAGCCGTCGGTGAGCGCGGTGGGCATCGTCGTTCCGCTCGCGAGCTGGTCGTCCGTCGTCGAGACGGCGATGGTCGACAGCAGAGCGATGCCGACGGCGCCTCCGATCTGCTGTGAGGTGTTGATCAGCCCCGAGGCGAGCCCCGCCTCCTGCGGCCTCGTCCCTGCCAGCGCCGCGATCGTGATCGGCACGAACGCGAAGGGGAGCGCGATCCCCAGGACGAGGAAGCCGGGGAAGAGATCGGCCCAGTAGGAGCCGCCGACGGAGACCTGCGTGAAATAGAGGAGGCCGGCCGTCAGCATGCTCATCCCGAAGATCAGTACCGGCTTGACCCCGATCCGATTCACGCACTGCGCGGCGACGTTCGCCCAGACGACGGCCGTGCCCGCGACCGCGAGATACCCGACGCCGGTCTTCAGAGGCGAGAAGCCGAGCACCTGCTGCATGTACAGGGTGAGCATCAGGAACATCGAGAACATGGCCGTGCCCATGATCAAGCCGGCCACGTTCGCCGCCGCCAGCGTCTGCAAGCGGAAGATGGAGAACGGGACGAGCGGCTCACGTTGCCGCCGCTCCCAGAGGGCGAAGGCCGCGAGCAACACGGCGGCGCCCGCGAAGACGCCGATCGTCTTCACCGAGCTCCACTCCCACTGTCGCCCCTGCGTGATCCCGAGCACGAGCAGGACGAGCCCGAAGGTGACCAGCACGGCGCCCGGGAAATCGTGGCTCTGCCCGTGCGCGTCGCGGCTCTCCGACAGCAGGAGCGGGGCGAGCCCGAGGCCGACGACGCCGACGGGGACGTTCACGAAGAAGACCCACTCCCAGGAGAGCAGGTCGGTGAGGATCCCGCCGAGCAGGACGCCGGCGGCAGCGCCAAAGCCGCCGACCGCGCCCCAGGCGCCGAGCGCGATGTTCCGCTCTCGCCCCTCGCCGAACGTCGTGGTCAGGATCGAGAGCGCCGAGGGCGCGATCGTGGCCGCGCCGAGCCCCTGGATCGCCCGTGCGCCGAGCAGCGATTCGTCACTCCAGGCGAGCCCGCAGAGGAGCGACCCGGCGGTGAAGACGACGAGGCCGCCCATGAACACTCCCCGCCGGCCGAGGATGTCGGCCACGCGGCCGCCGAGCAGGAGAAACCCGCCGAAGACGAGCGCGTAGGCGCTGATCACCCACTGCAGGTTCTCCTGCGAGAAGCCCAGGTCGAGCTGAATCGAGGGCAGCGCGACGTTCACGATCGACACGTCGAGCACGACCATGAACTGCACAGCGCAGAGAAGCCCCAGCGCGTACCACTTCCTGTGACTGGATGCGAGTGCGGTGTCGTTCACTTCTCTCCTCCTCACGTGGTGTCGTCATGACCACGAGCGACAAGGGCTGAAGGGGACAGACCCCTGGAAGTTCAGAACTGATGGGGGCCGAAGCGACCCCACGCGATGAACACCGCGATCCCGGCCAGCACCAGAGCCACGACGATTCCGGCCGGCTCGTTGCGCCGAACGTGCGTCAGCGCGGCCAGCACCATCATCGTCGCCAGGGCGGTAGCCGCTACCGGGGCGAGCCACGGTGCGATGTCTGTTCATCCGATCCCTGTGATTTCCCTCACGGAATGTGCGAGAGAGGCGGCGGAGGAGGATCGGCGCCGAGTGTGGTGTCGTTCACGTGGGTCCTCCTTGGTTGGTCTCGTCAACACGACGAAGCTGACGCGCGGGAGGGGACACCGCACCCGGATCTCTGACGCCTATCCGCGGATCTCTGCGACGCGCCGCCGCAAGAAGCGGCGTTCCGGCTCGCTGTGCGCGAGCCCGAGCGCGCGTTCGTACTCCGCGCGCGCCTCGTCCGTTCGACCGAGTCGGCGGAGCAGGTCGGCTCGCGTCGAGTGGAAGTACTGGTAGCCGTCGAGGTCGAGCCGCTCGACCAGGGCGAGCCCGGCCTCCGTCCCGTCCGCCTCGGCCACCGCGATCGCCCGGTTCAGCTCCACGACCGCAGAGCCGGTCAGACGAGCGAGCTCGCCGTAGAGCGCGGCGATCTGCGGCCAGTCCTTCGGCTCCTCCATGTGGAGCGACGCGATCGCCGCCTGCACGACGTACGGGCCCCTGCCTCCCAGCGCGAAGGCGCGCGCGAGCGCATCGCGGCCGCGTGCGATCTTGCCGGCGTCCCAGCGCGAGCGGTCCTGGTCTGCGAGCAGCACGAGCTCACCACCTTCGAAGCGGGCGTCGCGACGCGCGTCGTCGAGCAGCATCAGCGCCTGCAGGCCGTGCACCTCGGGCTCGTCGGGCATCAACTCGGCGAGCGCCGCGCCGAGCCGGAGCGCCTCCGCCGCCAGGTCGCCGCGGCCGCCGTAACCCTCGTTGAAGATCAGATACACGACCGCGAGCACGGCTGCGAGCCGCTCCGGCAGGAGGTGGTCGGCCGGAATGCTGAACGGAATGCCGGCGTCCTTGATCTTCCGCTTCGCCCGCGAGAGCCGCCGCTTCATCGTCTCTTCGGGGACGAGGAAGGCGCGCGCGATCTCCTCCGTGGTCAGACCGCCGAGCGCGCGCAATGTCAGGGCGACCTGGGCCTCGAGGGCGAGTGACGGATGGCAGCAGGTGAAGATCAGCTCCAGCCGCTCGTCGGGAAAGGTCGTCTCGTCCATCTCGTCCTCCACGGCCTCGGGCACCTCGAGCAGGCGTGTCTTCTCTGCGAGTACGCGGTCGCGGCGCAGGCGGTCGATGGCTCGATTGCGGGCGGTGATCGTCAGCCAAGCGCCCGGGTTGGGCGGGGTGCCCTCCCGGGGCCAGCGCTGGGCCGCGATTGCGAACGCCTCCTGCGCGGACTCCTCGGCGAGGTCGAAGTCGCGGAGGAAGCCGACCAGGCTGGCGAGTACGCGGCCCCACTCGTCGCGGAAGACCTGCTCGAGCAGCGCTACCTCTCCACCAGCGGGCGCACCTCGACCGCGCCGCCCATCCGCGCGGCCGGGATCCGCGCGGCGATCTCTAGCGCCCCGTCGAGATCGCCCGCCTCGACGAGGTAATAGCCCCCGAGGTGCTCCTTCGCGTCGACGAAGGGACCGTCCGTGAGCAGCGTTTCTCCGTTCTGAACGCGCACGGTGGTCGCTGTCTCGACCGGCTGCAGCCGTTCGCCGCCGATGACGCCGGGAGACTGCCGGATGGCCATGTACTCGCCGAGGATGGCCTCCTGCTCGTGCGCAGAAAGCCGCTCGACCTCAGCCGTCGCGGGGCCCGGGTAGATCTGAAGCAGGTACTTCATGGTCTCCTCCTCTGGAGCGGGTTCCCGCCTCTACGACGAACGTACACCGCGAAAGGGGACACCCCAGCGGCCGAAGCGAGCGCGCCTTGCCTAGCGAACCCAGAGCTGGCTCAGGAGCGTCCAGAGGACAGGGTGGCGCTGGAAGTTGCAGCGCGCGCCGGGAGCGTCAGGGCTCCCGGCGCGCCGGCTGCGAGGCGTAGTAGCCGTGCAGACGCTCCGCCAGCTCCGCCGGGCGGCTGAGCGCGATGCAGTGCCCTCCGTCGATCTCGTCAGGCTCGATGCCGAGACGCTCTCGTACGACGCGGCGCAGGAAGTCGGCCGGAAGGAGGCGGTCGTCGCGACACAGCAAGAACCGCGTCGGCACTGCGGGCCACGCCTCGAGCGGCCACGGCTCCCTCGCGGGCGTGTCCGACTGCGCGCGTCCGCGCGCCAGCGCCTCCGTCGCCAGCGCCGGGGGAACGTCGTGGTAGAAGACGGCGCGCTCGTCGCCGGACCAGTCGCCTTGCACCGGCTCGTATCCGGTGTTCGTCCACCACTCCTGCGCCGTCTCGCCGGGCGCGGGAACCAGCGCGGCGACGAGCGCGAGCAGCTCGACGGGGGTACGCTCGCAGACGAGCGGCGCGGTGAAGGCGCCGAAGGACTGCGCGACGACGACGAGCTCCGAGCGGTCGCCGATCGCGTCGACGACGGCGTCGGCGTACTCCGAGAGTCCGGCCGAGTCGTCGTCGCAGGGAAGGTCCGGCGCCACGACCTCGTGGCCTCGCGCCTGCAGGTCGGCGCCGGCCAGATGCCAGTACCAGCCGACGTCGCCGGCCCCGTGGATCAGCACGAACGTGGCCATGGAGCAAGCGTTGCAGCTCGGCTCGTGCTGCGCGGGTTGGTTCGCGCCGACCGGAGTGGGTGCAACGCGAGGGCCGCCCGACGGCGCTCGCCGTCTAGCGGCGGTTCCGCGGCCGGGCTCTTCGCGGGTTCGGCTCCGGGACGAACGCGACCCCCGCCACGGCGCCCGCGACCGCCTCGAACTCGATCACCCTGCCGGCACAGCGTCCGACCGGCTTCTCGCCGGCCGCGAACGCGGTGCCCGGGACCTCGATCCGCTCGCCGTCGTCCGTCTGCAGCGCGCCGAAGTCCTTCTCCTCGTTGAACCAGAGCATCGTCCCGCGCACACGAACCGGAAGCCCGTCAAGCATGCCGATACACGATCCGGCCGCGGTTCAGGTCGTACGGGGAAAGCTCGATCCGCACGCGGTCGCCGAGCATCACGCGGATCCGGTACCGCTTCATCCGTCCGCCGAGGTAGCCGAGCGTCTCGTGGCCGTTGTCGAGCCGGATGCGGAACATCCGCCCGCGCAGCGCCTCGGTGACCTCGCCGTCCAACTCGACCTTCTCACCCTTTTCGCTCATCGTCGCTCCGTTCACTAGACGGGTGAGGCCGCGGCCGCACGGCCGCGGCCCGCACGCACGAGCTACGCGACCGGAGCCACGTTCGTCGCCTCGGGACCCTTCGAGCCCTCGCGCTCCTCGAACGAGACCCGGGCGCCCTCGGCGAGCGACTTGAAGCCCTCGCCGGCGATGCTGCTGTGGTGCACGAACAGGTCCTTCGAGCCTTCATCGGGAGTGATGAAGCCGTAGCCCTTGCTGTCGTTGAACCACTTGACGGTTCCGTTTGCCATGAAAAAACACCTCCCTCACAACGTCACGAACGGGTGAGGAAGGCGCCGAAAACGCAAACCGAACTCGCTCTAACCTGACCAATACCGTAGCAGGAGCCGCGTCGGCCGGCCGCGCTGAGTGGACGAGGGACCGTTCGATTACCGGTTGCGGCCGAGGACGGGCCGATCACCGTGTGGTGCCGACGGTACCCGAGGCTCTGGCGCCCGCCGGCGAGCCGGGGTTCGGCGGGGTCAGCCGCTCGGCCAGGAACTCCTCCCACGTTCGGCGACCAACCGCCCGGTCGGGAGCGAGATTCGCCCCAGCGCGGAACGCGCGTGCGGCCTTGCCCGGGAGCCGGACCGGCACGAGCAGCCGGCGCTTGCCACGGGCCCGCAGGTAGCCGCGGACGAGCTCGGCCATCGTGTGGATCCGCGGCCCGGCGAGGTCGGGCACCAGGCCGGCCGGGGACGCGAGCGCGAGCTCCACCAGCCGGGCCGCGACCTCGTCGGTGTCCACGGGCTGGAACCGGAACCCCGACGGTACGGGGATCACCGGCAGCTTGGCCATCCCCTGCACGGTCTTCAGCACGAGGTCGTGGAACTGCGTGGCGCGGAGTATCGTCAACGGCAGGCCGGAGTCCGCCACCAAGCGCTCGGCGCCGAGCTTGGACGCGAAGTAACCGAACATCGTGCGGTCGACGCCGCTCACGACCGGGACTCGGTCCGCTCCGACGACCGAGATGTGCACGAGGTGCCGCACCGTCCCGGCCCGGGAGGCAGCCCGAACCAGGTTCTCGGCCTTGACCTCGTCGCCCTTGGCGCTTCCGGCGAGGTGCACCACGACCTCCGCACCGTCGACCGCGGCCCCGATCCCCTCACCGGTGTCCAGGTCGCCGGTCACGAGCTCGGTGCCCTCCGCAGCCTTCCGGCTACTCCTGCTCAGCACGCGTACGGTGTGGCCGGCGTCGCGGAGCCGCGGGACGACGAGACGCCCGAGCGTCCCCGTGCCGCCGGTGACCAACGTCGTTGTCTCCATGGTGGTTTCTCCCTTCTGTCACATCGGATGGATTCGGACGGTCATCCGTATGACCGGCGGGAAGGAGAAAGTGTGACGACCGAGGAACGCGACTGGCCGGCCGAGCGCTTCGAGGAGCACCGCACCCGGCTGCGGGCGATCGCATACCGGATCCTCGGCTCCCCGAGCGACGCCGACGACGCCGTCCAGGAGGCCTGGCTGCGCTTCAGCCGCTCGGATACGAGCGACGTCGACAACCTCGGCAGCTGGCTCACGACGGTCGTCTCTCGGGTGTGCCTGAACATGCTCCAGGCCCGGCGGTCACGGCCGCAGCCGGCCGCCGACGCGGACCTGCCGGAACCCGTCGCCGAACCCCGCGAGACCGACCCCGAGCACGAGGCGCTCCTCGCCGAATCCGTCGGGCTCGCGCTGCTCGTCGTCCTCGAGACGCTCACGCCTGCCGAGCGAGTCGCGTTCGTCCTGCACGACGTCTTCGGCATCCCCTTCGACCGGATTGCCCCGATCGTCGACCGCAGCGCGCCGGCGACGCGCCAGCTCGCGAGCCGCGCCCGTGCACGGGTGCGGCAGCAGGACGCGAACGCCACGCGGGAGGCGGATCGGCTTCGGCAGGCAGCGCTCGTCGACGCGTTCCTCGCCGCAGCCCGAAACGGTGACTTCGACGCGCTGCTCGCCGTCCTCGACCCGGATGTCGTCCTCCGCGCCGACGAGCGCGCCGTCGAGCTCGGTGCGGCGAAGGAGACCCGCGGCGCCGACCGCGTCCTGGAGTTTGCGCGCTACGCGCGGGGGGCGAGGAGGGCGCTGCTGAACGGCGTCGCGGCGGCGGCCTGGACGCCGGGCGGCCGGCTCCGAGTCGTCTGGAGGTTCACCACGAGCGAGGAGAGGATCACGGCCATCGACCTCATCGCCGATCCTGAGCGGATCCGCTCGCTCGACCTCGTGCTCGCCGAGGACCGGCCGCGGCGGCGCGGCTGACCCCGGGCTACGGGAGGCGGGGCCGGTGGCGCTCGAGAATCGCCGTCGCATCGACGCCGGCGGGAAGCGTTCCATATGCGCGGCCGCGGTCGGCGCGCAGGCGCGTCGCCACGAAGGCGTCCGCGACCTCCGGCGGCGCGTGCCGAATGAGCAGCGACGCCTGGAGCGCGAGCGCCAACGACTCGACGAGGCGGCGGGCGCCGAACTCGTCCGCGTCCGCGACCTCCGGCCGGAACTCCGGCTCCAGCTCGGCCAGGAACCGCTCCAGCGCGTCGGGCTCCTTCCGGAGCACGCGCAGGACGTCGAGGGCGTTGACGTTGCCGGATCCTTCCCAGATCGAGTTGAGGGGAGCCTCGCGGTAGAGCCGGGGCAGGACCGACTCCTCGACGTAGCCGTTGCCGCCGATGCACTCGAGCGCCTCACCGACCACCCCGGGCGCGACCTTGCAGAGCCAGTACTTGCCGACCGCGGTCGCCAGCCGGCGGAACGCGGCGTCGTCATCGTCGTACGAGCGCGCGATCCGAAGCGCCGTCGCGGTGGCCGCCTCCGCCTCCAGGCACAGGTCGGCGAGCACGTTCTGCATCAGCGGCTGGTCTGCGAGCAGCTTCCCGAACGCCGAGCGGTGCGCGGCGTGGTGGGTCGCCTCGGCGACCGCCCGGCGCATCAGGGCGGCCGAGCCGAGCAGGCAGTCCAGCCGCGTGTGGTTGATCATCTCCGCGATCGTCGGAACGCCGCGTCCCTCCTCGCCCACGAGGCGGCCCCAGGCGCCCGCAAGCTCGATCTCGGCGGACGCGTTCGAGCGGTTGCCGAGCTTGTCCTTGAGCCGCTGGATGTGGAAGCGGTTGCGCGTGCCGCCGGGCAGGAGCCGCGGGACGAGGTAGCAGGACAGCCCGTCCGGCGCCTGCGCGAGAACGAGGAACGCGTCGCACATCGGCGCCGAACAGAACCACTTCTCGCCGTGGAGCTCGGCCTCGCCGCCCGAGAGCCGCTTCGCGACCATCGTGCTCGCACGGACGTCCGAGCCGCCCTGCCGCTCGGTCAACGCCATCCCGGCGAGTGCGCTTCGTTTCTCCTGCCGGAGCAGCGGCTCGTATTCGAGGGACGAGAGCCGCGGCTCCCACTCCTCGGCCAGCTCGGGCTCGCGGCGCAGCGCCGGAACCGCCGCATGGGTCATCGAGAGCGGACAGCAGACGCCGGCTTCGACCTGGCCGACGAGCACGAACATCGCCGCGCGGGCGACGTGCGCGCCGGGCTGCGGTTCTCGCCAGGGAAGCGCATGGACGCCTGCCGCAACTCCGAGCTGTACGAGCGCGTGCCACGCCGGGTGGAACTCGACCTCGTCGATGCGCTCGCCGAAGCGGTCGTGGGTGCGCAGCCTGGGCGGGTTCTCGTTCGCGAGCCGCCCCCACTCGAGCGCGTCCCCACCGAGCTCTCCGCCGAGCTTCTCGAGCCGCGCCTCCGCGTACGCGCCGCCCTCGCGCCGGACGGCCTCGACGAGCGTCGTGTCCTCCGTGAAGAGGTTGTAGTCCTCGAGGGGCGGCGGCTGATTCGCGTCCACGGGGCGATTGTCGCGGAGACGCCGAGCGGCGCGACCTCGGCTAGCGCTTCGCGGGCAGGGAGCGGGCGTACGCCGTGCCGAGGCGGACCCACTTGGCGAGCTCGCGCTTGCTGCGGAGGTCATCGGAGTCGACACGAAGCCACCCCTGCATCTGCCGGCCGCGCATCTCCATGAGGGTGGCGTTCGTCGTCGAGACGAGCGTGTCCGACTCCGCCGGGTCGACGCGGACGAGGATGCCGCCCTGGCCGCTCGCCGCCACGGCCATGTTGCCGCCGATCAGGAAGGCGAGCCCGCCGAACATCTGCTTCTCCTCCAGGCCGGGCTCGTCGCCTACCAGCTCTCGTATCCGACCGGCGAGCTCCTCGTCGTAAGCCACGGCGCCGATCGTACGGCACGCGAAACGCCAGACTATGCCCGTGCGCGTCGCCGCTTTCCTCCGCGGGGTCAACATCGGGTCGGGCAAACGGATCTCGATGCCCATGCTCCGCGAGATCGTGGAGTCGCTCGGCCACCGCGAGGTCGAGACGTACCTCCAGAGCGGCAATGTCGTCTTCACGCCTGCGAAGGGCGGCCGGCGCAACCTCGCCCCGGCGCTCGAGGCCGCGATTGCAGGGCAGACGGGACTCGAGGTCCCGGTGCTCGTTCGCACGGGTCGCGAGCTCGCCGGGGTCGTCTCCGCCAATCCGTATCCGGTCGACGATCCCACCCGTGTCGTCGTGGCGTTCCTGGGAGAGGCTGTCGCGCTCTCGCGGTTCGGGCTCGGCGATCTCGGCGACTACGCGCCGGACGAGCTGACGCAGCGACGAAGGGAGCTCTTCATCAGCCTCCCCAACGGCCAAGGCCGCTCGAAGCTGATGCAGGCGCTGACGAAGCAGCGTCTGCCGACGGTCGTCACCGTGCGCAACTGGCGGACTGTCGTCGCGCTGGCGGAGATGACGGCGTAGGCCGCCGGCGGCGTGGATCGCGGGCCGGCCACGGACGATTTCCTCGATGCCTACGGACGCGCGTTCGCCGCGTTCGACGTCGAGGCAGTCGCAGACATGTTCGCGTACCCCTGGCAGATCACGAGCGGCGCGGACGAGGCCGGCGTGACGATCGTGCCCAGGCGAGAGGCGTGGTTGCCGGAGCTCGAGCGGCTCGTCGCCGCCTACCGGACGATCGGCGTCGCGGCGGCCGAGATCCTCGAGCGGCGCACGACCGAGCTGACGCCGCGGCTGGCCCAGGTCGTCGTCCGCTGGGCGCTGACGGACCGGGCCGGCGCGCGAATCTACGACTTCGACGCCGCATACACGCTCGCCGATCTCGGCGACGGCCTGCGCATCACCGCGATTGCCCACAACGAGACGGCTCGCCTGCGAGCCGCGCTGACGGCGCGCCGGTCGGGCGGTTGACCGGGCAGTTCGATGCGCCTCGGCTTCTACATGGGCTACGCAACGCCGGGGACGAATCCGAGGGAGCTCGTCGAGCTCGCGCGGGAAGCCGAGCGGCTCGCCTTCGACTCCGCGTGGGCCGCGGAGGCGTGGGGAACCGACTGCGTCACCGTCCTCGCCTGGCTGGCGGCGACGACGGAACGGATCAAGGTCGGCTCGGCAGTCATACAGATCCCTGCGCGCTCACCGGCGATGACGGCGATGACGCTCGACCTCATGTCCGGCGGGCGCTTCCTGCTCGGCCTCGGGACGTCGGGACCTCAGGTCGCGGAGGGCTGGCACGGCGACACCTGGAGGAAGCCGCTTTCGAGGACACGCGAGTACGTGGAGATCGTGCGAGCCGTGCTGAGGCGCGAGCCGCTCGCCTTCGAGGGTGAGCATTACCGGCTGGGTCACCCGAAGCCGCTGAAGCTGATGGCGCGGCCGTTCCGAGCCGAGATCCCGATCTACCTCGCCTCGATCTCGCCCCGGAGCGCCGAGCTCGCCGCCGAGATCGCCGACGGCTGGATCCCGCTCTTCTTCATCCCCGAGAAGGCGCCCTCGATCTTCCCGGCGCCGTTCGCCCGCGAGCGGTTCGACATCGCCGCGTGCGTCCAGGTTGCGCTGGTCGACGACGTCCAGGCCGGGCGCGACGCCCTCAAGCCGTACTTTGCGCTCTACATCGGCGGAATGGGCTCGCGCGGCTCGAACTTCTACAACGACCTCTTCCGCCGTTACGGCTACGAGCGGGAGGCGGATGAGATCCAGTCGCTCTACCTCGAGGGCCGGCCGCGCGACGCCGCCGCGCTCGTCCCCGACGCGTTCGTCGACGAGGCGGCCCTCGTCGGGCCGAAGGAGCGGATCGCGGACCGTGTCGAGGCGTTCAGGGCGGCCGGCGTGACGACGCTCATCTGCGCCGGCAACCCGAGGCGCTCCGGGCGCTCGCCGACGCGTGAACGCGGGCGAGCGCCCGGCGCATGACCTCAGTCGACGCTAATCCTCGGCAGGATCCGGTCGAGGAATCGCGGCAGCCACCAGTTCGCGTCCCCTGCCACCTTCATGAAGGCAGGGACGAGCAACAGCCGGACGAGCGTCGCGTCCAGGATCACCGCGACCGCGAGTGCGAAGCCGAACTCCTTGAGCTCCAGCACGTCGGCGACGAGGAAGCAGCCGAAGACGGCCGTCATGATCAGGGCCGCCGCGGCGATCGGCCGTGCCGTGTGCGCAAGCCCGGTCGCCACCGCCTCCTCGTTGTCGTGGGTCTTCAGCCACTGCTCACGCATGCGGCCGATCAGGAACACCTCGTAGTCCATCGAGAGGCCGAAGAGCAGCGCGAACACCATGATCGGCAGGTAGACCTGCACGAAGCCCGGGCTCGTGAAGCCGAACACGTCCTCGCCGTGTCCCTCCTGGAACACCCAGGCCGTCAGTCCGAATGCGGCGCCGGTCGCGACCAGGTTCATCAGCACGGCCTTGAGCGGAATCAGCAGCGCGCGGAAGATCAGCGTCAGGTAGAGGAACGACAGCGTCAGCACGATCGCCATCACGACCGGGAGCTTGCTGAGGGTCTCGTCGGACAGGTCGTTGTACTGCGCGGTCGCCCCGCCCACCAGCATCTCCGGCCCGCCGGACGCAGTGTGCGACGGGATCGTCTCGTCGCGGAGGTCGCGGACCAGGTCGGATGTCTCCGTCGAATCGATCGCAGCCACGGGAACGGCGGTGATGATGGTCCGGTTCGAGCCGTCGGCCGTGTTGACCGTCTGGTCGAGGAGCGTCTTCGCGGCCGGGTCTTGCTGCACCAGCGCGAGCGCCTGCGGCGAAACCTCGCCCGTGGTCTCCCTCAGCAGGGTCGCCACGGAGTACGCGCCTGCGACCCTCGGATCCTTGGCCACGGTGGTCGTGAACTCGTCGATCGTCTTCAGATCGTTCGCGTTCAGCGACCCGGAGCCCTGGTGGGACGCCAGGATCTGGATCGGGGACATGGCACCGGCGCTGAACGACTCGTTGAGGATCAGCTGAGCCTTCCCGGAAGGCGTTTCCTCCAGGGCCGAAAGGCCCAGATCGATGCCGAGCTTGAGGTTGAAGGTCGGCAGGGCGAAGAGGAGGAGGAGCGCCGCGGCCGGCACGGCCAGCCACGGATGGGCGAGCACGGTTCGAGCCCACCTGGCCCAGCCGGAATTCTCGGCCCCGCCCTCGTAGGTCTCCGCCGGCCGCCAGCGCTTCGGCAGCCCCCACCGGTTGACGCGGTCGCCGAGCGCAGCGAGCAGCGCGGGCAGGAGCGTCCAGGCCGCGACCATCGTGCAGGCCACGACGAGGACGGCGCCCAGCGCGATCTGGCGGAACATCGGCGAGTCCACCACGAACAGCGAGAGCAGCGAGATCATCACGATCGTCCCCGAGAACGCGATCGTCCGTCCGCTCGTCGACATCGCGACGCCCACGGCGGTCGGGACTGCGGGCTTCCCTTCCTGCCGCGCGCGGACGAGTTCTTCCCGGAACCGGCTCAGGACGAAGAGCGAGTAGTCGATCCCGATGCCGACGCCGATCATCGTGATGATCGAGAGCAGGAACGCGTCGAACTCCCGCACAACGGCGAACGCCGCCAGGACACCGAGGGTGGCCATCAGCCCGGCGACCGCCATGAACAGCGGGATGAACGCCGAGACGACGGTTCCGAGCGCGACGAGCAGGACCACGAACGCGACGGGGATGCCGATCGACTCGGCCCGCTCGACGTCCTGGTTCTCCACCTCGGTCAGGTCGTTCGCCGACGGCGAGTACCCCGTCAGGTACGCCTCGACGGGACCCGTGCCCGCGGCCGTTGCGATCCGATCTTGGAGGTCGGCGGCCCGGTCACCGCGCTCGCGGTCGTTCCCGTTCAGGCCCAGCGAGGCAAGCGCTGCATGGCCGTCCTCCGAGATCTGTCCCTGTGCGCCGGGGTCGGTGGGACCGAGCACGGCGGCGACTCCCGGCTCACCCCGTACGCTCGCCAGCACCCGGTCGACGGCCGCGACGTATGCCGGGTCGCGAATCGTCAGCGTGTCGGAGTCGAAGACGATGACGTCCTGCTCGGCTCCGGCGGCGGAGAAATCCGTCTCGATGAGCTCGGCGACCCTGGCCGAGTCGGAGCCCGTGACGCTGTAGTCGGACGCGACGAGCGCGGACATCAGGAATGGATAGGACGCCGCCGCCGCGACCAGCAGGACGGCCCAGACGGACAGCAGCCACCACCGTCGCCGCGCGACCCAGGTCCCCCAGCGCATGGTCCAGGAGCGTCGTGCGGGCGGAGGCGGAATCCCGCGTCTCGTGTCCGGTTCGGTGGTTTTCGGTTTGGCGACGGTAGGGGGCCGCTCGAGAAGCTTCATCGTGATCCTCCTCCCGCTCGATCAAATCGGCCCGCGGAAACGTCGCCCGCACGGTCGCGGCTCGCGGAAGGCGAGGGGCGCACGAACGCGCGGCGTTTCGCGCCCAACCGAGAGCGTCGCACCTCCGGGACGCGCTGCCATCGGGAGCCGTGCCGATTCGCGTGCGGCCGACTACGGATGCGCGCGCGACTCGATCTTCAGAGCGTCGTTGCGACGGAGGACGTCGAGCGCGCGGACGGTCGCGTAGCCGCGCCAGTCGAGAGCCCCTCGCGGCGAGGCGCTGCGGAAGTCCACGATCCAGCCACCGTCGTCCTGCTGCAGGCCGGCCAGGCGCTCGAGGTCGGCGGCGACCGCGTCGTCCGGGAAGAGCTCCCGCACCGGCCGGTCCGGGTACGGCGCGACGTCGAGCGGGCGCAGCGTCTCGCCCTCGGCGCCGCCCGTCACCGGGATCAGCCCATCGGCGGGGACGTGCGACCCGAGCTTCCGGAGGAACTCGGGCGCCTCCGGCCGGCTGTCGTGGACGACGTCCAGGAAGCGCAGCGAGAACGCGAGGACGTACGGCGACGGCGCCTCGTCCATCGCCGCGATCGCGTCCAGGCAGTAGCGCGTGGCCCGCTCCAGCCATGGATGCCGGGCGACGTCCGGGTCGTGAACGGCCACGCGGTGTGCCGTCGCCGCCGCGATCGTCGTGATCTGCAGCGACGGCACGGACGGGTCGGCATCCGCCCACCACGCAGCCGAGCCGGCCGTGACGGCCGTCGGCAGCGCCATCGGCAGCCCGCCGTCGGGCAGCGTGACGGTGTCGAGCCAGTCGCAGAGCGCGGCGGCCTGCGACGCGGGGACCGGCGCGATCTCCTCGAACACCTCGAAGGCGTGGTGGGCGGCTCCCGGCTGACTCTCGGGAGAGCGCAGGTCGGGCTCGAGCCCCCAGCCGTACCCGCCGTCCCGATTTCGGTAGGCCTCGAGCGCCGCCAGCGCGCCGGAGGGGTCGGCGTCGCCGTTCAGCAGCTCGAAGCGACGGCGGTCGAGCAGGCGGGCGTGTGTCGCCATGAAGTCGCGCGCCGCCTGCAGGTCGACGGACATCGGTCGAGACGATAATCGTGTGGCCGACGAGCGCCGGCCCGCCCGGCGCCCGACGGCGCCGGGCGCTGATCCCGAACCGTTGGAGGGGTCCGTACGTTGCGCCGATCGAGCTCGGGAGCTGCGCCGATTCGCCTGCGGCTCACCAATAACCTCGACCTGTCCATGAACCGCCTGGCGAGGGCAAGGGCCGCGTTCGCAAGTGAGCCACTCGGCTGGCACGCACGCCTCTTCCGCGAGTGGGTGCGGTACAACGCACTCGCCTTCACGATCATCCTCGGGACCGTCTACCTCTTGGCGGGCACGTCGCTCGACGTCACCGAGCAGGCCGCGGGACGCGTCGTAGGAACCCTGTCGCTCGCGGTCGCCGGCGCGTTCGGGTACGCGCTCGTTCTCGGCGCGCTGCAGTGGCGAGTCATTCGGCAACGCATCTCGATCCCCCGCAGCCACTGGATCATGACCTGCATCGTTCCGGGCCTCCTCGCCTGGGGCCTGGTCGTCGTCCCTCCCGTCGTCGAGACAGCCACGAGCAGCGGGGACGTCCAGGCGGCGTACCTGCTCGCCGTCAGCCAATCGCTCGCATTCGGCCCTCTCCTCGGCGTGTCCCAGGCGATCGCGCTCCGGCCCTATACGAGCCGGTGGGCCTGGTGGATGGGCGCCAACGTCGTCTCGTGGTGCGTCGTCGCGCTCGTCAGCCAGCTGCTGTCGCTCGCCTTCGGCGGTCTCGACGTCATGCGCGGCGACGGATCCGCCGCCGAGGTCTACGTGATGCTGCTCCTCACGACGCCCCTCATGGGTCGGTGGGTGTTGTGGGTTACCGCGCAGAGCGCGCTCAAGCCGCCGCCGACCTCCGCGAGTACCTGACGCACCGTGCGGCGTATCAGGGCGGCTCGCCGATGACGGCCGCTCCGAGCAACCCAAGGGAGCAAAGCGACATGCGGCGCCGCGCGCGGCGAAGCTGATCGCGGAGTTGCTCTCCAGCTTCGGTAGGTTCGGCGGGTGGACGCCGAGGACGGCTATTTCGACGAGCGGGTGGCGGCGCGGTACGACGAGTCCTCTTCCGACATGTTCGACCCGGCCGTCGTCGACCCCGCGGTCGACCTCCTCGCCGAGCTCGCCGGCGGCGGCCGCGCGCTCGAGCTCGGGATCGGCACCGGCCGCATCGCGCTTCCGCTCGCCGCCCGCGGCGTCCCCGTACACGGGATCGAGCTGTCGAAGGCGATGCTCGCGAGGCTCCGCGCGAAGCCGGGCGGCGAGGAGATCCCGGTCACCGTCGGCGACTTCGCCTCGGCGCGGGCGGAGGGGGCCTTCACGCTCGCCTACCTCGTCTTCAACACGATCATGAACCTGACGACGCAGGAGGCGCAGGTCGCCTGCTTCCGCAACGTCGCCTCGCACCTCGAGCCGGGCGGCTGCTTCGTCGTGGAGGTCGGCGTTCCCGGACTCCGCCGGCTTCCGCCAGGGGAGAGGTTCCACGTCTTCCACGCCGGCGAGGCGAGCTGGGGCATCGACGAGTACGACGTGGCGAGGCAGGGGCTCGTCTCGCATCACCTCGAGCTGGTGGACGGGCGCCTCGAGCAGGTCTCGATTCCGTTCCGCTACGCGTGGCCGGCCGAGCTCGACCTCATGGCGCAGCTGGCAGGAATGACGCTGAAGGACCGCTGGAGCGGCTGGAAGCGGGAGCCGTTCACGAGCGAGAGCGAGAAGCACGTCTCGGTCTGGGAGAAGACGAGCGTCGACACGCCCGGATGACCGTCCCGTCTATCATCGCCGCGTGGCCGGCGAGGACTGGCGCGTCGAGGTCGAGCTGGACGACGATGCTCACGGCTTCTCGCTCGGCGAGCGGCTGCGGGCGCTCGATCTCGACGACGAGGCGCGGAAACGTCTCGGACGCCACGTCGTGGTCACGCGCGACGGATCCAGGCTCTTCCTCTACACGAACACGAGGGACGAGGCCGACGAGGCGGCGCGGGTGGTGCGGCGGCTGGCCGACGCCGATCGGCTGACCGCCGAGATCCGGACGACGCGCTGGCACCCCGTCGAAGAGGAGTGGAAGGACGCCTCCATTCCGCTCCCGCGTACCGAGGCCGAGCGCGCGGCGGAACAGCAGCGGCTCCAGGAGCGGGAACGCAATGAGGTCGAGGCGGGCGGAGACTACGACTGGAAGGTGCACGTCCGCGCGCCGGGCCGCGCAGAGGCCGAGCAGCTGGAGCGCACGCTGCGCGACCAGGGACTGCCGGTCGAGCGGCGCTGGCGATACCTCACGGTCGGAGCGCTCACGGAGGAGGACGCGAACGAGCTCGCGGGGAGGATCGGTTCGGAGGCTCCCGGCGGAACGGTCACCGTCGAGCCGCGGATGGACGTGCCGTCGCCGTTCTTCGTGCTGATCGGCTCGTGGCTGTAGGCCCGCGATGAGGCGGTTTCGGTTTCGACGGATCCTCATGTGGAGCGCGCTCGGGCTGCTCGTCCTGTTCGGCGCCATCCAGCTCGTGCCGTACGGCCGCGACCACTCGAACCCGGTCGGCGGTCGGCCGATCGCCTGGGACAGCCCGCGGACGGAGCAGCTGATGACCGATGCGTGCATGGACTGCCACAGCAACGAGACGAAGTGGCCCTGGTACTCGAACGTGGCCCCCGTCTCGTGGCTTGTCGAGCACGACGTCGAGGAGGGCCGCGCCGAGCTCAACCTCTCGACGGGAGAGGCCGAGGTCGACGAGATGATCGAGACCATTCACGAGGGATCGATGCCCCCGTGGCAGTACAAGCCGACGCACCCCGGTGCGTCGCTCTCCGGCCAGGAGAAGGACGAGCTGATCCGCGGGCTCGAGGCGACATTCGGCCCCGGCGGCGGCGAGGAGGGCGAGCGCTAGACCGCCGGCGGAAGCGGCCCTGCTACCATCGCTGCCGACAAGGGGAGTATCCCCGTACGGGCGTCATCGTCATCTTCGGCCTCGCCGGCCCGGTGGCGCCGGCCGCACAGAGCGGCGGGAGAGACCTTCGCAGACGGAAAACCGACTGACGAAGGAGGCTCTTCGTGCAACTCGAGTTCTGGATGTGGGTGGCGTTCGCGATCTTCGTCGCCTCCATGCTGGTCGTCGACCTGCTCGCGTTCGGCCGACGCGGCGAGGCGATCTCGTTTCGCCGGTCGGTCACCTGGAGCATCGGCTGGACGGCGCTCGGCGTCGGCTTCGCGGGTTTCCTCTGGGCGTGGCAGGGCCGTGAGCCCGCCGGCGAGTACCTCGCGGGGTTCCTGATCGAGAAGTCCCTCTCGATCGACAACCTGTTCGTCTTCGCCCTGATCTTCGGCTACTTCGCCGTGCCGCCTGCCTACCAGCGGCGCGCGCTCTTCTGGGGGATCGTCGGAGCGATCGTCCTTCGCGCGATCTTCATTCTGGCCGGAGCGGCGCTCCTGGACGCCTTCCACTTCACGATCTACGTCTTCGGCGCCTTCCTCGTCGTCACCGGGATCCGGCTCGCCCGCCACCGTGACGTCGAGATCCACCCCGAGCGCAACCCGGTCCTGAGGCTGATCCGCCGGTTCATGCCGATGACGACCCAGTATCAGGGCGACCGTCTGGTGGCGCGCGAGCAGGGAAAGCTCGTCGCGACGCCGATGCTCGCGGCGCTCGCACTGATCGCCACATTCGACGTCGTCTTCGCCGTCGACTCGATTCCGGCCATCTTCGCGGTAACCAGGGACACGTTCATCGTCTACGCAGCGAACGCGTTCTCGCTGCTCGGGCTCGCCGCCCTCTACTTCGTCCTCGCCGGAATGATCGACCGCTTCCGCTACCTCAACGTGGGACTGGCGGCCGTCCTCGTCTTCGTCGGCCTGAAGATGACGCTCGCCGACGTCTACAAGGTCCCGGTCTACCTCTCACTCGCCGTCATCGTCCTCGCCCTCGCGGCGGCGGTAGGCGCGTCGCTGATCCGGCCCGGCGGCCGGGAGCACCGCGAGCGACGTCCGGCGCGGCAGGCGGCACCGTCGGAGGGACGGTCGTGAAGCTCGTCATCGCCGTCACCCTCGTCGCGCTGGCCGTGCACTTCGCCCTGACGACCCTCGCACTGACCGCCTGCGGCCACCTCCGCCGGCCGTTGCGCGCGGGGATCGCGCTCACCGCGCTCCTCGTCGTTGGACTCGCGTTGCTCGCCGACTAGGGGAGCGCTCAGCCCCGAAGCCGCGCTCCCCGGTGGCGGACGGGACCGCGTGATCTGCAGCGACGACGGGAATGGCTCTCGGTACTCGGACGTGGGCCGCGTCTCGGCTCCCCGCCTTCCGCCGGCCCTATGCGCCGAGAATCGCCTGTGCCGCCGGGAACAGCGCGCGCGCGTCCCGGCGCGCGGCGGCCACGTTCTCGTCGCCGACGGCGCCGAACGCTCGAACTCCGCGGGCGCGAAGGCGTCCCACGACGTCGCGGACCCGTCCGTGGGCGGCCTCGTAGGCCCGATCCTCGTCCACGACGAAACGCTCGCGTGGATCGGGAAGCGCGGGTGCGATGACGAAGACCTCGTCGTATCGCCCTGCCGCCCTCAGTGTGTCCTCGGCGGGCCCCTCGCGGCCCACGACGACGATGGCTCGGTGCTCGGTGTTCATTCGTTCCTCCTTCGCGAGAGCTACGCCAACCAGGGTAGGCGGCCGCCGGTTAAGGGCCGGCCAGGCGCCGGTAAAGGTTCAGCCTCGAAGTGCGCGGAGGGCGTTCAGGATCACGCCGACGTCGATCACTTCCTGCAGGAGGGCGCCCATCACCGGCGAGATGTAGCCGAAGGCGGCGAACCCCATGCCGGCGAGCGAGGCGCCGATCCCGATCAGGACGCTCTGACGGGCGATCCCCAGCGCGCGCCGGCCGATGCGCACGGCGTCGGCGACGCGGTTCACCTGGTCGACGAGGATGACCGCGTCCGCGCTCTCGGACGAGACGGTGGCGCCGATCGTCCCCATCGCGATCCCGACGTCCGCGAGCGCGAGGGCCGGAGCGTCGTTGATCCCGTCGCCGACCATGACGACGTTGCGGAGGCCGGGCACGGCCTGGAGGGCGCGGACGAGCTCGAGCTTCTCCTCCGGCGTCTGCTCCGCGTAGACCCGCTCGACGCCGAGCTCGTGCGCGACCCGCTCGGCGACGGCGGACTTGTCGCCGGTGACGAGCGCGATGTGCTCGATCCCCGCCTCCCGGAGGAGCGGGACGAGCGCCGCCGCGTCCTCGCGGAGCCTGTCCTCGAGCGTGATCACAGCTGACGCGGCGCCGTCGACGCTCACGTAGACCCTCGCGGCTCCGCCGTCCGTCCCGTCGTCGGCGGCGACGTCGATGCCTCGCGTCCTCAGCCAGCGGGCGCTGCCGACGAGCACGGTGCGGCCGTCGACGACGCCCTCGATGCCGTGACCAAGCGTCTCCCGCCCGGTCTCGGGCAGCGACAGATCGAGCCCACGCTGCTCGGCGCCGGCGACCAGCGCGGCCGCCAGCGGATGCGCAGAAAGGCGGTCGAGCGAGGCCGCGAGCCGCAGGCTCTCGTCCGCCGGGACACCGTCGACGCCCACGACGTCCGCGAGCTCGGGATGGCCGAGCGTGATCGTGCCCGTCTTGTCGAGCAGGACCGTGTGCGCCCTGCCGAGCCGCTCGATCGCGCCGGCGCCTTTGACGACGATCCCGGCGCGCGCGGCGCGGGACAGGCCGGACATGAGGGCGATTGGCGCGGCGAGGATCAGCGGGCACGGGGTCGCGATCACGAAGACCGCGAGCGCGCGGACCGGGTCGCCCGAGAACACCCACGCCGCGCCGGCGATCAGCGCGGTCGCAGGCAGGAAAAACGCCGCGTAGCGGTCTGCGATGCGGACGAACGGCGCGCGCTCGCTCTCGGCCTGCTGCACGAGCCGCACGAGCGCGGCATACGCGCTCTCGGCGGCGGGGCGAAGCGCGCGCAGCTCGAATGCGGAGCCGGCGCTCGCGGTGCCGCTGCGCACCTGTCCACCGCGGTGCACGGTGACGGGCAGCGGCTCACCGGTCAGCGCCGACTCGTCGACCACGGCCTCGTCGCTGACGACGAGGCCGTCGACCGGGACGACCTCGCCGCCACGGACGAGCACGACGTCTCCCGCGACGACCTCCTCGACGGGTATGGGCTCCACGCCGTCGCCGCGACGGACGAGCGCCTCCCGCGGCGCCCGCTCGACGAGGGCGCTCAGCTCGCGCCGGGCCCGCCGGTTGGCCACCTCCTCGAGCGCGTTCCCGCCGGCCAGCATGAGCGCGATGACCGCGCCCGCGAGGTACTCCCCGAGCGCCAGCGCGCCTGCCATCGAGACGAGCGCGATCGCGTCCACGCCGACGTCGCCCCGGAGAACACTCCTGGTGACCGAGACGGTGAGCGGGACGAGGAGGAGGGCCGTGGTCGCCGCCCATGCGAGGTGGGCGGGTGCGTCGATCCCGAGCAGGTGGAGCACGATCCCGCCCACGACGCCGAGCAGCGCAAGGAGCGCAAGCAGCCGTGCGGACATGGACACAGCTTCCCGGCGGCGAGCCGGGGAGGCATCCGTGGCACCCCGGATGGGCGCGGTGGTATCCCCGCGATCCCTGCGGGGAATGTCGCCGCCTCGGCGGCGGCTACCTGGGCGGCGACGGCCGTCTCGTCGCCGCCCCTCCTCGGGAACCGGCCGCACGCGGTTCCCCATCTCCGCCGCGAGCTCGCGGCGGATCGTCTGGCCGCCTGACGGATGGCAGCCCCCGTCAGGCGGCAGCCGGTGCGACGTGGCCGTAGGCCAGAGCCGCCCATCCGGAATCGGTCCTCGCCTCGTCGTACTCGGCGGGCGTGAGCCAGACCGGCCGATAGCAGCCGGGATCTGCGCACTCGCAGAAGAAGGCGACCGGTTCCTCGCGGCCTCCGTTGGCGAGGCTCTGGCAGATCAGCTCGTTGACCCGACGCATGACGTCGGGCGACCGGATGAGGGATGTCGGCATCGTCGTTCGCTCCTTGTCCAAGTGTTGTCGCAGTCTGGGCAGCGTATCGGTCCGCCCCCACGGACGGCGAATCTCCGAAAACCCGGAGGGCGAGAATCCGGTAGCGCCGATCCGGTCCGCCCCGGATGCGCGCACGCGTCTGCGGGATCACGATTGGACATGACATGGGTGCCCAGCTCATGCGTTCCACGCAGCTCGAAGAGCTCGCCGACCGCGCGCCCGACATCATCTACCGCTACCGCGTCCGGCCGACGCGCGGCTTCGACTACGTCAACGGCGCTGCGACCCGCGTGACCGGCTTCACGCCGGAGGAGCACTACGCGGACCCCGACCTCGGCTTCAAGCTCGTCCACCCGGACGACCGAACTGTGCTGTCGGCGTTGACCGAGGCGCCGAGCTCGGCGCCGGTCGTCCTCCGCTGGGTCCGCAAGGACGGCACCACGATCTGGACGGAGCAGCGCAACACGCCCGTGTACGACGCGTCGGGCCGGCTCGCCGCGATCGAGGGCATCGCACGCGAGATCGAGGACCCGACCCGGGCTCCCGGCGCGACGATCAGGCTCGTCGGCGATCTGCGGATCGACCTGGCCCTGCAGCGGGTCTTCGTCGACGGCCGGCTGGTGCGCCTGACGCCGTCGGAGCTCCGTCTGCTCACCCTCCTCGCAGAGCACCCGGGCGAGGTCCACTCGCGCGAGGCGATCATGCGTCACCTCTGGCAGAGCGCCCACGTCGGCAACAAGCACACCTGTGAGACGCACATCTCCAGCCTCAGGCACAAGATCGAGCGCGATCCGCGCCGTCCCGAGCGGATCCTCACGGTGCGCGGCCGCGGCTACACCTTCGCGGCCGTCTAAGAGCCGCTAGACGCGCCGCCGCCAGCGGGAGAAGACGTCCTCGAGCTCGGGACGGATGTTCCGCGGCGCGAGGACGAACAGGCGGTCGCCGGGCTCGATGACGGTGCTCCCGCGCGGGGGGATCGTCTCGGCGCCGCGCGCGACCACCGCGATCAGCGCGGTCCGCGGCAGCCCGACCTCGCGGACGGCGGCGCCCGCGATCGCATGATCGCCGGCGACGTCGAACTCGACCAGCTCGAGCGAGCCGAGCGCGTCGACCTCGAGCGGAGGGGCCACGACCGCCGGGCGGGGATCGACGAGGCCGAGGCGGGTCGCGACCAATTCCAGGGTCGTGCCCTGGAGCAGCGCCGAGACGACGACCACGAAGAAGACCGCGTTGAAGATCGTCTCGGCGTGACCGATCTCCGAGGAGAGCACGAACGTGGCCAGCACGATCGGGACGGCACCGCGGAGGCCTGCCCAGCCGAGCAGTAGCCGTTCGGCTGCGGTGAACTGGCTGAACGCCGTCGACAGCCACACGGCCGCCGGCCGGACCAGCACGGCGAGCAGCGCCGCGAGCCCGAGACCGGACAGGGCGACCTCCGGCAGGTCGCTGGGAAACACCAGGAGGCCGAGGACCACGAACATCGCGACCTGGGCGAGGAACGCCAGCCCCTCGTGGAACGCGACGAGCTGGCGGCGGTAGCGGGACGGGGTGCTCCCGACGGCGAGACCGACGAGGTAGACGGCGAGGAAGCCGCTGCCGCCGATCACGTCGGCGACGCCGAACGACAGCGCGCCGGTCGCGACCGAGGCGACGGGCGCGAAGGCGCCGATCGAGTGCGGCAGGCGGGAGAAGACCCACATCGCCGCCGCGCCGAGCACGACGCCCACGACGAGGCCGAGCGCGAGCTCCTGTAGGACGAGCAGCACGAGGTCGGGGAAGGCGAACGCCGGCTCATCGATCCACTCGATCAGGCCGAGCGTCAGCGCGATCGCCACGGGGTCGTTGACGCCGGTCTCGGCCTCCAGCGTCCGCGCGAGCCGCCGGCGGATGTGCGTGTACCTGAGCGTCGCGAAGACGGCAGCGGCGTCGGTCGACGCCACGACGGCGCCGAGCAGCACGGCCTCGAGCCAGGAGAGGTCGAAGAGCGTGTACGCGGCGACGCCGGTCAGGACCGTCGTCGCGACGACCCCGACGGTGGCGAGCAGGACCGCCGGCGCGGCGACGCGGCGCAGCCGCCGCCAGCTCGTGGACAGCCCGCCCTCGTACAGGATCGCGGCCAGGCCCGCGATCCCCACCGTCCGCGCGAGCTCGGCGTCGTCGAACTCGATGCCGCCCGGCCCGTCGGATCCGAGCAGCATCCCCAGCGCGAGGAAGGCGACGAGCGCGGGGACGCCGACCCGGACCGCGCCGAGAGCCACGACGAGGCTCCCCGCCAGGATCGCGCCGACGAGGAGCAGGAGCGTGCCGACGTCCACGGCACCATCTTCCCCGGCCGACGGCTTCGTCGCTCCCGAACCGGCCCGGAGCCTGCGCCTCCCCGGGTCAGCCGCGCGGCAGACGCAGGCGCTTCAGCGCGAGCGCGTTGACCGCGACGAGCACGCTCGAGCCCGACATCGAGATCGCGGCGACCTCGGGCCTGAGCGTCAGGCCCCAGGGCTCGAAGATGCCGGCCGCGAGGGGAAGGGCAAGCGAGTTGTAGCCGATCGCCCACGCGAGGTTCTGCCGCATCTTCCGCACCGTGCCGCGCCCGATCGCGATGGCCTTCGCCACGTCGAGCGGGTCCGAGCGCATGAGGACGACGCTGGCGGTCTCGATCGCGACGTCGGTGCCGGCGCCGATCGCGATGCCGACGTCCGCCTGGGCCAGCGCGGGCGCATCGTTGACGCCGTCGCCGACCATGGCGACCTTACGGCCCGCGGCCTGCAGCTCCGCCACCTTGGCCGCCTTGTCCGCCGGAAGCACCTCGGCGAGGACCTCGTCGATTCCGAGCTCTGCCGCGATGCGCTGGGCCGTCTGGCCGTTGTCCCCGGTGAGCATGACCGGTTGGACGCCGAGGTTTTTCAAGGCGGCGACGGCCTCGACCGCCGTCTCGCGCGGCGCGTCCGCGATGGCGATCAGGCCGACCGCGTCACCGTCGACGGCCACGTGGACGACCGTGCGGCCGGCTCCGGCCAGCTCGTCCGCCCGCGGTCCGAGCCCGTCGAGGGAGACGCGCTCCCGCTCGAGCAGGCGGCGGTTCCCCACGAGGACCCTGCGGCCCTCGACCGTCGCCAGGGCGCCATGCCCGGCCACTGCCTCGAACCCGTCGGCGCGCGGCGCCGGAATCCCCCGCGTCTCCGCGGCACGGACGATCGCCTCTGCGAGCGGATGCTCGCTCTCCCGCTCGACCGCGGCGACCAGTCGGAGCAACTCGTCCTCCCCGTCGCGGTCCGCGTCGATCGCGACGACCTCCGGCTCGCCGCGGGTGAGCGTGCCGGTCTTGTCGAGCACCGCGGTGTCGAGCCGCGCCGCCTGCTCGATGGCGATCGCGTTCTTGAAGAGAATCCCGCGGCGCGCGCCGAGGCCGGTACCGACCATGACCGCCGTCGGCGTCGCGAGGCCGAGGGCGTCCGGGCAGGTGATCACGACGACCGTGATCGCGAACAGGAGCGCGTCGAGCACCTCGCGGTCGACGACCGCCCACCATGCGAAGAACGTGGCCAGGCCGCCGATCAGCGCGACCAGGACGAGCCAGAAGGCGGCGCGGTCGGCGAGCCGCTGGGCGGGAGCCTTCGAGTTCTGCGCCTCCTGGACGAGCTTGACGATCTGGGCGAGGGCGGTCCCGGACCCGACGGCAGTCGCCCGCGCCCGGAGCGTCCCCTGCTTGTTGATCGTCGCGCCGATGAGCCGGTCGCCCGGCTTCTTGGGGACCGGCAGCGACTCGCCGGTGACCGTCGACTCGTCGACCGAGCTCTCGCCCTCGACGACCTCGGCGTCCACCGGCACCTTTGCGCCGGGGCGGATCAGAAGCAGGTCGCCGACCTCGACCTCGGCGGTCGGCACTTCGCGCTCCTGCCCGCCGCGGACGACGACCGCCCGCGGCGGCGCAAGGTCGAGCAGGGCTCGGATGGCGTCGTTCGCCCCGCCGCGGGCCCGCATCTCGAACCAGTGCCCGAGGAGGACGAAGGCGGCGAGGAACGCGGTGGCCTCGTAGAAGACCTCGCCCTCGATCCAGAACGTCGCGGCGACGGAGTAGATCCAGCCGGTGCCGATCGCGACCGCGACGAGCACCATCATGTCGAGGGTCCTCGCCCGAAGCGCGACGAACGCGCCGCGGAAGAAGGTCCACGACGAGTAGAAGATCACCGGCAGGCTCAGGAAGAACTGCCACAGGTCGTCGCCGATCCCGAACGGCGTCGGCGGCGTGGAGCCGAGCAGGAAGTCTCCGACAGGCGACCAGAGCGCGATCGGGACCGCGAACAGCGCGGCGACCGCGAACCGGTTGCGCATGTCCCGCACCATCTCGGCCATCGACATCCCGGCATGGCCGCCGTGGCCGTGGCCGTGCGCGTGCTCGGCGCGATCGGTCGCGGCATGGTCGTGCACCGGGGCATCGCTGCCCTCCTCAGCGAGCGGATCGCAGACGTGCCCGGGCACCGAGCGCCCAGCACAGTGGTAGCCGCACTCCTCGACCCAGCCCTGCAAGGCCTCGACCGAGGTCTTGGCCGGATCGAAGGTCACGGTCGCCGTCTGCGCGACCGGGTTGGCCTCGACGGCGAGGACACCGGGACGCTGGCAGAGAACGCGCTCGACGACGGTCTTCTCGGTGGCGTAGTGCAGGCCGCCGACGTGCAGAACGGCCGTCGGCGGCCCGGCCATCAGCGCGTGCGCGAGAAGCGCTGGACCGCGGCGAGCAGATCCTCGCTCTTCCGCTCCGCGACCTCGGCGTCGCCGGCGGCCAGCGCGTCAGCCACGCAGTGGCGCACGTGATCCTCGAGCAGCTTCACGGACAGGCTCTCGAGGGCGGTGTTGACGGCGGCGATCTGCGTGAGGATGTCGATGCAATAGCGCTCCTCCTCGACCATCCGCTCGATCCCGCGGACCTGTCCCTCGATCCGGTGCAGTCGCTTGACGAGCGACTCCTTGTCCGACACGTATCCGTGGGTCATGCAGGCTCTCCCTTCAGGTGTGGGACCGGCGCGGGCGGCGCCGGCGGCCGCGCCTCCTCCCGGCCGCTGTGGAAGCGGCGGAGACGCAGCGAGTTGGTGACGACGAAGACGCTCGAAAAGGCCATGGCCGCCGCGGCGACGATCGGGTTGAGCAGGCCGAGCACGGCGAGCGGAATCGCCGCGACGTTGTAGGCAAAGGCCCAGAACAGGTTGCTCTTGATCGTCCACAGCGTCCGGCGGGCCAGCCGGATGGCGTCGGCGGCCGAGCGCAGGTCGCCGGACACGAGGGTCAGATCCGACGCCTCGATCGCGACGTCGGTGCCGGTCCCGATCGCGAGCCCGAGGTCGGCCTGCGCGAGGGCGGGCGCGTCGTTCACGCCGTCGCCGACCATCGCGACCACCTCTCCGGCATCCTGCAGCCGCCGGATCTCGGCCACCTTGTCCGCGGGCAGCACGTCGGCGAGCACCCGCTCGATGCCGACGGCGCCGGCGACCGACCGTGCAGTGCGCTCGTTGTCCCCGGTCAGAAGGACGGGATCGAGCCCGAGGCCTCGAAGGTCGGCGGTCGCCGCGCCGCTCGTCGGCTTGACGCGGTCGCCGACGACGAGGAGGCCCCGCACGGCGCCGTCCCAGGCGACGGCGACGACGGTGCGTCCGTCCGCCTCGGCCTCCGCGCGGGCGCCGACCAGGTCGTCCGGCAGCTCGAGCCCCCGGTCGGCGACCAGGACGGGCCGGCCGACGACCGCGGCGTGCCCGTCCACCACCGCCTCGACTCCAAGGCCTGCGCGGTTCGTGAAGCGCTCGACCGCAGGCAGGTCGCCGAGCTCCTCCCGCGCCCGGTCGGCGATCGCCCGGGCGATCGGGTGCTCGCTCGCGTCCTCGACCGCCCCGGCGATGCGAAGGAGCTCTCCGCGGTCGGCACCCACCGCCGGGACGACGTCGGCGACCCACATACGGCCCTCCGTGATCGTCCCCGTCTTGTCGAGCACGACAGTCGTGATCCGCCGCGTGCGCTCGAGGATCTCCGGCCCCTTGATCAGGATCCCGAGCTGCGCACCGCGGCCGGTGCCCACCATCAGCGCGGTCGGAGTGGCGAGCCCGAGCGCGCAGGGGCAGGCGATGATCAGGACGGCGACGGCCGCCGTGAACGCCGCGGTCGCGTCGCCAGTGAAGAGCAGCCAACCCGCGAGGGTCGCGAGCGACAGCCCCAGCACGATCGGCACGAAGACGCCGGAGACCCGGTCGACGAGTCGCTGGATCGGCGCCTTCCCGGCCTGCGCTTCCTCCACGAGGCGCGCGATCTGCGCGAGCGCCGTCTCGGCGCCGACGCGCGTCGCCCGCACGACGAGCCGGCCCGAGGCGTTGATCGTCGCGCCGGCGACCTCGTCGCCGGGGAGGACCTCCACGGGAACGGGCTCGCCGCTCAGCATCGACTGGTCGACGGCGGAAGAGCCGTCCTCGACGACCCCGTCCGTCGCAATCTTCTCGCCCGGCCGGACGACGAAGAGGTCACCTGGGCGAAGGTCCTCGACCGGGACGACGACCTCGCGCCCGTCCCGCAGCACCCTGGCCTCGTGGGCGCCGAGCTCGAGCAGCGCGCGCACGGCAGCGCTGGACCGGCGCCTCGCCCGCGCCTCGAGATAGCGGCCGAGCAGGATCAGCGTCGTGATCACCGCACCGACCTCGAAGTAGGTGTTCGCGTCCTCCAGAGCGGCGAGCGCGACCACCGACCAACCCCATGCGGCGAGCGTCCCGATCGAGATCAGGGTGTCCATCGTCGCCGCGCGATGGCGCGCATTGGCCAACGCGGCGCGGTGGAAGCCGAAGCCTGCCCACAGCACGACCGGGGTCGCGAGCGCGAAGGCCAGCCACTCCCAGCCGCGGAACTGCAGCGGCGGCAACATCGTCAGCGCGACGAGCGGCGCGGTCAGGACGGCGGCCGCGACGAGCCGCGTCCGCAGGACGTCGGCCCCGCGCTCGGCCGCCTCCGCACGCTCGCCGGTGCTGGCGTGGTAGCCCGCCGCCTCGACGGCGCGGATCAGGTCGTCGACCTCGGCGCGCGCCGGGTCGTAGCGAACCGCCGCCTGCTCGGTCGCGAGGTTCACGGACGCCTCGACCCCGTCCAGCTTGTTGAGCTTCCGCTCGATGCGCGTCGCGCACGAGGCGCAGGTCATCCCCTCCAGTGCGAGCTGGACGCGCTGACGCGGCTGTTCGAGGGTCGCGCTCACGCAGCCTCGTACCCCGCCTCCTGGATTGCCGCCCGGAGCCGTTCGTCGGCGAGGTCGCGGCCCCGCACGGTGACAACCTTGGCGTCGAGGTCGACGTCGACCTGCTCGACCCCCTCGACCTCGGACACCTCCTCGCGGATCGACATCCCGCAGTGGGCACAGTGGACGCCGGGGACGCTGTAGGTGATCGTATCGGGCATGGTCTCGCCTCCTTCGTGGGCTCACGTCCAGTATACCCTACCGGGGTACTAGCGAGTGCTTTCCGAGGAGCTCGTCGGATGACGGCCGGCGGTCGCGACGAGGACCGCGTCGCGGGCATCCTCGATCGGGTGCGGGCGATCCCCGAAGGGTTCGTCCGGACGTACGGCGACATCGACCCGGCGGCGCCGCGTCTCGTCGGCCGCGTGCTCGCCGAGACGGAGGAGAAGGTTCCGTGGCATCGCGTCGTCCGAGCCGACGGCAGCCTCGCGAAGGGCAGGCGGCAGCGCCAGCTGCTCGACCGGGAAGGCATACCGATGCGCGGCGGCCGGGTCGACCTTCGGCAGGCCCGGCTACCGAGGCACCTCTAGGGCGCTTCGGCCGGCGCGTAGCGCACCAGGATCGCGCCCGTGCTGGTCACCTGGCCGTCCACGAGACGGAGCGGTCTGAGAGTGCCGTCGTCTTGGAAGATTCGCTTTCCGCCGCCGAGGACCAGCGGGTCGATCATCATGCGCAGCTCGTCGACCAGCTCCTGCTCGATCAGCGACCGCACGAGCTGCGCGCTGCCGATGACGTGCAGGTCGGCGCCGTCCTCCTGCTTCAGCGCGTTGACGGCCGCGGCGAGCTCGCCTTCGAGCAGGGTCGAGTTCTGCCACGGGAGCGGCTCGGAGAGCGTCGTAGAGGCGACATACTTCGGCAGCGTGTTCAAGGGCTCGGCGAGCACCTGCTCCTCCTCGGGTGCGTTCGGCCAGTACGCCGCGAATATCTCGTACGTGCGCCGGCCGAGCAGGAACCCGCCCGCGGTCGTGAGACCCTCCAGGACCCACTGCTGGGAGAGGTCGTCGAAGTAGCGCAGGTGCCAGCCGCCGTGGCGGAAGCCCCCGCTCGTGTCCTCGTCCTCGCCGCCCGGCGCTTGCACCACTCCGTCCAGGCTCATGAACTCGTTCACGATCAGCTTGCGCATCGCCGTCTCCTCCTTCGGTCGCTCGGTGGTTCCACCAGGTGAAGACCCGGGCGGAACGCGGAACTCATCGTCGCTTCGGCTGCCACAGCGCGAACATACCGCCGGCCGGCGCCACGAGCACGCTCCGCCACCCGACCGGTCCTTCCCGCGGGGGCAGGCACACCGACGCACCGAGAAGTCGCGCCCGTTCGGTCGCCTCGGCGACCTCGGCCACCTCCACGTACGGCAGCCAGAACGGCCGCTGCGTGTCGTGCTCGACGACGCCGCCCTCCAGGCGGTCGCCGAGCGTCAGCGCCAGGTAATCGCCCGCGTTCGTGTGGACGGTCTCGGAGCGCCAGCCGAAGAGGCGCACGTAGAAGTCGCAGGCGCGCGGCGGGCTCCCGGTGCGAAGCTCCAGGTGGACGACGGGGTTCGCCGGTCCATGCGCCATGCCCGCTCTCTAGACCGACGCGGATGCCGCAAACTCATCGCACGTGCGCGATGAGTTTCCGCGACCCGGGTGGTCCTGAATTTCAGAGCCAATGATCTCTGCGAGCACGAAGACCGCTGAGCGGCAGCTGCTCGACGCGGCGCGCGCCGGCGACGAGGAGGCGTTCCGCCGCCTGGTCGAGCCCGTCCGCGGCGAGCTGCACGCCCACTGCTACCGCATGCTCGGGTCCCTCCAGGACGCCGAGGACGCGGTGCAGGAGGCCCTGCTCCGCGCGTGGCGCGGTTTGCGCGGCTTCGACGGCCGCAGCGCGCTCCGACGCTGGTTGTACCGGATCGCGACGAACGCGTGCCTCGATGCGCTTGCACGGCGGCCCAAGCGAGTGCTGCCGATCGACTACGGACCGCCCGCGGGCGGAGAGGTAGAGGATCCCGGCGAGCCGCTCGCCGCGTCGCTCTGGATCGAGCCGTATCCCGACGACCTGCTCGGGGTCGAGGACGGCTACGCGGCACCCGAGGCCCGCTACGAGCGGCGTGAGTCGGTGGAGCTCGCGTTTGTCGCCGCACTCCAGCACCTGCCGCCGCGCCAGCGCGCGGTGCTCGTGCTCCGTGAGGTCCTCGGCTTCTCGGCCAGGGAGGTCGCGGAGGCGCTCGAGACGACGGTCGCGTCGGTGAACAGCGCGCTCCAGCGAGCGCGGAAGGCCGTCGACGAGCGGCTGCCCGAGCAGAGCCAGCAGGCGACCATCCGCTCGCTCGGCGACGAGCGCGTCCGCGAGATCGTCCAGAGCTTCGTCGACGCCTTCGAGCAGGGAGACGTGGACGCGATCATCGACCTCCTGGCCGAGGACGTCACGTTCGAGATGCCCCCGTATCCCACGTGGTACCGCGGTCGCCCGGCCGTCGCCGACTCCTGGCTCATGCCGGGCAGCCCGCCGCCGCGGCTCCGCTACCTCCCGGCCAGCGCAAACGGGCAGCTTGCGCTGGCGACCTACACGCTCGAGGAGGACGGGAGCCGGTACCGGCCGATCGCGCTCGACGTGCTCACGCTCCGCGGCGGGCGGATCGCCGAGATCACGGCCTTCCGAACGCCGGAGCTGTTCCCGCGCTTCGGGCTGCCGCCCGAGCTCGAAGCCGCGTAGCACGCAATTCGTGGGTAGCAGCCGCCCGGAGGATGGGTAGCGGCCGCCCGGAGGATGGGTAGCCCGCGCCGATGAATCTGCGGCGCGTCGTCCGTATCCTCGATCTGCCGCACGAATGGTCGTGCGGCTCGTACAAGGAGGAACGGATGACAGACACGGTGGGACCGACGAAGCCCGATCTCGGCGCAATCAAGCAGCGGCAGCAGCTGACCTGGGCGAGCGGCGACTTCCACGTCGTGGCCGCCCGGATCCAGCTCGTGGCGGAGCACCTCTGCGACACGGCCGACCTGCGCGCCGGGTGGCGCGTGCTCGACGTCGCCACCGGTAGCGGCAACGCGGCCATCGCCGCAGCACGGCACGGCTGCACCGTGGTCGGGATCGACTACGTTCCCGCCCTGCTCGAGCGCGGCCGCCGGCGCGCTGACGCGGAGGGACTCGAGATCGAGCTCATCGAGGGGGACGCCGAGGCGCTCCCGTTCCCGGACGACGCGTTCGACGCGGTCACCTCGGTCTTCGGGGCGATGTTCGCGCCGGACCACGAGCGCGCCGCCGCCGAGCTTCTTCGCGTATCGCGGCCCGGCGGAACCGTCGCCCTTGCGAACTGGACGCCGGACGGGTTCATCGGCGAGCTCTTCCGCACGACCGCCGCGCACGTGCCGCCGCCGGCCGGCGTGCAGTCGCCGCTGCTGTGGGGCACCGAGGCCCACCTGCGCGACCTCTTCGGCGATCGCGTCGCCTCGCTCGAAGTCGCCGAGCGGACGTTCACCTGGAGGTTCCAGTCGCCCGAGGAGTTCGTGGAGTTCTTCCGACGCTGGTACGGCCCGACGCTGAAGGCGTTCGAGGCGCTCGAAGGGGACGCACGCGACGCGCTCGAGGGAGATCTCGTCGCTCTCGCCCGCAGACACGACCGGCTCGCGGGGGATCCGATCGCGATCCCGGCGACCTATATCGAGGCGGTCGCGACTACGCACTGAGCCCGAGCTCCGTGCGCGTGAGCCCCCGTCGGGGGGCTCACGCGCACATCTCATCGGCCGCCGCCTATGCGGGCGCGCCGGGCTGTGCGGGCCCGATGCGGTACGGCCGCATCATCTCGTTGTCCTCGTGCTCGACGATGTGGCAGTGCCAGACGAACTGGCCCGGCGTGTTGAACTGCGCCCGCACGCGCGTGACCTCGCCGGGGTAGGCGATGACGGTGTCCTTGAACCCGCTCTCCCACGCCTCGGGAGCGCGGGGGTCGCCGACGAGCTGGAAGGGCGGCACGGACTCCCCGTCCTGGTTCGTGACGAGGCTCTGCCGGTTCACGACCTCGAAGACGACCTCGTGGACGTGCATCGGGTGCGCGTCCGCCGTGCCGTTGTAGAACTCCCAGACCTCGGTGTCGCCGGTACCCGGGTTCTCGCTGACAGGCTCGGCCCACATCTTGTGCGTGGGATTCCCGTCGCCGTCGACGTTCCCGAGCATCGCCTCTGCCGGACCGTCCCAGTAGAGGGACATCATCTCCAGCAGCGCCAGCGGGCGTGTCGTGGCGGGCAGCGGAAGCGGGGTGATCGCCGGCAGCGCCAGGAACATCGGCGGCGTCGTCGGATCGGGCGCCACCGCCGGCACGACCCGGAACTGCATGATCTGGCCGGTCGTGTGCGGATCCGCCTGGTCGAAGTCCCCCGGCGGCTCGCCGCCCCCGAACGGCTCGTCCGGACCGAGGTTGCCGAGCACGTAGTTGCCGACCGGAACGTTCGTGAAATCGACGATCAGGTCGGCTCGCTCGGCCAGGCCCATCAGCAGCCGGTTGTTGTTGTCCGCGGTCAGATTCACGGGCGCCGCGAGGAACCCGCCCTCGTTGCCGAGCTGCCAGACCTCGACGCCGGGGATGCCGGCGAAGTCGAGGATCAGGAAGCGGGACTGGCAGCCGTTGAGGAAGCGGAGCCGGTAGCGCCGCCGCTCGACGGTCTGGAACGGCCAGGTGTTGCCGTTGACCATGATCGTGTTGCCGAAGAACTCGGGGTTCCAGATCGGCGAGAGGTCCGTGTCCGGGATGAAGCCCGGATTCTCGGCCGTGGCATCGTCGAAGAACTCGCGGGAGTCGGGGTAGAACAGCGAGCCGTCCTCGTTGAACGCGCGATCCTGAACCGCGATCGGGAACTCGTAGTAGGTCTTGTTCGCCGGGAACTTGTCGCCGTCCTTCGGCGCCGGGCCGGGGAGGACGGCGGTGGTCCCGAAGCGACTGTCGATGACCGCCTTGTCTCCGGCAGGCCCGCCGCGGATGAGATAGAAGCCCGCGGGGCCCGCGTAGACGTTGAGGCGGGTCATGCCGAGCGCGTGGTCGTGGTACCAGATCGTCGACGCCCGGTTGTGGTTCGGGTACTGGAAGGTCGCGAAGCCGGTTCCCCAGGTGGCCCCGTAGCCGGCGGCCGCCTTGTCCTTGAAGAACCCGTACCACGTGCCCTCCGTTGCATATCCCGCAGGGATGCTGTCCGTCGCAGGCAGGTACCAGGCCTCGGCGTACCCGTCACTCTCGTCGCCGACGCCGACCGCGCCGTGGACGTGCGTCACGATCGGGACCGGGCCCTCGTAGGGGCCGGGCGTCGGTTGGCCGCTGAAGTCCGGCCGCGTGTCCCGGCCGGCCGTGCCGCCGGGCGGATTCGCCCAGTGGAGCGTCTGGTCGACGGGCAACAGATGAGGCAGGAACGTGCCGTTCGCGTCCTTCAGGTCGTTGATCCACTTGACGCGGACGGGCCGGTTCCACTGGGCCTCGATCGTGAGCGACGGCGCGTTGTGCAGGAGCAAAGCGTTCCTGCTACCGGCGCCGTTCACCGCCCCGTAGCCCCAGACCGTCGTGACCGGAAACCCCGCCGGAAGGATCTGCTGGGTGATCTGCCGCATCGAGATCTCGTAGTAGTCGATCGGCTTGCCGCCCCGTCCCGTGATCGTTCCGGCCCGCGGCATGACGGGCGGGATGAGCAACGGCGTCTGGTACTTCGGGATGCTGAGCGGGTCCAGCGTCCCGCCCTCGATTGCCGCGAGCGCCGCCGGCGCGCTCATGCCGGGAAGCCGGCCGAGCAGGTAGAAGCCGGCGCTCGCCCCTCCGACCCACTTGATGAACGTCCGTCGGGAATATGTCGTCCGCAGAGTTGTCACCGTGGATTCCCTCTCTCCCCCCAGTCGGTGTACTGCGTCACCAGCGTTCCGCTGGCAGACTCCGGATACATCCGCGCAAGCCCTGACGCCGTATTCGGCGATCTACCGACTGGAACTACGGCTTGGGCTATGTGCCTCGCGAGCCCGGCTACCCTCGGGCCCGTGAAGCGCGACGCCGCCCTCATCCCGCTCTCTCACGACCACCACCACGGCCTCGTCCAGGCGAGGAGGCTGCGGCGGGCGGCGGCCGACGACCCGGCCAGGCGGCGGGAGGCGGCGGCTGCGTTCCTCGCCTTCTTCGCCGAGGAGACGCGCACCCACTTCCGCCAGGAGGAGGAGCGGTTCTTCCCGCTGCTCGTGGACGCGGAGGCGCCGGCGACCGAGCTCCTCACGAGAGCGCTCCTCGAGCACCAGCGCCTCCACGCGCTCGCCCGCGTTCTCGGGGCCCAGGTCGAGACCGGAGACGTGTCCCAGGCGCTGATGGAGGAGCTCGCCGACGCGCTCGACGAGCACATCCGCTTCGAGGAACGGACGCTGTTCCCGCTCATGGAGCAGGTCGTTCCTGAGGAGGCGCTGCGACGGCTCCAGGACGCCCCCGCGGCCGTCGAGCTGCTCGAGCAGGAGGGAAAGGGCCCGCTCTGGGGCACCGAGACGGAGGACCTGAACGCGACGCTCCTCGCCTGGCCGGCCGGCGGCGGCACGTCGGCGCACGTCAACGCCGAGCGGGACGTCCTCGTCGTGGTCCTCGCCGGCTCGGCCACGGTCACGGTCGACGGCGAGGCGTTGACGCTGGACGCCGGTCAGGCGCTCGTGGTCGAGAAGGGCCGCTCGCGGCAGATCGCGGCGGGCCCGGACGGCGTCCGCTACCTGTCCGTGCACGTCCGGCGGCCGAAGCTGCAGATCTCTCCCGCACCGGCGCGCTAGCGGGCCGCCCATAATGGCGCGGTGTCGGAGCGCGAGTGGGCTCTCCTCCTTCACCTCGTCGGCGCCGTGCTGCTCTTCTCGGGGACGGCGATCGCCGGCGTCGCGTACGCGGGAGCACGCAGGCGGGAGCGGCCGGGGGAGATCGCCGCGCTGCTCGGCCTGACGCGGGCCGGCGTCGCGTTCGTCGCTGCCGGCGCGCTGCTCGTGGTCGGCAGTGGCCTCTGGCTCATCGAGGTGTCGAACGGCTTCTACTCGCTCGGCGACGGCTGGATCGCCGGCGCCTTCGGGCTCCTCGTGGTTTCCTTCCTGCTCGGCGCGCTGGGCGGCCAACGGCCGAAGCGGGCCCGACGGCTCGCGTCCCGGCTCGCCGACGGCGGCGGCGGCACGCCCGAAGAGCTCCGGAACCTGCTTGACGATGCGGGCTCCGATGCGTTGAACTACGCCGCGGCGCTCGCGATGGTCGCCGCACTCGTGCTCATGGTCTGGAAGCCCGGCCAATAGGAATGATCGCTCCGGACGAACGCCGGCCGCTGCTCGTCTCGCGTACATGGGTGCAGGCGGCGGCGCTCGTCTTTCTCTTCGGCTTCTTCGTCCTCGGGCTCCTGGCGTACCGCACCTACCAGGCGGAGCCGCCGGTCCCGAGCCGCGTCACCGACCCGCGCGGGCGCGTGCTCTTCACCGGCGCCGACGTGCGTGCTGGCCAGAAGCTGTTCCTGCGCAACGGGCTGATGCAGTACGGCTCGATCTTCGGGCACGGCGCCTACCTCGGGCCGGACTACACGGCGGACTACCTGCGCCGCTCGGCGCTCCACGTCCGCGACACATACGGCGGCGAGGAGTCGGACGTCGCCCGGTCGCGAACGATCGAGGACTTCCGCACGAACCGGTATTCGAAGGACACGAAGACGCTCGAGTTCTCGGCGGCGCAGGCGTCCGCGTTCGACCGGCTCCGAGACCACTACGCGGACTTCTTCGGCACGCAGAGCAACGCGAACGGCCTCCGCCGGGAGGCGATCACCGATCCCGACCACATCAGGCAGCTGACCGCGTACTTCGCGTGGTCGGCGTGGGCCGCCTCGACCGAGCGGCCCGGGCACAACTACACGTACACGAACAACTGGCCGCCCGAGCCGCTCGTCGACAACACCCCGACGGCGAACGTGATCGTCTGGAGCGTCCTCTCGCTGGTCGCCTTACTCGGTGGCATCGGGGTCCTCTTCGCGGCCTTCGGGCGCTACCGCTTCCTCGGCTGGCACGGGCGGGAGCAGGCGACGCTCTCGTTCCGCACGCCCGGCGACGTCGCGCTGACGCCGGCGCAGCGGGCGACGGCCTGGTTCTTCTTCGTGATGGCGGCGCTCTTCCTCGTCCAGACGCTCGTCGGCGCCGCCTCGCAGCACTACCGCGCGGACGTCGCCGACTTCTTCGGGATCAACCTCGCCGCGTGGTTCCCCTTCAACCTCATGCGGACCTGGCACGTCCAGCTCGCGATCTTCTTCGTCGCCACCTCGTACCTGGCGGCCGGCATCTTCCTCGCGCCGATGATCGCCCGGCGCGAACCGCGCGGGCAGCGGTTGCTCGCCTTCCTGCTGCTCGGCGCCCTCGCCCTCGTCGTCGGCGGCAGCATGGTCGGCGAGCTCGCGGGGATCCACGGCTGGACGACCGGGCTCGCCGGATGGTTCGGCAACCAGGGCTGGGAGTACCTCGACCTGGGCCGCTTCTGGCAGATCCTGCTCTCGATCGGGATCTTCGCCTGGGTCTTCATGCTCTGGCGCGTCCTGAGGACGCGCCTGCGGCGCGAGCACAAGGGCAACATGCCCTGGCTCTTCTTCTTCGCGGCGCTCGCGATCCCGGTCTTCTACGCGGTCGGCCTGCTCGCCCGCGACGACTCCACCTTCACGACCGCGGACTTCTGGCGGTTCTGGGTCGTCCACCTCTGGGTCGAGGACTTCCTGGAGCTCTTCACGACCGTGATGGTCGCCTACATCTTCGTCCTGCTCGGTGTCGTCCGGGAGCGCGTCGCCCTGATCGTCGTCTACCTCGACATCGTCCTCTACTCGGTCGGCGGGGTGATCGGGACGATGCACCACCTGTACTTCTCGGGCGAGCCGGCCGAGCACATGGCTCTCGGCGCGTTCTTCTCGGCGGCGGAGGTGATCCCGCTCACCTTCCTCACCGTCGAGGCGTGGAGCTTCCTCCAGCTCGGCGCGAGGCAGGAGTCGCGCTCGCCGACGCCGTTCCCGCACCGTTGGGCGGTGATGTTCCTCGTCGCCGTCGGCTTCTGGAACTTCCTCGGCGCCGGCATCTTCGGCTTCCTGATCAACCTGCCGATCGTCTCGTACTACGAGATCGGGACCGCGCTGACGGCCAACCACGGCCACGCGGCGATGATGGGCGTCTACGGCATGCTCGCCGTCGGGCTCGCCCTCTTCTGCCTCCGGTATCTCATCCCGGAGGAGCGCTGGCCGGACGGCGCGGCGAGGCTCAGCTTCTGGTCGCTGAACATCGGCCTCGCCTGGATGGTCTTCGCGACGCTCTTCCCGCTCGGCGTCCTCCAGCTGTACGAGTCGGTGAACACCGGCTACTACGACGCGCGCACGCTGGAGTTCCTGACGAACGACACGAACACGCTCTTCGAGTGGATCCGCCTGCCGGGAGACGTCCTGTTCATCACCGGCGGCGTGCTCCCGCTCCTCTACATCACCTGGGTCGGCATCCGGCACACGGTGAAGCGCGTGACGCTCGAGGAGCCGGAGGACATCCTCTTCACCGAGATCACCGAGCCGGCGGGGGTCACCGAGGGCCGCCCGTGAGGGCGATCGACCCCGAGGCGGTCCTCCTCGGCGGCTACGCGCTGTTCCTGCTCGGCGCGGCCACGACCCTCGACCTCGCCGCCCGGCACTCCTACCGCCGCTCGGAGCGGTACCGGACCGCCGGCTTCCGCTACCACGGCCACCTCGACGCCTGGGAGTGCCCGGAGGGCGAGCATCTCTGGCCGCACGAGCACGATCACGAGCGGCGGCTCGTCCGCTACCGAGGCAGGCCGCAGGTGTGCAACGCCTGTCCCCGGAAGACGGACTGCACCGACTCCGACGAGGGACGCGAGGTCGTCCGCCTGCTCGACGACTGGCCGCGGCTCGAGGCCGGGCGCTTCCACCGGGGTGTCGCGGTCACCCTCATCGCGCTCGCGGCGCTGATGGCGGTCGCGGCGCTCGTGCGGCACCACGACCCGGCCGAGGCGGCGGCGCTCGGCGGTGTGCTCGCGCTCACGGCGCTGCTCGGCCGGCATCTCGCGCCCGTGCTCCGGGCCTGAGCGATGAGTTTCCGGCGCCCGGCCCGTCTTTACTGAACACCGGCCGTCGAGCAGAGAGGACGACACATGCAGAAGATCACGACGTTCCTGACCTTCGAGGACCGCGCCGAGGAAGCGGTCGACTTCTATACCTCGATCTTCCCCGACTCGCGGATCGTGAGCACGAGCCGTTACGGCGACGCCGGGCCCGCGCCGAAGGGGACGTTCATGTCGGCCGAGTTCGAGCTCGCCGGGCAGCCGTTCATCGCCCTCAACGGCGGGCCCTCCTTCAGCTTCTCGCAGGGCATCTCGCTCTTCGTCCGCTGCGAGACGCAGGAGGAGGTCGACGAGCTGTGGGAGAAGCTCTCCGAAGGCGGCGAGCCCGGTCCGTGCGGATGGCTCACGGACAAGTTCGGCGTTTCGTGGCAGGTGATCCCGCGCATCCTCGGCGAGCTCCTCCGCGACGAAGATCCCGAGAAGGCGAACCGGGTGATGAACGCGATGCTCGGAATGGGCAAGATCGAGATCGAGGGCCTCCGCCGAGCGTACGAAGGCGCCGACGCCCCGACGCCGACGCGCTAACGGCCGCGCGCCGGGGGAGTCGCCCGCCGCTCCCCCGGCGAGGCCGGGTGACCTAGCCGGCCCGCTCGGGCTCTGCGACCGGCCGCACGACGGGCTCCGCCTCGACGACATCCGCCTCCCGGCCCGGGAGCAACCGCACGACCACGACGGCCATCGCCGCAGCCAGCGCCGCGGCGGCGAAGAGTCCGATCCCCATCGCGTCCGTGAAGGCGCCGCCGGTCGTGGCAAGCAGGCCCGCGGCCGCGTCGGGCGGAAGCTGCGAGGCGATCGCGCCGGCAGCGCCCACCGACTCCTCGGCCCGTGCCTGCGCTTCCGGCGGCAGCCCGCCGAGCGACCCTTCCACGTCGGCGGAGTAGAGAGAGGTGATCAGCGACCCGATCACGGCCACGCCGAGCGCGCCCGCGACCATACGGGCGACCGTATTGGTGGCCGATGCGACACCGGACTTCGCCGCTGGCACGGCACCCACGACGGCCTCGGTCGCCGGCGCCATGACCCAACCCATGGCGAGGGTGAGCCCGAAGAACCAGGCGACGAGGGCGATCGAGCCCGTGTGCGGTTCCCAAACAGTCGTCAGCGCGAGGAGCACCGCGAGACCCGTCAGGCCCGCCGCAACGACCCGCGACGTGCCGAGCCGCTCGACGGCTTTGCTGGACGAGCCCGCGCCGATCATCAACCCAAGCGCCATCGGGCTCATCACGGCGCCGGCCTCGATCGCGCTGAAGCCGTGCGCGAACTGCAGGTACTGCGTGAGCGCGAAGATGCCGCCGAGAAGCGCGAAGAAGGCGACGCTGACGGCGGCCGTGCCGACGCTGAACCGCGCGCTGCGGAAGAAACCGAGGTCGAGCATGGGGTTCTCGACGCGCCGCTCCCACCAGAGGAACGTGACGAGCAGCGCGAGGCTCGCCGTGAGCGACCCGAGGACGAGGCCGGACGTCCAGCCGTGCTCCGGCGCCTCGATGATCGCGTACACGAGGATGCTGAACCCGGCGGTCGAGAGCGCGGCACCGAGCAGGTCGAACGAGCCCGGCCGCGGATCCCGGCTCTCGGGGACGTAGCGGATGCCGAGCAGCAGCGCCGCTACGGCGAACGGCACGTTCACCAGGAAGACCGACCACCAGCTGAACCACTCGAGCAGGAGACCCCCGGCCAGCGGGCCGAGCCCGATGCCGACGGCCGCCAGGCCGGCCCAGATGCCGATCGCCTTGCCGCGTTCCTCGCCGCTGAAGACGTTGGCGATGATCGAGAGCGTGGCGGGCATGATCAGCGCCGCGCCCACGCCCATGGCTGCGCGCACCGCGATCACTTCGTTGGCCGAGCCGGCGACGAGGGCGCCGAGGCTCGCGAGGCCGAAGATCGTCACGCCCGCCTGGAGCGCGAGCTTGCGGCCGAAGCGGTCGCCGAGCGTTCCGAACACGAGCAAGAGGCCCGCGAAGACCAGGAGGTACGAGTCGACCATCCACTGGAGCTTCGAGGGAGAGGCGCCGAACTCGTCCTGCAGGGTCGGGAGGGCGACGTTGAGGATCGTATTGTCGAGCCCGATGATTACGAGGCTTAGGGACAGGACTGCGAGTGTCTTCCAGCGACGGGCGTGCTGGAGCGCGTCAACCGTCATGCGATTCACACCTCACCGGTTCGTGGTAACAATTCAATAGGTGTTGAATTCTACAGACGTTGAATTGAGTATGCAAGCCCGGAGCGTTTTGGCATGACAACACGCGGTCGAAGGGCGGGGACGAGCCGAACCCGGGAGGCGATCGCGGAGGCGGCGCGCCGGAGCTTCGGCGAGCTCGGCTACGAGCGGACGACGATCCGGGCGATCGCGAACGAGGCGGGCGTCGACCCCGCGCTCGTCATCCACTTCTACGGCTCGAAGCAGCAGCTCTTTCTCTCGGTCATCGACCTGCCGTTCGCGCCCGAGGAGGTGCTGCCGGCGATCCTGGCCGGTGACCGCAACGGCGTGGGCGAGCGGTTCGCCCGCTTCGTCGTCGGCATGCTCGAGGACGAGAATGCGCGAAGCGTGATGACGGGGATGGTGCGGGCCGCGTCGACCGAGGCCGAGGCGGCCGCGATGCTGCGCGAGCTGATCTCTCGCCGCGTCTTCGCGGCGATCGCGGACGGTCTCGGTGTGGACGATGCCAACCTGCGGGCGAACCTCGTAGGGACGCAGGTCGTCGGTCTCGTCCTCGCGCGTTACGTCGTCGCCGTGGAGCCGCTCGCCTCGCTCGACGCCGATCGGGTCGTCGCATCCATCGCCCCGACCTTCCAGCGGTATCTCGTCGGCCCGCTCACCGAGCCGGATCAGGCGTGAACGAGCCCGGCGAGTCCGAGCCGTCCGTCGAGACACGCCGGGCCCGGGTCGAGCGCGCTCGCGCGCGGGCGGAGCACCTCGCCGCCCGCGCGCTGGAGACGGTTCCGGGCGCGCCGACCGCCCTGGCAGCCGTCGAGCGCGAGAGCGGCAGCGGCGGTGGGCTGCTGGCCGGGGGGCTCGCCTACCGGTTCTTCTTCTGGGTCGTCTCGCTCGGGGCGGTCGGCGGCGCGCTCTCGAGCATCTGGGCAGCGTCGAATCCGGCCGACCTGGAGGACGCCGCACGCTCCTTCGGGCTGACCGCGACAGCCGCGGAGTCGTTTCGTGAAGCGGTCGACGTCGGCACCACGCCGCGGTGGGTGTTCCTCGTCGGCGGATCGATCCTGACCCTCTGGTTCGGAACGACCGCGGTGAAGGCGCTCGCCGTGGTCTTCACCCTCGCGTGGCGGCTGCCGCCGCCGAAGATCCGCCGCAAGGTGCAGGCATCGCTCCTCTTCACGGCGCTCTCCGTCGTGATCACGGCCGTGGCGGCCGCCCTGTCATCGCTCGAGATCGAAGCCCCCGGAGGCCGCATCCTCAGCTTCGCGGCCCTCCTCGGCTTCTACGCCGTCGCGGCGACGCTTGCCTTCTCCCTGCTCCCGCACGAACCGGAGGCGCGGATGCGCGACCACCTGCCGGGCGCGGCGCTGCTCGCCGTCGGGATGTGGGCGATCAACGTGTGGGTCGCCGTCTACCTCGCGCCGCGCCTCGGCAAGGAGGGCAGCGTCTACGGGGCGTTCGGCACGTCGACGGCGATCCTCCTCTGGCTGTACGTGACGGCCCGCCTCTTCACGATCGCGGCCTTCCTGAACGCGACGGCCTGGGAACGCCGCTAGGGCGGCGCGTCGAGCGCGGCGCGCGCCTCGAGCACCTGCTCCCGCCTCGCCTGCGTCAGCTCCCGGACGAAGATCTGGATCGTCGCGGCGAGCGGCACGGCAGTCAGCGCGCCGAGCACGCCGAGCAGGGCCCCGAAGAGCGTCACCGCCACGATGATGAAGAAGCCCGAGAGCTGCACGGCCTTGCCCTGGACCTTCGGCGTGATGACGTTGTTCTCCACCTGCTGGTAGGTGAGCACGACGGCGAGCATGATCGCCGCCGCGGCCAGCCCTTCCTCGGCCCAGACGGCCGGCACCAGCAGGAAGCCGGCGATCGTCGCGCCGAGGTTCGGGATCGTGTCGAGGAGCCCGGCGATCACACCGAGCGCAAGCGCGTAGCTCGAGCCGAGCAGCCACGCCGTCGTCCCCTGGACGGTGCCGGCGATCACCGCGATCACGAGCACTCCGATCGCCCAGCGAGACAGCGTCTCCGTCACCCGCTCCCACACCCGCAGCCAGCGCTCGTCCTGCCCGGGCATCAGCACGGAGGCGAGCGAGCGCTTGAGGTTCTCGACGTCGGTGAGGAGGAAGAGGCAGATGAAGAGGATCGTGAACGCCGCGAGGAACACGCCGAAGAACGTCCCCGCGATGCCGAGGATCTCCGAGACGGCGTTGGGCAGCGAGGCCGAGACGTGATCGGCACCCTCCTGGACGTTCTGCGCCGCGCCCGAGTCGCCGAGCCAGGAGAGCTCGTCCGACCCACGGAGATCCTCGACGACCGCGGGCAGCTGCTCCAGGAAGTCGCGGACCGCCGCGACGAGCGGCACGAGGAAGAGCAGGAACAGCACCAGCGCGAGCAGGGCGGTTCCGAGCACGGTGACGGTCGCCGCGAACCCGCGCGAGAGTCCCGTCCGCGCCATCACGAACCTGACCGGGAACTCGAAGACGAACGCGAGGAAGATCCCCACGAAGACGATGAGAAACGTGTCGCCGATCGCCGTGAACGCGGCGAGCACCATGAAGGCGGCGGCGACGACGAGCACCGTCCGCATCGGGAGGACGAGCTCCACGCGCCGCGTACGCGCGGGATCCATCGCCACCAACTCTACGGCGGGTGTCGGTCGGCGCTTCCTCAGGCTCTCGCGAGGTCCTCCTCTTTGACTTCCGAGTGCTCGGGTGAGTCCGAGTGCACCGGCACGAGCAGGACGGGACGCTGCGACAGCTGGAGCGCTGCGCGCACGACGGGTGCCCGACCCGGCGCGAGCTCCTGCGCCCAGCCGAGCGCGATGAGGTCACACGCGAACTCCTCCGCCACCTGCGGCACGAGGGTCTCCGCGCGCCCGATCCGCGTCTCCATCCGCACGCCGGCGATGCCCGCCGGGAAGTATCGGGCGAGGAACTCGCTCGCCCACGCCCTGTGCTCGTGCTGCGGCTGATCCGTGAACGACGGGATGTCCTCCGCCCCCAGCGCGTGGAGCACGACCACGTCGAGCGAGATGTCCTGCGCTAGCCCGAGGACGACCCGCGGTGCGTGCGAGGACGAGGGCGTGCCTTCGAGCGGAAGGAGGATCCGGCGGATCGCGGCCGGCCGGATTCCGTCAGGCGGGACGATTACGACCGGCTTGAGCACCTTCGTCGCCACGGCCTCAGCCGTCGCTCCGAGCGGGCGCGGATCGGTGGGCAGCCCGCGCGCGCCGAGGACGAGGGCGGCAACGTCGTCCTCCTTACCCGCTCCTGCAAGCTCCTCGACGACGTCGCCAGTGACCACCCGCAACTGCACTCCCGCCGCCTCGGCCGCCGCCGTCCCGTCGGCGCGTCCGACGGCGTCGACGTGGATCGCCTCGACGTCGGCGCCGAGCAGCTCGCCGAGAGCCCGAGCCGTGATCAGCACGGGCGCGTCGGCCAGGCTTCCATCGACCGCAGCAAGAACCCTTCTCATTTCAGGACCACCTCCCAGATGCCGTTCCTCCGTCGTACCTGCAGCTCCTCCGAGTCCACCTCGACCGCCCGGCGCCGGATCGACAGCCGGAACGGACGACCGCGAAACCGCAGCGCCAGCTCGAGCCCGTTCCACCGAGGCGGCAGGCGGGGATCGACCACGAGTCGGTCGCCGCTCGGCCGGACGCCGGCGAACCCGAACGCGAGCGCCTGCCAGACCCCGCCCATCGTCGCGAGGTGGAGCCCGCCGGCCGTGCTTCCAGTGAGATCGTCGAGGTCCAGCCGCGCGGCGAGCGACAACGCCTCGACCGCCTCGTCGAAGCGGCGCGCGCGCGCGAACAGCGCCGCGTGCACCGCGGGCGAGAGCGAGCTGCCGTGTGCCGTGCGGGGCTCGTAGTACTCCAGGTTCGGAAGCAACGAGCCACCCTCGACCTCCTCCGGCAGCAGGTGGTGGAGCATGAGCACGTCCGCCTGCTTGAGGACCTGCGCCCCTCGCACGCGCTGCCGGCCGAGCAGCAGGTCGGCCGCGATCGGCCGGTGCGGGGCGAGCTCGGCGATCAGGAGCGGCTCCAGCTCGTGGAAGCCCCCGAACTGCTCGTAGATCCCGCTGGCCGGGTCGTAGCCGTCAACGAGCGCGTCGGCGGCGGCGAGCCATGTCTCGCGCTCGGACTCGTCGCTTCCGTCGAGCGCGGCGGCCCGGCGAAGGTTCCACCGGGCCATCACGTTGGTGAACGCGTTGTCGTCGACGGGCTCGTGGTACTCGTCGGGCCCGATCACGCCGTAGATGTGCGCCCGGCCCTCCCGGTCGTAGCGCACCCGCGACGCCCAGTAGCGCGCCGTCTCGGCGAGCAGCTCCCGGCCAGGGCCGGCGCCCCACTCGTCGTCGCCGCTCCAGTCCAGGTACTGCGCCGCCGCCCACGCCACGTCGGCGACGATGTGCTCTTCGAGCTCGCCCGTGCGGATCGGGACGAGCTCTCCGGACGGCAGCCGGACCGATGCCGGCGTCACGTCGCTGCCGTCGAAGGCTGACTCCCACGGGAACCTCGCGCCCTCTCGGCCGAGCGCGGCAGCCGCCGCACGGGCGGCCGGGAGGCGCCGCACCCTGTACTCCAGCATCGCCCTCGCAGCGGCCGGATGTGTCGCCGCCAGGAACGGGAGCACGAAGACGTCGCTGTCCCAGAAGACATGACCGCGGTACGCGTTCCCGGAGAGGCCGCGCGCGCCGACCCCCGCTTCGCCGGAGTCGGCGACCGACGCCATCAGGTGGAAGAGCGCGAAGCGGACGGCCAGCTGGAGGTCGTCGTCGCCGTCGATGACGACGTCGGCCTCGGCCCAGCGTCCGCCCCATGCCTCCCGGTGCTCCGAGAGCAGCCGCTCGAAGCCGGCGCGCTCCGCGTCCGCGAGCGCCGCCGCGGCCGCCTCCCGGTCGGGGTCGTAGCCGCCGATCCGCTCGAACACCCTGCCTCTGCGCAGGTCGACGAGCGCGGCGGCCACCTGCCGGCCGACCACCCGCCGACGGCTCCGCGGGAGGGCGTCGGCCTTGCCGGTGGCCCGGAGCGCGACCGTTCCGGGGCGGTGGAGCGAGGAGAAGCGGAGCGACGTCAGCATGCCCTCCTCTCGAAGGAGGCCCGTGTGGAGGTCGAGCGTCCGGCGGCGCGGGCGGAGCCGCGGGCTCGACTGGACCCGCGCCCAGCCGGGGCTCCGGGCGAGCTCGGCGGCTGGTCCCTCTCCGTCGTAGACACCGGCGAAGAGGACCCCCGGCGTCGTGACGCCGTCGCCGGTGAGCGGCGCGCCGCGCGTTCCGAGCCGGCCGTCGGCGAGCGTCAGAAGCGACTCGTGCGTGCGCTCGAGCCGCCGGTCGACGCCCTCGATCTCGATCGTCCAGGCGGGGTCCCGGTCGACGTCGGGGACGTCACGTCGGCGGCGCCGGTCGCGCTGGTCGGCGAGCAGGGCGAGGTACGCCTCGGGTCCTCCGGGGACGGAGAGCACGCGGCCGGGGACGCCGGTCGGCTCGACGCCCACGGAGATCGCGGTGGCGCGCTCGGCCTCCTCGACCAGAAGGTAGGAGTCGCTGCCGATCAGCCCGCCGAGCGGCCCGAACTCGTCGCCGGCGATCAGGACCTGGCCGGGTGCAATGCCGCGCCGCCGGAGATGCTCGACAATCCAGCGCGCGGAGTCGGACTTGTCCGTGAGGCCGATCTCGACGTGCTTCGCGTCGCTCGTCACACGGGGGTCGGGGATGCCCTCGTCGCGGGCCGCAGCGACGGCGAGCTCGACGGCCGCGCGAAGGCCTCCGACGCCGGCGTCGAACAGGCGCGACTCGACGGCCCGCAGGAGCTCGTCGATCTCCGCCTTCGGCGGGTCGACCCAATCCGGGATCAGGTCGACCTTCCGCCGGTTCAGCCGCTCGGACACGATCTCGGCCTCGAGCCCGCGCAGGGACAAGGCGCCGACGGTCGCGGCCGCCGCTCTGTCGAGCGCGGCGTTCTCCTCGGCGGTCGCCTCGCGCCGGAGGAGGAGGTGCAGTCCGTCCTCGTCCGCCCGGAAGACCTCCGACCCCCGGTTGACGAGGAAGTGCAGGCGCCCAGGCCCGGCGGGCCGGGCGCGCAGCTGGCCATCGACGTTGCCGACGTGCGTCCCGGTGATGACGGCGAGGTCGAGCCCGAGTGCGCACAGCTCTTCGACGAGCTCGCGCAGCTCGCCCGCATCCGCCTGCCGGTCGGCGACGGCGGTGCCGTCCCAGTCGAAGACGACTGCCTCGAAGCGGCGGTCGAGCGCGCGGTGCGCCGGCCTCCGCGCGGGCGACGCCCGTCGGGCAGGGACCGCGCTCACTCCCGCTCCCAGGAGTAGGCCTCCCTGCCGATTCTCGGTGGAAACTCGATCAGGGGCCGCCAGGCCTCGAGCGCATCGTGGGTCTGCCACGCGTTCGGGTCCGACACCAGGTCGTCGAGCATCCACTCGACCTCGTGCCCTTCGAACACGAACACCGCCTCGTCGGCGGAGAGGAACACACGGTGGCCGGTGAGACCGAGGCTCGTCGGATCGAACGGCGGGCCGGAACGGATCAGTGCCTCGGCCTGAGATTCGGCGCCCGGCTTCAGGCGTGCGATGAGCGCGATCGCCTCGATGGTGCCCTCCTCGTCGTCGTCAACGGCAGAACCGCCTGCGATCGACTCGACTGTAGTGCCTGCCGCGGTGCGGCCGGGCAGAGTGGGGGGCGAAGACGGCCGCGAGGACGAGGAGCATCGCGAGGAACGGGATCCAGGTGACGAGCTCCATGCTCCGACGCTACTCCCGGGCCCGCGGCCGCCCATCCGCGCCCCCGCTGATCGTTGCGGCGGGAAACCACTGACCACCTGCTTTCCGCCGACCCGGCGCCACCGTACGATTCCTGTGCATGCAACGCACAGACGAGATGCGCCTCCGCGCCGTGCTCGACGCCGCGATCGCCGTCACCTCCGAGCTGTCGATCGAGGCGGTGCTCCAGCGCATCGTCGAGGCGGCCGCGGAGCTGACGGACGCCCGGTACGCGGCGCTCGGCGTGATCGACAAGAGCGGGACGGGCCTCGAGAACTTCGTGGTCACCGGGATGGACGAGGAGACGGCCAGGCGGATCGGCGACCTGCCGCACGGTCGCGGGATCCTCGGCGTCCTGATCACCGACGCGAAGCCGCTCCGCCTGACCGACATCTCTTCCGATCCGCGCTCCGTCGGCTTTCCGCCGGGCCATCCGGCGATGAAGGGGTTTCTCGGCGTCCCGATCCTCCTCCGCGGGGTCGCCTACGGGAATCTCTACCTGACCGAGAAGGCCGGCGGCGAGGACTTCAGCGAGGACGACGAGGAGCTCGTCCAGCTGCTCGCGGCGCAGGCCGCCGTGGCGATCGAGAACGCCCGGCTGTACGAGTCGGCGACGCGCTGGGGCGAGCAGTTGCAGTCGCTCGGCGAGGTCGGCAACGCGCTGGCGACCGAGATCGAGCTCCCGCGCCTGCTCCAGCTCGTCGTCACCCGGTTGCGCGACCTGATCGACGCCCGGCTCGTCTTCATCGCCATGCCGGGGCCCGACGGCGGCACCACGGTCGAGACCGTCGCCGGGGATGACTCGGACAAGTACGTCGGCCTCAAGCTCGACGCGACGAGGTCGAAGACGGCCCGGGTGCTCGAGCGCCGGCGCAGCGAGCGGGTCGACTCACTGATCGACGATCCTGAGGTCGAGCAGCAGGCGGCCCGATACATGGGGGCGCGCACCGGCCTCTTCGTCCCGCTCGTCGTCCGCGACCGACCGATTGGCGTCATCGTCGCGCAGGACAAGCAGGCCGTGGACCCGCGGTTCACCGACGAGGACGTCCGCATCGCCGAGGCGTTCGCCGAGCGCGCCGCCGTCGCCATCGACCTCTCGGAGCGGGTCGCCGGCGACGCGATGCGGCGGGTCATGGAGGGGCAGGAGCTCGAGCGCAAACGGCTCGCGCGCGAGCTCCACGACGAGACGGGCCAGGCGCTCACGTCCATCCTCCTCGGGCTACGGACGATCGAGGAGGCGGTGGCCGACCGGCCGGAGGCCCGCGAGTCGGTGCTCGCTCTCCGCGAGCTCGTCGTGGCGACCCTCCACGACGTCCGGCGGCTCGCGGTCGAGCTCCGCCCGAAGGCGCTCGACGACTTCGGCCTCGTCCCGGCGCTCCAGCGCCTCGGCGAGACGTTCTCCGAGCAGACCGCCCTGGACGTCCAGGTCCAGGCCGCGCTGGGCGACGAGCGGCTGCCCCACGAGATCGAGAGCGCGCTCTACCGGATCGTCCAGGAAGCGCTCACGAACGTCATCAAGCATGCTCAGGCGACTACGGTGAGCGTCGTGCTGACGAAGAAGGGCGACAGCGTGGTGGCGGTGATCGAGGACGACGGGCAGGGGTTCGACCCCTCCGAGACGCGAGAAGACGGGCTCGGGCTGCTCGGCATGCGCGAGCGAATCGCGCTGCTGCGCGGTCGCGTGACCGTCGAGTCGAGCGGTGAGGCCGGCACGACCCTCGCCGTGGAGGTCCCGATCCGCTGAGCCTCAAGATCGTGATCGTCGACGACCACGCGGTCGTCCGCTCCGGCATCCGGATGCTGCTCGACGCCGAGGAGGATTTCGAGGTCGTAGCCGAGGCGGCCGACGCCCGTGGGGCCGTTTTCGAGCTCCGGGCGCACAAGCCCGACGTCGTCCTGCTCGACGTCGTCATGCCCGGCCGCAGCGGGATCGAGGTGATCCCCGACCTGCTGAAGGAGTCGCCGAAGACGAACGTCCTCCTCCTCTCGATGCAGGACGACCCCGCGTACGTCCGCGAGGCGTTCGCGGCGGGTGCGAAGGGCTACGTCCTCAAGGAGGCGGCCGATGCCGAGGTCGTCGGCGCGATCCGGGAGGTAGCCGAGGGGCGGCAGTACGTGCACCCGGCGCTCGGCGCCCGGCTCGTGGCCGCGGATGCCGAGGAGCGTGCCCGCGCCGAGGAGGATCCGCTGTCGGAGCGCGAGCGCGAGGTTCTCCGCCTGCTCGCGCTCGGCCACACGAACCAGGAGATCGCCCAGGCGCTCTTCCTGTCGGTGCGCACGGTCGAGACGCACCGTGCGCACATCATGCAGAAGCTTCGAATCACCACCCGCGCCGAGCTCGTGCGCTACGCGCTGGCGGCCGGCCTGCTCGACGAGACCGCCGAGCCGTCGGCCTGAGGTCGGTGCGGCGGCCGGCGCCGTCCCCCGGCCGCCGCTGGGTGGGAGATCAGTGCGACATCGTCCCCTTCGGCTCGCCGACCTTCAGCAGGCCCACCTGGCCCAGGTCGACGTGCGCGAAGGCGTGCGAGACGAACGGGTAGAGACCCGGCTCGTCGATCTTGACGTCGAAGACCGCACCTCCCCCGGCCGGGACGGCGACGGTCTGGACGCCGCGCTCGAAGCGGGTCATGTCCTGGTCGACCCAGGCCCGGTCGAGGATCGACCCGACGACGTGGAAGTTCGTGTCGAGCGTCGGGCCGGCGGCGACGACCCAGAAGCGCACGGTCTCGCCCGGGTCGGCCGTGAGCGGGTGGTTGACGTACTGGTTCGCGTAGCCGTTGAAGGTTGTCCAGTCCGGGGTCATCTGGCGCGCCTTCGCCATGTCGAGGTTTGCCGGCTTGTCGATGCCGTTGCCGTCGAGGTACCACTCGCTCGCCACGAGGACGTACTCCTTGTCGGCCTTCGGCAGGGCCTGCTTCGGCTCGACCACGATCGCGCCGTACATCCCGTTCGCGATGTGCGCGAGGACGGGCTTCGTCCCGCAGTGGTACATGAAGACGCCCGGGTCGTTCGCCTGGAAGCGGAACGTGAACGACTCGCCGGGCGCGACGTCGCGGAACGCCACGTTTGGCGCGATCCGCGCGGCGTGGAAGTCGATCGAGTGTGGGATCTTGCCGCCGTTCGTCAGCGTCATCTCGACCGTCTGCCCCTGGCGGACGTGGACGACGGGCCCCGGCGCACCGTGGCCGTCGAACGCCCAGGTGTTGTAGCGGACGCCCGGCGCAATCTCGACGGCCATGTCCTTGAGGGTCATATGGACCTTCACCACGCCCGTGGCCGGGATCGCCGGCATCGCCGCGTCGTACGGCTTGTGCGCGGCCGCGAGCTCCTGTGCGTTCTGCGGGACGACGCCCGCGAAGCTGTTCAGCGGCAGTGCCGTGTTGTGGTCGCCGGCCGCGGCCTGCGCGGCAGGAGCCGCGGCGGCCGCGGCGCCGTCGTCCCTCGCGTCGAGCCACATGAGCAGGGCCAGGAAGCCGACCACCCCGACGAGCAGGCCGAGCAGGACGGCCGCCATCTTGGCGAAGGCGCCCGAGTCGGTCTCCGGCCGGCGATAGGGGTGCGGCGCGGTGTGCGTGGACATGTCGGAACGTTCTCCTCTCGTGGGTTTCGTAGAGAATTAGGCAGCGCGGGGCGGGATGGACACCGAAGGCAGCCGCACGACGACTGCGGGTTTTCCGCAACGAAAGAGGGCGGCCCTGAGGCCGCCCTCGCTTCGCGAGCGGAGTCGCCGCTCAGCCGGTGACGGGCTCGGCCCGTCGAACCGTTTCGCGAACCGACGGAGAGTGCTGGATCGCGCCGCCGAAGGTCAGCACCAGGAAGCCGATGCCGGTCAGCAGGAGCGCGAAGCCCATCACGATGCCGAAGACCGCGATGCGCTCGCCGAGGAATGCCATGTTGAGCGCCGTCGCCAGCGCGGTCTCGGTGACCCAGATGTTCCGGGCCCCGTTGGCGACCGGCTGGCCCGTCTTCGGGTCCTTGGCGGCCGCGGCCTCGTCGTTCGTCTCCTTGCCCTGCGGATCGAGGTAGCGCCCCATCTCCGCGTAGGTCCGGCCGCCCGTGGCCTCGAGCGCGTGCTTGCGCATCGTGGACGCGAATGCGCGGGCCTCGGAGCCCGTGTCGACCTTCTGGCCCGGGATGGACGAGTCGGGCGTACCGACGATGTTCTCCTGGGCGAGGTTGTCGCGAACCTCGTTGAAGCCCCATGCGCCGAGGCCGATCGAGCCGGCTCCGAAGGCGATGAGGATGATGCTTGCTGCAATCCCTCCGTACTCGAAGATCTTGCGCTTCATGGCGACTCCTTTCTCGTGTGCTGCCATGGACGGAGCCTCATGGCGGGCACCGGGAGCGCCATCGGGGCCGAGCCGCCGCCGTTCTGCGGCTTTTCCCCCATCGAAGCTGCGGGCGACCCTTCTACGCGAAGGCGAGCTCGGTCGCGCGAACGACCGGCGTGACCTCCACAGGGACCGAGAGCGCGCTCGAGACGATGCAGGCCGTGTGCGCAGCTCGGGCCGTCCGCTCGGCCGCGTCGACGAAGTCCTCGTCGGTCTGGATCCTCGGCGTCAGCTCGATCGCGATGAAGCCCATGCGGCCGTCGTCGCGATGCCCCACATGGCCGGTGGCCGTGATGCTGAGCGAGTGGAGCGGGATCCCGCGCCGCTCGGCGATCGCGGCGAACGTGACGGCGTAGCACGAGGCGACGCCGGCGACGAGCAGGTGCTCGGGACTCCAGCGGCCGCCCGGCCCCTTGAACTCCGGCGGCACGGCGACGGTGATCGGGTCGAGGTCCGGGGCCGCGACGGTGGCAAGGCGCTCGCCCTCGAAGACCACGGATACGGGGAAACGGAAGTCCTTCGAGATCGTCATCTGAAGCCTCCTTGTCGGACGCCTCCAATCGTCGCCGGGCGACCACGTAGCGGCATCGGCGGGCGCACCGATGGCCTGCTCGGGAAAGTACGGACCGGCGGGGCTTCCGAAGGCCGGTCGTCGGCATCGCCCCATCGCGAGCACGGAAAAGTACGGACGCGATCGCGCCGCGATCCATCGATCATCCCGGCATGCGGATCACCTACGCAGTGACCTGGCAGGAGCCGGACGGGGTTCGGCATTCCGGCCGCCTGGAGCTCGGCACCGAGGCGCTCCGGCTCGAGGGCCGGAACGGCGCCGGCCCGCTGACCCGAAGCGTCCACTACACCGACGTCGAGCGCTACCGGCTCGCGCACGCGAGCGGCGACCGGCTCCAGGGCAGGCCGACGCTGATCCTGGAGCTGACCGACGAGAGCGCGATCAAGATCGCCAGCGTCGCGCAGCCCGGGATCATCCGCGAGGTTGCCGAGCGCCTCGCCGGCCTCGCCGCCCGGCCCGACCGCGTCGAGCGCGCCGCCCTCGTGGTACCGCTGCGGCCTGGCGCGAAGGAGCAGGCGGAGGCGCTGCTGCGGGGCGGCCCGCCCTTCGACCCGGCCGAGCTCGGGCTGAGCGGCCACGAGGTCTACGTCACCGACGAGGAGGTCGTCTTCGTCTTCGAGGGCGTCCCCGCGGCCTTCGTCGAGCGGCTGGCCGCGGACGAGTCGATCTGGGAAGCCGCCGACGCGTGGCGGCCGTTGGTCGAGGGCCGGATCCGCTACGCCGACCAGGCGTACGCCTGGGACGGCTAGAGCAGCTCGCCGACCGCCTCCGCGATCACGAGCTCCTCGCGCGAGTGGACGGCCTCGACGCGGAACTCGCCCGCGAAGCGCAGGCGGCCCGCGATCGCGTCGCGGACGTCGGCGCGGTTCTCCCCCACCCCGCCGGAGAACGCGAGGACGTCGAGCCCGCCGAGTGCCATCGCCATGTGCGCGGCGACGCCGGCGATCCGGTACGTGTAGACGGCGAAGCCGAGCGGGTCGTCGAGGCCGCCGAGCGCTGCGAGCCCCGACTCGTGCTCGAGGCCCCGGTCGAGCTCCTCGACGGTGAGGCCGCGCTCGCGCAGGAGGTAGACGAGCGCGCCGGGGTCGATCGAGCCGGAGCGCGTCGCCATCGGGACGCCTTCGAGGGGGCTGAAGCCCATCGACGTGTCGGCCGCACGACCCTCGAGGACCGCCGTGACCGAGCAGCCGCCGCCGAGGTGGCAGACGACGATGCGCGCGGCGTCGAGCCGCTCGGCGACCGACCGGACCGCGATCCCGTGGAAGCCGTACCGACGCACCCCCCACTCCTCGCGCCAGCGTCGAGGGATCGCGTACGTCGCCGCCTCCTCGGGGATCGTGGCCATGAAGGCGGTGTCGAAGACCGCGACGTGCGGGATGTCGGGCAGTGCCTCCTGCGCCTCCCGGATGGCGCGCAGCGCCGGCTCGTTGTGGAGCGGCGCGAGCGGACGGAGCTCCTCGATCGCCGCGATCACGTCGTCGTCGATCAGCGTCGGCTGGACGAACCGGGCGCCGCCGTGCACGACCCGGTGGCCGACCGCGTCGGCCGGAACGTAGTCCTCGACGGGACGCGCCTCGCCGCCGCCGACGAGGTGGCGCTTCAGGCTCGTGGAGCCCGCGTTGACCGTCAGGACGGTTTGGAGGGACGTTGCTCGTTGCCGGGGTTCGATGGCCGTTTCGAGGGGAGGACACAGGGAGCGGTCGTACCCGGAGGGTACGGGCGCGACCGAGGACGCGCCCTCGGAGCGGGCAGCGAGGCCCGGCGACACAGGCCGCGTTCCTTCAAACCGTCCTCAATACGGCCAGGTCAATACGGCCAGGTCCAGCCGCTGATCTCGGGGTCGTCCTCGCCGTACGTGCGCGTCCAGGAGCGGGCCTTCAGACGGCGCATCTCGAGCTCCTGGCGCAGCCCGGCGTTGCGGGCTCCCAGGCCCGGCACGCGGTCGATCACGTCGATCGCGAGGTGGTACCGGTCGAGGTCGTTGAGCATGGCCATGTCGAACGGCGTGGTCGTCGTCCCCTCCTCCTTGTAGCCGCGAACGTGGAGGTTGCGGTGGTTCGTCCGCCGGTAGGCGAGCCGGTGGATCAGCCACGGGTAGCCGTGGTAGGCGAAGACGATCGGCTTGTCCTTCGTGAAGATCGAGTCGAACTCGGCGTCGGGCAGGCCGTGGGGATGCTCGGTGTCAGGCTGGAGGCGCATCAAGTCGACGACGTTCACGACGCGCACCTTCAGGTCGGGCAGCTCCTCACGCAGGATGGCGGCGGCGGCGAGGGTCTCCAGGGTGGGGATGTCGCCCGCGGCCGCGAGCACGACGTCGGGCTCGCCGCCCTCGTCGTTCGAGGCCCACTGCCAGATGCCGAGACCGCGCGTGCAGTGGATGATCGCGTCGTCCATGGAGAGGTAGTCGAGCGCGGGCTGCTTGCCGGCCACGATCACGTTCACGTAGTTGCGGCTGCGCAGGCAGTGGTCGGCCACCGACAGCAGCGTGTTCGCGTCGGGCGGCAGGTAGACCCGGATCACCTCGGCCTTCTTGTTCACCACGTGGTCGATGAACCCCGGGTCCTGGTGGGAGAAGCCGTTGTGGTCCTGGCGCCAGACGTGCGAGCTGAGGAGGTAGTTGAGGGATGCGATCGGGCGCCGCCAGGGGATGTCCCGCGTCACCTTCAGCCACTTCGCGTGCTGGTTGAACATCGAGTCGACGATGTGGATGAAGGCCTCGTAGCAGTTGAAGAGCCCGTGCCGGCCGGTCAGGAGGTAGCCCTCCAGCCAGCCCTGGCAGAGGTGCTCGGAGAGGACCTCCATGACCCGCCCTTCGGGCCCCAGGCCGTCGTCGGTCTCCTTGATCTCCGCGTTCCAGACCCGGTCCGTGACGGCGAAGACGTCGCCGAGCCGGTTGGAGGCGGTCTCGTCGGGGCCGACGATTCGGAAGTTGTCGCGGTTCCGCGCGACGACGTCGCGAAGGAAGGTGCCGAGCACGCGGGTCGCCTCGCTCGTCGTCGTCCCGGGTTTGTCCACCTCGACCGCGTAGTCCCGGAAGTCCGGAAGCGCGAGGTCGCGGAGGAGCTCGCCGCCGTTCGCGTGCGGGTTCGCGCTCATCCGCCGACTGCCGCTCGGCGGGAGCTCGGCGAGGTCCGGGTGGAGGCGCCCCTCGTCGTCGAAGAGCTCGTCCGGCCGGTAGCTGCGGAGCCACCCCTCGAGCAGAGCGAGGTGCTCGGGGTTCTGGCGAACGTCTGCCATCGGGACCTGGTGCGAGCGCCAGCTCCCCTCGGTGGGCAGGCCGTCGACCTCCTCGGGCCCCGTCCAGCCCTTCGGCGTGCGCAGGACGATCATCGGCCAGGTCGGCCGGACCGTCTCGCCGTCGTCGCGGGCGGCCCGCTGGATCTCGCGGATCCGGTCGAGCGCGACGTCGAGGGTCGCGGCGAACGCCTGGTGGACCTCCTCCGGCTCGTCGCCCTCGACGAGCAGCGGCTCCCAGCCGTAGCCGCGGAACAGCGCAACCAGCTCGTCCTCGGGGATGCGGGCCAGGACGGTCGGGTTCGCGATCTTGTAGCCATTCAGGTGAAGGATCGGCAGGACGGCGCCGTCGGCCCGCGCGTTCAGGAACTTGTTCGAGTGCCAGCTCGCGGCGAGCGGGCCGGTCTCCGCCTCCCCGTCGCCGACGACGCAGGCGACGACGAGGTCGGGGTTGTCGAACGCCGCCCCGAACGCGTGGACGAGCGCGTACCCGAGCTCGCCGCCCTCGTGGATCGAGCCCGGCACCTCCGGTGCAACGTGGCTCGGGATCCCGCCGGGGAAGGAGAACTGCCGGAAGAGCTTCCGGAGCCCGGCCTCGTCCTCGGACACGTCGGGGTAGCGCTCCGTGTACGTCCCCTCCAGGTAGGCGTTCGCGACGAGCGCCGGCCCGCCGTGGCCCGGCCCGGTGACGTAGATGGCGTCCAGGTCGCGCTCTCGGATCGCGCGGTTCATGTGGACGTAGATCAGGTTCAGGCCGGGCGTCGTCCCGAAGTGCCCGAGGAGCCTCGGCTTGACGTGCTCCGGCTCGAGCGGCGCGCGAAGGAGCGGGTTCTCGAGCAGGTAGACCTGGGCGACCGAGAGGTAGTTCGCCGCCCGCCAGTAGGCGTCGACGAGCCGGAGCTCCTCCGGCGCGAGCGGCTCAGCCGTCGCCGTCGCGCTCGCTGCCGTCACGTCGCTCCTGCTGGTACGGGCGCTGCCGACTGCTCCTTCTCCTTGGTCTGGACACGGACCGGGATGAGCATGATAGGGAGCGGCGAACGCTCGAGCGCCGCCCGGATGACCTGCGCCCGGCCGGGCTCCAGGTCCCGGCTCCAGCCGAGGGCGATCACGTCGCACTCGAGCTCGTCGGCGACCTGCGGAACGAGGTCCTCGCGCCGCCCCTGGCGGACCTCGAGCTGGACATGTCCGATGCCCGAGGGACACCAGCGGCGCAGGAACTCGTCCTCGTCGGCCACCTCGTCGCGACCGACGTGGAGCGCCACCACCTCGATGCTCGCCTCTCGCGCCAGCTCGATGACCGAGCGAGGCGCAAGCGAGGTGGAGACGGTCCCCTCGAGCGGGACGAGGACGCGTCCGATCCGCGGCGTGATCCGGCCGACAGGCGGGACGACGACGACCGGCTTCGTGGAAGCCGTGACGACCGCCAGCGCCGTCGAGCCCAGCGCGTGCGGACTCGCGGGCGACGACCGGGCGCCGATCACCATCGCGGCCGTGTCCTCGGCCCGGTCGGCCTCGACGAGCCGCTCGACGACGGGGCCGGCGACGACCCGGAGCGGGACCCCGACGGCGGCGGCAGCCTGGTGGGGCGGCGCGCCGCTGTCGGCGACCACGTGGATGCCCTCGACCCGCGCGCCCAGCACACGTGCGAGCGCGCGGGCGGTGACGAGGACGGGGTTGCCTGCGAGGCTCGTGTCGACGGCCGCGACGACCTTCTTCGTCGTCTCGGCGCTACTCATAGCGCAGCGCCTCCGCCGGGTAGACCCTCGACGCGCGCACGGCCGGCGCGAGCGTCGCGAGCAGCGCGGCGGCGTACACCGCGCCGAAGATGATCGCCATGTTCACCCACGGCACGACGATCGCGATGTCGCTCCAGCTCGACTGGCTTGCCGTGTCGTCGATGACGTTGACCGCGACGATCAGCGCGAGCACCGTTCCGACGACGATCGCCGTCAGGGCGATGAACGACGACTCGATCAGGAAGCTGAGCTGGATCATCCGCCGCCGGAAGCCGAGCGCCCTGAGGATCCCGATCTGCTGCCGGCGCTCGACGACGGCCCGGGCGCTGATCACGCCCAGGGCGGCGATGCCGACGATCAGGCCGAGGCCCATGAAGCCCTGGATCAAGCGGTTGAACGTCCACTGGACGGCGATCGAGTCCTCGAGGACCTCGTCCAGCGCGTCGGCCTCCAGGCCGTTCGCGACGAACGTGGACTCGAGCTTCGGTGCCTCCGCCCTCGGATCGACCCCGTCGGCGAGCGCGTAGTAGTACGCGGTCGGCTGTACGCGGTCGCCGTAGGCGGACTCGAGCGTCGACTGCGAGGTCGAGATGCCTTGCATCGCGAAGGGCACGGTCTCGGCGAGGATTCCGATCACGGTCAGCTTCAGCGTCTTGCCCGTCTGGGGGTCGCGGGTCATGAGCGTCAGCGGGTCGAAGGTGCCGTCCTCGAGAAGGAACCCGTGCAGCTTGAAGTCGGGCAGCACGGCGCCGGCGTTCCAGTTGTCGCGTCGCGGGGCGACGATGCTGTCCACCACCGCGAATCCCGGTCGGTCGGCGAGCGCGGACCACACCTCCTCCGGGCTGTCGTAGCCACGGGCGCGCGCGGCGAAGCCGAACGTCGTGTGGCGGAGGAACGCGTCGTCGAGCCCACGGACCCCGTAGTCCGTGAAGCCGTCCTTGTACCCCACCTGCCGGGCCTCGGCGGCGAGGAACGACTGCTCCGAGACGACCGTGAAGTCGGTCCGGTTCAGCCCCTGCGCCTGGCGGATCGCCGAGTCCATGTCGATGATCGGGTTCGTTGGCGCCGCCTGGGCGCGGATGTCGAACCCGCCGCCGAACTGCTCCGGATTGTTCATCGCGTTGATGAACGATCCGGAGATGACCGCGCCGACGACGAGGGTGAAGACCACGAGCGTGAACATCGCCAGCGTGACGCCGGTGCGGAAGCGGTTTCGCAGCGGATACGCGATCGCCATTTTCAGGATCGGCGTCAAGGCGCGGATGCGTCCGACGGTGGCGGTGAGGCCTCCGAGCAGGATGTCGGCGTTGAAGATCAGCGTCCACGCCGAGCCGAGCACGACGAAGATCCCGCCCATGATCCAGACGCCGAAGCCCCACTTCAGCTCCTTGCCGGCGAGCGTCTCGACGGTGTCGAAGGGCAGGAGCCACCAGACGACGAGCGCCAGCCCTGCGATCGTGAAGACGATCCGCTCGGAGAGGCCGGCCGCCCGCGCGAGGGGCACGGCTCCGACGACGACGAGGGAGACGCCGAGCATGAACGCGGCGGCATCGGCCGCCGAGAGGCCGGACATCGTGAGCAGGACGCCCAGCAGGATGGCGAGGATCCCGGGGATCCACCGCCGCTTGCGGGACTTGCGGACGAGCGGCTCCGGGGTGTTCCGGATCGCAGCGACGATGTTCAGGCGGCTCACCCGCCATGCGGAGACGGTGACGATCACGAACGTGAGCAGGACGCCCATCCCGAAGCCGACGATCAGGCTCTCGGCCGTGACGTCGTGCTGGATCTCCACACCGGTGAAGTCGAGCGCCTGCGCCATGACGAAGACCATCCCGAACGCAACGGCGACACCGAGGAGCGAACCGACGGCTGCCGCCACCAGGTCGTAGGCGAGGCCCTCGAACAGGTACAGCTGGACGAGGTGGCCGCGCCTCGTGCCGACCGCTCGCGCGATTCCGAGCTCCCCGCGGCGTTCCGCGGCGAGCATGACGAAGATCAGGAAGATCAGCAGCGCACCGGCGAAGATCGAGAAGCTCCCGAACGTCGTGAACAGCGTCATGAACGCGTTGCCCTCGGCGTCGGCGGCCTCGAGCGCGTCCTCCTTGACCGGGTCGACCTCGAGCCCGCGCGGCGTCACGACCGGGTTCACGATCCTCGTGACCTGGTCGGTCAGGTCCGCGCCGGAGAGCTCGTCGCCGCGGTTGGAGATCAGGACGTGCTTGATCTGGCCCACGCGGTGCAGGAGCCGTTGCGCCTGGTCGAGCGGCAGGATGAGCGCGCCGCCGTCGGTGCCGGCGCCCTCGTAGTCGACGATCTCCCGAACCTTGACGGGCACCGACGCGCCCTCGGCGTACAGGCGGAGCGCGTGGCCCGGCGCGGCCTGAAGGTCATCGGCTGCGTCCGAGTTGAGGAACACCTCGCCCGGGCGGAGGTCGTTGAGGTACTGCGGCTCGCCGTCGGAATGACGGCGGATCTCACCGAACGCGCCGAGGTGGGCCTGGTCACTCGCGAAGAGGGTCACGCGCGGCTCGCTCTGCCGCGTCGTGACGCTCTGGACGGCGAGCGGCTCGATGATCGCGGGCGCGACGCCGTCGATGAGTTCCTCGTGGCCGAGCAGCAGCTCGTACTCCACCTCGGGGAAGATGTCCTCCGAGAAGTACTCGATCCCGGTCGTCGAGCCGAGCTCCTCCTCGGCCTGGACGTCGGCGCCGCGAACGGACACGAGCTCGTCCGTGTCCCCCAGCGACGTGATCGCCGAGGACCGGATCGTGTGGCTCATCGTGTCGCCGGTCGCGAGTGCGGACGCGATGATGGTCGTGCCCAGCATCAGACCCAGGACGATCAGCGCCGTCCGCGCGCGTCGCCGGGTCACGTTGCGGATACCGAGCTTGAGGAAGATGCGGTTACGGAGCGCGAGGGCGCCGATCGCCCCCACCAGGATCGCGAGCGCCAGGAGGATGCCGAGCGCCAGCGACTCCATCGGAATGCCGAAGAGCTCGTCCATCGTCGCCTCCTAGCTGGCGAGGCCGACCGGTTGGTCGGCGACGTAGACCGCGTACCGGTCGCGTCCCGGGGGCGCGCTGAAGATCGCGGCGTACCGCCGGAGATGCTCGGAGTACTGGCCGGTGGGCGCGTACGCCTCGGCCTCCTCCTCCGTCTCCCAGAACGTCACGAGCAGCGCCTTGCCGTCGGGGTTCGCGAGCACGTATGTGCCGTGGTAGCCCTCCTGCTCGCGGAGTGCGGGCAGCACCTCCGCGCGGAACAGCTGGACGGCGTAGTCCATGTCGATTCGTGTCGTGTCGATCTCAAGCTGCGTGACCCGCGCGAACATGCGAAACCTCCAGGTACTGGTCCTCGACGACACCGCCGTCGAGCATCCGGATGATCCGGTCGGCCTTCCGGCCGACGGTGACGTCGTGCGTCACGATCAGGAACGTGAGCCCGCGCTCGATGTTCAGCTTGCGCATGAGCTCGGTGATCTCGGCGGCGTTCTCGCTGTCGAGGTCGCCGGTCGGCTCGTCGGCCCACACGATCGCGGGATCGTTGACGAGGGCCCGGGCGATCGTGGTGCGCTGACGCTCGCCGCCCGACAGCTCGTCCGGCACGTGGCCGGCGCGCTTCCTGAGCCCGACGAGCTCGAGCGCGTCGAGCGCCTTGCTGCGGGCCTCCTTGGCGTGGATTCGGGAGACGAGGAGCGGAAGCTCGACGTTCTCCACCGCGGTCAGCACCGGCATCAAGTTGTAGAACTGGAACACGAAGCCCATGTGGGCCGCGCGGTAGTCGGTCCGCTGCCGGTCGGACATCTTCGCGAGCGAGACGCCCTCGATGAGCACGTCGCCGCCGTCGATGGCGTCCAGCCCGGACAGGCAGTTGAGGAGGGTCGTCTTGCCGCAGCCGGACGGCCCCATGATGGAGACCATCTCGCCACGCGCGATGGAGAGGTCGACCCCCTTGAGGGCGTGCACCTGCACGGCCCCCGTGTCGTAGGTCTTGACGAGCGCCTTCGCCTCGACGATCGGCTCGTTCATCGAAAGCTCCCTTCTTTGTTCGGGGTGCCACATACGAGCGTGATCCACCTGTTTGCACACGCCATCGGCGCGCTTTCGGTTTGTGGTTGCGGGGAATCACGTACGGCACTCCGGGGAGCCGCCGATGGCCGGGGGGCCCGGCCGCCCGAGACTGCGGTCGTGAGCGCCGAGACCACCGTCCCGACCGAGCGCCTGTGCCTCCTCGCCGCCCGGGCGGGACGCCGGGAGGTCTGCACGGAGGACTGCCCGCTCTTCGAGCACGGCCAGTGCCAACTCGAGGCCGTGCTCGACCCGGAAGAGGATCTGGGCGACCCCGACGCGGACCAAGACGAGACGCTCTGACGACGGGCGGTGCAGCCGCCGGCCGGGCGGCGGCCGCACCGCGACGCGTCAGAAGAGCGCGACGGCCGTCTCGATCCGATCGAGCACCGGCGCGATGACGTCCTCGAGCGTCGGCTCGCCGACCTCGCGCAGCTCGTACGTCGCGTGGAGGATCGGGTGCCGCATGTGGATCAGGCGCGCGAGGTCGATCGGCGTCCCGGTGACGACGACGTCGCACGGGACCGCGTTGATCGTGGCCTCCAGCTCCTTCAGCTGCTCGTCGCCGTAGCCCATGGCCGGGAGCACGTGCCCGATGTGCGGGAAGCGCTCGTAGACCTCGGCGATCGAGCCGACGGCCCACGGCCGCGGGTCGATGATCTCGGAGGCTCCGGCATTGCGCGCAGCGACCGTGCCGGCTCCGAACGCCATCCCGCCGTGCGTGATCGTCGAGCCGTCGTCGACGACGAGGACCGACTTGCCGGCGAAGGCGAGGGGATCGCCGCCGACGTCGACGGGTGACTCGGCACGCACGATTGCCGCGAGTGGATTCAGCGCCTCGACGTCCGCGAGGACCCGGGCGACCTGCTCGGGCTCGGCGGAGTCGAGCTTGTTGATGACGACGACGTCGGCCATGCGGAGGTTCGCCTCGCCGGGGTGGTACCGCAGCTCGTGGCCGGCCCGCAGTGGATCGACGACGACGACGAAGACGTCCGGCCGGAAGAACGGGAAGTCGTTGTTCCCGCCGTCCCAGACGATGACGTCGGCGTCCTGCTCCGCCTGGGCGAGGATGTCGCCGTAGTCGACGCCGGCGTACATGACCATGCCGAGCTCGACGGGGCGCTCGTACTCCTCGCGCTCCTCGATCGTCGGATCGGACGCGTCGATGTCCGCCTGCGTGGCGAAGCGCTGCACGCGCATCGCCTCGAGGTCGCCGTACGGCATCGGGTGCCGCACGATCGCGACGCGGAGGCCGCGGTCGATCAGGATCTCGCCGATCCGGCGGCTCGTCTGGCTCTTGCCCGCGCCGGTGCGGACCGCGCCGACGGCGATGACCGGCTTCGCACTCTGCAGCATCGTCTCCGTCGGCCCGAGCAGCCGGAAGCCGGCGCCGGCGGCGAGGGCGATCGACGCCTTGTGCATGACGGTCTCGTGGGAGACGTCGGAGTAGGCGAAGACGACCTCGTCCACCTCGAACTCCCGGATCAGCTCGGCGAGCATGTCCTCGGGGAAGACCGGGATCCCGGCCGGGTAGAGCTCGCCGGCGAGCGAGCGCGGGTACCGGCGCTCGTCGATGCCCGGGATCTGCGCGGCCGTGAAGCCGACGACGTCGGTCTCCGGGTCGTTCCGGTACACGGTGTTGAAGTTGTGGAAGTCGCGCCCCCCGGCTCCCATGATGATGACCTTCTTCACGATTCCTCCTCTCGATGGGAGAGGCCTTTGGCGCCCGGTCGGACGCCGGCTCTGAAGGAGCATCCGTTCGCCCACCGCGCCACGCATCCGCGCCCGCCCCGATCCCGGCTACGCCTTTTCCGCGGTCGGCGATCCTCGCGGCGGGCCTCCGTGCAGCTCGGACGCCCGCCGCAAGTGTCACCCGCATGCGGGGAGCATGCGAACCGCCTTGCGTGAGAGGGACCGGTCGATCAGAGGGGAGAGCACCGAGTCCCGACGGCAGCTCAATGGTCGCGAGCGGCGCTTTTTGCCGCATGACTCAATTGCGTCAATCGTCGATGAGCCCTCTCGCCCGCGCCGCAGCGACGGCCTCGACGCGCGAATGCACGTCGAGCGCCTGGAGGATCCCGCGAACGTGGTTCCGGACCGTCTCAGTGCTGAGGTGGAGGTCCTCGGCGATCTGCTTCGTCGACGACCCCTGGGACAGCATCCGCAGGACCTCGCGCTGGCGGGGCGTGAGGTTGGCGTGCAGCCGCTGCCGAGTCGTGAGCGCGGGCGGGCGCGACAGGAGGCCGAACACTCCGACGACCTGGTGGCCCTCGTGGAGCGGAACCGAGCTCACCTCGACGGACAGCGGGCGGCCGTCGCGGCCGACGAGCTCGACCTCTGCGTCCGTGACCTTCTCCTTGCCCACGATCTTGCGCGCGAAGGTCTCGCGCGCCCGCGGGCGGTCGGCGGGGACCACGATGTCCGTGAACCGCCTGCCGCGCGCGTCGCCGACGAGCCGCTGCGCGGCGGGGTTGAGCCAGACGATTGCGCCGTCGCGGTCGATGACGTACGAGGGGACGTTCATGTCCGTGAGCGCGCGCTCGACGTCCGCGCCGAGGCTCTGAAGCAGCCGAGTCATCCGTACCGCGAGTGTGGCAGGGCGCACGGCGGCGTCAAGGCGCGGCATCGCCGTCGCCATCCAGAGGACGAGCGACCGCTTGAGCTTCGGGCGGGACGCGGTCCCGGCGGCGCCCACCCTCTCGGTGACGTTCCAGGCTTCCTCCTTCGGGCCTCTCAGACGCCCGTGACGTCGGCGTTCATCTTGAAGCGCTCGGGCCCGGTGCGACGCGGAACGCGGACCGTGAGCGTGTGGTCGTCGAGGGCGAGCGTGAGCTTCGGCTCGTCGACGGGCAGCTCGATCTCGAGAACGGTGTCCTCGTCGGTCTGGTAGGCGTGCACCGTGCGGAGCGGGACCTCCGTGAGTGTCTCCATCGCTCCTCCTTTCAGTACGCCCGCATCGTCCGCCGGGGCCGCCGGCCGCGCATCGGCGCCGCGCCTGATCGCTCCTGCGGCCGACTACGGAGCGCTGCGGGCAGGGTGCCGCGACGCCGTCCCGAGCTCGAGCGCCCGCAGGAGATCCGTAATCGAGAGCAGCCCGACGAGCCGGCCGTCCTCGAGCACGAGCCCGCGGCTGACCTCGGATGCGGACAGCCGCTCGAGGGCGGCGATCAGTGGGTCCTCCGGCCGGAACACGGGCGTCTCCTCGATCGAGAGCATGCAGTCGCGGACGACCCGATCGTCCCATTCGCGGCGCGGCGTCTCGGCGACGCGGCGGAACGGCAGGAGCCCGACGGCCCTCCCATCCTCGACGACGGGGTACGTCGTGAAGCGGCGAGACCAGACGATCTCGTCCACGAAGTCCCCGAGCCGCATGTCGTCCCGGACGGTCGCCGGCTCCCGAACCATGAGGTCGGCGACGCGGAGCCCGCCGAGCGCCTGGCGCGCGGCGAGGTACCGCGTCTCGGCGGAGGCCGCCTGGAGGAGGAACCAGCCGATGAAGGCGAGCCAGACCCCGCCGAAGGAGCCGAGGAACACGAGCTCGGCGAGCCCGAGCAGGATCAGGAGGTAGGCGAACCCGCGCCCGACCGTCGACGCGCTTCGCGTCGCCGACGCGAGATCGCCCCGGCGCAGCCAGAGGAGCGACCGCAGCACCCGCCCGCCGTCGAGCGGCAGCGCGGGAAGCATGTTGAACGCGAGCAGGAAGAGGTTGATGAAGCCGAGCCAGGCGGCGACGCCGTCGACCTCGCGCGGAAGTCCGAGCGCCCAGGCGACGAGTACGAAGCCGCCGCCGAGCGCGAGCGAGACGAGCGGCCCGGCGATCGCGATCCGGAACTCCGCGCCCGCGCTCGGGAAGAGGCCCCGGAACTGCGCCACGCCGCCGAAGAGCCAGAGCGTGATCCCGTCGATCTCCACGCCCTCGCGCTTCGCTTGCAGCGCATGGCCGAGCTCGTGGAGCAGCAGGCACGCGAAGAAGAGGACGGCGGCCGCGAGCGCCATGGCGACGTACGCCGTGTCCGAGAGGCCTGGGTTGGACTCGGGGAAGATCGAGTCGGCGAGCGTCCAGGTGATCAGGACGAAGACGACGAGCCAGCTCCAATGGATCGAGATCCGGATCCCGGCGATCCGGCCGATCCCGAAGCCGTTGTTCACGCCGCCGGCTCGACGCCCTCGCCGGCGAAGACCACGAGCACGCTCAGCCCCTCGTAGCCGGTGAAGCCGTGGTCTGCGCCTGCAGGGACGAACGCGGCGTCGCCCTCGGCCAGATCGAGCGACTCGTCGCCGATTCGCAGCGTGCCCCGCCCGCCGAGGACGACGTAGACCTCGTCCCGGTCGTGCGGCTGCTGCCGGTCCGGCTCCGGCGCCACGAGCACGTACACGCCGATCTCCAGCCCCGGCGATTCGTGGACGATCTCGTACCCGCCGCTTCCCTGCTCGAGCCGGCGCTGGGTCTCCAGGACGCGGATCGGGTCCACGCCGCGAGCCTACTCGTCCGCCGTGTGCGCGCGGCCGGGCGCGAAGCGCGGGTCGGCGAGCCAGAGCCCGGCGAGCACGAGGGCCGAGCCGCCGGCGGCCGTCGCCAGCATGGCGGGCGAGGGCCACACGAGCGCGAAAAACTCCCGCGACCACGGCCAGGCGAGGACGAATCCGTAGCCTGCGGCGAGGGCGACGACGAGCGTCGAGACGGCGGCGCCGCGGAGCCGGCCTGCGGCCTCGAGCACGAGCACGAAGTAGAGCCCGATCGCAATCAGCGCGGTCGTCGCGACCGTGCGCGCCTCGGCCACCGGCAGGTCGAGGACGTAGAGGGCGAACCAGTAGCTCGAGAGCACGCCGAGGCCGGCGGTGGTCCCGGCCGGGAGCGCGAACGCCGAGACGTCGCGGAGGAAGCCGGGCGCGCGGAACGTCCCGCGGCTCGGCGCGAGCGCCAAGAAGAACGCCGGGATTCCGATCGTCAGCGCCGCGGCGAGGGTGAGGTGCCGTGGAAGGAGCGGGTACGCGGTCGGAGTCAGCCCGGCCGACAGGATCAGGAACGCGGCGAACGCGGACTTCGTCACGAACAGGCGCGCAACGCGCTGGAGGTTCCGGAGGATCTGCCGTCCCTCGCGCACCATCGCTGGCACCGCGGCGAAGTCGCCGCGGACGAGGACGAGGTCGGCCACGCTCCTCGCCATCTGGGTGCCCGCGCCCTGCGCGATCGCGAGCCGCGACGCCTTCAGCGCCGGGACGTCGTTCACGCCGTCGCCGACCATGGCCACGTAGCGGCCCTCCGCCGCGAGCGCCTCGACGACGCGCTTCTTGCCATCCGGCGAGATGCGCCCGACGACGCTCGTCCGGTCGATGGCCCGAGCGAGCTCGCGGGGATCGGCGGGCAGCTCCCGGCCGTCGAGCGGCTCGGTCACGGGGATCCCCGCGTCCCGCGCGATCGCGGCCACCGTCTCGGGCCGGTCGCCCGAGATCACCTTCAGCGCGACGCCCTCGCGCCGGAAGTACTCGACGGTGGCGCGCGCCTCCGGCCGCAGGCGCTCGGCGATCACGACGAGTGCGGCCGCCTGGAAGCGCGGTGGCGCTCCGGCGGCCGGGTCGAGGTCGTCGAGGGGCACCGGGCTCGTCCCGAACGCGAGCGTCCGCCGGCCGTCCGCCGCCTCCGCCGTCGCCCGCTCGGCGAGCGGCCCGAGCTCGAAGAGCTCGGGTGCCCCGAGGACGAGGTCGCGGCCGCCGAGACGCAGCCCGCTCCAGCGCCAGCGGGACGAGAACGGGACGACCTGTTCAGGGTCGCCCCCCGGCGCCGGACGCGCGGCCGCGATCGCGGCGAGCGTGTCGTTCGCGACCGGCGCGCTCGCGGCGAACGGGCCGAGCTCGGCGGCGGTCTCGTTCCGCTCGACGACGTCGACGACGCGGAGCGAGCTCTCCGTCAGCGTGCCGGTCTTGTCCAGGCAGAGCACGTCGACCGACGCCAGCGACTCGACGGCGTTCAGCTGCTGGACGAGCGCGCCGCGCTGCGCCATCCGGAGGGCGGCGACGGCGTACGTGAGGCTCGCGAGCAGGATCAGGCCCTCCGGCACCAGGCTCACGACCGCCGCCACCGATGTCGGAACCGCCTCGTCGAACGGGGTCCGCCGCTCCCAGAGCGCCACGCCGAGCAGGACGCCGAGCGGGACCATGACCGCGACGAGGATGAAGAGCAGGCGGTTGAGCGCCCGCTCGAGCGGCGAGCGGGGGTGGCGGAACGCGCGCGCCTCGCCGGCGATCCGGACCGCGTAGCTCTCGGCGCCGACCGCCGTCACCTCGTACGCCCCGGCGCCCTCGACGGCGAACGACCCGGAGCGGACCTCGTCGCCGGCCCGACGCTCGACCGCCTCGGACTCGCCGGTCACGATCGACTCGTCGAGGTTGAGCGAGCCGGCCTCGACGAGCCTCCCGTCGGCGACGACCTGGTCGCCGGGCGCGATGCGCACGAGGTCGCCGACGACGAGCTCGTCGATGTGCGCCTCCCTCGGCCGCCCGTCGCGCACAACCGTCGCCACCGGCTGGACGAGCGCTGCAAGCCGGTCGAGGGCGCGCTTGGCGCGCACCTCCTGGGTGATCCCGATCGCCGAGTTGGACACGAGGACGCCGAGGAACAGCGCGTCGCGCCAGTCGGCGAACACGAGGGTCAGCGTCCCGAAGACGACGAGGATCAGGTTGAAGACGGTGAGGACGTTCGCGCGGACGATGCTCCGGTAGGAGCGGCTGGAGGAGGTGGGCGGCGCGGGGCCGCGCGCGGCGAGGCGCCGTTGCGCCTCGCGCTCGGTGAGGCCGGAAGGGGAGGGAGCGCCCGCCCGGGCAGGGCGCTCCCTCCGCATGGTCACGGCCGTCGGCGAACGATCAGCACGGACGACGCCGCCTGGTGGGCCACTCGCTCCGAGACCGAGCCGAGCGCCTTCACGCCGCGGAGGCCGCGGCTGCCGACGACGACGAGGTCGGCGTCCGCCGAGAGCGAGACGAGCGCCGAAACGGGCTCGTCCACGATGCGCCGGACGCTTTCACCGACGCCGCGCTCGATCGCGTCCACGTCCACCTCGCCGTTCACGTGCGCGACGACGGCGTCGAGCTCCACATCGAAGCGCTTCGCGAGCGACTTCGCGGTCTCGTAGGCGAGCAGCGACTCCCGGGAGCCGTCGAGGCCGACGACGACCCGCTGCGGGAACCGGCCGAGGCCGGTGCGCGCGACGAGCACGGAGCACGGCGCCTTGTGGATCAGCTCGGTCGCCGTCGAGCCGATGAGGATCCCGAGCGCCCGGCGGTGGCCGTGCGAGCCCACCGCGACGAGCGTGTCGTCCCAGCGGGCGATCTCGGCGAGCAGCAGCTCCCAGGGGCGTCCGCGGTCGACCCTCCCGACGACGACCGGCTTGTCCCCGATCTCCTCGCGGGCACGGTCGATGACGGCCTCGGCCTCCTCCCGGACCCGCTCCTCGTCGAGGTAGGCCGGAACCGAAGGCCCCGTCCCGCCGACGAGGCCGGCTGTGAGGTCGTAGGCGCTCACGAGCGTGATCGGGCCCTCGGCGAGCGTCGCGCCCTGGCGCGCGGCCTCGAGCGCTTCGGGCGAGTCGTCGACGCCGACGAGCACGCGCTTGAACGTCGATACGTCGGTCGTCGGGGCTGTGAGTTCCTGCCGCGTCTCCATGGGAGCCTCCTTCAGACGGTGTGAGCCGGGGGATGTCGAACGACGAGAACGGAGGAGGACGCGCGGTGCGCGACCCGCTCGCTGACGCTTCCGAGCGACCGGAAGCCGTGCAGGCCGCGGCTGCCGACGACGGTGAGGTCGGCCTCGGCGGCCAGGTCGACGAGCGCCTCCACCGGCTTGCGGTCGTCGAGGACCGTGCCGGGGACCGCCTCGAGGATCGCCTCGGGGTCCACGTCCCGACCGGCGGTCGCCGCGATCGCGACGAGCTCGGCGTCGAACCGGTCCGCGACCGACCGCGCCACGGCGGCGGCGGTCAGCGACTCCGGCGAGCCGTCGACGCCCACCAGGATGCTCTCGGGGAACCTCCCGTAGCGCTCGTGTCGCGCGAGGAGCACGGAGCACGGAGCCTCGTGCAGCAGCGCCGTCGCGACGCCGCCCATGAGGACGCCGACCGCGCGGCTGTGGCCGTGCGGGCCGACGGCGACGAGAGTCGCCTCCGAGCGTTCGATCTCCTCGAGCAGGCAGGGGACCGTGTCGCCGGCGAGCAGGTGCGTGCTTCCGGGACGGACGGCGTCGATCGCGCGGTGCAGCGCCGCCCGCGCGGACGCGTCCAGCTCCTCGAGCACGTGGCTCATCGCAAAGCCCGCATGCACCGCGAGGTCGATCTCGGCGACCGCTGCCAGGCGTAGGACGCCGGTCGGGGCGCGAAGGCGCTCGGCCTGCCGCGCGGCCTCGAGCGCCTCGGGCGACGCGTCGACGCCGCAGACGATGCGGTCGAAGACGCCGACCGCGTTGGCCGTCCCGACCGTCACCGGTGCTCGGTCCTCTGGGCGACGTAGGCGAACACGACGACCAGCGAGGCCACGAGCATCGTGACCGCGAGGCCGCACACGAACCAGGTGGTGCCGTCGGTGAAGTCCAGCATCTCGAACCTCCTTCTCGCCTTTGATGCTCGCCCGGACGCCCGGGAGCGGAATCCGGGCGGGCGCGGAACGCTCCTGCGGGAAAGCCGCTACGCAGGCTCGAGGAGCAGCAGCGCGAGGAGCGCCGCGCGCTCGGGGAGCGCGTGGACGACGACGTGCTCGTCCGCCGCGTGGGCGCCGTCGCCGAGCGCCCCGAGGCCGTCGAGGGTCGGCGTCAGCTCGCTCGTGTAGTTCGCGTCCGATGCGCCGCCGACGAGCCCCGCCTCGCCGACGGCCAGGCCGAGCCGGGCGGCGAGCGTCCGCGCACGCCGGCAGAGCTCCCGGTTTCCCGGCGTCGCCACCATCGGCGGTCGGCGGAAGCCGCCTTCGAGGGCGACGGTGAGCCCCCGCGGGAGCGGGCCCGGTGCGCGGATCTCGCGCTCGACGTGCTCTGCGGCTTCCCGCGTCGGGGCGCGCACGTCGACCATCGCCGTCGCCTCCGGGGCGACGACATTGGGGCGGAGGCCCCCGTCGATCGTGCCGACGTTGACGGTGATGCCACGGTCCGGGTCGTTGAGCGCGAAGAGCCGCTCCACCTGGCGCGCCAGCTCGAGGATCGCGCTGATCCCCTCCTCGGGGCTGGACCCGGCGTGGGCGGCGCGGCCGTGGACGGTCAGGCGGAAGCGACCGACGCCCTTCCGGCGGGTCTTCAGCTGCCCGTTCGAGCCCGCCGGCGGCTCGAGCACGAACGCGCGAACCGCCCCGCGCGCGAGCATCCGAATCCAGCGGACGGAGTCGCCGCTTCCGACCTCCTCGTCCGAGTTGACGAAAAGGACGGGCGTGATCGTCGGCTGCAGGCCGAGCGCATCGAGCGCGCGGAGCGCGAAGACGAGCTGGACGAGCCCGCCCTTCATGTCGTAGACGCCGGGGCCGTACAGCCGGCCGTCCTCGATGCGCGGGGTCATCGCGGCCACGGTGCCGAGCGGCCAGACGGTGTCCACGTGGCCCACGACGAGCTGCCGCGGCGCGCGGCGGGCGCGCTCGACGGGACGCGCGTACAGGTGGTCCCCGCCGGCGTCGAACCCGCGCACGCGTTTCGGTAGGTATCCCACGGCCCGCAGCTCGGCGGCCAGGAGGTCGAGCGCCTCGCGCAGCGACGACCGGGCGAGCGACGGCGACTCGGCCAGGGCGAGCGCCTCCAGCAGCAGCGCCATCTCGCCCTCGCGGGCCCGCAGCCAGGCGAGGAGCTCGTCCTCCTTCACGTCAGCGGCTGAACTCGGCCGGGAACGGGAACGCCTGCGTGTCCGACACCGCGGTGAAGCGCCCGGGGCTCACGTACGCGATCGGCGCGAGCCGGCGGAGGATCTCGGCGTCGTCGCGGTCCGGGCTGCGGACCGCCTCTTCACGCGCCGCGGCCGCGACGATGCGGCCGACCACGAGGGACTCGTCGCCGAAGCCGACGAGCCGGTCGAGCTCGCATTCCAGGAAGAGGTAGCAGCCGTGCACCAGGACGCCGTCCACCTTTCGCGCTGGGAAGGTCGGCAGGGCGCGGAGGTTCGGCTTCGTGCCGTCCGGCTCCCGCCTCGTCGCGGCGAGCGCCGCCTGGACGACCTGGAAGCGGTGCGGGAAGCTGACCGTGAAGGCGCCTTCGCGCTCGACGTTCGCGTGGGTCGCGTGCCGAGGCGTGCAGACGAAGCCGAACCGATCGCCCCAGCCGAGCGGCAGGGCCATGTGCTTCGGCGCGATGTCGTGACGGCCGTTCGGCTCTTTCGTCCCGACGAGGACGAGAGGCGCGACGGCGAAGACCCGCTCCCAAACGTTCCTGGGGTCGAGGACGACGGCGGTCGTCTCCTGCGTGGGATCGTCGGGGTCGAACAACCGGACCGGGGCTCTCACACGGCCACCTCCACCGGCGCGAGGTCGAGCTGGCAGGCGAGGTCGAGGTAGACGTTTTGCCCGGGGAGGTCGTAGACGCGGTCGAACTCGACCGCACCGTTGAGCTCGAGCACGATGTGCTCGCCGTTCGTCGGGATGAGGTCGATGCCGACGAAGTCGGTGCCGATCGCCGCCGCCGCCGCCACGCCGAGACGGGCCGCCTCCGGCGGTGGGTCGACCGGCCGGCGGCTGCCGCCGAGAGAGACGTTCGTCCGCCATTCGCCTGGCGCGGCGCGGCGCTCGGCCGAGCCGATTATGACGCCGCCGGCGACGAGGAGCCTGAGGTCGTAGCCGCGCGGCTCGATCAGGGTCTGCGCGATCGCGCCCTGGCGGTGGAACCACGGCCTCGTCCGGAGCAGCTCCAGCGCCGGGGCGATGTCCGCCTCGGCGTCGCACCGCAGCACGTCGACGCCCCAGCTGCCGAAGCGCGGCTTCAGCACGAGCGGCGCCGGGAGCAGGACGTCCGTCGCATCGGGCGGGACGAAGACCGTCCTCGGGTTCGGGACGGCGGCGTGGTCGAGCCGGTGGGCGGTCAGCAGCTTGTCGTGCGCCTTCATCAGCGCGCCCGCCCGGTTCAGGACCCGCACGCCGCGGTGCTGGAGGAAGCCGAGTGTCTCGAGGCCCGGCTCGACGCCGTCGAGCGACTTCGCGACGTCCAGGCGGCCGAGCGCGACGTCGTCCTGCTCGAGCCGGCCCATCGCCTCGGGCGGGGAGAGCAGCATCGCCGGGAGACCGAGCTCCCGCCAGGCGGTGACCAGTTCGACGTTGGTCTCCTGGTCCCACCCGACGACGGCGATCCGTCCCATCGCTGAGATGGTCGGCCCGGCGCGCCGCGACGGCATCCGCGTCCGCGCCGATCCGCGTGCGGGAAACCCACGAGCCGCCGCCGGTCCGGGGAAAGCCGCAGCCGGAATCCGCGCGTCCGCCGATTGCGGCGGGCCGGTACCGGCGCAGACTGACCGCGATGGCGCGAACCCTGACCGAACCGCTTCGAGCCCGGCACGACGACCTGCGCCCGCGCATCGACCAGATCGGCTCGGTCGCGCGGCTGGTACCCGAGCTCGATCCCGCGGCCCGCGTCGCGGCCGTCCATCCGGTCCTCGCGTTCCTGCGCGGGGACCTCTGGCGCCATGCCGAAGCGGAGGAGCGCTGGCTCTACCCGGAGGTCGCGCACCGGCTGCGGCACCCGATGGCGACGGCGACGATGAAGCTCGACCACACGATCCTGCGTGAGTGGGTCGACGAGCTCGCGGCGGACGACGGACGGGACGCGGACTCGCTCCAGGCGACGCTGTACGGCATCCAGTCGCTGCTGCAGGCCCACCTCCGCAAGGAGGAGGAGCTCTACCTGCCCCAGCTCGAGAACGAGCAGGACCGGGAGACCGTCGCCGCGATCCGCGAGGCGATGGCGCGACACGAGGCCGGCGAGCCGGACCAGACCGCCGTGGAGGACCTCGACTTCGAACGCAAGGAGTACCCGTTCAGCGGCTCCGAGGTGGCGCGCCTCGTCTTCCTCCTGCGCTACGCGGTGCTCGCGCCGTCCAGCCACAACTCACAGCCCTGGTGCATCCGCCCGGATGCGGACGCGCTGCTCGTCTACGCCGACCGGACGCGCGCGCTACCGGTCGTCGACCCCGACGACCGCGAGCTCGAGATCAGCTGCGGCGCATTCCTCCACCACCTGCGCATAGGGATCCGACAGCACGGGCACGAAGGCGACTTCTCGCTCTTGCCCGACTCCGCGGACGCCGACCTGCTGGCGCGCGTGCGGCTCGGGCCCGATCGCGGGCCGTCCTACGACGAGCGCCTGCTCTTCTGGGCGATCGCGAAACGGCATACCAACCGCCGGCCGTTCCTGCCCAAGACGGTTCCCGACGAGCTCGTGCGCGAGCTTGTCGCCGCCGCCGAGGCGGAGGGCGCGTGGCTCGTGCGGCTCGAGGACGATGATCGGCAGGCGCTCGCCTCCCTCGTCGCCGCCGCCGACCGGGCGCAGATGCTCGACCCGGCCTTCCGGCGAGAGCTCGAGGCCTGGGTCCACGGAGACCGGGAGCGGACCGGGGACGGCATGCCCGCGTACGACTCCCGGAAGTCGAGGCTTCGCGCCACGCTGAGCCCGCTCGCGATGCGCACGTTCGACCTCGGCAAGGGGAAGGCCGCACACGACGAGAAGCTCATCGAGGCCTCGCCGCTCCTCGTCGTCCTCGGTACCGCCGGCGACACGACGTCCGAACGGCTCGCCGCGGGCCAGGCGCTGTCGCGGCTGCTCCTGCGCGCGACGCAGGAGGGACTGGCGGCCTCGTTCCTCAACCAGCCGCTCGAGGTTTCGGACCTCGGCCCGAAGGTGGCCGAGCTGACCGGGCGAGCGGGCGTGCCGCAGCTCGTGCTGCGCCTCGGCTACGGCCCGGAGGCGCGGCCGACGCCGCGCCGGCCCGTCCGCGACCTCGTCGTGGGCTAGGCGAGCGCCGCCGGCGCAGAGGCGCGGTTCGCGAGCGCGAGCATCCGCCGCGTGTAGCGCGTGAGCGTCGCCGCCTGGGCCGGCCGGAGACGGTCGCACACCCAGTCCCAGTGGAGCGAGACCCAGTCGCCCGGGCGAAGGTCCGGCAGGAACCCGAGACCGTCGCGGCGCCACGCCGCCCGCCGCTCGGCCGCCGGCCCGAGCCGGAGGCGGCGGCCGTCCCAGAGCAACGGCTCGGCGAGGACGGTCGCCTCCTCACCCTCGACGGCGAGCACGCGTCCGGGCGTGATCCGGCAGCTCTCGAGGACCCGCAGCGGCTCGGTCGCGTCGCCGGACCGCAGCAGCCCGACCCAGGGGTAGACGCCGAAGACGTGGAAGTCGTGGTGAGGGACCCCGCCGTCGGGGATCCCCGTCGCGAGGAGATCCCAGGCCCGCCCTGCCCGCTTGCGGAAGCGTTCGTCCAGGTGGAAAGCGAGGCTGCCGCCGTCGACCCGGTCGAGCAGGGAGCTTCCGACCCAGTACGCCTCCACGACCCGCGGGTCGAGCGGGTCGTCGATCCCGTTCGCGCCCGCAATCAGCTCCAGGTAGGGCCAGGCGCCCTCGAAGCTGCGCGCGAGCTGGACGAGCCCGCCGTCCGACTCGCCGGCCTCGCCGTACTCGAGCAGCGTCCTGTTGTCGTCCGCGCCACAGTAGCCGAGCGCGTTCGGCGGGTACGCGTACCGCGCGAAGAGCAGTGCGCCGGCGCTCACGCCGGCAGCGGGCGCGGCGGCGGGTAGAGCACGCGCAGCGCCGCGACCGCCCCGCCGAGCGCGATCAGGCCGACGCCGAGGACGTCCAGCGGAGCGCCCTCGATGCCGCGGTCGAGCAGCGCGGTCACGACGGCGCCGAGCACGAGCACGGCGGTCACGTCCACCGCCTGCGCACGCGCGAGCGCCGCGTACCAGGTAGCGACGTACCCGGCCAGGACGACGCCCGTCAGGAGCGCCCACCCCCACTGGGGCCCGCCGAGCCCGGCGAGGTCGCTCCACCGCCCGGAGACCGCGACGAACCCGACGAGGACGAGCGTCCCGATTCCCATCCGCGCGGTCGCGAGGGTCGGAGCCGCGAGCGAGTCGAGCAGACGCTTGACGAAGACGACCTCGATCGCCCAGAGGAGCGTGGCGGCGAGGATCATCAGCTCGCCGCTGCCGACGGAGACGATGCCGGCGTCGCCGGCGAGGACGAGCTGGCCGGCGACGAGGAGCCCGATGGCCGCGAAGTGCGCCCACGACAGCCGTTCCTTGAGGAGCGGCACCGCGAGGAGCGCGACCCAGACGACGAGCGTCTTGTGAATGAACGCGGCCTGGGTCGACGAGGCCCTGGCCAGCCCCTCGAAGAACAGCACGAACGGGACGCTGCCGCCGACGACCGCCACCGCGAGGAGCGCGAGCCACTGCGCCGCGGACCGGGGGCTCGCCGCCGGCCGCCTCCCGCGCTGAGGCGCGCGCAGCAACGGCAGCGCGAGCAGGACCAGCAGGAGCCCGGCGACGCCGTTCTTCGCCGTCGTGTACACGGTGGCGTCGTCGAACCGCTTCACCGCGTAGCCGTTGAGGAAGACGGCGACGCCGCTGATCGTGGCGGTGAAGAGCGCGAGGACGACCCCGGTGGCGCGGGTGCTCACGCCTGCATCGCCTCCCGCAGGGCGGCCGCGTCCTCCGCCGAGCCGGGATCGAGCACGCGGACGGCGACCCCGGCGTGCGCCAGCACGTGCGAGCCCACGACCGCGTCCGGCGCGAACGCGAGCGACAGGACCACGCCGCACTCGGAGCGCGCCATGCGCATGCCGCCGTCGTCCCAGATCTCAGCCACCTGCTCGATCGCGCCGAGACACATATCGCAAGTCAGCCTGCCCTGTTTCCAAGCGCTTCGCAACAGGAGGTTTCCGCGATACGCTCGGCGGGATTCCACGGATGGCCTCCGCCCGGGCCGTCCGTACCTTGACGGTGACGTGAGGCTCCTCGAGCAACCCGCACTGGACCGCCTCTTGGAGGAACTGGTCGAGCGCGGCTTCCGGCTCGTCGGCCCGACCGTCTCGGACGGCGCGATCGTCTACGACGAGATCCGTTCGGCCGCCGACCTGCCCGCCGGCTGGACCGACGAGCAGGACGCCGGCACCTACCGGCTCAAGCGGCGCGACGACGACGCGCTCTTCGGCTACGCCGTCGGCCCGCAGTCGTGGAAGCGCCTGCTCCACCCGCCGTCGGTGACGCTCTTCCGCGCGCGGCGGAACGGCGAGGCGGAGCTCGACATGGTCGACGGGCCGGAGGAGGACGACCGGCCGGTCGCCTTCGTGGGCGTCCGCTCCTGCGACCTGCACGCGATCGCCAAGCTCGACCGGATCTTCCTCGGCGGCCGCTACGTGAACCCGGCCTACGAGGCGCGGCGCGGCCGCGTCTTCGTCGTCGCAGTCAATTGCGGCGTCGCCGGCGGGACCTGCTTCTGCGTCTCGATGGGCACGGGACCTCGGGCGACCTTCGGCTACGACCTCGTCCTCACGGAGCTCGTGGAGGACGGCCGCCGCGGCTACCTCGCGGACGCCGGCTCCGACCGCGGCGCGGAGGTCCTCGCCGGCCTCGCCGCGCGCGAGGCGACGGCCGAGGAGGAGGCCGAGGGGGAGCGGGTCGTCGAGCGCACGGCCGCGTCGATGGGCCGGCGGCTCGACACCGCCGGCCTCCCGGAGCTGCTTGCGCGCAACCGCGACCACCCCCGCTGGGACGACGTCGCCGAGCGCTGCCTCACGTGTGGGAACTGCACGATGGTCTGCCCGACCTGCTTCTGCACGACCGTCGAGGACGTCACCGACCTCACGGGAGGCGAGGCCGAGCGTCGCCAGGTCTGGGACTCCTGCTTCACGCTCGACTTCTCGCACCTGCACGGCGGCGGCGTCCGCACGAGCGGCAAGGCGCGCTACCGGCAGTGGCTGACGCACAAGCTCGGCACGTGGCACGCGCAGTTCGGCGAGTCCGGCTGCGTCGGCTGCGGCCGCTGCATCACCTGGTGCCCCGCCGCGATCGACATCACGGAGGAGGCAACCGCGCTGAGGGAGGACGCACGATGAGGATTCGAACGATCGAAGAGCTGCTCGTCGAGAGCCGGCTGTTCGCCAACCTCGCCGAGGAGCATCTCGCCACCATCGCCGGCTGCGCCACCACCGCCCAGTTCGAGGAGGGCGCCTACCTGTTCCGGGAGGGCGACCCCGCGGACACCTTCTACGTCCTGCGCAGCGGCAGCGTGGCGCTCGAGACGCACGTCCCGGGTCGGGGAGCCGCCCTGCTGATGACGCTCCACGACGAGGACGTGCTCGGCTGGTCGTGGCTCTTCTCGCCGTACCGCTGGCATTTCGACGCGCGCGCGCTCCAGCCGGTGCGCGCGGTCGCGTTCGACGGCGCGTGCCTGCGCCAGAAGTCGATGGACGACCACGACCTCGGCTACGAGCTGATGCGCCGGTTCGCGGAGGTGATCGTGAGCCGGCTCCAAGCGACCCGGATGCAGCTGCTCGACGTCTACCACCACCAGGATGGCTGAGCCGGCCCTCAGCTCCCCCTACCTGCCGGAGCCCTTCCGGATCCGGCGCCGGCGGCGCGAGACCGCCGATACGTGGACGCTCGAGCTCGAGCCCGCGGCCGGCGGCGAGATCTTCGCCTTCGAGCCCGGCCAGTTCACGATGGTGTACGCCTTCGGCGCAGGCGAGGTCCCGATCTCGATCAGCGGCGACCCGACGCGCCGGGACCGGCTCGTCCACACGATCCGGGTCGCCGGCGCGACGACGCGGGCGATCTGCAAGATCACGAGAGGCGGCACGCTCGGGATCCGCGGCCCCTACGGGACGGCCTGGCCGGTCGCCCGCGCAGAGGGCGGTGACCTCGTGATCGCGGCCGGCGGCATCGGGCTCGCCCCGCTCCGGCCTGCCCTCTACGCCGCGCTCGCACGGCGCGACGCCTTCGACCGGGTCGTGCTGCTGTACGGCAGCCGCTCGCCCGACCAGCTGCTCTACGCGGGCGAGCTCGAGCGCCTGCGCGCCCGGGGCGTCGACGTCCATGTGACGGTGGACCGGGCCGACGAGACCTGGACGGGCCCCGTCGGCGTCGTCACGACGCTGATCGAGCGCGCGGCGTTCGACCCCGACCGGGCGACGGCGATGGTCTGCGGGCCCGAGGTGATGATGCGGTTCACCGCGGCCGGGCTCGCCGCGGCCGGCATCAGCGCGAACCGGGTCTTCCTCTCGCTCGAGCGGAACATGAAGTGCGCGCTCGGCCAGTGCGGCCGGTGCCAGTTCGGCCCCGTCTTCGTCTGCGGCGACGGACCGGTCTTCCCCTACGCGGCCGTCGAACGGCTGCTGACGGTGCCCGAGCTCTGATGGCCGCCCGGCGCAAAAAGCTCGCCGTCTGGAAGTTCGCCTCCTGCGACGGCTGCCAGCTGAGCCTCCTCGACTGCGAGGACGAGCTCCTCGCACTGGCGGGCGAGGTCGACATCGCCCACTTCCTCGAGGCGTCGAGCGCCGTCGCCGGCGGGCCGTACGACGTCTCGCTCGTCGAGGGCTCGATCACCACTCCGGACGACGCCGAACGCATTCAGCGCGTCCGCAGGCTGTCTCGCCGCGTGGTCACGATCGGCGCCTGTGCGACGGCCGGCGGGATCCAGGCGCTGCGAAACTTCGCCGACGTGCGCGAGTTCACGTCCGTCGTCTACGCGAGCCCCGAGTACATCTCGACGCTCGCCACCTCGACGCCGATCAGCTCGCACGTCAAGGTGGACTTCGAGCTCCACGGCTGCCCGGTGAACAAGCAGCAGCTGCTCGAGGTGCTGAACGCCTACCTGAACGAGCGCCGTCCCGCGATCCCGGACTACAGCGTCTGCGTCGAATGCAAGCGCGCCGGCAACGTCTGCGTCATGGTCGCGCACGGGACGCCCTGCCTGGGCCCGGTCACGCACGCCGGCTGCGGCGCGCTGTGCCCCTCTTACCACCGCGGCTGCTACGGCTGCTTCGGTCCGATGGAGAGCCCGAACACCGTCTCGCTGACCCGCCAGTGGCTGGAGCTCGGCGCCGACGGCCGGGACACCCGCCGCGCGTTCCACACGTTCCACGCCGCCAAGGAGCCCTTCCGCGCCGCCGGAGACCGCAGTGGCTGAGGGCAACGGCCGCAGGACGATCCGGACCGACTTCCTCGCCCGGGTCGAGGGCGAGGGGGCGATGCGCGTCGTCATCCGCGACCGGCAGGTGGCGGACGTCGAGCTCCGGATCTACGAGCCTCCACGCTTCTTCGAAGCGTTCCTTCGCGGCCGCTCGTACCTCGAGGCGCCCGACATCACCGCCCGCATCTGCGGGATCTGCCCGGTCGCGTACCAGATGAGCGCGTGTAGCGCGATGGAGGATGCCTGCGGCGTGACGGTCGACGGCCCGATCCGCGATCTCCGCCGGCTCCTCTACTGCGGCGAGTGGATCGAGAGCCACGCGCTGCACGTCTTCCTCCTCCACGCCCCGGACTTCCTCGGCTACGACGGGGCGCCGGCGATGGCGCGCGACCACCCGAAGGTGGTCGAGGACGGCCTCGCCCTGAAGAAGGCGGGGAACGAGGTCATGCGCGTCGTCGGCGGGCGCGAGATCCACCCGATCCACGTCCGGGTCGGCGGCTTCTACCGCGCGCCCTCGCGCCGGGAGCTCGGCGCGCTCGTCGAGCCGCTCGAGCGGGCGCGGGAGATCGCGCTCGAGACCGTGCGGCTGACGGCGTCGCTGCCGATGCCGGAACTGGAGTTCGACTACGAGCTGATGGCGCTGACCTCGCCGGGGGAGTACCCGATCGACCGCGGGCGCATCGCATCGTCGTCCGGGCTCGAGTTCGGCGTCGACGAGTTCCAGCGGCACGTCGTCGAGGAGCACGTCGAGCGCTCGAACGCCCTGCACGCGACGCTCGACGGGCGCGTCTACCTGACCGGTCCGATCGCGCGCTTCAACCTCTCGTTCGACGAGCTGTCGCCCTTGGCCCGCGAGGCGGCGGCCGAGGTCGAACTCGCGCCGCCGAGCACGAATCCGTTCCACAGCATCGTCATCCGGAGCCTCGAGACCCTCTACGCCTGCGACGAGGCGCTACGCCTGATCGCCGACTACGAGGAGCCGGACCGGCCGTTCGTTGACGTGCCGCCGCGGGCGGGCGTCGGCTTCGGCGCCACCGAGGCGCCGCGCGGAACGCTCTGGCACCGCTACGAGCTGGACGACGACGGCACGATCCTCGACGCCAAGATCGTCCCGCCGACGTCCCAGAACCAGAAGGCGATCGAGGGCGACCTGTACCGGTTCGTCGAGCGGCACGTCGACCTGCCGGACGATGAGCTCGGCCTGCGCTGCGAGCAGGCGATCCGCAACCACGATCCCTGCATCTCCTGCGCGACGCACTTCCTCCAGCTCGAGGTCGACAGGGCCTGAGACTCGTCCTCGGGATCGGGAACGCGTGGCAGGGCGACGACGCCGCAGGTCTCGTCGTGGCGCAACGGCTCCGCGGACGCGTGCCGTCCGGGGTCGAGGTGCGGGAGCTGGAAGGCGAGCCGGTCTCGCTCGTGGAGGCCTGGGACGGCGCGTCGGAGGTGTTCGTCGTCGACGCCGTACGCTCTGGGTCGCCGCCGGGAATGCTCCACCGGATCGACGCCTCGACGGGCCCGCTCCCCGCGACGCTTTCGGCGGCCTCGACCCACACGCTCGGGGTCGGCGAGGCGATCGAGCTCGCGCGCGCGCTCGGCCGGCTGCCCGAGCGGCTCGTGCTCTACGGCATCGAGGCGGAGAGCATCGCGGCGGGCGCGCAGCTGACGCCGTCCGTCGCCGACGCCGTCGACGACGCGGTCGAACGCCTGCTCGAGGAGCTCGCGTAGATGCACGAGCAGGCGCTCATGGACGGGCTCATGCGGCAGATCGAGCAGGTCGCGGCCCAGGACGGTGCCGCGCGGGTGACGGGGATTCGCGTCTGGTGCGGCGCGCTCTCGCACTTCACGCCCGAGCACTTCCGCGAGCACTTCGAGCGGGCGTCGGCCGGGACGGTCGCGGAAGGAGCCCGGGTCGAGGTCGAGCTGTCCGAGGAGGTCACGCATCCGGACGCGGCGGGCGTCCGGCTGGAGAGCCTCGAGGTCGAGGGCTAGCCGATCGGACGCGACACCGACCGCCTCGAGGTCACCCGTGCCGTCTCCCCGGGACGGGCCGGGGACGGCGCGACACGGGCCGACCATAGGTCGGAGGCCGCGACGACGCCGACCACGTACGGATTCCGATACGAACGCGTCACTGGATCGTCGCGAAGACCATGTCGCGTCTCGCCGGGTCCGAGGGACAGTCCCTCCACGCCGACCGAGCACGCATGAGGGCGATGGTGCTTCGAGCTCCGGGCGAGCCGCTCGTCGCGGAGGAACGCCCGCTGCCCGAGCCGGGTGCCGGCGAGCTCCGCGTCCGCGTGCTCGCCTGCGGCGTCTGCCGGACCGACCTGCACATCGTCGACGGCGAGCTGCGCGAGCCCACGCTGCCGCTCGTGCTCGGCCACCAGATCGTGGGCGTCGTCGACGAGGTCGGCGCCGGTGTCGGTCAGATGCCGGGAGCCCGGGTCGGGATTCCCTGGCTCGGGTGGACCTGCGGCGAGTGCGACTACTGCCTGACCGGGCGGGAAAACCTCTGCGACCGCGCGCGCTTCACGGGCTACGACCTGGACGGCGGCTTCGCCGAAGCGGCGGTCGCGGACGCCAGGTTCGGCTTCCGAATACCGGACGGCTACCCGGCATTGCAGGCTGCACCGCTCCTCTGCGCCGGGCTGATCGGCTACCGCGCGCTCCGGACGACCGGCGACGCCACGCGGCTCGGCCTCTACGGGTTCGGCGCGGCCGCCCACGTGATCGCCCAGGTCGCCGTCTGGCAGGAACGCCGGGTGTTCGCGTTCACGCGCGCGAACGACACCGCGGGACAGGAGTTCGCGCGCTCGCTCGGCGCCGAGTGGGCGGGCGCCTCGGGGGATGCGCCGCCCGAGGAGCTCGATGCGGCAATCATCTTCGCCCCCGCCGGCGAGCTCGTCCCCGCGGCACTAGCAGCGGTCCGAAAGGGCGGGACGGTCGTCTGCGCCGGGATCCACATGAGCGACATCCCGGCCTTTCCCTACGAGCTGCTGTGGGGCGAGCGGTCGGTCCGGTCGGTCGCGAACCTCACGCGGCACGACGGCGAGGAGTTCCTGGAGCTCGCGCCGCGGGTGCCGGTGCGGACGCACGTCGAGACGTTCCGCCTCGAGGAGGCGAACGACGCGCTCGACCGCCTGCGCGCCGGCCGGATCCAGGGCGCGGCCGTCATCTCCGTGGCCGAGTAGAGCGCGGCTTTCCCCCGGCCGGCGTCAGGGTCGACACGGATGCCGCCCGCGCACCCCTTCGCGACGCTCGGATTGACGACCGAGACGGAGGTGAACGATGTGGGTTGAGACGCACCGCTGCGCGGTCGAGGGCTGCCCGAACCTCGCGGCCTACGAGGTCGTGCACTACGACTTCGACGTCGCGGAAGGGGCGATCGTGTTCGAGCCAGACGAGAGCTGCCCGACGATCTGCGTCGAGCATGCGATCGAGAACGAGCGGCGTGCCGTGGGCGACCGCCGCCCGGGAGGCCTCGTCGAGTACCCGTACACGAACCGGCGCGTCGCGCCGGGGCTCACGATCTACCGCCAGCTGCAGCCTCAGTACGCCGACGAGCTCGTGGGCTAGCCGGGTGGTCCCGCCGTTCAAGATCAAGGTGGTGGAGCCGATCGCGCTCCCTCCGGCCGGGCGCCGCGAGGTTGCGCTCGCCGAGGCCGGGTACAACACGTTCCTGCTCCGGTCCGATGACGTCTTCATCGACCTGCTGACCGACAGCGGTACGTCGGCCCTCTCGCAGGAGCAGCGGGCCGCGATGGAGCTCGGCGACGAGGCGTACGCCGGGTCGCGGAGCTTCTTCCGTCTCGAACGCGCGGTCCGGGACGTCTACGGGTATCGCCACGTCATCCCGACCCACCAGGGCCGCGGGGCGGAGCACCTGCTCTCCCGCCTGCTCGTGCGGCCGGGCCAGCGCGTGCCGTCGAACCTCTACTTCACGACCTCTCGGGCGCACGTCGAGCTCCTCGACGGCATCTGGTACGACGTCGCCTGCGCGGAAGCGAGCGACGCGAGCTCGCGCTTCCCCTTCAAGGGCGACATCGACCTCGACGCGCTCGAGGCAGTGCTCCGCGAGCACGGCCCGGACGGGATCGCGTTCGTCCGCCAGGAGGCGTGCGTGAACATGGCCGGCGGCCAGCCGTTCTCGATCGAGAACCTCAGGGCCGTCCGGGAGCTCACGCGACGCTACGGCGTCCCGCTCGTCCTCGACGCGACGCGGATCTCGGAGAACGCCGTGTTCGTCAAGGACCGCGAGTCGGGCTGGGAGGACCGGCCCCTGCCGGAGATCATCCGCGCGATCGCAGACCTCAGCGACGGCGCCGTCTTCTCGTCGAAGAAGGACCACTTCGTGCCGATCGGCGGCGTGCTCGCCCTCAACGACGACGAGCTCGCCGAGCGAGCGCGCGAGCTGGTCGTGGTCTACGAGGGATTCCCGCACTACGGCGGGATCGCCGGACACGACATGGAGGCGCTCGCGCAGGGCATCCTCGAGTCGGCCCAGGAGCCGATCGTGCGGCACGTGATCGGCCAGGCCGTCTACCTCGGCGGGCTGCTGGAGGAGGCCGGCGTCCCGATCGTCGTGCCGGTCGGAGCGCACGGCGCATTCGTCGACGCCAAGCGCTTCCTGCCGCACGTCCCGCAGGAGCAGTTCCCCGCGCAGACGCTCGCGGCCGCGATTTACCTCGCCGGCGGCGTGCGCACGATGGAGCGCGGGATCGTCTCCGGCCAGCACGGCCACGAGCCCTACGACGGCCTCGAGCTCGTGCGGCTGACCCTGCCGCGGCGCGTCTACACCGGCGAGCACCTGGCGTACGTGGCGGAGACCCTTGCGCGGGTGCTGGCGGCCGCGGACGACGTGCCTGGCCTCGAGCTCGTCTACGAGCCGGCGTACCTGCGCTTCTTCCAGGCGCGCTTCCGGCCGCTGGCGCCGTTCCCGGACTTCGCGGCCGAGCCGATCCTCGCGTAGGGGATCCGGCGAGCGGCCCGCCGGGCTAGTTGCCGCATTCTTCGCCTCTCCACGCCTCGCGGCCTTCCTGCAAGGCGAAGTAGGCAATCAGCAGGCCCGCCAGCGGATCGAGCCACCACGCACCCACGAGGGTGTTGCCGAGCAGGCCTGCGAGGACGGCGAGGGACAGGTAGGCGCAGAGCATGTTCTGGGTCCCCTCGGCCCTCGTCGCCGCCGAGCCGAGCCTGGCGCCGACGCGGTGCTTCGCGATCGCGAAGACGGGCATGAGCGCAGCGCTGACGATCGTCAGGGCGATGCCGAGCCAGCTCGTCTCCGCCTCGTGGCCGGTGACCAGCGCCCGGACGGACTCGACGGCGACGTAGGGCGCGAGGATGAAGAACTGCACGGCGACGAGCTTCTGAGCGCGGCTCTCGGCGCGCTCCGAGAGCGCCCGAGCGCCCCAGAACCGCCAGATGATGACGACGCTCGCCATCCCCTCGATCGCGCTGTCGAAGCCGAACCCGATCAGCGCAATGCTTCCCGCGGCAAAGCCGGCGACGACGGCCACGACGCCTTCGGCGGTCATCCAGACGAGGCTCGACCACGCGAGGAGCCTTGCCCACCGGATCAGGCGGGCGCGCTCACCGGTTCCGAGAGCTTGTGCCGTCGCCACGACGCAAGAAGGCTACGACCGTGCGCACCGTTGGCGCGTCCAGCACACGTGCGTCTCCCAGCGCCGCCGGTACTCGTCGGCGCCGAGACGCGACCTGATCCCGTCGAGCAGGGGCAGCCGCTCCGCGTCGGCGAGATCGGCGATCCAGCCCATCGACGCGAGGAAGGCGACGAACCCCTCCCGGTCAAGCGTCTGCGGATTTGGTATCCGTGCATCCCGGAGCTCCTCGAACGACGACCGAGCAAAGGGCAGGCGCCACTCGCCCGAGGCGTAGCGAGTCGAGTTCAGGTCGAGCGGGTCGTGCCCCAGCTCCTCCCGGTCCGGCATGCGTGCCTCCACGAACCGCTCCACCTCGGCGATCGAGGGCTCCACGGGCCCGGCCGGGAGGTTCCACATCAGGACGAGCGCGCCCTCCGGCCGCAGTACGCGCGCAATCTCGGTGAGCGCGCGCGCACCGTCGAACCAGTGGAACGACTCGGCGGCGAAGACCGCATCGACCGAGCCGTCGGCGAGTGGGATCTCCTCGGCGCTCCCGGCGAGAACCTCGGCGTCGGGGCAGCCGGCCGCGAGCAGTCGGCGCATCGCCTCCGCCGGCTCGACCGCGACCACACGGCCGAACCTGGCGAGGAGCAGGCGCGTGAGCTTGCCGGTCCCCGCGCCCACGTCGAGGACGGTCGACGCCGACGTCAGGCCCGGGATGTCCACGACCCCGGCCGGGTAGCCCGGCCGGCCGCGCTCGTAGTCCTCCGGCCAGCGGTCGCCGCTGCCTGCCGGCATGTCGATGTTCATGCGCCAGGAGACGGACGAAGCCTAGGCGGCGAGTAGGCCCGCGCTCCGGCCGACCGTCTCGAACGCGGCGAGCGCGCGGTCGAGGTGCTCCTCCGTCGCTGCGGCCGACATCTGGACGCGAACCCGCGCCGTCCCCTCGGGGACGACGGGGTAGCCGAACCCGGTCACGAACACGCCCTCGTCGAGCAGCTGCGCGCTGAACGACATCGCCGCCGCGGTCTCGCCGACGATGATCGGGACAATGGCGGCCTCTCCGTCGAGCGGCCGGAAGCCCGCTTCCCGAAGTCGCTCGCGGAAGCTGCGCGTGTGCTCGTGCAGGCGGCGGACGAGCTCCGGATGCTCCCGGAGCACCTGCACCGCCCGCAGCGCCCCGCACGCGACCGACGGCGGGATCGCGTTCGAGAACAGCTGCGGGCGGGAGCGTTGCGCGAGCACGTCGACGACCTCGGTGCTCGAGGCGACGAAGCCGCCCGCGGCGCCGCCGAGCGCCTTGCCGAGCGTGCTCGTGATCACGTCGACCTCGCCGAGCAGCCCGTAGTGCTCGGCGACGCCGCGTCCCGTCTCGCCCATGACGCCCGTCCCATGCGAGTCGTCGACCACGACGACGGCGTCGTGCGCCCGCGCCAGCTCGATGATGTCGGGCAGGCGCGCGAGGTCGCCCTCCATGCTGAAGACGCCGTCGGTCACGACGAGCTTCCGCTGTCCGGCCTCGCAGCCGGCGAGCGCGTCTCGCAGCTCGGCCATGTCCGAATGGCGGTAGATCACCTTGCGGGCCGGCTTCGCCAGCCGCATCGCGTCGACGATGCTGGCGTGGTTCAGCTCGTCCGAGATGAGCACGGTCCGCTCGTCGGTGAGGGTCGGGATCACGGCCTCGTTCGCGTTCCAGCAGGAGGCGTAGGTGAGCGCGGCCTCGGTCCCGACGAAGGCGGCCAGCTCGGCCTCGAGCTCGTGGTGCGGCGCGAAGGTCCCGCAGATGAACCGCACGGAGGCCGTGCCGTTCCCGTAGCGCTCGAGCCCGTCCTTCGCCGCCTGGACAACCTCGGGATGCGCGGCGAGCCCGAGGTAGTTGTTCGACGACAGCACGAGCACCTCGCCGCGCCCCTCCATCCGGACGACGGGCGCCTGCGGCGACTCCAGCGTCAGGAACCGCTTGTACGTGCGTGCCTCCCGGAGGCCGTCGAGCTCGGCCGCCAGGTCCTCGCGCAGGCGGTCGTTCACCGGTGAGCCCACGGCGCGAGCTCGCGCACCTGAGCGGCGGGCTCGCGCGCCTCGGCCGGCTCGGCCTTCACGACGCTCTCCGCTCCCCCGTTGGGGAAGAAGACCACCTTGCACGCGAGGCCGGCGTCCAGCTCGCCGAGGGCGCGGTCGAAGTCGGAGAGCGCGCAGCGGTGCGTGATCAGCGGCCGCAGGTCGACGACGCCGTGCTCGAGCAGCCAGCGGGTCTTGTACCAGGTCTCGAAGATCCGCCGGCCGTTCACGGCCGTGACGGACAGGTTCTTGAAGATCAGCGACTCGGCGACGTCGATCTCGACCGGCCTCGCCGGGATCCCGAAGAGGACGACGTGACCGCCGTTCCGCACGATCCGGAACGCGTGGTCGATCGCGCTGGGCGCACCCGACATCTCGAAGACGACGTCCAGGTGCTCGCCCTCGTTGCGCTCGAGGAACCAGCCTGGGACGTCCGTGACGGCATCGACGTCCACGACCTCCGTCACACCCATCTTCCGAGCGAGGTCGATGCGGAACGGGATGCGGTCCGACGCGAGCACCCGGCCGGCGCCGGACGCGCGTGCGACCGCGATGCTGAAGAGGCCGACGGGGCCGCAGCCGAGGACGCCGACGGTCCTGCCGGCGAGATCGTGCAGGCCGGTCGCGAAGACGGCGTTCCCGAACGGCTCCTGGAGCGTCGCGATCTCGGGCGGGAGCTTCGCGCGGTCGTTGTGCCAGATGACCGACTCCGGCACCGCGACGTACTCGGCGAAGGCGCCGTCGCGGTCGACGCCGAGGATCTGCGTCCGCTCGCACATGTGCGCCCGGCCCGTCCGGCACTCGAAGCACATGCCACAGGTGATGTGGCTCTCGGCGGAGACGTAGTCACCGGGTGCCGTGTGCCGGACGTTGCGCCCGACGGTCACGACGGTGCCGGCGAACTCGTGGCCCAGGGTCAACGGCGGCCGGATCCGGTGCCGGGCCCACTCGTCCCAGTGGAAGATGTGCAGGTCGGTGCCGCACAGGCTCGCCGCCTCGACGCGGACGAGAACGTCGTCCTCGCCCACCCGCGGCACCGGGACCTCGTCGAATACGAGGCCCGGCTCGGCGCGCAACTTGCGGATCGCCCACATCGTGCCGTCAGTGTCTGCCCGCGAGCGCCCGGCCCCATCGGGGAGACGCCGTAGCGGCTCTGCGGGTTCTCCGCTCGCGCATGAGCAGCGCCTGCGGCGTATCCGGCAGGTGGTCGATGCCGCCGAACTCAGGGACGACGATCGACCTGATCCGCGCCTGGAGGTCCGGCCGGATCTGGGAAGCGGTGATCTCGGCCCTGCCGTCGAGGCTCTCGCAGTCGTCTTCGATCAGCACGTCCGGCAGCTCGCGCTCCGCCACGTCGCCGTAGGTCTGCGACCCTCGTCGCGCGACGACGCGGCCGGGAGGGAACCCCCAGCGCCGGAGGACCGCGGCATCCTCGGCCACCTGGAAGGGGTGCCGGTGCGAGGTGAGGTAGGCGATGTCGGCCCCCGCCTCGGCCCAGCGCCACAGCTTCGCGACGGCGCCGTCGACCGGGACGTAGGCGAGCGCGTCGCGCAACCCGGGGTCGGTGCGCTCGCGAGCCTGCGCGACGCGCTCCTCGCGGGTGCAGCCGACGCCGGCGGGATGCATCAGCACGGTCCCGTGCAGGAAGACGAGCAGGCGGACGCCCACGGCTAGACCGGGATGTCGGCGGCGTCCGCCGCCTGCGATCGCGTGCGGCGCGCCACGCCCGAGTGCTCAGCCGCCTCCGCGACCGCCTTCGCGACCGCAGGCGCGACGCGCCGGTCGAAGACGCTCGGGACGACGTAGTCGGCGGCGAGCTCGTTTGGGGCGACGACCGCCGCCAGCGCTTCCGCGGCGGCGAGCTCCATCGCCGGCGTGATCGCGCGCGCCCTCACGTCGAGCGCGCCGCGGAAGACGCCGGGGAAGGCGAGCACGTTGTTGATCTGGTTCGGGTAGTCGGACCGGCCGGTCGCGATCACGGCGGCGACGTCGTGGATCTCCTCCGGCAGCACCTCGGGCGTCGGGTTCGCCATCGCGAAGACGATCGCGTCGGGCGCCATCCGCCGCACCGCGTCGACGCCGACTGCGCCGGGCGCCGAGAGGCCGATGTAGACGTCGGCGCTCTCGAGTGCCTCGTCGGCCGAGCCCGTGAAGTGGTGCGGATTCGTGAGCGCCGCGTACTCGGCCTTCGCCGGGCTGAGGCCCGGCCGGCCGGTGTAGAGCGCGCCCTCGCGGTCGCACCCGATGATCTCGCGGGCGCCGGCGGCGACCAGCGCCTTCGTCACCGCCGTGCCGGCCGCGCCCACGCCGGTGAGCACCACCCGCACCTCGTCGGGCCGCTTGCCGGCGACCTGCAGCGCGTTGATGAAGGCGGCGAGCGTGACGATCGCGGTGCCGTGCTGGTCGTCGTGGAAGACGGGGATGTCGAGCAGCTCGCGCAGGCGGCGCTCGACCTCGAAGCAGCGCGGCGCGGAGATGTCCTCCAGGTTGATCCCGCCGAAGACGGGTGCGATCGCGGCGACCGTGCGCACGATCTCGTCCACGTCCTTCGTCGCCAGGCAGACGGGCCAGGCGTCGACGCCGCCGAACTCCTTGAAGAGGACTGCCTTGCCCTCCATCACCGGCAGCGCGCCCTCCGGGCCGATGTCGCCGAGGCCGAGGACGGCCGTCCCGTCGCTGACGACGGCGACGGTGTTCTGCTTGATGGTCAGGCTCCAGGCCTTCTCGGGGTCGTCGGCAACGGCGCGCGACACCCGCGCGACGCCGGGCGTATACGCCATCGAGAGGTCGTCGCGCGTCTTGAGCGGGTGCTTCGGCGTCACCTCGAGCTTCCCGCCGAGGTGCATGAGGAACGTCCGGTCGGACACGTGCACGACCTCGATCCCCGGGACGGCGCGGACGGCGTCGAGGATCTCTTCGAGATGAGCAGGGTTGTCCGCGAGCACGGTGACGTCGCGGATCTTGTGATCCGCCTCCACGCGCACGAGGTCGATCGCGCCGAGCAGGCCCTCCGCGTCGCCGATCGCCTGCGCGAGGGCGGCGAACGCCCCCGGGTGGTTCTCCAGCCGGACGCGGATGGTGGCGCTGAACTGCGCCGACTGGTGGAGCGCGTGGCCCTTGTCGGTGACCGTCATCGGAGGCCGACCGTCCTTCCTTCGTCGTCGATGTCGATCCGAAGCGCCGCCGGAGAGGCGCTGAGGCCCGGCATCGTCATCAGGTCGCCGCAGAGAACGACGAGCCAGCCGGCGCCGGTGTACGGCCGGATCTCACGGATCGGGAGCGTGAACCCGCTGGGCGCGTTGAGGAGCTTCGGGTCGTGCGAGAGCGAGAGCGGCGTCTTCGCCATGCAGATGGGGAGGTCGCCGAGGCCCTCGGCCTCGCAGGCGGCGATCGTCTCCGCCGCCTCGGGGGTCAGCTCGATGCCGCTCGCGCCGTAGATCTGCGTGGCGAGCTTCTCGATCTTGCGCTCGATCGGATCGTCGAGCTCGTAGAGGAATCGCAGCTCGGACGGGTGCTCGGCCGCGGCGGCGACGGCCTCCGCGAGGGCGAGCGTGCCCGCGCCGCCGTCGGTGTAGCCCGACGTGGCCTCGGCCGCGAACGCGCCGTGCTCCAGGGCGAAGCCGCGCACGAAGGCGACGTCCGCGTCCTCGTCCTCCGGAAACCGGTTGACGGCGACGACGGGGTCGATGCCGAAGCGGCGGACGATCTCGATGTGCCGCTCGAGGTTGGCGGCGCCCGCGACGAGGTCGCCGTCGCCGTGGTGGCGGAGCGCCCGGATCGTCGCGACCAGGACGACCGCGCTCGGGCGGAAGCCGTTGCGCCGCGCGACGAGGTGGACGTGCTTCTCGAGGCCCATGTCCGAGCCGAACCCGCCCTCGGTGACGACGAAGTCGGCGGTGCGCAGGGCCAGCAGGTCCGCGACCAAGGAGTTGTTCCCGTGCGCGATGTTCGCGAACGGCCCGGCGTGGACGATCGCCGGGACGCCCTCCAGCGTCTGGATCAGGTTCGGCTTGAGCGCGTCCCGCAGGAGCACGGCCATCGAGCCGGCGGCTCCGAGGTCCTCGGCGGTCACCGGCGTCCCGTCCGCGGTTCGCGCGACCGTGATCCGGCCCAGGCGGGCGCGGAGGTCGGCGAGGTCCCGTGCCGCCGCGAGGATGCCCATCGTCTCCGACGCGGCCGTGATGTCGAACCCGGTCTCCCGCTCGGCACCGCCCGTGGGCCCGAGGCCCGTGACGATCCGGCGCAGCGCCCGGTCGTTCACGTCGAGCGCGCGCCGCCAGGTGATCGTGTCCGGGTCGATCCCGAGCTCGTTCCCGTGGAAGAGGTGGGCGTCGAGGACGGCGGCGAGCAGGTTCGTCGCCGCTCCGACCGCGTGGATGTCACCGGTGAAGTGGAGGTTGAGGTCCTCCATCGGGAAGACCTGGGAGCGGCCGCCGCCGGCCCCGCCGCCCTTGATCCCGAACACCGGCCCCATCGACGGCTCGCGCAGGCAGACGACGGCGCTCCGCCCGCTCCGGACGAGGCCGTCCGCGAGCCCGATCGAGGTCGTGGTCTTGCCCTCGCCGAAGGGCGTGGGCGTGATCGCGGTGACGGCCACGAGCTTGCCCGGCGAGACTCCTCGCCGGCGCTCGATCGCCGAGAGCGCGATCTTCGCCTTGTCGCGGCCGTAGACCTCGTACTCGTCCTCCCCGAGGCCCAGGTCGGCCGCGACGTCTCCGATCGGCCTGGGCGTGATCGCGCGGGCGATCTCCAGATCGGTCAGCGGCTCGAGGATCGATGCCATGGGCCGAGTGTCTTCACGCAGCAGGGCGCCGACATCAGTCGTGGCCCCGGTCGCCGGTCGGTACTTCCCCGCAGAAGGATCGGGGCGCGGGACGGATGCTCCGTGCCCCGGCGGCGGCGATCCTCAGGCCATGGAATCGTGGATTCGGGGTCCGCGCGCGTTCGCCCTCGCCGGCGTCCTCGCGACGGTGATCGCAGCCGTACTGGTCGGGGTCAGCGTCATGTCCGGCTCGGACGAGAGCTCCGCGCCGGCGCCGACGACCGTCCTCGACTCGACCGAGACGACGCAGCTCCTCCAGGGGATCCCCCAGCAGGGGAACGCGCTCGGCCGGGCCGGCGCTCCCGTGACGCTCGTGAACTACAGCGATCTTCAGTGCCCGTTCTGCGCGGAATGGAGCCGTCGGGCGTTTCCGGACCTCGTCCGCGAGTACGTCCGCACGGGCAAGGTGCGCGTCGAGTTCCGCGGCCTCGCGTTCCTCGGCCCCGAGTCCGACACGGGCCTGCGCGCGGCCCTCGCCGCCGGAGAGCAGGGGAAGCTCTGGCACGTCGTCGATCTGCTCTTCCGCAACCAGGGGCCGGAGAACTCCGGCTGGCTCACCGACGACACGCTCCGGCAGGTCGGAGCCTCGGTCGACGGCCTCGACGTCCAGCAGATGCTCGAGCGGCGTCCGGCGATGACGCCCAAGATGCAGGAAGCTCAGGCGGCCGCGACCGCCTCCGGGATCAACGGCACGCCGTCGTTCGAGGTCGGGCCCACGGGCGGTCGGCTCCAGCGCGTGCAGATCACCTCCCTCGACGCCGAGGGGCTGCGGCCGGCGATCGAATCTCTGCTCGCTCGGTGAGCGACCGCACGCTGCGCTTCTGCGTCGGCGCGCTCGCGACGGCCGGCATCGCGGTGACCTCCTATCTCACCTACTCGCGCTACGCAGACACGACGCTCGCCTGCACGACGGGCGGTTGCGAGACGGTCCAGAACTCCTCCTACGCGACGCTCGCCGGCGTTCCGGTGGCGGTGCTCGGGCTGCTCGGGTACGCGGCGATCTTCGCGACCGCGTGCTTCGCGAACGACCTCGCAAGGGCGCTCGGGGCGGCGCTCGCGCTCGGCGCGTTCGCGTTCAGCGCGTACCTGCTCTACGTCCAGCTGGAGCTGATCGACGCGGTCTGCGACTGGTGCCTGACGAGCGACGTGATCGTGACGGCGATCGTCCCGTTCGCCGTCCTCCGTTTGCGTCGGTAGTTCCCCGAAGCCGGATCGTGGCGCTCTCTGATGCCGGACCCCCGGCGCCGCCGCAGCATCGGGGCGACATCGAGGAGGTGGACATGTACGACGAGCATGCAGCGCTGGATCACTCCACGGTCGGGGACGTGATGCACCACGGGATCGTCACGTGCGACGTCGACTCCCCGCTCGGCGCCGTCGCGCGGATGATGGCCGCGCACCGGATCCACTGCGTCGTCGTGCGGAACGAGGCGGCCGCCTGGACCGAGAGGCCGGGCGCGGGGCTCTGGGGCGTCATCTCGGACCTCGACCTCGTGCGCATCCTGGTCACCGACGGCCTCGTCGGCCGCACGGCAGGGCAGAGCGCGACCACGCCCGCGGTCGTCGTCGGCGCCGCGGATCCCGTCCGGCACGCGGCGGAGCTGATGGCCGACCGCGACGTCACACATCTCGTCGTCGTCGACCACGCCTCCAAGCCGGTGGGCATTCTCTCGACGCTCGACGTCGCCCACGCCGTCGCCGAGCCGGCGTACGCGCGTCGGTAGTTCTCCGCAGGGCGATTGGGGGCACCCGCCGATGGCGCACCTGGGTGCCCCTTCGACAATCGGTCCCGGAAAGGAGGTTCCGATGAAGGACGAGCAGCTAGTGCTCGACGAGACGACCGTCGCCGACGCGATGCACCAGGGCGTGCTGACCTGCGGCCTCTATGCCCCGCTGACCCAGGTCGCGAGGACGATGGCCGAGGAGAACGTCCACTGCGTCGTCGTGTGGAACGAGCCGTCCGAGGCGGCCGAGACGCCGCTCTGGGGCGTCGTCTCCGACCTCGACCTCGTGGCCGTCGCGGCGTCCGAGAACCTTCGCGACCGGACGGCCGGCGGCAGCGCGAACACACCGGTGCTGATGGTCGCGACGAGCGAGCCGCTCCGGCGCGCCGCGCAGATGATGGCCGAGCACGAGGTCTCCCACCTCGTGGCGGTCGATCCTCTGACGACGAAGCCGGTCGGCGTCGTCTCGACGCTGGACATCGCCCGCGCGCTCAGCGGCGTCACCGAGCCTGTGCCCGTCGCGTGAGCGGCCGGATCGTCGTCGGCGTCGACGGCTCCGACGGGGCGCGCGTCGCGCTCGAATGGGCCGTCGAGGAGGCGCGGCTCCGCGGCGCGGGGGTCGCGGCCGTTCACACCTGGCAGATGCCGCCGCTCGGGACGGGCGCGGGTCCGTTCGACCCGCCGACGACGCTCGACGCCGACCTGATCGAGCGCGTCGAGGCCGGCGCCAAGCAGCTGCTCGAGCGCGAGCTCGAAGCCGTCGACACCTCGGGTCTCGACGTGGAGAAGCTCGTCGAGGCTCGCAACCCGGCCGACGCGCTGCTCGACGCAG
>DASSUI010000028.1:0-8180 GCA_035707105.1 Gaiellaceae bacterium | reverse complement strand
TCGCGTCCGCGCGGGAGGTGGCGAAGGCGAGCGGCGCCATCGTCGTGCTGAAGGGAGACGACACGCTGGTGGTCGACCGCGACCGGGTCGCGGTGAACCCGCTGTCGAGCCCGGCGCTCGCCACGGCCGGGACCGGAGACGTGCTCTCGGGGACGATCGGCGCGCTGCTCGCGCGCGGGGTGGACCCCTTCGCCGCCGCCTGCGCCGGAGTGTTCGCGCACGCCCGCGCCGGCCTCGCGGCGGCCGCCGGCATCGGCGAGGCCGAGTCGGTGATCGCGACGGACGTGATCGAGGCTCTGCCGATCGGGCTCAGTCGGCCATAGTTGCCGCCGTGACCGATGGCGCCGACACCGAGCCCGTGCAGCGGGCCCTGGCCCGGATCGACACGGGCGCGATCCAGCGCAACTGCGCGCGCCTCGCCGCCGAGCTCACGGGCGGCGCGCGGCTGTGTGCGGTCGTCAAGGCGGACGGGTACGGCCACGGCGCGGTCGACGTCGCCGGCGCGGTGCTCGCGGAGGGCGCGTCCGCCCTCTGCGTCGCGACGGTCGCGGAGGGACTCGAGCTGCGCAGCGAGTTCCAGGGCGTCCGGATTCTCGTGATGGGCCCGTCTGCGGGCCGCGAGATCGCCCTCGCGCGTGCAGCCGACCTCGACCTGGCCGTCTGGGACTTGCCGGTCCCGGAGCGGGTTCGCGCTCACCTGAAGCTCGACACCGGCATGGGGCGCTGGGGCCTGCGCGAGCTGCCGGAGCCGAGCGACGACGTGGTGGGGCTGATGACGCACCTGGCGACTGCGGACACCGATCCGGGGTTCGCCCGCGCGCAGATCGAGCGGTTCGAGGAGGCGACCGCCCGCTTTCCGCACCTGATCCGCCATGCCGCAAACAGCGCCGCCGCGCTCCGCATCCCCGAGTCGCAGTTCGACGCCGCCCGCTGCGGGATCGCGCTGTACGGCCTGTCGCCGTTCGGGGGCGAGCCGGCCGACGACGGCCTCGAGCCGGCGTTGCGCTGGGAGAGCCGGCTCGCGGACGTGAAGTGTCTGCGGGCGGGGGAGAGCACGGGCTACGGGCGGCAGTTCCTCGCCGAGGAGGACACGTGGGTCGGCGTCGTTCCCGTCGGGTACGCCGATGGGTTCCGTCGCGACATGACCGGGACGGAGATCGTCGTCGGCAGCCGCCGCTGCCGCGTGGTCGGGACGGTCTCGATGGACGCGATCGCCGTCCTACTCGACGACGAGCTGCCCGTCGACACGCCCGTGACGCTGATCGGCGACGGGCTACTCGTCGAGGACCACGCCCGCGTCGCGGACACGATCAACTACGAGCTCGTTTCGCGGATCGAGTCGGGTCCCGCACGCGCGCGGCGCACGGTGGTCGATGCTTGAAGCGGCGCAGGAGGTTCTCGAGGGCGAGGAGGCGTGGGTCGTCGGCGGCGCCCTGCGCGACGAGCTCCTCGGCCGACCGGTGGTCGACCTCGACATCGCCTGCCGGGAGCCCGAGCGGGCGGCGCGCCGGTATGCGCGGCGGGCCGAGGGAGCGCCGTTTCCGCTCTCCGAGCGGCACGGGGCCTGGCGGGTCGCGCTGCCGGAGGACCGCACGGTCGACTTCACGCCGGTTCCCCACGGGATCGAGGGCGACCTTGCCACGCGGGACTTCACGATCAACGCGATCGCCAGGCCGCTCGCCGGCGGCGAGCCGCTCGACCCGTTCGGCGGGCTGGCCGATCTCGCCGCCAAGACGCTCCGGGTCGTCGCTCCCGGGGCCTTCGAGGACGATCCGCTCCGCTTGCTGCGGGCGGTGCGGCTCGAGAACGAGCTGAGCTTCCGGCTGGACGCGGCGACGGAGCGGCTCGTCCGGGCAAATGCTGGGCTCGTCACGCAGCCCGCCGGGGAGCGAGTCCTGGGCGAGCTCGTCCGGCTCGGCCCTGCGGGATTCGAGCGCCTCGACGAGCTCGGCCTGCTCGCGCCCCTGGGCGGTTCGCTCGACAGGCTCCGGGCGCTGGGCGAGACGAGCGCGGAGATGCGGCTCGTCGCCGTCTTCGGCGAGGGGCTCGGGCGGCTGCCGGTCTCGAACCAGCTCCGGCGCTACGCGAGGGCACTGCTTCGCGCGGAGCGGCCGGGCGATCTGTCCCCGCGTGCCGTCCATCGCTTTCGTCGCGCGACGGAGCCGTGGGCGGTCGACGCGGCCCGGTTCGTGGGCGGCGGGCCGGATCTGGAGCGGGCCGTCGAGGTGGCGCGGGCCGCCGACCCTGACGAGCCGCTCGTGCGCGGCGACGAGCTCGGCCTACCCCCGGGGCCGGAGATCGGCGAGTGGCTCGAGCGGATCGCCGAGGAGCGGGCGGCGGGGGAGATCTCGACCCGGGAGGAGGCGCTCGAGCTCGTCAGGCGCGGTCGCGGGGACGTTGCGAAGCTGTGACGGTCGCGTTTCACACGCGCGCGTCCGAGCTCAGTACGCTCGCAGCGGGGAGGAGGCCGGGTGCGCCTGACCTACGACCAGCTGCGGCGACGGGCGGCGGCTAGCCCTTCCACTTGACCGAGCACCCGACCGGGGGCGTCTCGCGCACGGGCGGATCCCGGTCGGCCAGCAGCGCCTCGATCGCGTCGCGCAGGTAGCGGGAGCTCACAGCGTCCTCCTCGCGGCTGTCGTCGATCGCCCCGTGGTAGACGAGGCGGCGGTTGCGATCGAAGAGGAACACCTCCGGTGTCCGCTCGGGCCCGTAGGCCCGCGCGACGGACTGGTCCTCGTCGTACAGGTAGTCGAAGTTGAAGCCCTGCTCCCGCGCCCGCTGCTGCATCGCCTCGAACGAGTCGGCCGGGTAGTTCTCGGCGTCGTTCGAGCTGATCGCGACGAGCCGGAAACCGCGGTCGCCGTACTCCTCCTGCAGCGCCTTCATTCGCCCCTCCCAGGCGATCACGTAGGGGCAGTGGTTGCACGACCAGACGACGGCGAGGATCGGCGCGTCGGCGTAGTCGTCGAGCGAGTGGTTGCGGCCGTCGACGCCGGGAAGGTCGAACGGCGGTGCCTCGGTGGCGAGCGTCAGGCTCATGCGAGTGCCTCCTCGAGCTGTTGACGGGACGGGACGGGCGACACGCGGCCGCCGGGCAGGTAGTAGATCCGACAGGTGAGCGAGGGAGGCTCCTCGGCGCCGGCCGGATCGACGTCGCGCCCGTCTACCCGGATCGTCGGCGAGCCGGGGAAGCGCAGGTCGATCGCCTCCTCCTTCGTCGCCACGTGCGTCACGCGGATCTCGACGTCGAGCCCTCGCTCCCGCAGCACGTCCTCGAGCAGCTCGCGCGCCTCGGGGTACGAGGGACACCCCTCCCAGTAGAGGAGCTCGACGGTCACGACCGGGAACCTACCGCCGGCGGGCCAGCACGCGGCTGACGAGGCCCGGCGCGAGCGCCTGGAGCGCCGCCGGGACCCGGTACCAGCCCGGTACGAAGATCTCCGGCCGGTTTCGCTCCACCGCCGAGACGATCCGCCGCGCCGCATACTCGGGGCTGACGACGGCGGCCTCCAGCAGCCGGCTGCCGAGCACGCCGCGCTGCGGGAATCCCGGCGTCTCCACGAAGCCGGGGTTCACGGTGTGCACGTGGATTCCGTGCGCCGGCAGCGAGGCGGCCGTCGATCGCGAGAAGGCGACGAGCGCGTGCTTCGTCGCCGCGTACAGGCCGGGCGGGACGGCGACCGTCCCCGCCACAGATGCGACGTTGATGACGTGGGCCGGGCCCGCCGCCTCGAGCGCGGGCACGAACGCTCGCAGGCACCAGACGGCGCCGAGGAAGTTGATCCGGAGCAGCTCCTCGATCCACTCCGGGTCGCTCTCGATGAACCCCTTCCGGCGGCGGTCGCCGGGCGTCCGGCCGGAGAGGCCCGCGCTGTTGACGAGCAGCTTCACCGTCGGATGTCGCTCCGTCACCGTCGCGGCCATCCGGTCGACGGCCGCACGGTCGCCGACGTCGCAGAGCTCGTACTCGGCGTCGAGCTCCTCGGCGACCGCGCGCAAGCGCTCCTCATTCCGGGCGACCAGGACACACGACCAGCCCTTCGCCGTCAGGCGCCGGGCCACGGCGGCGCCGATCCCGGAGCTGCCGCCGGTGACGACGGCGACTGGGCCTACCGGCACACGCGGACGGCGCGCGTCGCCTCGACGCGCTTGCCGCCGATGCGGACGACCGCGCGAAGGGTGTGCAACCCGCGCCGCGCGCCGCGCGTCCGCCAAGTCGTCGCGTAGAGGCCGACGACGTTCCGCCGGAGCTCACGGACCTGGCGCCTGCCGTCGAAGAACCGCGCCGCCCTCGCCTTCCCGGCGGGGCCGGCCACGACGAGCAGGCGAGCCTCGCGGCCGACGCACCCGCCGGCGAACGGCGTGAGCCAGGTGAGCGTCGGGCCCCGGACGACCCGGAGCCGGGTCGCCTTCACCCGCGTATTCGGCATCAGCTCGTCGCCGAAGACGTCGGCGTTCTTCGCCTCCTGGTAGTCCGAGGACAGAAACCGTGCCGTCCGCCGGCCGGCTCTCAGCACAGGCGCCGCCGACGGCAGCGGGAACAGCGCCACCCCGGATGACGGGTCGTATGCCGCCGCGCCGACGAGGACGCGGCCGTAGTTGAGCGTCAGTGAAAACGGGTCGACGCTCGCGCCGCGGTCGAGCGTTCTGATCGCGATCGTGGGCCGGCCCGCCGTGACCCGCGTGGTCAGCACGCTCACCGACGGGGCCGTGACGTCGTTGACCCACGAGCGGAGCGTGTACTTCCCTGCGCGGCGTGCGTTCGTGAACTCGTCGCGCCCGGAGTCCACCGCGAGGTAATAGGTCCCGGGCGGCGCGAAGACCGCGCCCGCAGCGCCGACCCGCAGCTGGTAGCCGATCGTGAACCCGTTGATGTTCGCCGGGGTCCCGACGTAGCCCTGAACGGCGTTCTCGTCCTTCGCGCCGAGGAAGAACGGGTCGATCACAGCATTGGGCGACGAGGTGACGACCGCGGCGCCGATGTTGACGACGCGGTTGCGGACCCGGATCGAGTACAGGCGCTCGCCGCCCTCCTCCCGCATGTCGGGGCCGACGCCGTAGTCGGGCGAGAGGCGGAACGGCGCCGTCGGGAACCGGTACGTGTCCGCCCGAGAGGGACCCGAGGCGGTCGTGCCGGTGTGGTGGCGGGCAAGCGGGCGCGCGGAGACCGTCGCGAGCCCGGGCCGCGTGACAAAGAACGCGTAGGGGACGCGGCGTGTGACCGCGCCGCGCCGGAGCACGAGGAAGCCGTAGTCGTCGCCCTTCGGCGCCGCGGCGTCCGCACGCGCCGTCACCGACAGGTCGACGGTCCCGCCCGGGCCCATCGTCACCGTCCCCGGGACGTCGATGTTCGCCCCGGAGCTCGCCGACTGCGGCCGCAGTTCCACCGTCCACGTGCCCGCGCCGCCCCCGGCGTCCTTGACGGACAGGAGCAGCTGCTTCGAGGTGACGCCGGCGAGGAGGTTGAGGTCGCCGAACGAGAGTGAGCCCGGCTCCGTGAAGATCTTCGGGTCGTCGGCTGCGGGGACGTTGACGAGGCCGGCGCCCTGGAGGAGCACCGAAGCCTCCTGCGTGCGCTGGCTGTTGCCCCAGGCGGCGCCGGCCGTCGACATGAGCGCCGACTTCACCTGCCGCACGGTCCAGTCCCGGTGCCGCTGCCGGAGGAGCGCGACCGCGCCGGTCACGTGCGGGGCGGACATGCTGGTGCCGTCGAAGTCCGCGAAGGGCGAGCCGCCCGTGAACCCGGGCAAGGTCGCTGCGAGGATTTCGCCGCCGGGCGCCGCGACGTCGGGCTTCAGGTTGTGGCCGAACGGCGTCGGGCCGCCTGCGGAGAAGCTGGTGATGATGCCGCTCCGGCCGGTCTCGAGCTCCGTCACGCCCGGGCCGATCCGGATCGGGGCGCGGCCGCCGCGGCCGGCGAGGTAGGCGCGGAGGTTGGCCCCGTCGAGGTCGGAGATCATCCCCATGCGGAACGGAAGCGTGACCGGGATCGGGTTCGCCTCGCCGAAGCGGTTGTCGACGATCACGAGCCCGCCCGCCCCGGCCTCCACGGCGCGTATCGCCTTCGAGACGAACGTGCAGTGGCCGCGCGAGATCAGGGCTAGCGACCCGGCGAGCGAGCCGCGCGGCAGCGGGTTCCGGCCTGCGTTCGGGTCGCGGCCGATGCCGCACAACTGGGTGGGGACCGGCCGGCCGTCCGTGCCCGTGATCGACGTGACGTCGACAAGTTGGCGATCGGATTGGCCCCAGGCGGACGGCACGCCGTTTCCGTCGGGCTTGAACGGGATGCGGCGAACGACCGCCGGCGCCACCGCGTCGCTCACCGCGAGCGCGGGTGCGAACACATGGGAGTTGGAGGTCGCCGCCACGCCGATCGCCTCCGGTGAGGTCGACGGCGAGCCTGTCGTCCCGAGCCCGAAGTCGTCGCGGTCGTTGCCGGCGGACGCGACGACGACCACGCCCGCCCGTGTCACGTTCGCCACGGTCTCGATCAGGGCATCGGTCCGCGGGTCGATCGCCGCGGAGCCGCCCGAGTAGTTGATGACGTCCATGCCGTCGCGCACCGCCGCCTCGAACGCCGCGACCGTCTGGTCGGTCGTCGAGATGTTGCCGGCGGGAGACGGCGTGTTGAAGACGCGGTAGTTGCCGATCCACGCGCCCGGCGCGACACCGCCGAGGCCAGAGGTCGGCGGGTGGTCGCGGCCGCCCGGGGAGCTCGTACCCGCCCTGCCGGCGGCGATCCCGGCGACGTGCGTCCCGTGGTACGACGCCTTCGGATCGACCGGCAAGCGCGCGCGGCGGCCGCCGCCGGGCGCGACGAAGCTCCGGGCGACGATCACCTTCGGCGTCGTGTAGCCGGTCTGGCCCTTGGGGAAGCCGGCCGGATAGGTGAACCCGCTCGGGTCGAACGACGGGTTCCGCTGGTCGATGCCGTCGTCGACGACCGCGATCTTGACGCCGGCGCCGTTCGCGCCGGTCGACGCGGTGAACGCGGTCGCGCCGATGACGCCGGGACTCCGGTTCGTCTTCAGCAGGAAGCGAACGCTGGGATAGACCCGCCCAAGCGAGCTGAGCGCGTACAGCGCCGGAAGGCGACGGGCCGGAAGCCGGACGGTGATCCCGTTCAGGACGACCTGGAAACGCCGTCCGAGCCGCGCCTCGGGGACGGCGGCGCGGATCGCCCGCGCCGCAGAGGCCTGCTCGGCCTGGACGCGCGCGAGGTACGCGCGGGATGACGCGTTCGTCTCGTCCAGGCGGCTCGGCCCGAGGGTGGCGAAAAAGCCCGGCCCCCGTGCGGCGGCGAGCGGCGGGAGCCTGAGCGTGGCGATGACGGTTACCCTGCCGGACCGCTGCGCCCGCGGAATTTCGAGCGTCCCCGCCCGCACGCGCGGCACGGTCAGCTCACCGAACGTCCTGTCGACGGGCCGGAGCGCCGCGGGCGCCGACGCTGCAAGGGCGAGCGCCGCCAGCGAGATCATGGGCACGAGCAGGCGGCGCAAGACGCAAAGAGTAGCCACCGCTTAGGATCGCCTCGTGCCGGGGCGGTTCGAGGGCAAGCGCGGCCTGATCACGGGCGTCGCGAACAAGCGGTCGATCGCGTGGGCGATCGGCCGGCGGCTGGCCGAGGAAGGCGCGCAGCTCGCGTTCACCTACCAGGGCGAGCGGATCGAGAAGAACGTGCGCGAGCTGGCCGAGTCCGTCTCGAGCCCGCTGATCACCTCATGCGACGTCCGCTCCGACGAGGACGTCGAACGTGTCGTGCGCGAGGTGGGAGAGACCTTCGGGGGCCAGCTCGACGTGCTCGTCCACTCGGTTGCCTTCGCCGCCGCCGAGGACCTCGAAGGCCGGTTCACGGACACGCCGCGGGACCGCTTCTGGACGGCGCTCGACGTGAGCGCCTACTCGCTTGTCGCACTCGCTCGCGCGGCCGAGCCGCTGATGGAGGCCGCGGGCGGCGGCGCGATCCTGACCATGACCTACCTCGGCGGGCAGCGGGCGGTTCCGCACTACAACGTCATGGGCGTGGCGAAGTCCGCGCTCGACTCGTCCGTGCAGTATCTCGCCTGGGACCTCGGGCAGAAGAACATCCGCGTCAACGCGATCTCCGCAGGGCCGGTCCGCACGCTCGCGGCCCGCTCGATCGCGGGCTTCCCGACGATGGAGTCGATCGTCGAGGA
>DASSUI010000027.1:0-22060 GCA_035707105.1 Gaiellaceae bacterium | reverse complement strand
CGAATGCAGTTTCGACGCCGCGTCAAAAGGCTACGAAGCAGCTTGTAGAGCCAACTTCTGCCATCCCTCTCCATGCTCGCCCAACCGCTGGCCTGCCCTGCGGAGGCAGAGGTCGCATGTTCGAATCATGCCGGGCGCACTCTCCGAACCACCTGCACACGACGCTTTTCGCGGAGCGTCGAATGTCAGGGCCGGACGCGAGCGTGGCCCAATAGTGGCCTAAACGTCGGTTCGGGTCAGATCGCTAGTTCCCGACCTCCCGAAGGTAATAGCCCACGACGTACAAGAGCCCCAGATCGTGACGAATGCAGTAACCGCCCAGATAAGCCACACGAGCTTCCCGTTCAGGCTGGGAGTCGTCACCGCCCTTGAACGCCGCCGCTCGTCGAGGTAGTCGCCGAGTGGCAATCGCCACGACCGGGAAGCCGTGCTCCTCGCGAAGCCGACTGCACATCACGAGCAGCCGCTTGTCGTCGGTGATGAACATGTCGCGCTTCTCGGCCAGGTGCGTCTCGACGTGGAAGCGATCGTGTCCTCCGGGTGCTTTTGTCCAGCCCTCCGCGATCGCGGCCCAGGCCTCGGCGAACCCCTCGACGTAGCGGCCGGGGCACAGGTTCTTGCCGGGATACGTCACCGCCGACGGGTACGCGAGTTGCGGAGCCTGCTGAACCTCCTCGCGCCCGAACGCTTCGCGCACCTGCTCGGCGAGATCGCCCGAGATGTCGACCGGAAGGCCCTGCGGAGCAGTCGAGAGTTCGACCTGGCCGCGCTTGGCAAGCTCGAACAGTTCGACCGCGAGCGCGTGCCGTTCGCGCTCGGCGTCGATCGTTAGCCGCTCGGGTGAGGTCATGTGGGATGAATCCGTGGCACAAGCGTTGCAGCTGCCGACGCAGTACCGATAGGCACGGCTACGGAGCCCGATTGGGCATCATCGAGCCGTGTCAGGCAACTCGCAGCAGCTTCTGAGAACGACCTTCGAGCAGGTGCCAGAGCTTTACGACCGCGCCCGACCGAACTACCCGCCGCAGCTCTTCAACGACCTTGTGGCGCTCGCTCAGCTTCCGACGGCGGCTCGGATCGTTGAGATCGGCTGCGGCACAGGCCAGGCGACGCTGCCGCTTGCGCAGCGTGGCTACCAGATCACGTGCGTGGAGCTGGGCGAGCAGCTCGCCTCGCTCGCACGAAACAAGCTGACGAGCTTCCCCAACGTCGAGGTGATCAACGCGAACTTCGAGACCTGGCAGCCGGAGAGCACGGAGTTCGACGCGATCGTCGCCTTCACCGCGTTGCACTGGATCGCGCCCGACGTGCGCTACACGAAAACGGCGGCGCTGCTCCGTGAACACGGGACGCTTGCCATCGTCTCAACGCGGCACGTGCTGCCGTCCCACGGTGATCCTTTCTTCATCGAGGTCCAAGGGGACTATGAGGCGGTGGTCCCGGACGACCCGAGCACGAAGGCTGGCGCCGGTGGCCCACCCGCCCCCGACGCGGTCGAAGATCTCAGCGACGAAATCAGCGCGTGCGGCCGCTTCCACAACGTCGGGACTCGCCGCTACCTCTGGGACGTGATCTACACCGCCGACGAATACATCGCCGTCCTGAACACCTACTCCGGCCATCGCGCACTCGACGACGACACGCGCGAGCGTCTTCTCTCACGTATCCATCAGCGGATCGAGGCACGTCCCGATCGCTGCGTACGGAAGACGTATCTGGCGATGCTCAACGTCGCCGAACGTTTCTAGAAGACGGCACCTAGGCAAGGATCGGGTCGAGCGCGTGGCCCGATAGTGGCCCAAACGTCCCCGAGACATCCGTCGGAGCGATCGGGGTCGATCCTCGCCGAACCGCTGCGAAGCCAATAACCATCAGGGATCGGACGACTTCACACGACTCGACACGACTCCGCTGGCTTGCCCTACGGAGGCAGAGGTCGCATGTTCGAATCATGCCGGGCGCATCGCCGCATGCCCGCCGGTGCCGAGTGTCAGCCGGGCATCCGCCGGCACGTCGACACGCAGGTAGGCGAGCGCAACGCCGGGGACGGAGCTCGTGATCCGGCCGACGGCCTTCTCGCCGTGGAAGATCTCGGTCTCCGGCTCCGGGGCGCCCTCGACCTCGAGCACCCGCAGCTCCCGGTTCGCCTTTCCGCGGTAGTGGAGTCGGGCGATCGGCTCCTGGCCGGGGTAGCAGCCCTTCTCGCCGGAGAAGCTGACGTGCGTCTCGGTGAGTCCCGCCTCGGCCGGGAGGACACGGTCGTCGATCTCGCGGCCCCAGCGAGGACGGCGGGCGAGGATGCGCATCCGCTCCAGCTCCTGGTCGGAGACGAGCTCCGCCGGAGGTTCCGCGTCGAGGACCTCCGCGGCGGGGACGCCGAACTCGTCGTTCGGGATCCCGTCCCGCTCGCCGAAGACGATCACGGACGAGTGCTCCTCCTGCTCGATCTCGACCTTGGCCGCGAAGCGGGCACGGAGGAGCGCCGCCTGCAGGACGGGGCCGAGCCCGGGCTCGGTCAGGAGCAGGAAGTCCTCCCCGCCGCGCCGGACGACGATCATGGGCGCGATTACCCGCGCCTTCGGGGTCAGCAGGAGCGCCTGGCACGGCGCCTTCGCGACCTCGTTCGAGAGCATCCGGTCGAGAAAGGCCGCCGCGTCGGGCCCGCGCACGGCGACGTAGTCGCGCGGCCGGAGGGCGGCTGTCGGCGTCAGGGTGTCCACTGAGAACTAGTGTAGGAACCGATGTTCCGCTCGCGGGCGACGCGTAAGGTCGAGGAAGCCGGCTACGACCCGAGCCGGCTCCCGCCGGGCCAGTACCTCACTGACAAGTGGCCGGTACTCCACGCCGGCACGGTGCCCGACACGGATCTTGCCGCCTGGGACCTGAGGGTCTTCGGCGAGGTGGAGAACCCGGTCACCCTGTCCTGGGAGGAGCTCACCGCGCTCCCCGCGCGCGAGATCACGACCGACATCCACTGCGTCACCCGCTGGAGCCGCTTCGACACGTCGTTCAAGGGTGTCCACTGGAGCGAGCTCGCGAAGCTCGTCCGGCCGAAGCCGAGCGCGCGCTTCGTCGTCGCGCACGCCGAACAGGACTTCACCGCGAACGTCCCGCTCTCGGCGCTCGAGCACGACCAGGCGCTCCTCGCCTACGAGGCCGACGGAGAGCCGCTGACGCCCGAGCACGGCTGGCCGCTCAGGCTCGTGATCCCGAAGCGCTACTTCTGGAAGAGCGCCAAGTGGCTGCGCGGGATCGAGCTCCTCGACCACGACGAGCCGGGCTTCTGGGAGCGCCTCGGGTACCACAACGAGGCGGACTTCTGGAAAGAGGAGCGGTACGGGTTCTGAACGACGGAGGGCGCCCGGAGGCGCCCTCGATCCGTCGAATCGGTCTCGCCGTTACGCCCGGTAGTAGAGCCAGGCGTCCTGCATGCGGATGACCTGACCCTTCGTGAACTGGTTGTAACAGGAGTCGTACGAGTAGTCCATGTAGTTGTGGATCGGGTCGAGACCCGGTTCCGAGCAGCTGTCCTGCCCCACCGGGCAGCCTCTCGTCGGGATCCGCTGGGGCGGCGTGTCCTCCACGTAGTCGCCCCAGTTGTTGCAGCCGCCGTTGAACGTGTGGTGGAGGTGGATCCAGTGCCCTGCCTCGTGCGTCGCCGTGTGGCCGAGGTCGTACCGGCCGGCGTAGCGGGTCGACGTACCCGGCATGGACTCCCAGTCGACGACGATCCCGTCCAGGTACTGCTGCGACTCCGGAAGGCCCGGGAAGTACGCCCAGCCGAGGTACGCGCCCGCGGTCGTGGCATAGAGGTTAAGCGTGTTCCAACCGCCCCGGTGAAGCGCCTTCTTCATGTCCCGCTCGCCCTTCGTGGTCGGGCCGGCGAAGTGCCACTCGGCGTTGTTCGTCCGCGTCACGCCGACGAGGTCGAACGAGAAGCCCGTCGCAGCCCCGCCGTAGAAACCGGCAAACGCCGCGTTGAGAACCCGCATCTGCTCCCTGATGACCGCGTCCGAGATGTTCCCCACTCCGTCCGCGTGGACGACGTGGAACCAGACCGGGACGGTGGCCCGGAAGGACTTGCCGCCCTTGCCCTTGGCGGCCGTCGGCAACTCCTCGACAACCTGGTTCAGCGTGGGCTCGCGTGCGTCGTCGCCGCGTGCGGTCGACGCCGCGTTTCCGAGGCCGGCGAGCCCGTCGAAGACGGACGACCCGCAGGCCGAGAGCGAGGCTGCCTGCGTGCCCGCCGCGGCCGGCGAGACCGTGGCAGCCACATAGACGCCGGCGACGAGCGCGATCAACGCGACGATCCGCCACCTCGCGGGCGCCTGAGGTGCCTTCAGCATGTGCTTCCCCCCAATTGCTGATGACTCTGGACGCGGAAACGTACCGCGGATCCGATCGAAAGGGGGGAGCGATGCGATCCCTCTAAGGGGGCATGCGACCGGGCCAGGCCGCCGCCGATACCGGAGTCAACCCACCTCCCCCACCCCTCATGAAGCGACCCTCCTCGGGTCGCTTCACCTGAGAGACTGAGACCGGCTCCCCAGCCGGTCTCTTTCTTTCCGGAGGTGTGCGCATGACGGTTCGGCTGTGCTTCGGCTCGAGGGGCTCGCGATCGCCTTGATCTGGCTGGCGCACATCGGGGTCGACCGTCTCCTCGGCTACGGGCTCAAGTACCCGACGGCGTTCAAGGACACGCACCTCCAGCGCGTCTAACACGGACACCCCAGGCGCCCCCGCCGGCCATGCCCTGGGGTCAGACCCCCGGCCCTGGCCGAACGGGACAGGCGACCGCAGCCGACGCGGGATCAGGCGCGTCGACGACCATCGACCTTCGTCCCGATTCGCCCCGTCCTGGGGTCAGACCCCAAGACACGGCCCGAAACGACGGAGGCCGGCAGCGCCGGCCTCCGTCGTGAAGCGAGAGCCCGGAGGCTCGCTACATCATCCCGCCCATGTCGGGCATGCCCGCGCCGGCGCCGGCCGGCTGCTTCTCGGGCATCTCGGCCACGACGGCCTCGGTGGTGAGGATGTTCTTCGCGATCGACGCTGCGTTCTGCAGCGCCGACCGGGTGACCATGGTCGGATCGATGATCCCGGCCTTGATGAGATCCTCGATCTCACCGGTGTCCACGTTCAGGCCGTGGCCCGGGGCGGCCTCCCGTACCTGAGAGACGACGACCGAGCCCTCGAGGCCCGCGTTCGCGGCGAGCTGGCGGATCGGCTCCTCCAGCGCCCGCGTGACGATCGCCGCACCGGTGCGGTCGTCGCCCTCGAGCTTCGAGACGTCGATCGACTCGGCGCCGTTCAGCAGGGCCACGCCCCCGCCGGGGACGATGCCCTCCTCGAGGGCGGCCCGGGTCGCCTGCACGGCGTCCTCGACGCGGTGCTTCTTCTCCTTCATCTCGGTCTCCGTCGCAGCGCCGACCTTGATCACGGCCACGCCGCCGGCCAGCTTCGCGAGGCGCTCCTGAAGCTTCTCGCGGTCGAAGTCCGAGTCGGTGTTCTCGATCTCCGCCTTCAGCTGCTTGATGCGGGCCTTGATCTGCTCGGAGTCGCCGGCGCCGTCGATGATCGTCGTCGAGTCCTTGTCGACGACAATGCGGCGGGCACGCCCCAGCTGCGAGATCTTCGTGTTCTCGAGCTTGAGGCCCATCTCCTCGGTGATCACCTCGGCGCCGCTGAGGATCGCGATGTCCTCGAGCATGCGCTTGCGGCGGTCGCCGAAGCCCGGCGCCTTCACGGCGACGGCCGTGAACGTGCCGCGCAGCTTGTTGACCACGATCGTCGCGAGCGACTCGCCCTCGACGTCCTCGGCGACGATCAGCAGCGGGCGGCCCGCCTGAATCACCTGCTCGAGGACGGGGAGGAGGTCCTTGACGGCCCCGATCTTCTGGTTCGCGACCAGGATGTACGGGTCGTCGAGCACGGCCTCCATGCGCTCGGGGTCGGTGACCATGTACGGCGACAGGTAGCCCTTGTCGAACTGCATGCCCTCCGTGAACTCGAGTTCGAGGCCGAAGGTCTGGCCCTCCTCGACGTTCACGACGCCGTCCTTGCCGACCTTGTCGATCGCCTCGGAGATCACGTCGCCGATCTCGCGCTCGCGCGACGAGATGGAGGCGACCCGGGCGATGTCCTCCTTGCCCGAGATCTCCTTGGACTGCGACTTCAGGTTCTCGACGACCGCGTCGACGGCCGTCTCGATGCCGCGCTTCAGCCCCATCGGGTTCGCGCCGGCGGCGACGTTCTTCAGGCCCTCGCGGACGATCGCCTGAGCCAGGATCGTCGCGGTCGTCGTCCCGTCGCCGGCGACGTCGTTCGTCGCCGTCGCGACCTCGCGGACGAGCTGCGCACCCTGGTTCTCGAAGACATCCTCGACCTCGATCTCACGCGCGATCGTGACACCGTCGTTCGTGATCGTCGGTGCGCCGAACTTCTTGTCCAGGACCACGTATCGGCCCTTGGGGCCGAGCGTGACCTTCACTGCGTCGGCGAGGATGTTGACGCCACGCTCGAGTGCGCGGCGCGCGTCCTCGTCGAACTTCAGCTCCTTGTGTGCCATTCAGATTCCTCCGTCGTTCGGTTGTTAGGCGGAAGCGCCCGCCATCTGCTTCTTCTTGCCGGCGGACTTCGAGCCGCCGCCGGTCGCCTTGGCAAGCACGTCCGACTCGCGAAGGATCAGGTACTCGTCGCTCCCGATCTTGATCTCCGTGCCGCCGTACTTGGAAAAGACGATCTCGTCGCCCTCGGCAACTTCCATCCCGACGAACTTTCCGTCCTCGTCGCGCGAGCCCGGCCCGACTGCGAGGACACGGCCGCGCTGCGGCTTCTCCTTCGCGGTGTCGGGCAGCACGATGCCGCTCACCGTCTGTTCCTCCTCTTCGAGGACCTCGACGATGAGGCGGTCACCAAGCGGCTGCAAGTCCATAACCGACCTCCTGTTCAAGAGACTTTGTGACAGCTTCTGGCACTCGCGGGGTGAGAGTGCCGGGGCATTCTATCGAGCAAAGCGCGGACCATGCAACCTCTCCGGCCACCTCTTTGTTACAAAGCTCGCCGCAATGCCCCGCGAGTTCTCAGCCGGCGGAGTCCTGGTGCGGCGCTTCCGCGGCCGGTGGTGGCTGGCCGCGATTCGGCCGGGCGGCCGGCCGGAGGGCGTCTGGGCCTTGCCGAAGGGGAACATCGGCTCCGGCGAGGACCCCGAGGCGACGGCGATCCGGGAGGTCGCCGAGGAGACGGGTATCGACGCCGTCTCGAACGGGAAGCTCGGCGACGTCCGCTACGTGTACTCGCGCGGCGGGCAGCGCATCTTCAAGGTCGTCAGCTTCTACCTGCTGCGCTACCGGCGTGGCCGCATCGACGACGTGCCGACGGAGTTCCGGCGAGAGGTCGACGTGGCCCGCTGGCTCCCGCTCGACGAGGCGCCCCGCCTGCTCTCCTACCGGGGCGAACGGGAGATGGCCGAGAAAGCCCTGGCCGCCCTCGAGAGCGAAGCCGTATGATCCTCCGACCTCGGTGCCGGAACCGATGTACGCCCTGAACTTCTACTCCCCGATCGTGGCCGACCAGCTGCGCAGCCGCCGCAAGACGGCGACCATCCGCCTGGGCGACAAGTCGGCGAAGTACAAGAAGGGGATGATCGTGCAGGTGCTCGCCGGCGCCCGCTACAGCCCGCGGGAGAAGATCTTCGACGCCGTGATCGACAAGGTCGAGGTCAAGTCGATCGCGGAGCTCTCCCCTCGCGAGATCGAGCACGACAACCCGGAGATCCGCCGGCCCGAGGAGATGCAGGAGTTCCTCGGCCAGCTGTACAACCGACCGGTCGGCGCCGAGGCGACGGTGACGGTGATCCGGTTCTCCGAGATCAAGCCGCGTTAGCGGCCCTCTTTCGCCGAAAGCCTCACGGCTTTCGGCGACCGTATGGAGCCAGGCGCCGCTCCGCGGCGGATTAGCTGCCGGGCTTCCGGATCGGCGTCCCGAAGAGCTCGCGCGGCCGGATCGCCTCGCCGCATGCCTCGCACTCGACGGCGAAGGCCGACGTGAAGCGCGCGTTGCACGACGGGCAGCGCCACCTCATCTCGCCCTCGCACTGAGGGCAGGCGGTCGGGAGCTCCGCCTCCCACTCCTCGAAGTAGCGCTGTGCAAAGCCGCAGGTCAGGCAGACGGACACCCAGTCGCCAAGGGTCTTCCGCCGTTCCTCCTTGAGCCAGTCGCCCGCTTTCCCCATCTCGCGCGACTCTAGCCCGGCGGAAGCGGGAGACCGAACCGCTCGGCCAGGAGCTCCATGTCGCGGCGGTCACGCTCGTCCCAGTCGTATCCGAGGTGGTGCCGCAGCTGCAGCTCGGCCGAGACGCACGGCACCGACCTGCCCTCGATCTCCCCCGTCGCTTGGAGATCCACGGCGGGATATGCACCCCACGCATGATCGGAGAGCTGCTGCCAGCCGTTACCCGCCGAGTCGAGCACGACGGGATGAAGGTCGACACGCCGGCCGTGCTCGTCGCTCAGCACGACGCGGGCAGGGAGGCCCGGTTCGGCGTCGCGGTCGTGCCCGAAGCCCAGCCCTGCGAGCGCTTCCATGGCGGTTTCGAGGTCGCCGCTTGGAACCACGAGGTCGAGATCCTCGTGTGCACGCGTCTGACGGCCGAGGAGCCCGTCGATGCCCCAGCCGCCGTCCAACCAGGCGCGCACCCACACGACCCTGAGCCGATCGAGAACCTCGAGGACATCCCTTCCGTTCATCTCCGTTCCTGTCGTTAGAGTCTGGCCCGATGGCGATCGCCCGCGAAGCCGAGCCGGTCGGCTCCCTGCACGAGATCCGCGAAGCGGGACTCGACCGCGAGGACCTTTTCGGCATGTACCGCAACATGATCCTCACGCGCGGGATCGAGGAGCGCGGGCACATCCTCTACAAGCAGGGGAAGATCCCCGGGTCCTTCTACACCGGGCGCGGCAACGAGGCGTCGTCCGTCGGCGTCGCCACCGCGATGGGCCCGGAGGACGTCGGCACACCGCTGCACCGCGACATGGGCGTCCACGTCACTCGAGGCGTCGAGCCCTGGCGGATCTTCGCCCAGTACATGGGCCGCGAGGACGGACCGACGCGAGGCCGCGACGGCAACGTCCACATGGCGGACTCGCACCTCGGGCTCCTGGCGATGGTCAGCCACCTGCCGGCGATGCTGCCGGTCGGGGTCGGCTGCGCGCTCGCCTTCAGGATCCGGGAGGAGCGGCGCGTCGCCGTCTCCTGGTACGGCGAGGGAGCCTCGGCGCGGGGCGACGCCCACGAGGGCATGAACATGGCCGGCGTACGCCGGCTGCCCGTCGTGTTCATCTGCGACAACAACCAGTGGGCGTACTCCACGCCGACACATCTCGAGTACGCGTGCGAGAAGCTCGCCGACCGCGCCGCCGCCTACGGCTTCGAGGGCGTGGTCGTCGACGGCACAGACGTCCTCGCCGTCTACCGCGAGGCGAAGCGGGCGATCGAGAAGGCGCGCGCCGGCGGCGGCCCCACCCTGATCGAGTCGATGACGCTGCGCATGGAGGGCCACGCCGTCCACGACGACGCGTTCTACGTCCCCAAGGACCTCTTCGAGGAATGGGCCAAGCGCGACCCGATCGAGCGGTTCCGCAGCTGGCTGCGCGAGAACGCCGAGATGAGCGACGAGGACGAGGACGAGATCTCCGCCTCCGTCAAGCGGATCCTCAACCAGGCGATCGAGCGTGCCGAGAGCTCGCCGCTTCCCGATCCCTCGACCCTGACCGACAAGGTCTTCGCACGGCCGGAGGACCTGGACACGCCCCACCACAAGTAAGTGGCTCCCCAGGCAACATCCACCGATCCTCTGGCGGCTGCAAAGCGGCGCCAGTCAGTAGCCTCGGGCCACGCCCATATCTGCTCGATATGGACATGTCCCGAGTCCGCACCCTGGCGTGCTTTTCGCGCGCCAGAGAACCGGCAATGTCACCTGGAGACCCACTGATGGCCGAGCTCACGTACCTGCAGGCGATCAGCGACGGCCTCCGGCAGGAGATGCGGCGGGACAACCGCGTCTTCGTGATCGGGGAGGACGTCGGCGTCTACGGCGGGGCGTTCAAGGTCACGCTCGGTTTCCAGGAGGAGTTCGGCCCGTGGCGCGTGATTGACGCGCCGCTCTCGGAGACGGCGATCGTCGCAGGCTGCACCGGCGCCGCGATCATGGGCATGCGGCCGGTGGCCGAGATGCAGTTCGCCGACTTCGTCTCCTGCGCGTGGGACCACCTGACGACGGTGGCCGCGAAGCAGTTCTACCGTGCCGGGACGCCGGTGCCGATCGTCGTGCGCCTGCCGTCGGGCGGCGGATTCTCCGGCGGACCGTTCCACTCGCAGAACCCCGAGAGCTCGTTCGCGCACGTCGCGGGCCTGAAGGTCGTGTGCCCCTCCACGCCGGAGGACGCAAAGGGACTCCTGATCAGCGCGATCGAGGATCCCAACCCGGTGCTCTACTTCGAGCACAAGCACCTCTACCGCCGGATCAAGGCCGAGGTGCCCGAGGAGCGCTACACGACTCCGTTCGGAAAGGCCCGCGTTCACCGCGAGGGCGAGGACCTGACCGTCGTGACCTGGGGCGCGATGGTCTACACGGCCGACGAGGCGGCGCAGCAGCTCGAACAGGACGACGTGTCCGTCGAGATCCTCGACCTCCGCACGATCATCCCGTGGGACCGCAAGGCGGTCCTGCAGAGCGCACAGAAGACGTCCAAGGTGCTCGTCCTCCACGAGGACACGCGCACCGGCGGGTTCGGCGCGGAGATCGCCGCGACGATCGCCGAGGAGGCGTTCGAGCACCTCGACGCGCCGATCAAGCGGATCGCCGCACCCGACACGCCGGTCCCGTTCTCGCCGCCGCTCGAGAAGGCGTTCATCCCGCAGGTCGACGGCGTGGTCGCAGGACTGCGCGAGCTGGCCGAGTACTGAGTCTCGTGGCTACCCCGACCGCCGTCGACGTCGTGATGCCCCAGATGGGCGTGTCCGTCTCCGAGGGGACGATCACGAAGTGGCTCAAGCAGGAAGGCGAGGAGATCCAGGCCGACGAGCCGCTGCTCGAGATCTCGACCGACAAGGTCGACACGGAGGTCCCGAGCCCCGGCTCCGGCGTCGTCCAGCAGATCCTGGCGCAGGAGGGCGAGACCGTCCCCGTCGGCCAGCGCATCGCCGTGATCGGCGCGCCCGGCGCGGCGCCCGCAGAGCCGTCCGGCGACGGCGCGGCACCGGCTGCCGAGGAAGCGCCGCCCGAGCCCGCCACGGCCGAAGCCGCCGCCGAGACCGCGGCCGCCGCGAGCGCGGAGACGCCGGCGCCGCAGGCGCCCGAGGCCCCGCCCGCGACCCCGGCGCCGGCCGAGCCGCAGGCTGAGGCGCAGCCGCAGGCCCAGCCGGCGGCCAACGGCGACGCCAAGAGCTTCGTTTCGCCCGTCGTCGCGAGAATCGCCTCCGAGCACGGCGTCGACGTGTCCGCCGTCCCCGGAACCGGCCGGGGCGGACGGGTGACGAAGAAGGACATTCTCGGTTTCGTCGAATCGGGCGGACCGGCGGCACCGGCGCCCGAGACCGAGCCCGCGGCGCCGGTCGAAGCTGCTCCGCAGCCCGAACCGCAACCTGCCGCCGCCGCCGCGCCGGCAGCGCCGGAGGCTCCCCCGGAGGCTCCCGCCCAGCCCGCGCCTCCACCGCCGGCGCCGCCCACCCCGCCTCCGGCAGCCGCACCGCCCGCGCCGGCCCCGGTGGCCGTGCAGCCCCAGCCGACTGGCGAGCTCGAGGCCGGCGAGTCCGAGGAGCCGATGACGGCGATGCGCAAGGGAATCGCCGAGCACATGCGCCGCTCCCTCGACACCTCGGCGCACGTCACGAGCGCGATCGAGGTGGACATGTCGCGGGTGGTCGACATCCGCAACAAGCTCAAGCCCGAGTTCCAGAAGGACTACGGCGTCAATCCGACCTACCTGATCTTCGTCGCCCGCGCGGTCACCGAGACGCTCCACGAGTACCCGTGGATCAACGGCGAGATCCGCGGCGACAAGATCGTCACGCGGAACTACGTCAACCTCGGCTTCGCGGTCGAGCTGACCGACGGCAAGGGCCTCATCGTCCCGGTCGTCAAGCACGCGGAGGGCCTGAACCTCCTCGGCATGGCCCAGGCGGTCACGGACGTCGCCGAGCGCGCCCGCAACAAGCAGCTGTCGCCCGACGAGGTGCAGGGCGGCACGTTCACGATCACGAACCCCGGCGGCTACGGCACCTTCCACGGGACGCCGGTGATCAGCCAGCCCCAGGCCGCGATCCTCGGCACCTACGCGCTCGTGAAGCGGCCGTGGGTCGTGCAGGACGAGCTCGGCAAGGACGTGATCGCGATCCGGCCGATGATGAACATCACCCTGACGTACGATCACCGGCTCGTCGACGGCGCGCTCGCCGGCCGCTTCCTCCAGTCGCTGAAGCAGAAGCTCGAGGCCTGGGGCGAGTCGGACTACTAGCCCGGTCGTGAAGGCCGCGGAGGCCGCTCGACGCTGGGCCGCCGAGTGGGAGCGTGCATGGCGCGATCACGACCCCGAGAGGGTTCGGTCGCTGTACGCCGAAGGCGCCGACTTCCGCTCCTCGCCGTTTCGCGACACCCGCGAGCCGGGCGACTACGCCCAGTGGGCCTTCGAGAGCGAAGCCGGCGAGCCGGACGTCCGCTTCGGCGAGCCCTTCGTCGTCGAACCGGATCGGGCGGTCGTCGAATACTGGGGGATCGTGCGCGATCCGCGAGGAGCCGAAACGACGATCGCCGGAGCCGCGATCCTGCGGTTCGACGAGAGAGGCCTCGTCGTCGACCAGCGCGACTACTGGAACGAGCTGGAGGGACGGTGTGATCCCCATCCCCGCTGGGGCACGTAGCTAGGCTCCGCACGTGGCCGAAGCCCGCATGCGAGGACGTTGCTGGTGCGGCGGTGTGCGCTTCGAGGTCGCCGGGCCCTTCATCAGCCTGTCGTTCTGCCACTGCACGTCGTGCAAGCGGATCTCCGGCGGGGTGGGCACGGCGAACGGCCGGGCGCGCACGGAGTGGATCGAGGTCGCGCAGGGCCGCGAGCTCCTGACGACCTACCAGCCGGACGAGGGCAGCGCGAAGACGTTCTGCTCGCGCTGCGGCTCGAACCTCTTCGGCGGCGGCTGGCCGGAGTCCGAGCACACGAGCGTGCGCCTCAGCTCGATCGACGAGGGCCTGAGCCAGCGGCCCGAGTCGCACATCTACGTGCGGTCGGTCGCACCGTGGGAGACGCTGCCCGACGATGGGCTCCCGCGGCACGAGATCCGCGGGACGTGAGCTCCCCCACGGAGGCCGAGCTCGACTGCCTCCGCCGCATCGACGTGCTCGTGCTCACCGCTGTGGAGCTGGACGCTCGTCGCTGCGAAGAGCTCCTGAACCTCACCTACACGCTCTACCTCGAGTGCGGCCGGCAGATCGCGCCGGCCTTGCAGACGCGTGAGCGCCTCGCGCCGCCGCTTCGAGCCGGAATCGAGGTCGACGGCCGCCGTCTCTGGCCGAGCCCCGCCGCTACAGTCGCGTCGTGAGCCGGCCCGCCTACCTGCTCCAGCTCGGCCAGGTGCCCTACCGCGAAGCCTGGGAGCTGCAGCGCTCGCTCGCCGGCGCCGTCTCGCAGGACGCGATCCCGGACACCGTCGTCCTGCTCGAGCACCCGCCCGTGATCACGCTGGGCCGGCGCACCGAGGACGGCGAGCTGCACCTGCCCGAGGACGCCGAGGTCGAGGTCGTCGAGACCGACCGCGGAGGGAAGTCGACGTACCACGCGCCCGGCCAGCTCGTCTGCTACCCGATCCTCGACCTCACCCGGCACGGCGAGGACGTGAAGCGCTACTGCCGCGACCTCGAGGAGGCGCTGATCCGGACGATCGGCGCCGTCGGCGTCGAGGCGACACGGATCGAAGGGCTGACCGGCATCTGGCTCGAGCGCCCGCCGCGGAAGATCGCGTCGATCGGCGTCCACATCTCCAAGTGGGTCACGACGCACGGCTACGCGCTGAACGTCGACCTCGACCCGGCCCCGTTCACGGACTGGATCACGGCCTGCGGACTCGAGGACACCTCCTTCACCACCCTCGCCCGCGAGCTCGGCCGGCCGATCTCGGTGGGCGAGATGCGGCCGCACGCGGCCCGGGCGCTGGCCGAGGTGTTCGACGTCGCCTTCGAGGAGCTTCCGGCGTCCGAGGGCCACGGCCTCTGGCCGCAGCCGGTGCACGAGAAGCTCGCCGCGGCTCGCTAGCGCTCGGGGAGCCAGCCGCCGTACGCGACGCGCTTCGACGGCGGCAGGCCGGCGTACGCCTCGGCCGGCTTCGTGGTCTCCACCTCGACGGACGCGCCGTGCTTCCCGGCCGTCTCCGACGGGACGTAGACGAGGCCCTTCCGGGGAAGCCCGCGGGCGCCCACGGCCACGACGACCGCCGGCTCGTCGCCCGCCCCGACGATCATGTGCGGGGTGCCGGGCGGGCAGTGGACGAAATCCCAGGGCCCGAGTTCGCGTTCCTCGTCCTCGACGACGAGGACGCATGTCCCGGTGAGGACGAGGAAGTCCTCCTGGGCGTTCTCCCGGTGGTAGTACCCGAGGCTCTGCCCGCGCCCGAGCACGCTGATGTTGATCCCGACCTGCCGGAACGGCCGCTTCCCCTCGAAGTTGCAGTAGAGCCCGAACGGCCCTGTGTCGCGCCAGCGTGACTCCTGCGCGTTGAGGACGAACCAGCCGTCCACGTCCGCGACCAGCCCGTACTTCGTCTCGCGAAGGGGCGCCTCCGGCACGCATCCAGCATACGCCCGGGCCTCCGAGATCACTCGCACGAGGGATCAAGAGGATGTGCGAAACCCTCGAACGGAGGATGCGGTCCACGCGTTCGTGCGCAACTCTTGGAGAGGTTCGAACGAGGTGATGGGGCGCGGTTCCGGCGCCGGCGGCAAGGACCGCGGCAGCCGGCATCGCAAGTGGGCCGAGCGTGGGCTGATGGACGCAGGGGCGGCCTTGGGGGTGCGACTGGGCGGCGTCGCACCCCTTCGAGGCCATGGCGCACCGGATCCGGCACCGTCTCGATCTCACCGCCGAGCCGTAGACTTCGTCGCGTGAAGTCCCTGCCCGTCGCCGAGAGGCCCCGCAGGCCTCCGTGGATGAAGGTCCGCGCCCCGAGCGCGGACTCGCAGTACCTGGACGTCAAGAAACTGATCCACGGCGCGAGCCTTCACACCGTGTGCGAGGAGGCACGCTGCCCGAACATCTCGGAGTGCTGGGGTCGCGGCACGGCGACCTTCCAGATCCTCGGCGACACCTGCACGCGCGCGTGCCGGTACTGCTACGTCAACTCCGGGAAGCCGGAGCATCCGCCGGACCCCCTGGAGCCGCTCCGGCTCGCGACCGCCGCCGCCCGGATGCGCCTCGAGCACGTGGTTGTGACCTCGGTCGACCGGGACGACCTCCCCGACCGCGGCGCCGGGCACTTCGCGGCCACCATCCGCGCGCTCAAGCACAAGGTCCCGACGGCCGGAGTCGAGGTGCTCACGCCCGACTTCCTCGGCGTCGAGGAGGAGGCGCTGCGAACCGTGCTCGCCGAACGCCCGGAGGTCTTCAACCACAACATCGAGACCGTCCGCCGCCTACATCGAAGGATGCGCGGCGCCAAGGCGTCGTACGACAAGGCGCTGTGGCTTCTCCGCCGGGCGAAGGAGCTCGCCGACTACCCCGTGATGACCAAGTCCGGGATCATCGTCGGGCTGGGGGAGACGAACGAGGAGGTCGTCGACACGATGCGCGATCTCCGCGCGAACGGCGTCGACGTCGTCACGATCGGGCAGTACCTCCAGCCGTCCGACAGGCACGCGGCGATCGACCGCTGGGTGCACCCCGACGAGTTCCGCTGGCTCCGGGAGCAGGGCGAGGCGCTCGGGTTCGGCTCCGTCTTCGCCGGGCCCCTCGTCCGGTCTTCGTACCGGGCGGACGAGCAGCGCCACGCCGCTGTGACCGGACGCGGGGCGGTGGCGTACTAGGGGAGATGCTCCTCGCGCTGATCCTCGTCGCACTCTTCTCCCAGGCGCTCTACAACAGCGTGGGGACGATTCCCTCCAGGGGAGTAGGCGAGGTGGTCACGGATCCGGCGACGTCGCCCCGTTCCGCGATGCTGACCCTGAAGAAGGCCCAGCCCGCGCCAGTCGTCGCCGGAACCGGCTTCAAGAGCCGCGAGGTCGTGCGCTTCATCGGCGTGAGCGCCAAGCCGATCCGCGCATCGGCGAGCGGAACCTTCGTCGTGCGGCTGCGCCGTGGCGACCCGTGCGGCCTCTCGATCACGGCAATCGGATCGAAGGGAAGCCGGGCGACCCTCAGCTACGCACAGCTTCTCTGCGCGGAGCCGTGACGAGAAGGGCCGCCCGGAGGGCGGCCCTTCTCCATGCTGTCTGGCTCGGCGGTCTAGCCGAGATCCAACCGCCAGGTGCTGCGCCCGTGGGTCGCCGCGTAGAGGATCCTTTCGCTCGGGACGATCTCGAGACTCGTCACCTCGACGTTCGGCAGCCCCGGCGCTGAGTTCGTCCACGTCGACGTGCCGGCCGCGAGGCGCAGGGCCCCGAAGTCGGTTCCGGCGTACAGATCGCCCGTCACGTCGTCCCGCACGAGGTCGTTCACCGGCAGGTCGCCGAAGTTGTGCGAGAGATCGACCCACGTCGACGTCCCCGTCGCCTGGTTGTACGTGACTTCGACGACGTGGGCCGAAGCGCCCGGCGTGTTCGCGCCGTACCCGCTGTACGAGATCCAGGCGTGGTTCCCGTTCGCCGGGTCGACGTAGATGCTCGACACGAACCGGTTGGGGTCGATGGTCGCGTCGTCGTCGAGCCGTGTCCACGAGACGTTGGGGGCCACACGCTGCGTGTACGGATCGTCCGCGGGGATCCGTGGCCTTCGCTCGACGGTCGGTTCGGCGTTCACGTTCTTCGTGATGAAGAGCCGGCCGGTGCTCGTCGCCGCCCACGCGGTCGACGTGTTCGCCGTCGTCCTCTCCACCGCCGCGACGTTTCCGCCCGCTCGGTCGCCCCAGTCGGAAGCGGTCAGACGCACCGGGCCGAGCTCGGCCCAGTCACCGCACGTGAGTTGAGGCGCGAAGTCGCCCGTCCACGAGTTGCAGTGCTGCTGGGCCTCCGTCATGGTCATGGAGCCGAGGCCGTGCGTCTTCGTCCGGTAGGCCGTTCGCCCGGTGCCGGCGAACATCGTGCCGCTGATAACCGGGTCGTTGATGATCGGCGAGTAGAAGTTCGAGCCGGCATGCCCGAAGAGCGGATCGGCGACCCAGATCCACGTAGCGATGCTGCCGCCCTCGAAGTTCACCTCGGGCGAGACGTCGTAGAACGAGTGGAAGCGGAAGTTGGGAAGGCCCACGTCGAAGCCGTTCCAGCCCCCGTCTCCAATCATCGTGTTCTCCCACGTCACCGGGTCCCCCGGCGTCTCCCACGTCCCGTTGTCCTGCGTGCCGCCCTGGAGCAGCTCGGGGTTGTGCGGGCTGGCCTTCACCTTGATCCACTGCAGTGTGGAGACGCCGTCGTTGATCCCGTCCAGCTTCGTCGGGATCGCCGAGAGCATTTGCCGACAGCGAGCCGTCTCGACGGGGTTCAGCCCGCGGTTCGGCGGGCTCGTGCACCACGACGACCGGTCGACGAGCTCACCGCTCGAGCGCATGACGCCGCCGTCGCTGGTCTCGAAGAACTGCAACGGATTGTTCGGGTTCGTGACGATGTCGTGCTGGTCGGGGTGGAGCCCGTTCGGATGGAGCGGGTCGGTCCCGTCGAAGGTCATGTCCGTCCCGGTGACACCGGCGTCCGTCGAGAGGACGACGCCGCGCTTGTTTGCGATCGTCTCGCCGTACGCGTAGTCACCGCCCGCGTAGACGATGTCGGGATGCCCCTTCGGCGTATAGACGAAGGAGTCGTACCAGCACTGCGGGTCGCAGATCGCGTGCCAGGCGAAACCCGGATCCTTGACGTGGTTGCTCGTCATGTTCGTGAACACCGGCGTGCCGGTCCTGACGCTGTCGCTGCGGAAGAGCCGGGAGGTGTTCGTTCCGTTGTTCCCCTCGAGCACGTACATGCGCGTGTTGCCGTTCGGAAGCGTTGTCACGGCAAGGTTCACCCGCGTCTGGAAGACCGCCTGGTTCAACGACGGCTTGATCTGTGTCCAGGTGGTGCCACCGTCCGGTGAGCGCCAGATGCCCCGCGCGTACGAGCCGGCGTAGACGATCTCCGAGTCGGTCGGGTCGAGCGCGACCGAGCGGACGCCTCGCGGCGAGCAGGTCGCCGTGTTAGCGAACTCGGCGAGCGAGCCCTTGCAGTCGGAGGCGTTCGCGGAGCCGTTGTGGATGAAGTTCCATGTGGCGCCGCCGTTCGTCGACTTGTACAAGCCCCACTTCGCCGCCCCCGGCACCGGCCGGGTCACCCCGACACAGCAGGACTCGGACATGCCGCGCAGCGCCGTCGTCGTCGCGGCGTAGATCGTGTTCGGGCTCCCGGGCTTGATCAGGATCTCGCCGACGCCTTTGCCCGCGAGCGGGTTGCCCGTATCGGTCGGTCCGCCGCCGAGCGGGCCGGTCCACGTCTGCCCGCCGTCGATCGACTTGTAGATCCCGACGCCGGCGACGCAGCCGGAGCCGCAGATGTTCGCCTCACCGGTGCCGACGTAGACCGTATTGCCGCTCGGGTCGTTCTGGTCGATCGTGACCGCGCCGGCCGAGTTGATCCCGAGCGGGCCTCCCAGGTACTCCCATTGCGGCGTGGGGGCAAGGCCGTTTTGCGTCGTCCAGATCCCGCCACCTGCAGGCGTGATGTAGAGCCGGCAGGCGCTGGCGTTGCAGGTGTCGCTGACCGCGATCGACGTCGTACGCCCTCCCGCGATGTACTCGTTCGGGACGTACCCCAACGAGTTCAGGAACGATGAGCTCGGATAGAGCGCTCGACTCGGTCCGACCAAGACCCAGTTGCCCGTCGCAGTCACGCCCGCCGAGGACTGCCGGCTCCTCACGGCCGCGAACGCGTCCCGAGCTCGCTCCATCTCGCCGAGCGAGATCGTCGTATCCGGATAGGCCCGCTGGTCGAACGCAGCCGCGGCCGCGCCGCCAGGGCCTTCGGGGCTCATGCCCTCGTTGCCGGGCACGGCTTCCTTCAGATCCGCGAGGTGCGCCGCCAGCGCATTCGGCATCTCCGCCTCGACCTCGGGCTCACCGGGCGACGCCCCGTCTAGGACGAGTGCCGAGAACCCGACGATCATCGCCGAGGCGAGAACACCGGCCGCCACCGACCAGCGTCTCAAAGTTCGTCGTCGCATACTGCCCTCCCCAGATATGAGTCCAACGCGTCCGATGACGCCCTGGTCGCGGGCAAGGCCTGCTCCAGTCGGTGCACGAGCTCGGCGTTCAGACTCCTTCCGGACCGTGCAGCCGCCGCATTCAGCCGCTGACGCAGATGCACAGGCATCCGGAGCAGGAAGCGGTACATCTCCCCTCCCACGCTAAGCGCCGAGATCTTCCACGATTTACGCCTTGATATCAACCGTTTTCGCGCCGCGATCTCGATGGAAATACCGGATTGGATACTGCCTCGGAGGAGTGAGACGCTCGGGGTGCGCTATCTCGACCTCCGCTCGGTCGCTACGCACGACCGGCACGAAACACGAGGGGCCGCCCCCGGGGCGGCCCCTCCGTGTCGCATTCCGGCCGCGATTACGGCAGGTTCAGCTTCCAGGCGCCGAACCCGTGCGTCGTGACGTACATGACGCTGTTCGCCTGGTCGATCTTCAGGTAGGGGACGTTCGTCGTCGGCAGTCCAGGCATCGCCTGCGTCCAGCCCGTGTCCGGGCCGACGCGCCTGACCACGCCGAAGTCCGTCCCGATGTAGAGCGTGCCCTTCGCCTCGTCGCGCTCGATCGTCGAGACGGGCAGGTCGCCGAGCGCATGCGGGCCGGAGCCGTCGAGGCGGGTGAACGTCGCACTCCCCGTCGCCGGGTTGTACTGCACCTCGAAGACGTGGCCCGGGGTGTTCGGCGTCACGTGGTTGTACCCGCTGTACGTGATGTACGCACGGTTCGGGTTCGAGGGGTCGACGTAGATGTCGGACGGATACCGTGGCGGATCCGCCGACGAGCTCGCGTCGATCCGCGTCCAGACGATCGACGCCGGGTCTGCGGCGCCGGCGTTCGTCGTGACGAAGATCCGGCCGCCGCTGGTCGCCGCCCAGACGACGTTCCGGTCGGACGGCGCCGGCTCGTTCGCGGAGATGTGGCCGCCGGAGCGGTCGTTACCCCACGGATACGGGGCCGGGCACGGCACCGTCCACGCGGCGGTCGGGCTCCCCGCCGGCGGACACGCTGCGGCCGGGCCGTAGGTGAGCCGGCCGAGGTGGCCCGGATCGCCCATCGCCTTCCAGTCGTCGCAGACGTCGATCGGCCGCTCGTACGTGCCGTTCTCGTTGATGTCGCCGTCGCCGAACCAGAGGTTGCAGTGTTCCTTCACCTTGTCGTAGGCGAAGGCCGGGTTGACACCGCCGTTCAGCGAGCGGAAGACGTGCTCCCGCCCGGTGAACATCAGCTTGCTGACGTTCGGGTGGAACAGCGTCGGCGCGATGAACGCCGCCGCCTCGCGGTCGTACCGGAACGGCGCGGCGAGCGCCGTGCGAAGAGTGTCGGCGATCCAGAAGCCGGCCTCCTGGTTCCGCGGCTCGTCGAGGATCGCGAGCGACCCGCTCTGCCACGAGAGCGACGAGTAGTCCGCATCCTCGGCGTCGAAGCCGTTGTACGCACCGTCGGCGACGAACGTCTCGATCCACGTCTTCGTCCCGGGGGCCCGCATCCACGAGCCGTTGTCCTGCGTGCCACCAGCGAGCTCGCCGGGCCGGTTCGGGTTGAAGGTCATCTGGTAGAAGTGGAGCGTGTTGAGTCCCTTGTTGATGGACTCGATGCGCTCCGGGATCCGTTTCGTGACCGCCTGGCAGAGGGCCAGTCGCGCCGCCGTGATTGCGGGATTGGTCGGATGAGGCACGACGACGGACGCGCAGTCCGCCGAGTCGTCGACGAAGTTCCCGTTCGAGCGCACGACGCCGCCGTCACCCGTCTCCACGAACCGCTTCCAGTCGGCGGGGTCCGTCACGATCGAGTGCTGGTCGGGATGGATCCCGTGCGGCTGAAGGTTGTCCGTCGCGTCGTACGTCATGTCGGTGAAGGACGCGCCGGCGTCGGTCGAGAGCAGGACCGCACGGCCGTTCGAGGAACCGTTGCCGGCCTCGCCGTAGACGTTCGCACCGATCACGTAGACGGTGTCGGGGTTGTGGGCCGACCCGTCGGCCTTCCTCGGCACGTAGACGTAGTTGTCGTAGGCGCACTGCGGGTCGCAGTACCCGGCGCTCGTCGTGTTCGTCAGGTTCGTGAACGTCGGGGCGCCGGCACGAACGCTGTCGCTCCGGTAGACCCGCGAGCCGAGGCTGCCGCCGCCGCCGACGCCGACGTACATCCGCGTGTCGCCGTTGGCGAGCGCGACCACGTCGAACTCCGCCCGCTCCATCCCCGCGCCGGTGGCGGGGTCGATGGGAGCGGCGAGCGGCGCGAAGATCTGCGTCCACGTGCCGGGATCGCCGTTCGAGTTCGAGCGCCAGATGCCCTTCGCGAAGAAGGACGCGTAGACGGTGTTCGGATCGACCGGGTCGACCTTCACTCGCCTTGCACCGCGCGGCGAGCATGCCGTCTGCCCGAGGAAGACCTCGGTCGGCGTCTTGTCCGTGCAGTTCGTGACATTCCCCTGGCTCACCAGGGAGAACGTCTCGCCGCCGTCGGTCGAGCGGTACAGCCCGAAGTGCGGAGCGCCCGGGATGTTGGCGCCGCGGTCGACGCCCGTGCAGCAGGTGCTGCTGATGCCGCGCGAGCCCTGGGCGCCCGACGCCACGAAGATCGTGGACGAGTCGCCCGGCTTGACCTCGATGCCGCCGATGCCACGACCGCTGAAGTACTGGCTCCCGAG
>DASSUI010000026.1:0-19833 GCA_035707105.1 Gaiellaceae bacterium | reverse complement strand
GCGCTCGCGGACCAACAGCGGCAGTGGGAGACGGTCACGCGTACGTTGAAGGACGTCTGGCCGGGCTCCGGTGTGCTCCTCACCCACGGAGAGGCCTGAGGGATGGAGAGCGTGGAGTCACAGATCGCCGAGTGGCGCGCGTACGTCGCAGGCGCCCCTGCCGTCAACGGCCGCGACGTCGACGAGCTCGAGGATCACCTTCGCGGCCAGATCGCCGAGCTGAACGCGGCCGGCCTCACGGACGACGAATCGTTCCTGGTTGCCGTGAAGCGGATGGGCGACCTCGACGAGCTCTCGCGGGAGTTCGCGCGCGAGCACAGCGGGCGGCTCTGGAAGCAGCTCGTCCTCAGCCGTGACGACGAGCCGGCGCGCGTGGCCGGCGGCTGGGTCGAGCCACTCGCCTTCGCCGTCGCCGCCGCGCTCGTCATCCAGATCGCACGCCTCGCGGCCGGCTTCCCCGACGAGGAGCCGAGCTGGTTCTTCCGGAATCTCAGCCTCTTGGTCCTGCCGTTCCTCGCCGGGTACTTCGCCCGCCGGAGGGAGCTCGACGTCCGCGGCTGGGCGCTCACACTGGCGCCCTTCGCGCTCGGCGCGCTCGTGATCAACCTCTACCCGTGGGATGCGGACTCGGACACGGAGACCATCGCCGCGCTCCACCTGCCCGTCGCGCTCTGGTTCGCCGTCGCCTACCCGTACATGGGCGGCACGATCCGATCGCACGAGCGGCGCATGGACTTCGTACGCTTCACGGGCGAGTGGTTCATCTACTACGTGCTGATCGCGCTGGGGGGCGGGGTGCTCATGGGCCTGACCGCCGCGATCCTCGAGCCCACCGGCGTCGACGTCGACCAGATCGCCGCGTGGGTGCTGCCCTCGGGAGCCGCGGGCGCCGTGATCGTCGCCGCGTGGCTCGTCGAGTGGAAGCAACGCGTGATCGAGAACATGGCGCCGGTGCTCACGATGCTCTTCACGCCGCTCTTCGCGGTCATGCTGGCCGGCGCCGCCGTCGTCTACGCCGTGACAGGGCTTGGCGACGCATTCGACCGCGACCTCGTCAGCGTCTTCGACGCCCTGCTGGTGGTCGTCCTCGGGCTCGTCCTGTACGGAATGTCCGCGCGGGAGCCGTCGACGTCGCCGGACTGGATGGACCGCATCCAGCTGGTCGCCGTCGTCAGCGCCCTCGTGCTCGACCTGATGGTGCTCGGGACGATGATCGCCCGGATCGGCGACCTCGGCTTCACGCCGAACCGAACGGCGGCAGTCGGCCTCAACCTCGTCCTGCTCGTGAACCTGGCCGGGGCCGCCTGGCTCTCCGCCCGGTTTCTCACGCGTCGCAGCACACTCCACCGCCTGGAGCGCTGGCAGACCGCCTACCTTCCCGTCTTCGCGCTGTGGGCCGCGGCGGTCGTGGTCGTCCTCCCGCCGCTGTTCGCCTTTGACTGATCGCACTCGGCCGCTCGCTGTGGCACGATCCGCCACGGTGGAAACGAGTCGGATCGCAGCGTTTCCGGTCTTGGCTGATCTTCCCGAAGCTGAGCTCGACGAGCTTGCGACGGCGATGCGCGAGGTCGAGGTTGACGCGGGTGCCAAGATCGTCACGCTCGACGACTTCGGAACAGCCATCTACTTCATCGAACAGGGAGAGGCCGAAGTCCTGAGCGACGGTGGCGAGGCCACTCTCGGCCCCGGCGACACGCTCGGTGAGATTTCACTCCTGTTGACCGGAGAACGGACGGCGAGTGTCGTGGCGCGTACGCCGATGCGGCTCCTCTCGCTCTCCGGTCAGGACTTTGAGCGCATCCGGGCGCGTGTACCCGAGCTCGAACGCTCGTTGCGCCGCCTCGGCGTTGAGCGCGCGCGTCAGTAGACGCGGCCCGACCTGCTGACGGCAGCGACAACCGGCTCGAGCGCTGGCAGACGACCTACCTGCCCGTCTTCGCCCTCTGGGCCGCCGCGGTCGTCGTCATCTTCCCGCCGCTGTTCGGCTTTAGCTAATCGGAGGTGTCATGCTCACCTCGGTGACTCCCGAGGTGCAGCTCGTGGGGACGGATCTCGGCCTTGTCCCGAAGGGCGACGGCTGGTTCGTCCTCAACGCACGCCACACGCACTGGTGGAAGCGAAAGGGACGCGGCGTGCTGTGCGAGTTCGAGGGCGCAGGTTTCGAGGGAGCCACGGACTTCACGCAGCTCGGGATCAACCTGACGCTTCTCGGGCCCGAGGAGCCGATGTCGATGTACCACTGGGAAGCCGACCAGGAGGATTTCCTCGTGCTGTCCGGCGAGGCGCTGCTCATCATCGAGGGCGAAGAACGCAGGCTCCGAGCCTGGGACTTCGTGCATTGCCCTCCTGGCACGAACCACACGATCATCGGAGCGGGAACAGCGCCGTGCCTCGTGCTCGCCGTCGGCGCGCGGGATCGCTCCAGAGGTCGCGACTGGGGCGCGTACACCGTGGACGAGGCCGCGCTCCGCCACGGCGCCGGCGTCGAGCGCGAGACCACAGAGCCACACGCGGCGTATGCAAAGTTCCCGCCGGGCTTCCTGACCCGGTACCGCGACGGCTGGCTCGGCGAAAAGCAGCGACAGACCAGCTGAGGCGCAATCCGCGGCCGACCCGTCGTCGTATCCCGGGCGAGGTCTTCAGCGCGCTCGGAGAGGAGCTTCGATGTTGAGACGCACGGTTTTCGCCGCAGTCGTCCTCGCCCTCGGTCTCGTCGCCGCCTCGGCGGCTCCTGCAAAGAGGCCTCCACCGCCGGGTGGCGGCGGTAGTTCCAGCGGCCCGACGAACCTCCGAATCACCGCCAGCTCCGACTACAGCATCTCGCTCGCCTGGGATGCGGCGAAGGGCGGGTCGAGCACCTGGTGGTACTGCGTCGTGAGGAACGGCGAGGGGTGCCTGCGGGTCGACCCGCCGACGACGACGCTTTCCCTCACGAGGCTCTGGCCCGGCCGCACCACGACCTACACGGTCGTCACGGTCGACGTGAACGGCCACCGCTCGGCGCCCAGCAACAGCGTCACGCACACGACGCCGCCCGACACCACTCCGCCGAGCCCGGCGCCCGTTGTGTCGCTACAGAACGCCTGGCCGACCCGCATCAGTGTCTCGTGGACCCTGGCACGGGATGAGCTGACCCAGACCTGGCACGACCTCTACATCGACGGCGTCGTCCACTTCGAGGCGTTCCTCACGCCGTGGACGATCTTCTATCTCGACCCGCAGTCGACGCATACGTTCCAGGTCAAGGCGCGCGACTACTTCGGGAACACCGTCGAGAGCAACGTGCTGACGGTGACGACGCCGCCGAAGACGGACAACAATCCGCCGACGGCGCCGACCAACCTGCAGTTCTCGTCCGAGACCGCGCCGCCCGAGCTCTGGCTGACCTGGAGCCAGTCGAGCGACGACACCGATTCGCCGGGGCTGATCCACTACGAGACCTACCTGAACGGCGTCCTCGTGCCGGACGGCGGCGTGGGCGGCACGAACACGATCGCCTACTGCCGTGACATCGGCCCGACGACGGTCGTGCTGAGGGCGGTCGACACCTCCGGGAACCGGTCGGGACCGAGCAACGAGCTGAACATCATCTGCTGACGGCACCCGTGAGCTGCGTCCCGGCTCACCGCGGCCGGGGTCGGGACGCCGCTCCGGATGTTGTCAGTTCTGCCTCTCGATGCCATGATCCGTGGCAGTCCACGCACTGGGGGGAGAGGAGGCACTGCGGTGAAAAGGCTTCTCCTAATCCTGCTAGGTCTGTTGGCTCTCGGGTTCGCTGCTCCAGCAGCCGCGGACCGGCCGACGGAGTTCCCGATCCTCGACGTGTTCCCCGACACGAATCCGTGTACGAACACACCGATGATCGTCACGTTCGTCGGAACCGTCTCCGTCCACGAGCACGATTCCCGTGTCGTCGCGATCGCTCACAGGACGATCACGACGAGCGATGGGTTCGTCGGCCATGGGACCGACTCGTTCGTCGACAACGGCCAAGTCGTTATGGCCAGAATCACCGACGTGATGACGAACGCCGCCGGCGACCGCTTCAGGGCGCGAGGTGTGTTCGTCCTCGACATCTCGACCGACACGGTGAGGGTTGAAAGGTTCTCGCTGACCTGCCTCGGGCCGGCGTAACCGGCAGGCGATAGGTTCTGCCGGTCGCTCGAAGGCTGACGCGAGATCCTCGTAGCCGGGTCCGATCTCGCGTCAGCCGGCGGGCTACTCGCGAGCGCGCAGGACTAAGCCGTCGTCAGCGCCCTCGTGCTCGACGTGATGGGGCGGCTGCCGCTGCGGGTGCTTGAAAGAGCTTGACGTTGGACACATATGCCCGTTTCGTGGAGGCGAGACGAGGCAACTCATGGAGCAGGCGGACTAGACCGCTGTCCGCCCGCTCCATGAGCGTTATCTGTTTGTGGTGTCCGGTTCGCTAGCAGTTTCCCGGCGGTGCCGGGATGAGCAGTGGTCCTTCTGCTGGTGCGTCGAAGAACGTTGCGACGAACACCGTCGGCGCATTCGTTGGGTTCCAAGCGGTGTGGACGTGACCCTGGCCGGGGTCGACGAACGCTTGCCCGGCTGTGTACGTGTGCGTGTCGCAGGTCTCCGCCGGCTGGTAGGTCAGCGCCCCGGTCACGAGGTTGACGACGACGGGGCCTGCGTGGCTGTGCCATGGGAACTGGGCCCCAGGCTGCACCGTGTACCTCAGGACGACGGTCCGCGACGGGTCGGGGACGTTGACGACACGTGTGGTTCCGTGGTGATGCCTGAGCTTGAACATCAAGCGGATGTCGTCGGTGAAGACCGAGCGGGGCGTTAGCGCCTCGCTCGCGATCGGCAGTGGCGGCGGTTGCTGTGCCGCTGAGGGCAGGACGTTCACGGCGACCACGAGGACGCCGATGAACGCAACTGCCACGGCAACCTTCTTCCTGCTCATTCGCTGCTCCTTTCCCCCCCAGGGATGCTGTTGTTCGTCAACCTATGACGCCGAGCCGATTAGTGTCAATAGGTACGCATTCGAGGTCGTTGCGTGTCGGACGGCGGTGTGCCTCTGTGTGGTCTTGGGGCGTCCCTTCGGGAAAAAGTCGCTGCTAAACGAGCAACCCGGCGCCCTACACGACGAACTCGTCCGCGACGCACAGCGCCTCGTCGAGAATCGTGATCCCCTCGTCGAGCTCGTCGATCGTGATGTTCAGCGGCGGGCAGACCATCACCATGTTCCAGCGAGTCATCAGATAGAGGCCGCGCTCGAGCGCCGCCTTCGCCATCCGGGTAACCGGAGTGAGTTCCTGCGCCGTCGGGTTGAAGGGGACAAGCGGCTCGCGCGTCTCGCGGCTCTTGACCAGCTCGAGCCCCCACAAGCAGCCCAGCCCCCGCACGTCTCCGATCGAGGGGTGGCGCTCCTGAAGTCCGCGGAGGCGGCTCTCGAACTCGGGACTCATCGCCGCGGCGTGCTCGACGATCCCGTCCTCCCGAAAGGTCTCGATGGACGCCACGGCCGAGGCGCAGGCGAGGGGATGACCGCTGTAGGTGAGCCCGCCGGCGAAGTACTTGTCCCGGACCCAGTCGGCGAGCTTCTCCCTGAAGATCATCCCAGCCAGCGGGACATATCCGGAGTTGATGCCCTTGGCGACCACGAGAATGTCCGGCACGACGTCCCAGTGCTCGCAGGCGAACCACTTGCCGGTGCGGCCGAAGCCGGCGATCACCTCGTCGCAGATGAGGAGAACGCCGTAGCGGTCGCAGACCTCGCGGATCGACCGGAGGTAGCCGTCCGACGGCACGATGACCCCGTTCGGCCCGACGACGGTCTCGAGGATGACCGCCGCGACGTTGTCGGGCCCTTCGTACTGAAGCAGCTCCTGGAGGTGCGGGCCGCCGCTGCAGACCGGGCAGGGGTCAGGATGGCCGGCTGGACAGCGGTACGTGTACGGGTCGAGCATCCGGACGACACCTGGGATTCCGGGCTCGGCGGGCCAGCGCCGCGGATCCCCGGTGAGCGTGATCGCGCCGGCGGTCGCCCCGTGGTAGGAGCGGTAGCGGGCGATGATCTTGTGCCGGCCCGTGTACCAGCGGGCGAGCTTGATCGCGTTCTCGTTCGCCTCCGCGCCGCCGTTCGTGAAGAACGACATCGTCAGGTCGCCGGGGGTCACCTCGGCCAGCAGCCGCCCTAGCCGTGAGCGCGACTCGCTCGCCATCGGCGGCCCGATCGTGCACAGCCGCTCGGCCTGCTCCTTGATGGCCGCGACGATCCGTGGGTGCTGGTGGCCGAGAGCGAGGTTGACGAGCTGCGCGGCGAAGTCGAGGTAGCGCTTGCCGTCGTAATCCCAGAAGTAGCGCCCCTCGCCACCCGCGACCGCGATCGGCGAGACGGCGTCCTGCACCGACCAGGAATGGAGGACGTGCCGCTTCGCATCCTCGACGATCTGCTGTCCGAGCTCGGCGTCGACCTCGACGCTCGCCATGCGTCGATCCTATCGCTGCTACGCAGCCGGATTCACTCCACCGTACGGGTGCCGCCGCGCCCTAACCGTCGGTTAGCCGGCGAAGAGCTGCGCGGACGGCGCCGGGCGCCTCGACCCAGATGAAATGCCCGGCACCGTCGACCATCTCGACCCAGGCTCCCGGGATCCGCTCGGCCGCGTCCGTCGAGGTTCCGAGCGGCATCGGGCTCCGCGAGCCGTGGACGAAGCCGACGGGGACGCGGATACCCGGCAGCCCCGCCTCTAGCGCCGGCAGCTCGGCCATGATCGACGGCACCATGTCGCCGGAGCGCTCGCTGGCAATTCGCAGCTCGGGCATCGGCGGTGCACGCTCGGGATCGGCGAAGTACGCGGGCCAGACGAGGCGCATCCCCTCGAGCGCCAGCTCGTCGTCGGCCTGGCCTGCCATCGAAAGCTCGTCGAGCTCGCGCGCCCGCGCCCGCACGTCCTCCGGCGTCCGGCGGAAGATCTCCGCGTCGAACTCCGGCCAGCGGCCGTCGCCGATGGAGCCGAGCGGGTCGACGGCGAGCACGCCGAGGAGCCGGTCCGGCAGCGCCTCCGCGACGTGGAGGGCGAGGTGCCCGCCCCACGAATGGCCGACGACGAAGGCCGTGTTCCAGCCGAGCGCGTCGAGGACGCGGCCGGCATCCTCGACGTCGGCCGCCACCGTGTAGGGCCCTCCCACCGCCGACGGCTCCTGCCCTCGCTGCTGGTACCACGCGACGTCGTTCTCCTCCGCGAGCTCGTCGGCGAGATCGCGCAGGTACTCGAAGCCTAGACCCGGCCCCCCGTGCAGCAGGAGCACCGGCGGCCCGCTGCCGGCGCGGCGACCGGAGATCAGCGGCCCGCCGTCGTGCGTGGTGAACTCGGTCCACTCCACGTGCGACGATCGTCTCATGGCTGCGCGACTACGGCTCACGCGTCAGCAGATCCTGGGGTTCCGCCGACGGGTCGGTGGGCTCGAAGAGCGCATGCCGCAGAGCACGGAGGCACTGCGGCGAGCCGCCTGGGCCGGCTTGCAGGACAGCATGCCGAGAGCCGCGCTGCTCTCTTTGCACGCGCGTGTCGACGGGGTACGGCCGTCGACGTGGAAAGACCGCTCACTCGTGCAGCTCTGGGGGCCCCGCTACTGCACCTACGTCGTCGCAAAACGCGACTTCGCGCTGTTCTCGCTGGGGAGGCATCCGGACAACACGAAGAGCCGCCTGCGGGCCGAGCGACTGGCCGAGCAGCTACGCGCGCATCTCGACGGCGCGCGCGCGACCGACCGCGTGATTGGGCGCGCGCTGGGGATGGGCAACGAGATGAGGTACGCCGCGACAACGGGCACGGTCGCCATCCGCTGGGAAGGCGCTCGCGCGCCAACCGTCTGGACCGTCGCCGCTCCCAAGATCGACCCGGCCGACGCGTGCCGCGAGCTGGCCCGACGCTACCTCCACATCTTCGGGCCGACCACCGCCGACGGGTTCGCGCGCTGGGCCGGGATCTCGCGGCGCTCGGCGGCCGATGCCTTCAGCTCGCTCGAAGGATCGCTCCTGCCCGTCCGATCGCCGCTTGGCGACGAGTGGCTGCTCGACGAGGACGAGGCGGCGATTCGGGCCGGCGAGTCGAGCCCGGCGCCCGCGCGCCTGCTTCCGAGCGGCGACGCGTACTTCCTGCTCGACGGAGTCGAGCGGACGCTTCTCGTGCCGCGGACGGAGCAGCGGGAGCGGCTCTGGACGTCCCGGGTGTGGCCTGGCGCGCTCCTCGTCGAGGACGAGATCCGCGGGACGTGGAGGCGGGCTCAGCACGCCGTGCGGATCGACGCGTGGGCCCGCCTCCCGCGTCGGACGCGCGACGCAGTCGAGGCGGAGGCGCGCGCCCTGCCGCTCCCCGGCGTCGACCGAGAGATCGAGGTGGTCTGGGCCTCCTAGGGAGAAGCGAGGTCGAAGACTTCCGTGAGCGTCGTCGCGCCCGCCGGCTCCTTCGCCTGTCGCGCGGCGATGTGCCGCGCGACGTGCTCCGCATCGCGACCCCCGTTCGGGAGCACGTCGGACGTCAGCGAGTACTGGAAAACGAGCCCGGCGAAGTACAGCCCCGGCACCGTGCCGACGACCCCACGCTCGTGCAGCGGCCGGCCGTCGCCGTCGAACGCCGGGACGTCGATCCAGCTGAAGTCGGTGCGGAACCCCGTGCACCAGACGACGTTCGCCACCTCCACAAGGCGACCGTCCTCGAGCACCGGTAGCCCGTCCTGAACGCCGGCCACGCGCCCGATGCGCTCGATGCCTACGGCAGCGAAGTCGGCCTCCTTGCGGCGGATCAACGGTGGGCCCTTTGCGGCGACCTTCGGGCCGACCTTGCGGCCGATGCGCGTGTCCGTCCTGGCGACGTGGTGACCGAAGAAGCGGATCGCGCGGAACATCATCCGGCTCCGGCGACTGCCGTGCTGCACGGGGATCTGACCGTGGTTCGCGCCGGCCAGGAGGCAGCGGTGAGTGTCGGCGAGCTCGTACGCGATCTCGGCGCCCGAGTTCCCCACGCCGACGACGAGCACGGCGCCGTCCTGCAGCTGCAACGGGTTGCGGTAGTCCGCGGAATGCAGCTGGACGATCCGCTGATCGAGCTCGGCAGCGAACGCCGGGAGCTTCGGCACGCGATGGGCGCCGGTCGCGACGACCACGTTCGGCGCCTCGAGCTGCTCGTCGCCGAGCGACACGACGAACCGGCCGTCCTCCTGAACGACCCGCTCGACCTTCACGCCGGTCCGCACCGGTAGCGCGAAGCGTTCCGCGTACGCCTCGAGGTAGTCCGCCATCTCATCCTTCGTCGGGAACGACCACCTGGGCGCTTCGAACGGCATCCCGGGAAGTCCGTTGAAGCGGGCCGGCGTGAAGAGGCGAAGCGAGTCCCAGCGCTTCCGCCAGGCGTCGCCGACGCGCTCGTTCTCGTCGAGGATCACGAACTGCCTGTGCCGCTCCGCGAGGTGGTACCCGACGCTCAGGCCCGCCTGGCCGCCGCCGATGACGATCGTCTCGTAGGCCTCTGTGTTCATCGGTCCTCCTTCACTCGACTCCTAGAGCGACGGTAGGGCCGGATCACGTCGGCGGCATCGCGCGAATCCGCCAAATTCGAAGGCGAGCGCGTGGTTAGTTCTGACTAGACGAGGTCGTTTTCGAAGGCGAATGCCGTTGCCGCGGTGCGGGACGAGACGCCCAGCTTTCCGAAGATGTTCTGGACGTGGCGCGCGACCGTGTGCTCGCTGACGACGAGCTCGGCAGCGATTTCGCGGTTCGTGCGGCCGGAGGCGAGCAGGCGCAGGACCTCCAGCTCGCGCTCGCTCAGCCCGTGTCGATCCGTCTTCTCGGTTCCGGACAGTGCGTCAAGGCGCGCAATGTCCGGAGCCGCGCCGAGCGTATCGAAGCCCGCCCGAGCCGCCTCGAACTCGAGTGCCGCTCCATCCTCGTCTCCGAGAGCCCGGCACGCCAGACCGACCAGGACGCGAACGCGGCCGCCCTCGTACGGCGCGTCGAGCTCCTCCCAGACCTGCCAGGCTCGGCGCAGCGACCGCAGCGCCGCCTTCGGTTCTCCGCGGCCGACCTGGACGGACCCGCGAACCTGCGCTGCGATCGCGTTCAGCATCGGTCGTCCGTAGCGGCCGTCGATCTCGTCGAGCTCTGCGCTCGCCGAAGCGGCAGCGTCGACTTCGCCCCGGGCCAGAGCGACCTCGACGTACGCCGGCAGGAGGGCTGCGCGCTTCAGAGGCTCCGCCGCCTCGGCCAGCGCACGTTCCAGAGCCGCCGTCGCCGCGCTCGCATCGCCCTGCGCCAGGCGAAGCAGCGCGAGACCCGGCTGCGGCTCGCGCCCGTAGCGACTTGCGTCGCGGTACGCGGCCTCGGCCGCCGCGAAGTCGCCGCGAAGCCGGTGCAGCTCGGCCTGCTGGTAGTACGCCTGTCCCGCCGCGGCTCGATTCATCGCCTGCTCACCGCGCTCGCGCGCGACGACGGCTTCCTCGAGCGCGTCCGCCCACGCCCCGTGCAACTGCTTGATCCCGGCTCGGTGGGCGAGGCACCGCCCGGTGAACGAGACCAGCTGCGGCTGCGCCTCACACCAAGCCGCGAGCGCGTTCGTCCACTCGTGTGCCCGCCGCGGTTCAAACGCCTCCTCACAGCTGGCGATCACACCGCAGTAGACGATGCCGGCGAAGAAGGGCGAGACTTCTCCCGCGGTGACGGCGACCATTGCCTCGTCGAGGACGCGGAGCCCCTCGTCGACCCGGCCCTGCTTGATCAGCGCTGAGCCGGCGAAATTGGACGCCGTCGCGAAGAGGTCGTGCGCCTCGAACCGCGCCGCGATCGCGGCCGCCTCCGAGGCAGCCCGATGGGCTCCCTCGGCGTCACCCGACGACATTCGCTGCACGGCGACGGGCAGCAGCAGATAGCCGTGGACGACGGAGTCCCGCCCGACTTGCTCGACGAGCCGCTCGGCTCGACCGAACCAACCCGTCGCCGGCCCGATCTCACCGGCGACCGCGAGGTTCATTCCGAGAACGACCGCCGCTTTCGCCGCGTCCTCCGGCTTGCCCGCGTTCAGACCAAGCCTGTGAAGCCGTTCGAGGAGCGAGAGGTGGGCGTCGCGGTCGCCGACGAGCGCCGCCGCGGTCGCGAGCAACTCGACGTCGGCCGGTTCGAGCGGCGATGCGGCGTCGGCCCGCGACAACGCCTCGTAGGCATCGAGCCAGGCGCGCTCGGCGTACGCGCGGCGGCCGCGCTCGAGATGATCGACGGCTGACACGCTCGGATTCTCGCCCGGCAGTCGGACCTACGCCAAAACGGGCGGCTCGGCCGTCAGGCCCCGCTCTGTGGGCCACGAACGCAACACGGCGGTACGCCTCGTCGTTCAGCAGGATGCCGCGGCCGCCTGTCGACTGCCGCCACGACCACGCGTCGCGGCCTTACCCCTGCACCTTTCGCGCGGTTAATCTCAAGTGCGGCCACCGGCGATGGTTTCGCTCCGCCCGATCGATTCGAGCAACTACCGCGACTGCATCGAACTCTCGGTTGCGCCCGACCAGCAGCGCTTCGTCGCGTCGAACCTGCAGTCGCTCGCCGAGGCCTACGTCTGGCGTGAGGCCGCCGAGCCGTTTGCCGTCTACTGGGATGACGAAATGGTCGGCTTCGGACTGTTGTTCCCGTTCGCCGACGAGACGGCCGACGACGCCGCGCCTGCGCCCGGCACGGAACGCGGCTACATCCTCGTCCGCCTGATGATCGACGACCGCTTCCAGGGTCGAGGGTACGGACGAGCCGCGCTCGACGCGATCGTGGAGCTCGTTCGGGGCCGCGGACTACCGACCATCCGCCTGTCGGTCGTGCCGGACAACGTGCAGGCGCTGGACTTCTACCGTCGGAACGGGTTCGTGGAAACCGGCGGGATCGAAGGCGGCGAGATCGTCATGGAGCGCCAGATCTAGGTCACGAGCGAACCGGCTCGTCGTCGAGCCGAGGACGTTCACGTTCTGCTCGTCGACCGACCGGCGCAGGTTTGTCGATTCCAGCTCGGCGCGTTCGTCCTCTATCAGTAAGCCTGGATACCGAGCGAAGAGAGGAGCGACGATGAGATTCCTGATGTTCGTCTGCTGGGACGCCGAGAGGATGAACGCGCAGACCGAGCCCGACTCGGCCGCCGAGAACCGGGATGAGGAGAGCTTCCCCTGGCTCGACGACGTGCAGGCGCGCGGCGTCTGGGTCACCGGCGACCAGCTTGCTCCGCCGCGCCGCGGGCGCACCGTCCGCGTCCGCGACGGCAAGGCGCTCGTCACGGACGGCCCCTTCGCCGAGACCAAGGAGGCGATCGGCGGGTTCGACATCCTCGAGTGCGGCAGCCTCGACGAGGCCGTCGAGATCGCAGCGGGACACCCCATCGCACAGACGGGAATCATCGAGGTTCGGCCGCTCTGGGGAAGCTGACGCAGGCGCCGGCCGGGACGGCCGGCGGGTCAGCCCATGTCCGTCATGCGAACCGCGACCTGGTACTTCGTGACCGACGTGCGCTGCCCCGGCGTGTCGCCGGCAGGCATGGCGTTGAGCGCCTCGTCGCCGCGCCGGTAGTCGTCCTCGGTCTCGAAGAAGAGGATCACGAGCGACTTCTCGGCCTCCGGATCGTGGAGGACGACGATCTCCTTGGCCGGCACGTCGTCCGGGCGCTCGCCTCCCTCCATCTCGCGCTGCATCTCCGCCATGCGGTCGCTGTTGACGCCGTCGAAGGACACGACTCGTGCAAGTGCCATCACTGCCTCCTTGTTCGGACTCGAGGTGACTCTAGCCCTCTGCCGAGGGTCGCACCGTTCGAAGCTTGCGGGTGACGCTGCGTTGCCGCGCCTGGCCCTAAGCTGCGCAGATGGCCAGCGTGGCCTCTGACGACGCCGAGCTCGCCCGCCAACTCGAAGACGCACGCGAGCAGCAGCGCGCGATCAGCGGCGTCTTGAGTGCCGTCGCCCGCAGGGCCGGGATCCAGCCGGTCCTCGACGAAGTGGTCGAGGCCTGCGAACGGCTCTGCCGGGCCGATTACGGCGCCCTCTACCTGCTCGAGCAGGGGCTCCTCCGCGTGGCGGCGCACGACACCGAGGCGGAAGGCGCCGAGTACGACAGCCGGCACCCGCATGCTCTCGACCGAACGACGGGGGCCGGCCGGGCGGCGGTCGCGCGCGAGCCCGTTCACATCCCCGACATCCGTGCAGACCCCGAGTACTCCTACGGAGGACCGACGGAGTACTACCGGTCGCTCGTCGCAGTCCCGATCATCGCCGAGGACGACCTCATCGGCGTCGTCGTCCTCGTCCGCCGCGAGCCGGAGCCGTTCAGCGGCGACCACATCGCGCTCGTCCAGACGTTCGCCGACCAGGCGGCGATCGCGGTTGCGAACGCACGGCTGATGGAGGCGGTCGAACGACAGCGGACGGAGCTTGCGCGCTTCGTCTCTCCACAGGTTGCGGAGTTGATTTCGAGCCGGGAAGGCGAACAGCTCCTGGCCGGGCACCGGGCGTACATCTCGTGTCTCTTCTGCGACCTGCGCGGTTTCACCGCCTTCGCCGAGACGGCCGCCCCCGAAGAGCTGTTCGACGTTCTCCGGGAGTACCACGCCGCGCTCGGCGAGCTCATCCCGGCCTACGAAGGGACCCTCGAGCACTTCGCCGGCGACGGTCTGATGGTGTTCTTCAACGATCCGCTCGCCGTGAGCGATCACGAGCTGCAGGCGGTCCGGCTCGCGCTCGCCGCGCAGGGGCGGTTCGCGCAACTGGCCGAGGTCTGGCGAAAACGCGGAACCGAGCTGGGACTCGGAATCGGCATCGAGGCCGGGTACGCGACGATCGGCCGGATCGGATTCGAGGGCCGCTACGACTACGGCGTGCTGGGACCCGTGGCGAACCTCGCCTCGCGGCTCAGCACCATGGCCGCCGCCGGGCAGATCCTCATCGGCCAGCGCCTGTTCGCTGCCGTGGAGGAGACGGTCGAGACCGCGCCCGCAGGCAACCTCGACCTCAAGGGTTTCGCTCGACCCGTCCCCGCATACGAGGTGCGCGGGCTGCGCCGTACCTGACGGAGAGAACCGTAAGGATTCCGTTATTAGCAGGTTCTTTTCGAGCGAATCCGGACAAGCTGAGAGAAACGCCCACTGGAGGATCCACATGCGAAGACTCGCACTCGCGGCTGCGGCGGCTCTCGCGCTCGGCGCGCTCGGGCCCGCCACGGCTGCCAACCAGACCGTCACGATCACGCGGACGGCGTTCACGCCGGCCGACGTCAGCGTGAACGTCGGCGAGAGCGTGACCTGGCGCAACAGCGACTCGATCGCGCACCAGGTCAGGTTCGACCGCGCGCCGTGCAGCCTGACCATCCAGGCCGGCCAGAGCGCGTCGTGCACATTCCGTGCCGGCGGCCGGTACAGCTACGAGGACCGGTCGCAGCAGCCGCGGCTCCGCGGAACAGTGACCGTCGTCGGGCCACGGACGTCGGTGACGCTCGCCGCCGGTCGCGCCACGAGCACGTTCGCGGCGGCGCTCACGCTCTCGGGCGTCGTCTCGAGCCAGGCGACCGGCGAATCCGTCCGCGTCGATGCCCAGGAGTGCGGCAAGACGACGTTCACGCGCCTCGGCGCGGCGACGACGACCACCGGCGGGAACTGGTCGTTCCTCGTCAAGCCGACCATCAACACCGTCTACCGCGCGCACTGGCGCACGTCCGACAGCGCCACGGTGACCGTCAAGGTCCGGCCTGCGATCCGCCTCACCCGCGTGCAGACTCGGTTCACCGCACGCGTGACGGCGGCGCAGTCGTTCGCGGGGAAGACCATCCTGCTCCAGCGTTACCGGGCGGCCGTACGCCGCTGGGCGACGCTGAAGCGAGTGACGCTCGGCGCCGCGACGACGCCGACGGCCGGGACCTTCGTGACCTCGGCGCGCTTCCGGGCCCGCTTCCAGCGCGGCTGGCGGCTCCGCGTGTTCCTGCCCCAGGCCCAGGCAGGCACCTGCTACCTGGCCGCACCGAGCAACACGCTCAGGATCCGCTAGGCGGAATCGGGGGGGCGCCGCGAGGCGCCCCTCCTTCCACGGGACGTGCCTCACCGAGACGGCTACCTTGAGGTATGTCGGAGGCTCGGTTGCTCTCGTTCGTTCAGCGGTATCCGCACCCGACGGCCCTGGCCCGGCGCCTCCCTGACCGGCGCGCGTTCGCCGCGCTCCGCCGTCTGGAGTGCCGCGGGCTGGTGACGCGACGGCGCGGCCAGTACCGCCTGACCCGGCGGGGCCGCACGGAGCTCGAGCTGACCCGGGCGGTGACGCGGCTGCTGGTGCGAACGCGATGATCTGGGCCGAGTTCGAAGCCGCCGCGCCCGAGCTCGCCCTCCTCGGCAAGGAGCAGTTCGACCGCTTCCGTGTCGCCCTGCTCGGAACGCTTCGCAAGGACGGCTCGCCACGGATCAGCCCGGTCGAGCCGTACTTCGTCGACGGCCATCTGGTCTTCGGCGCCATGACGTGGTCGATGAAGGCGCAGGACCTCCTGCGGGACGGGCGCTGCGTCCTCCACAGCGCGGTGACATCGCCGGATGCAGGCGAGAGCGAGGCCAAGCTGTACGGCGAGGCCCGCGAGGTCGGCGGCGACCTGCGCGTGAGCAGCGGCGAGACCTGGTGGGCGACGCGTCCTGTCGAGGACGCACGCGTCTTCGCCCTGGACATCGAGCAGGCGGCAGTCGTCGAGTGGGACCTCGAGCGCGGCGAGATGTCCCTTACACGCTGGTCGCCGCCCGACGGCGTCAGCGAGATGACGCGTCCGTATCCCTGAGCGCCGCTAGCCGGCCTTGCCGATCAGGTGGTGCCACGGCCGCCACCAGCGGGTGAGGCCCGCGTGGTCGCTCCCGCCCTCGCGGGCGATCACGAGGATGTCCCGGTGGGTCGGCTGGCCCAGCCGCTCGTGCGACCAGACGATCACGGCGTCGTTGCCGTCGAAGTAGCAGAACTCGCGGCCGCCCGGCTTGTTCGGGCCGTGCTGCCACTGACGCTCGCCGCCCCAGACGAACGCGTTGCACTTGCCCTTGTTCGCCTGGATGTCCGCGCGCTTGCCGAACTCGCTCCGGTACGCCGCCCCGAGGGTGCGGCCGCTCGTGTAGCGGGAGATCTCCCAGCGATCCGGCACGCCGTTCGGCGGCACGCAGGCTGCCGTCTCGACCGCCCGCGGGTTCGGCACCGCCTGCACGTGGCAGTCCTTCCAGATCGCCGGCGGGACGATCGATGCGAGACCGGTCGCCCGGACCTCCGCCTGTCCCGGCAGCTTCGGTGCCGCGCCGGTGGTCTCGGCTCCTTCGCCGGCAGTCAGGTAGACGACGCCGACCGCCGTGGCAGCCGCGATGAGCGTGACGAGCAGGGCCACCCTCCAGCTGAGCCCTCGACGCTCCCGTCCGAAGAACATCACGGTCCACCGATTCGCGGGGCGCGCGTCGAGCTCCGAGTACACCTTGTAGACGTGCACCGGATCCGGAATGTTCTTGAGCCGGACTCTCCCGCCGTCGGTGTAGATCAGCCCGCCCAGTCGGCCGGCGAGCCGCGACGTCGACTCGCTGATGATCACCTCGCCGCCCGACGCCCGTCCGCACAGGCGTGCCGCGACGTTGAGGGCTGCGCCGCGGAACGTCCCGTCCTCGAGCTGCACCGCCTCCCCGGAGTCGATCCCAATGCCTACGCGGAGCGGAACGTCGAGCTCTTCGGCGACCTCCTGGAACGCCGCCTGCAGGTCGACGGCCGCGCGGATCGCCTGGCGCGCGGATGCGAAGACCACGAGCGCCTCGTCGCCGCGGGTCTCGACGAGCTCGCCGTCGTGTGCCTCGACGTCCTCGTCGACGATCCGCGCGAACTTCGCGGACAGGGCTGCGGCGGCCTCGTCGCCGCACTCTTCGGTGTAGCGCGAGTACCCCCGTATGTCGGCGATCAGGAATGTGCGAACGCCGCTCGTGCGTTCCCTTACGGCCACGGCACACAAGTATGCGCCGCGGGGCGGTCGAGGGGAAGAGGCGGCCCCGGATGACAACCGCTCGTTAATGCCCAAGATCGCGAGCTGGGTGAAATGCGAAAAGTGATTCGCGCCCGAAGGTCTGCCTTACCTGTCGCGGACGATGCAGCGGAAGCCAATGTGGCCAGTCGAGGTGTCGATCGTCTCGCTCTGCCGCGCGGCCGGGCGGTAGCGGAGACAGTAATTGGGCGCACAGAGATATGAACCGCCCTTGATCACCTTGCGGGGAAACGTTTCGCCTGGAATCACGTGCTTCGGGGCACAGCACGCTACCTCTGGCTCGTCGACACCATCCGTCGTGAACGCGTCGGTCGTCCATTCCCACACGTTGCCGGTCATGTCGTAGAGCCCAAAGCCGTTGGGAGGAAAGCTCCGGACGGGGGACGTGCCCTCGTGGCCGTCGAGCTTCAGGTTCTGCCAGGGGAAGTCTCCCTGCCAGCTGTTCGCCATCGCCTTCCCGTCGGGGAAATGCTCGTCGCCCCAGGCGAAGATCGCCCCGTCGAGGCCGCCTCGAGCCGCGTACTCCCACTCCGCCTCGGTCGGCAGCTGCTTCCCCGCCCACGACGCGTACGCCTGCGCGTCCTCGTAGGCGACGTGGACGACGGGGTGGTGATCGCGACCGTTGATGGTTGTGCCGGGTCCTCCCGGCCGCCTCCAGCTGGCCCCCGGCAAGTACTCCCACCAGTTGCGCACGTCGTCCAATGGAACGGGGCCGGCCGTCTTGCGAAAGACGAGCGAGCCGGGGACGAGTAACTCTGGGTCTGCATCCGGGTAATCGGAGGCGTCGGGCGGACGCTCAGCGACCGTGACGTACTGGTTCGCTCGCATGAAGCATCGAAACTCTGCGGCGGTGACCGGGTGCTCGTCCATCCAGAAGCCATCGACACGAACCTCGCGGACGGGCCGCTCCTCCGGATAGAAGTCCTCGGAGCCCATGCGGAAGACCCCTCCCTCGATCCATGCCATTCCGTTTCGTGTTGCCGGAAGGTCAGAAGTCGCCACGGGAGGCTCCTTCACCAGGGCCGCTACTGCCGGGCCATTGCGATCTGCAGGCGCTCCTCGGGGGAAATGAGGTGATCGAGGTCCTCGGCGGCCTCGGCGATGTCGAGCTGCACCCATTCGACCGTGCCCGTGAACTCGCTGTCGCGGGGTCCGTAGTCGTCGCTCACCGGCGTTGCGGTGTCGCTCCCGACGTCGGTCGTCTCGTCTGCTGAGAAAAGCATGGGAACGGTGGCCTCGATGCGGCCGTTGCCGACGGCCTCACCGTCGACGAAGAGCGTGACGTCTCCGCCCTTCCCAAGCCCGCCGCCGTCGTAGGCGAACTCCATGCGCACCTGGCGGTCGCCCGCGGGAATCGCGCCGCCGCTGTAGACCTTGAAGCGCTGAAGACCGAAGAGGTTGTAGCAGTAGGCCAGTCTCCCATCATTCGCGTAGAGCGCGAAGCCGCCGAAGGAGCCGCCCTGGGACAGGATGACGCCGTTCGCGCCGCCCTCCGGCACCACGATCGCGGCCGTGATCGCGTGCGACTTGTTCTTGAGCGTGACGATCGAATTCTCGGACAAGCGGCCCATCCCTCCGAAGAGGAGCTGGGACGTGCCCCGGACGAGCTGTGGGCGCCCCGCAAGGTCCGGGTTGAACCGCTCGACGCGGCGATCGTCCAGCGGCAGCACGTTGTACTTCCTCGCTTCGTCCAGGAAGAGGCTCTGGAGCTCGGCGAGCTTCTCTCGGTGCTCGTCGGCGAGATCATGTGCTTGCGTCCAATCGTCTGGGCCGTAGAGCTCCCAGACGTCGTCGGCGAGCGCCGGCGCCTCGGTGAGAACCCACGGGATGCTGTGCCGCGTAACGGCAGTCCAGCCTTCGTGATAGATGCCCCGATTGCAGAACATCTCGAAATACTGCGTCGTGCGCCGCTCGGCCGCTCCCGGATCGTCGAAGGCATAGCGCATGCTCACGCCTTCCATGGGCTTCTGAGTCACGCCCTGTACCGACTTCGGCTCGGGAATTCCGGCCGCCTCGAGCACGGTCGGGGCCACGTCGATCACGTGATGGAACTGCGATCGGACCTCGCCCTTGGCGCGGATGCCGGCGGGCCAGTGGACGATCGTCCCGTTGCGCGTGCCGCCCCAGTGCGATGCGATCTGCTTCGTCCATTGGTACGGGGCATCCATCGCGTGGGCCCACCCGACTGCGTAGTGGTTGTACGCACGCGGCGTGCCGAAGTCGTCGATCCGCGAGGTCATGAAGTCGACCGTCTCGAGCCCGAACGCCCCGTTCAGGACGACAAGCTCGTTGAAGCATCCGTTCGGCGTACCTTCGGCTGAAGCCCCGTTGTCTCCAATGATGTAGTAGACAAGGGTGTCGGCGAGGACGCCGAGGTCGTCGAGCGTGTCGATCAGCCGACCAACGTGGTAGTCGGTGTGCTCGAGGAAGCCGGCGTAGACCTCCATCTGACGGGCAAGCACAGGCTTCAGATCATCCGGCATCTCGTCCCAGGCGGGAATCTCGGCCGGACGCGCCGTGAGTTCCGCATCCTCGGGCACGACGCCGAGCTCCTTTTGGCGAGCGAGCGTCCGCTCGCGAAGCGCGTCCCAGCCGTCGTCGAAGCGGCCCTTGTACTTGTCCGACCACTCCGGCCGCACGTGGTGGGGGGCATGGGTCGCGCCCGGCGCGTAGTAGACGAAGAACGGCTTGTCGGGCATCAACGCCTTCTGCTGGGAGATCCAGTCGATCGCGTGGTCGGTCATGTCCTCGGTGAAGTGGTACCCCTCCTCCGCGGTCCGGTCGGGCTCCACCGGCAGGGTGTCGCGGTAGATGGCCGG
>DASSUI010000025.1:0-18016 GCA_035707105.1 Gaiellaceae bacterium | reverse complement strand
AGCTCGCCCGCGAGCGCGATCGTCTCGAGCCGCCGGGCGGGAACCTTGTCCGGAGAGCCGTGGTGCGGCATCCCGCGCTCGGACAGCCGGTCCGACGCCGTCTCGAGCATGAGCCCCATCGACACCGAGACCTCCCGCAGGGCGGTCAGGTCCGCTCGCGACATGACGCCGGGATTGAGATGCGGCAGCAGGCCGGTCTCCTCCAGCACCAGCCGGGCGCATCGCGCGAGGTACTCGAGCGTCGTCTCGCAGCCGAGCGCCGCGAGCTCGTCGCGCGCGGCGCGGTAGCGAAGCTCCGGCTTGTCGCCGAGCGTGAAGAGCGCCTCGCGGCACCCCGCTGCCGCCCCTGCCCGCGCGACCTCCAGGACCTCCTCTTCCGACATGTACGCCCGCTCGCCGCTCCGCGGCGGCCGGGCGAACGTGCAGTAGTGGCAGACGTCCCGGCAGAGCTTCGTCAGCGGGATGAAGACCTTCGGCGAGTAGGTGACGCGGCTCCCCGGGCGCAGCGAGCGCGCCTCGGCGCACAACTCGTCCGTCGACGCTTCGAGGAGTCTCCGCGGCTCCACGAGCCGGAGCCTAGTGGTCTAACCCGGCGTGCGCTGCAAGGGGCCGAACCGCACCCAGCGGCCGTCGCCCCTGCGGTTCACCGACCACCGCGTCAGCTGCACCTGCTCGATCGGGAAGCGGTCGAGCCGGCCGGTCTTGATCCTGACGCCGGGGATGGTGAAGGGGTTCTTCGAGTCCAGCTTCGCGATCTGCGCCATGATCCCGGCGCGCGTCGGGTTCCTGCCTGCCTTGCGCAGCGCCTCGACGAAGGTCTGCGCCGCGGCCATCGCGTAGACGTGGTAGACGTCGTTCGCGTTCGCCCGTGGCAGGTACCGCTTCATGATTTGGCGGTAGAGCCGCATGCCGGGATCGCCGACCCAGCGCGTGGAGTCGGTCGGGTCCTTCAGGAACTGGATCGAGATGGCGCCCCGGACGCGCGGGTTGTGTCCCGCGTCGGAGGCGATCTCCATGATGTTCGACGCGCTCGAGACCGAGTTCACGAACATCAGCGGCTTCCAGCCGAGCCTGTTCGCGTAGATGAAGGACTGGATCGCGTAGCGCGGTGTCCCGAAGACCATGAACGTGTTCGCGTTCGACGCCTTCAGGCGGGCGACCTGGGACTGGACGTCGGTCGACGTCACTTCGTAGCCCTGTGTGGCGACGACGCGGTTCGACATCCGGCCGAGGCCCTTCCGGAGCCCCGCGAGGAGCTCCTTCCCGTAGTCGTCGTTCTGGTAGATGACCGCGATCCGGGCGTTCCGGCGGTTCTTCTGGATCCAGCGGCCGTAGATGATCGCTTCGCCGTAGTAGCTCGGCTGGTAACCGATCGTCCACGGGTAACTGCGGAAGCCGGTCCCGAAGGTTCGCGCCCCGCTCGCCGCGAAGATCTGGGGGACGCGCACCGAGTTCAGGTAGTTGCGGATGGCGAGGTTGTGCTCGGTGCCGAGGCTGTTGAAGATCGCGAAGACGCGGTCCTGCTGGACGAGCTGGCGTGTCTGCTGGACGGTGGTCGACGGGTTGTAGCCGTCGTCGAGGTACTTGTACTGGATCCGCCGCCCGTTCACGCCTCCGCGGGCGTTCACGTACTTGAAGTACGCCTCCGCGCCGCGCGCGACCGACGCGTAGGCCGAGGCGACGCCCGAGAGCGGCGTCGTGCCGCCGATCAGGATCGAGTTCGAGGTGACGCCCGGGTCGGCCGTTTCGCGGCCCGACGCAGGCAGAGCGACCGCGAGCGCCGTTGCCAAGACCCCGATGAGAATGGACGTCCTCCGCATCCCCTGCTCCACGACGATGCTATAGACGCTTTGTTAGAGGAAAGGAAAGCTTCGACAGGAATCCGGCGGCGCCGCGGGGGAGCAGGAACAGGACGACGATCAGGACGGCGCCGTAGATGACCGACGGCATCCCCGGCGACTTCGCGGCGTCCTGGAGCCCGTCGGGCAGCGAGCCGACGTCGGCGAGCTCCTGGATGCCGACCGGGAGGTAGTAGAGGAAGAGCGCGCCGAGGATGAGGCCGACGAGTGAGCCGAGGCCGGCGATGACGACGCCGATCAGGAGCTGGATCGAGAGGAAGACGGGGAAGCTCCCGGGCGTCACGATCGTGGAGACGATCGTGAGGAGCGCGCCCGCCGCGCCTGCGTAGGCGGCGCTGATCGCGAAGGCGAGCGTCTTGTAGGAGGCCAGGCTGACGCCCGACGACGCAGCGGCCACCTCGCTGTCCCGGATGGCGCGGAACGCCCGGCCCGGCCGTCCGCGCAGGATCAGCCAGGCGAGGGCCAGGCCGATCAGGCCCACCGTCCAGGCGAGGTAGTACGTCCAGTCGTTGAAGGTCAGGTCCTTGTCGAGGACGGGGATGTGGACGCTGTTGTCGATCGCGCCGGTGAGGCGGTCCTCCGTCGTCCCGAAGAGGTTCAGCCCGTTCGTCCCGCCCGTGAGCGTCTCCGGCTCGCGCAGGACCAGCGGCATGGAGACGGCGAGCGCGAACGTCGCGAGCGCGAGATACAGCCCTCGCAGACGAAGGGCCGGCACGCCGACGAGGAACCCGAAGACGCCGGCGACGACGGCGGCGATCGGAATCGTCCAGACGTCCTGCATCCCGTCGCCGACGGGCAGCCAGTCGGGCGCCTCGAGCTGCGACGCCTCGAGGCCGGGGCGGCCGAGGATCAGCAGCGCGCTGGTGTAGCCGCCGATCGCCATGAACGCACCGTGGCCGAGCGAGATCTGCCCCGTGTATCCCGTCAGGATGTTGAGGCCGGTGAGGGCGATGAAGAAGATCCCGACCCGCGCGAACTCGGACGCCCGGAAGTCGCTGAGGAAGCTCGGCAGGATCGCGATCGCGACGACGAAGGCGACCACGCCGAGCACGCGGAGTGCAAGTAACAACGTGTTACTAGCGCGCATCGACCCCTCGCTTCCGCGGTGACGGCCGCTCGAGCCGGGCAAGTAACAACTTGTTACTTGCCCTCATACGCGCCTCGCTGCGGCTCTCCCGAAGAGGCCCTGCGGGCGCAGGAGGAGGAGCGCGAGGATGAAGACGAACGCGACCGGCAGGCGGAGGCCCTCGAGGTCGATCGGGAAGCCCGCGTCCTGCAGGTCGTCCGCGTAGGTGCCCACGAGGTTGAGGAAGACGCCCAGCATGAGCCCGCCGAGGACGGCTCCACCCGGGCTGTCGATCCCGCCGAGGACGGCCGCGGCGAACGCGTAGATGAGGACGGCCTGCATCATCGTCGGCTCGAGCGGCGGAAAGGCCGCCGCCGTGAACATCCCGCTGACCGCGCCGAGCGCGGCGGCGAGCCCCCACCCCACGCCCAGCATCCACCCGACGCGGATCCCGACGAGCCTGCTCGAATCCGGGTAGAGCGCGGCCGCCCGCAGCGCGAGCCCGATCTTCGTGAACCGGAAGAACGCCCACAGGGCGGCGACGAGCCCGAACGTGACCAGGATGATCCCGATGTCCTGGACGTTGATGATCACGCCGCCGACGTCCAGTGTTCTCGTCGGGAACGGCCGGCTCGGCGGGAAGGTCCGGACCTCGCCGGACCAGAGCCAGGTTGCGAGTCCGTTGAAGACGAGCAGCAGCCCGAGGGTCACGATCACGACGGTCAGGATCGGTGCGCTCTCGACCGGCCGGATCACGACGCGCTGGATGGCGAGCCCACCCGCGAACGAGATCACGAGAGTCGCGGCGAAGGCGATCCAGTAGGGCAGACCCCACTGGACGAGCTGCCAGGCGATGTACGTCGAGAACATCGCCATCTCGCCCTGCGCGAAGTTGATCACTCCGGTGGCGCGGTGGATGAGGACGAGCGCGAGCGCGAGCAGCCCGTAGATCGACCCCGACGCGAGCCCGATCACCACCTGCTGCAGGAGCTCGCCCACTAGTAGCCCAGGTAGCTGCGGCGGACGTCGTCGTTGGCGGCGAGCTCGGCGCTCCGGCCCTCGAGGGCCACCTCGCCCGCGTCGAGGACGTAGGCACGGTTCGAGGACTCGAGCGCGACGGCGGCGTTCTGCTCGACGACGAGCACGCTCAGCTTCTCCTCCTGGTTCAGGCGCCGGACGATCGAGAAGATCTCGCGGACGACGAGGGGGGCCAGCCCGAGCGACGGCTCGTCCATCAGGAGCAGGCGCGGCCGGCCCATCAGCGCCCGCCCGAGGGCGAGCATCTGCTGCTCGCCGCCGCTGAGCGTGCCGGCCGGCTGGTCGCGGCGGTCGCGCATCCACGAGAAGAACCCGAAGACGCGCTCCAGCTCGTCGGCGATGCCGTTCCGGCGCGTGTACGCGCCGAGCCGCAGGTTCTCGAGCACCGTCAGCTCGGAGAAGGTCCCGCGTCCCTCCGGCACGTGCGCGATGCCCATTCGGGCGGTTCGCTCGGCCGAACGCGGCAGGCGGTGGCCCGCGAAGAGGACCACTCCGCGGCGCGCGACCGTCCCGGAGACGGCGCGAAGCGTCGTTGTCTTCCCGGCTCCGTTCGGTCCGAGCACCGCCACCATCTCGCCGTCCTCCACGGTCAACGAGATGCCGTGGAGTGCCTGGACCGGGCCGTACCGCGCCTCCACGTCTCTCAGCTCGAGGAGGGCGGCGATGCCGGCACCTCCCCCAGGTACGCCTCGATCACGGCGGGGTCCCGCTGGACCTCCCCGGGCGTGCCCTCGGCGATCTTCCTTCCGAAGTCGAGCACCTGCACGCGGTCGGAGACGGACATGACGAGGCTCATGTGGTGCTCCACGAGCAGGACGGTCAGGTCGCGCTCCTTGCGGATCCGGCGGATCAGGTCGCCGAGCGCGCCGACCTCCTGGTGGTTGAGCCCACCGGCCGGCTCGTCGAGCAGCAGGAGCCGCGGCTCGGCGGCCAGCGCGCGCGCGAGCTCGACCCGCTTGAGCGTGCCGAAGGGCAGGCCGCTCGCCGGCCGGCCTGCGACGTCGGCCGCGCCGACCTCCTCGAGCACGTCCTGTGCGGCCCGCCGTGCCCGCCGATCCGCGAACCAGCGCGTCCGCGTGTGCGTGCCGACCATGACGTTGTCGAGGACGGACATGCCCGGAAAGAGCTCGACGTTCTGGAAGGTCCGTGCGATCCCGCGCCTCACGACCCGGTGCGGCGGCGTGCGCAGCAGGCTCGAGCCGTCGAAGACCACCTCACCCGCGTCGGGCCGGTAGAGCCGCGTGATCACGTTGAAGACGGTGGTCTTGCCCGCGCCGTTCGGCCCGATCAGCCCTGCGATCTGCCGCGCCTCGACGTCGAACGAGACGTTCTCGAGCGCGACGATCCCGCCGAACCTTCGGGTGACGTTCCTGACCTCCAGCAGCGCCAAGGCCGGAGGATCGTAAAGCGGTGGGCTACGTCAGGCTTCGTTGTTCCACTTGCCGAACAGCGCCTCGTGGAGATAGCCACGGGTCTGCCATTCGGGTGGAACCGCGCCGCCCGGCGTCCCGCTCATGCGGGTGAGCGTCCGCGTGCCGTCCGGTCCGACCCACTCGGCCACGACGACCCAACCGACGAGAACGGCGCTGTCCAGCCGGCCGTTTTCCTCCTGGCTCAGCTGGATCGCGTCGTGGAGCTTCTCCGGCCCGCTCATAGGAGCCAACATCGGCCGGATCCGCCCGGCGCTTGAGCTACCGGCAGGCGCGGAGCGTGCGGTCGAGCGTCGCGCTGCGGGAGTCCTTCAGCGCCACGAGCGCGCGCACGAGCGTCCGTGTCCGCAGCCGCCGCGGCGAGATCGCGGCCGTATACGGCGCCCGCGTGTCCCGGCGAACCCTCGTCCGCCCGCGGTAGAAGGTCACGCCGGCGATCCGCGAGGCGGCCGAGCCGCCGATCCGGAGCCGGACCGTGGAGCGCGCGCAGCCGGCGCGGCCCCGCCGGTAGCGCGCCTGCAGCCGCACGTCCGGCCCGCGGCGGCACGCGTCTCCCGCGCAGGCCCGGAGCCGTGTGAGTCGCGCCGCCAGGTCGTTCTTGAGCGCGACGAAGCGGGGATCCGCATGGAGGCTCTGCAACTGGTGCGGGTCGCGCGCGAGGTCGTAGAGCTCCTGCTCGCCGTTCCCGTGCTGCACGAACTCGTACCGCGGCGTGCGGATCGCCGCGTACGACGGCGTCTCCAGGAGGAGGTCCCGCCCCGAGCGCAGGACCGCGTCGCGTGCGAACGGCAGCAGCGAGCGGCCGTCGAGCCGCCGCGCGGCGCGAGCGTTCGCGGCGTCGAGAATCGTCGCGGCGAGGTCGACGTTCGCGACGAGGTTCGACCGCCGAGCGCCGGCGCGCACGCCCGGCCCGCGCAGGATGAGCGGCACGCGGACCGACGGCTCGTAGACGAGCACCTTGCCGGCCGGCACGCGATGCTCGCCGTGGAAGAACCCGTTGTCCGACGTGAAGACGATCAGCGTCCGCGACAGCTCGCCCGAGGCGTCGAGGGCCGCGACGATGTCCCGGACGGCCTCGTCCACCGCAAGGAGCGACTCGAGCCGCTGGCGGTAGTTCTCGGTGATCCCGTTGACCCGCGCCGGGCCGATGAGCGCACGGTTCCGGATCCCCGACGGCTTGTCGAAGACGTCGGCCTCGTTGAACGACGGCGGGAGAGGCAGCGGCTCCGACGCAAAGCGGTTGCGGTGCCGCGGAGCGGGCGACGGCGTCGCCTGGTTCCGCGGATCGTCGGGGTCCCGCGGCCCGCCGCTGTGCGGGGCGAGGAACGCGACCGACAGGAAGAACGGCTGGGCGGCCGGCGCGTGGCGCCGGATGAGCTCGACCGCCTTTCTCGCGTAGACGTCGGTCTGGTAGTTCGCCGCGCCGGCCCCGTACGTCACGAGCCTGCCGTTCTCGTTCAGCGTGTAGTTGAAGTACCGGTACGTCGACGGGTCGGTCGAGCCGTACCACTCGACCCAGCCGGCCGGGATCTCGGTCGGCCGGGCCTGCCCGTAGCCGTTCAGGTATTTGCCGACGTGGACGGTGTGGTAGCCCGCCTGCCGCAGCCACGCCGGCAGCGAGTTCGCGTGCGTCGGGACGAGCTTGTCGTAGCCGCCCGCGGGGGCCGCGTTTCCCATGACCGTGTGGTTGTGGGCGTACTGCCCCGTCACGAACGTCGCGCGGGACGGGCAGCACAGCGGGAACGAGACGAAGCTGTTCGTGAAGGTGGTGCCCCGCGCGGCGAGGAGCGCGTTCACGTTCGTCATGACGCGCATCGACTCGACGGTCTGATCGTCCGTCATCAGAACGACGACGTTCGGCCTGGCCTGCGCCTGGTGCAGGCGGGAGGGGGAGGCGCTTGCCGCCTCCCCCCGTGCCAGGAGAGAGGCGAGCGTGGCCGAGAGCGCCAGCACCGAGATCGATGCCGCTAGGACCCCCCACGCCCCCGGCCTTGTGCTCGCCATCCACCGGGTAGAACGCCAGACCGGCGTTAGGTGTTTGTAAGCGTCCTGGAAATGTTCTCGGGCTCGGTTGCCGGAGCGGCGCAGGTAAAGCGTTCGCAGACGTAGACGGCGGGCCTGCCGCCGACGAGGTCCTTGCCCTCGAGCAGCGGCACGCCCTCGGCCGGGCCGAAGGCGACGACGGTGTTCGGGCCGAAGCGCGCGAGCGCGGCGCGGGCGACCTCGCTGTCCGGCGGCCCGACGATCGCCAGCTCGCGGGACGGCGAGAAGTGGAGGTCGAGCGCGGAGAGCGCGAGGCCGAATGCCTGCGGCGCGCGCGTGAGCGCCGGACCGACGAGCCGGAGGACCCCGACGGCGCGGCGCTCCAGCTCGTCGTCGCCGTAGATGCGCGCGAGGCGGAGCAGCACGTACGCGAGCATCGAGTTGCCGGACGGCGTCGGGTTGTCGTCGAACGCCTTCTGGCGCGCGATCAGGCGCTCGCCGTGCTCGGGGGTCAGGAAGAACCCGCCGTGCTCCACGTCCGCGAAGAGCTCGACGGCGAGCCGCGCCAGGCGGTTCGCCTCCTCGAGCCAGCGGAGCTCTCCCGTCGCGACATGGAGCTCGAGGAGGCCGTGCGCCGCGTCGGCGTAGTCCTCCAGGAAGCCGGTGTTCTTCGCGCGTCCTTCCCGGTACGTGCGCAGGAGCCGCCCGTCGCCGTCCGAGAGCGGGCCGAGCAGGAACTCGGCGATCCGCCGAGCCGCGTCGACGAAGTCGGCGCGGTCGAGGCGTCTCCCGGCCTCGGCCAGCGCGGCGAGCGCGAGCCCGTTCCACGACGCGATCGCCTTGTCGTCGCGCGCCGGCTTCGGCCGCTGCTCGCGCAGCTCCCAGAGGCGCCGCCGCAGCTCCTCGTCCAGCTCGCCGCGGAGGATCGAGCGCCCGTGCTCGAACGGCTGGAGCAGCTCCGCGGGGACGCCCTCCTCCGCGGTCCACGTGAAGGTCAACCCCTCGACGCCCTCCGTGTCGGCGTCCTGCGCGGACGCGAGCCCGCCTTCCGGGAGGGCGAGCTCGCGGAGCACGTAGTCGAGCGTCTCCTCCGCGACCCGGCGGTACCGGTCCTCGCCCGTGACGACCCAGCCGTGCAGATAGGCCGAGGCGAGGAGCGCGTTGTCGTAGAGCATCTTCTCGAAGTGCGGCACCAGCCACCGGCGGTCGACGGAGTAGCGGTGGAAGCCGCCGCCGAGCAGGTCGTACATCCCGCCCGCCGCCATCTCGTCGAGCGTCTTCGTGACCATCCGGAGCGCTTCGTCGTCGCCGTGCAGGTGCATCCGGAGCAGAAACTCGAGCACCGACGGCTGCGGGAACTTCGGGGCGCCACCGAAGCCTCCCCACTCGGGATCGAACTGGCGCCGGAGCGCCCGCGCGGCCTCGCCGAGCATCCCCTCCGTAAGCGGGTCCGAGGACGGCTGCACGCGGCTGCCCGCCTCGAGCGCCTCGACGAGCTGCCGCGCAGAGCTCCCCGCGGCGTCCGGGCGCTCGCGATAGAGGTCCGACACGGCGGTGAGCACGTCCCGGAAGGCCGCCATCCCGTGGCGCGGCTCGGGCGGGAAGTACGTCCCGCCGAAGAACGGCTCGCCCGCCGGATTGAGGAAGACCGTCATCGGCCACCCGCCGTGGCCGGTCAGCGCGACGACCGCGTCCATGTAGAGCGCGTCGACGTCCGGCCGCTCCTCCCGGTCCACCTTGACGTTGACGAAGCGCTCGTTCATCAGTCGCGCGGTCTCCTCGTCCTCGAAGGATTCGTGCTCCATGACGTGGCACCAGTGGCACGCGGAGTAGCCGATCGAGAGCAGGATCGGCCGGTCCGCGGCGCGGGCGCGCTCGAACGCCTCGTCGCCCCACGGATACCAGTCGACCGGGTTGTCGGCGTGCTGGAGGAGGTACGGGCTCGTCTCGTCTGCGAGCCTGTTCACGGGGTTACGCTAGCCGCATGACCGAGCTTCCCGACGACCTGCTCGAGCCGGACGACTCGCCGGAGCCGGCGGACGAGCCCGAGTCCGACGACGACAGCGGGCTCAGCGCCGAGGAGAGCCTCGGCCTGCTCCCGCCCGACTAGCCGTTGAGCGCACTTCCCGGCGGAACCGTCACCTTCCTCTTCTCCGATATCGAGGGCTCGACGCGCCTCCTCGAGCAGCTCGGCGACCGGTATGGCGACGTGCACCGCGACCATCGGCGGATCCTCCGCGAGCGGCTGAACGAGTCAGGCGGGCAGGAGGTCGACACTCAGGGCGACGCGTTCTTCTTCTCGTTCGCGCGCGCGAAGGACGCCGTGTCCGGCGCCGTCGCCGCCCAGCGGGAGCTCGCAGCGCACGGTTGGCCCGAGGGCGTCGACGTGAAAGTCCGCATGGGACTGCACACGGGCGAGCCGACCGTCGGCGAGGAGGGCTACCTCGGAATGGACGTCGTACGCGCCGCCCGGATCTGCTCGGCCGGCCACGGCGGCCAGATCCTCCTCTCGGAGACGACGCGCGCGCTCGTCGGCAACGACATCCCCGAGGGGCTCGAGATCCGCGACCTCGGCGAGGCGAACCTCAAGGACGTCCAGCACGAGCGCATCTTCCAGCTCGCGCTTCCGGAGCAGCGCGGTCAGTTTCCGCCGCTGAAGACGGCGAGGCCGACGAAGACCGGCGCCGACGCGCTCGCCGAGGAGATCGAGCGGAGGGTCCACGAGCAGATCCTGTCGGGGTTCGGGCCCGGCAGCAACGACGACGAGACGACCTCGAAGCTCGCGAAGCTCGTGCTCGTCGGCTTCCTGGCGCTGTTCCTCTCACTCGCCGCGCTCGCGGCGATCGTCCTGCTCGTCAGAGCTGCGATCTGAACGGGCCCGCGCGGTACAGGTAGCCCTCGAGCCTCCGGCCGAGAAGCTTCTCCAGCCATTCGGAGATCCCGATCAGCGCGTCGAGGTCGACGCCCGTCTCGACGCCCTCGCCCTCGAGCAGGTACGCGAGGTCCTCGGTCGCCACGTTGCCCGTCGCCTTCGGCGCGAAGGGACACCCGCCGAGCCCGCCGACGGACGCATCGAGCGCCGATGCCCCCGCCTCCAGCGCCGCGTAGGCGTTCGCGAACCCGGTGTTCCGGGTGTTGTGGAAGTGGCCGCCGACCGGCCGGCCCAGCTCCGCAACCCGCTTCACGAGCGCCTTCACGGGCATCGGCGTCGCGACGCCGATCGTGTCCGCGAGGACGACCTCGTCGGGCTCGGCGGCGGCGAGCCGCTCCGCGATGGCGACGACCCGCTCGGGATCGACGGCGCCCTCGAACGGGCAGCCGAACGCGACCGAGACCGTGACGCTCGCGCGGATGCCGTCGTCCTTGGCCCGTTCGACGATCCGCACGGCGTCCTCCAGCGCCGCGTCGACCGAGGCGCCGGCGTTCCGCTGCGAGAAGCTCTCGGTCGCGCCGACGGCGAAGCTGACCTCGTCCAGCCCGGTCGCCCGCAGGCGGTCGTACCCCCGCTCGTTGAGGGCGAGGCCGGCGTAGACGACGCCGTTCCGCCGCTCGAGCGCCGCCACGACCTCCTCCGCGCCGGCCATCTGGGGCACCCTGTCCGGGTTGACGAAGCTCGCCGCCTCGATCCGCTGGAGGCCGGAACGCGCCAGCCGGTCGACGAGCTCTGCACGCGTCTCGGGAGGAAGGGTCTCCGGCTCGTTCTGGAGCCCGTCGCGCGGCCCGACCTCGCGCAGGATCGTCAACAGCCGCGCGCGAACACGCGCTCGGGCGTGATCCGGACGATCAGCCGCTTCTCACCGGGGACGTAGTGGTAGTCGCGCCCGAAGTAGCGATGGGAGAGCTCGTTGATGTGCTCCTCGGCCCCGTCGTCGGAGATCTCGGCCCGCCCGACGACCGTGAGGTACTGGTACGGGTTGTCGTGATTGATGACGCAGATGCTGACGAGCGGGTTGCGCCGGAGGTTCCGCGGCTTCACCCGGCCCTCGGCCGTGTTGAAGACAACGTGCTCGCCGTCCCAGTCGATCCAGTTCGTCGTCAGCTGGGGGACGCCGTCCTTCCCGATCGTGCCCACGACGGCGAAGTTCTTGCCCTCGAGGAGCGCGATCTGCTCGTCGGTCAGCCTCGCCACGGGTTTGCGTAGGCTAACTGCGTGCTCCTGCTGTGCGGAACGCGGAAGGGGCTGTTCCTCCTCCACGGCGACGACGCCCGGTCTCGCTGGGAGCTCGAGGGGCCGCTGCTCCCCGGATGGTCGGTCTTCCACGCGATCCGGGACGCGAGAGACGGCAGCGTGCAAGTCGCGGCGAACAACTTCGTCTACGGCGGGACCTTCCAGCGCTCCGAGGACGGCGGGAAGACGTGGAAGCGCAGCGAAGGGCTCGGCCTCCCTGAGGGCTCCGACCTGAAGCTCGAGGAGACCTGGCACGTCGAGCCGGGCCGGGAGGACGGGGAGATCTGGCTCGGCGCCACGCCCGGCGTCCTCTTCCGCTCGACCGACGGGGGCGAGTCCTTCGAGGCCGTCCAGAGCGTCCTCGACGAGCCGACGCGGGAACGCTGGCAGCCGGGCGCGGGCGGCATGTGCCTCCACTCGATCCAGCTCGACCCGGCCGACCCGGACCGGATGTACATCGCCGTTTCCGCGGCGGGGACGTTCCGGACGGACGACGGCGGCGGATCCTGGACGCCGGCGAACCAGGGGGTGGCGGCCGACTTCTTCCCCGAGCCGGACAACTTCCCGGACGTCGGGCAGTGCGTGCACAAGCTTCTGCTCCACCCCGCGCGCCCGGACCGCCTCTGGCAACAGAACCACTGCGGCGTCTACCGGTCCGACGACCGGGGCGAGACCTGGGAGAGGCTCGAGGGAAACGGCCTCCCGAGCGGCTTCGGCTTCCCGCTCGCGCTCGATCCGCGCGACCCGGACGTGGCGTACGTGATCCCCGAGGAGGGCGCCGAGAACCGCGTGACGCCGCATGGCAGGCTCGGCGTCTACCGAACGAGCGACGGGGGCGGTAGCTGGGAGCTGCTCACGAACGGGCTTCCCGAGCCGGCCTGGGGCGCCGTCATGCGCGAGGGCTTCTCGTTCGACGGCGAAGGCGGCGTCTACTTCGGCACCCAGAGCGGCTCCGTCTTCGCCACGACCGACGGCGGCGACTCGTGGGCCGAGATCGCGCAGCAGCTGCCGCCGATCCTCTCGGTCGAGGCTTCGTGGTCCTAGTCGTCCTGCCGTCGCTGCTGGCGGCGCAGGCGGGCGGGCAAGGGCGGTTCGAGGTGGACGGCGCAACCGTCGAGCATGCCCTGCGGCAACTGCCCGTCGCCGACCTCCTCATCGACGAGTCCGGCGAGCTCCGGCGCCTCGTGAACGTCTACGTCGACGGGCGGGACGCGCGGGAGCTCGGCGGCCTGCAGACGCCGATCCACAGCGCCGGCGAGATCCGCGTCATCGCGGCCGTCGCGGGCGGCTCCTAGAGAGGGAACCGGCGGGCGCAACGAGGCCGCGGCGCAAAGCGCCGCCCGGCTTCATACGGTCACTGAAAGTCGTGAGACTTTCAGCGAAGAGAGCGAGGGATCGAGATCTCGCCGGCGAGGATCTCCCGCCGGACGTCCTCGAGCATCTGCCGGCTGTCCTCCGGCACCTCGGAGCTGATCTTCCCGAGTCCGACGCCGTCCTCCGCGAGGCCGAAGGTGACGTTCACCCCGCCCCTCCAGGTCCCGTCGGTGACCGAGCGGATGACGCGGAAGACGGCCTCGTCGACGCGCTTGATCGAGCTCGTGAGGACGTGCTTGCCCAGAAACGACTGGTCGGCGTCGACGCCGATGCCCCAGACGCGCTTCTCCCGCGCGGCGTCGAGCGCCCCGAGGCCGCAGCCGCCGGCCACCTGGAAGACGACCGTCGAACCGCGCGCGATCTGGTTCAGCGCGAGCTCCTTGCACTTGGCCTGGTCGTCCCAGTCCGACGAGTAGCCGTTGAGCGTCTGGATTCCGGGCTTCGCATGCTCCGCGCCGGCCTGGTAGCCCGCGATGAACCGGTCGACCGGCGGCTCCTTGAAGCCGCCGACGGAGCTCACGACCGGCGGTGACTTCGCCGACAGCGCGGCCAGCACGCCCGCGAGGTAGCCCGCCTGCTCCTCGCGGAAGAGGATTCCCAGCAGGTTCGGCGGCCTCCCCGGCACTGTCGTCTGGTCGACGTCGATGATCGCGAACTTCGTGTCGGGGAAGCTCTTCGCCGCCTGCGCGATCGACTCGCCCTGCGCGAACCCCACGCCGATGACGAGGTCGAAGCCCTGGCGCGCGAGCGAGGTGTAGTTCGGGAGGTAGTCGGCCGCGCTCCGGGACTGCGCGACGCGGATCTGGACGCCGAGGTCCTTCTCGGCGCGCTGGAGACCGTCGTAGGACAGCTGGTTGAACCCGCGGTCGTTCAGCTGTCCGACGTCGGTGACGAGGGCGATCTTGAACTCGCTCGGCGCGGTCGTCGCCTCTCCGCCGGAGCCGTCGTCGCCGCCGCAGGCCGCCAGCAGGAGCACGGCGCCCGCAGCGGCAACGATCGAGCGCAGGTTTTCGCCTGATAGTCTCAAACCTGGTGGCGCAGTCTATCCGAGCCGCCCCCCAGCACGTCACGCTTGCCGTCGTCCTCCAGGTGCGGGAGCGCGCGCTGAAGGTTCTCCTCTGGCGGCGAGGACGGGAGCCGTTCGCGGGCCGGTGGGCGCTCCCGGGCGGCGCGCTCGACGCCGGACAGACGCTCGAGGAGTCGATTCGACACCAGCTTGCGGCCAAGGTCGACGTCCGCGACCTCGCGCACCTAGAGCAGCTTCAGACCCGCAGCGACCCGGCTCGGCATCCGGACCGCTGGGAGCTCGCCACCGCGTACCTCGGCCTCGTGCCGGGCGACGTCGATCCCGCGCTGCCGGACGACACCCGCTGGCTGCCGGTCGACCGTCTGCGCGGCACGGCGTTCGACCACGGCGACATCGTCCGCTCCGGCGTCGCCCGCCTGCGCGCGAAGCTCTCGTACACGAACGTCGGCTTCGCGCTCGCCCCTTCGGAGTTCACGCTGTCGGAGCTGCGCGTGATCTACGCGGCAGCGCTCGGGCACGACGTGTCGGCGACGAACCTCCACAGGGTGCTCGTCCGGCGCGGCGTCCTCGAGCCGACGGGCGGCCGGCGCGACCCGGGCAGGACGGGCGGGCGGCCCGCGTCGCTCTTCCGGTTCCGATCGCGCGCACTCGAGGTCACCGACCCCTTCGCCGTGCTGCGGCCGCCCAGGGGCTAGGCCGCCGCGACGAGCCGGTCGCGCCCGCCGCGCTTGGCGGCGTAGAGGGCGGCGTCTGCGCGCCCGACGAACTCCTCGGCGGTCTCGGTCTCGTCCCAGCATGCGAGGCCGACCGAGACGGTCTCGCCGTCGGGCATGGCGGCGCGGAGGCGCTGGACGATGAGCCGCGCGTCGTCGCTCGTGCAGCCCGGAAGCAGGAGCGCAAACTCCTCGCCGCCGTAGCGGGCGAGCATGTCGCTTGTCCGGAGCTTCGACAGCCACGCCGCGGCCGACTGCTTGAGCAGCCGGTCGCCCGCCTGGTGGCCGCGGTCGTCGTTGAAGCGCTTGAATCGGTCGAGATCGAGCATTGCGACGCACACCGGCCTCGAGTCGCGCGTGGCGCGCGCGAGCTCGCGCGGAAGCTCCTCCTCCCAGGCCCGGCGGTTCGGCAGGCCCGTGAGGTCGTCCGTACGCGCCGTCTCCTGGAGCTGGGAGAGGAGACGCGCGCGGTCCAGCGCGATTGCCGCCTCGGCCGCCAGCATCCGGAGACCCGACTCGGCTCCGGGCGTCAGCCGTCTGACCGACTGGGACCAGCCGAGCACGAGCACCGCGACCGGGGTCTCGTCTCGCAGGACGGGCTCGAAGTGCATAGACGGCACGCCGTGCCGCGCGGCGCGCGCGGCGTCATGGAGGAACACCGGCTTCCCCCACATGTACGCGAGCCCGGCTCCGGCCTCCTCCCCGGCACGTGGGATGCGCATCCCGACCGCCGACGTGAGGGCCAGCCGGCCGTCCGCGCTCGGCTCGAGGAGCTGCACGACGTGGGCATCGCCGATCGAGCGGGCCGACGAGCAGACGGCGCGCCGGACTGCCTCCGGATCCGTGCTCGCCCCGATCTCGCGCATCGCAACGGTGATCGCCTCGATGTGGGCGAGCGCCCGCCGCGCCGCCTCCGCGCGTGAGCGCAGGTCGGCGACGAGCGCTTGCACCGTAAAGCCGACGATCGGCGCGACGCAGATCCAGAGGATCGCGCGCCGCCACTCGGTCGCCGGGTACTCGGGCGCGCCGAGCAGGGCGAGCGGGACGAAGGAGACCGCGGCGAGGCCGCCAATGCCGATCGCGAGCTGCCCGCGGGTGCCGTAGAGGGCGAGCCAGAAGACGGGGAGCATCGCGATCGCCGAGTAGCCCGAGAGCACGCCGCCCTGGCTCTCGCGCAGCAGCGCGATCACGACGAAGTAGGACAGCGGCGGGACCACCTCGGCGAACCGCGGCAGCCGGTGCCACGGGGTGAGCCAGACGGTGAGGACGATCAGAGCCGTCAGGCCCGAGGCAAGCGCCATCTCTGCCAGCCCATCGCCTTTCGGGGGCAGGGGCAGGACGACGATGGCGAGCAGCATCGCGCCGACGAACGGAGCGCTCCGCCGGGCCAGGCCGGCGCGCCCGTACATCCCGCCGGTCCCGGGGTCGTCGCCTGCGCTCGAACGTGCACGGGCGGACAGGCCGAGACGGAGACCGAGGGAGAGAGCCGCAGTCCTCACACCGTTTCTTCGTCGGCTCGTAAGCCTTGCGGGGCGATCCTCCGGAAAGGGGATGACCGCTGTCAGCAGGGCCGGATGCGCCGAGGAACGGGCTTCGCCCGTTCCTCCGATCACGCCGCCGGAGAAGGAAGCTCCGAGCGCGTAGCCGCCGCGCGGCGCGAAGCGCCGCCCGGCTCTAGAGGGTCGCCGAAAGTCGTGAGACTTTCGGCGAAATCAGCCGAAATACCAGACGAGGAGCATCGCGACGATCAGGATGCCGGCGACGATCGCGATCGTCCCGCCGACGCCGCCGAGGAGCAGGAGCGGCGTCTTCTCGCTCTCGCCCCGCGCCGCCTCGCGCGCCTGGCGCTCGAGCGGGGCGTCGTCCTCCCTGCCGGGCTCGCTCACGGCCGGATCCTAGACGGCGGGTTACGCGGGCGCCGCGTCGGTCTCGGCGGCACCGGCGCTCGGCCAGCCGGAGATCGCGGCGGCGAGGAGGTCGGCCAGGTCCGAGGCCTGCGGGACGAGCTTCGCCGCCGTCGCGATCGACAGCCTGAACGGCGGGAGGATGTCCCGAAGGGGACGGACGACGACGCCGGCCGGCGGCGCCGAGGCGAAGAGCGACGGCAACACGGCGGCGCCGGCGCCTGCGCCGACGAGCCCGAGCGCCATCTCGGCGTCGGAGGCGACCACCGGCGCAGTGACGTCGTCCGCGAAGGCGGTCCCGTCGGCCGTGGCGATCCGCGCGAAGTCGACGAGGTCGGAGAGGGCCACACGCTTCTGGCCGCGCGCGAGCGAGCAGACGGACGGGATCGCGACCGCGTACGAGCACACGGCCGCCTGGCGGATCTCGACCGGCGGCCCGGCGCCCGTCGAGCGCACCACGGCGAGGTCCACGGCGCCGGTCTCGAGCAGACGGATCAGCCGGTCGTCGTCGGCTGCGCTGACGACCTCGACGACGACCCGCGGGTGGCGGACGCGCATCGCGACCACGGCCTCCGAGAGATGGGGGAACGAGAACGGCGTTCCGACCCGCACCACATGGCCCACCCCGGCTGCAGCGGCGGCGACGTCCGCCCTGGCCGCGGAGATCGCGTGCTCGACGGTGTCGTGCAGGCGGCGGAGGCGGGCGCCGACCTCGGTCAGCGCCAGAGGCCTCCCCCGCGAGGGCCGCTCGAGAACCGTGTGCCCGACCGCACGCTCGAGCGCGGCGATCTGCTGGCTGATCGCGGACTGGGTGTAGCCGAGCTTTCGCGCGGCGCGCCGGAAGCTCCCTTCGTCCGCGACGACGGCGAGTGCCTCCAGGTGGCGGAGCTCGATCCCGGGCCAGCGCTTCAGCTGCTGCACGGGGCCTCCTCACCGGACCGGAGGGTGGGGCAGTAACGGGGACGGCTCGCGGGGGTCGAACGGCCCATCCGTTTACCGTTGACGCCGGACGAAGATATTGGTTTGCAGATCGACCGATTACGCCCGCTGAACGGGGCATTCCTGTCGGTGAACTCGATCTAACATCCTCTATTGGGAGGCGTTTGAGCGGTCGAGCGCCCGGGTGGTGCTCCGGGCCGGGCGGGCGGAATTCGCCCGGCTCTCAACCCGCGAAAGGAGTCTCAGTGCATAGACGACTCACACTCTCGGTGGCGATGCTGCTCGTCGGCGCCGGGCTGCTCGCGGCGTCCGCGGTGGCGGGCCCGACGGGGAGCGCGGCTCCGCAGGCATCGGACGCCGGGAAAGCACGGGTCGGCGGGACGCTCAAGCACAGCCTGACGGTCGACATCGACTACGTCGATCCGGCCCTCTGGTACTACGTGCCGTCCTGGACGATCGCGTACGCGACGAGCGCGATGCTCCTGAACTACCCGCATGCGCCCGCCCCCCGAGGG
>DASSUI010000024.1:0-92980 GCA_035707105.1 Gaiellaceae bacterium | reverse complement strand
GACACGGCGGTAGCTTCGGCCCATGACCCAGTCGCTCCAGCCATATCGGGGCAGCTACCTGATGCCGGCCTTCGACAAGGCGAGCGTCGCCGACGTCATGCGCCCCGGCGTCGTGAGCTGCGCTCCGGATGCCCCGCTCGTCACCGTCGCGCAGACGATGGCGACCCATCACGTCCATTGCGTCGTCGTCGCCGGCATCGCGACCGACGACGCCGGCGGCGACCACTTCGTATGGGGTCTCGTCTCCGACATGGACATCGTCCGTGCCGCCGAGTCGGGGATCGAGGGCCACACGGCGACGGATGCCGCCCGGACCGAGGTCGTCACCGTCGATCCCACCACGTCGCTGGCAGAGGCGGCCGCCCTGATGGACAAGCACGACACCGCGCACCTGGTCGTCACCAGCGGCGCCCGTCCGGCCGGCGTCGTCTCCAGCCTCGACATCGCCGGCGCCCTCGCCTGGGGCCGCGCGTGAGCACGATCGTCGTCGGCGTCGACGGCTCCGACGGCGCCCGCGCCGCGCTCGCCTGGGCGCTCGACGAAGCTCGCCTTCGCCGAGCCTCGGTCGACCTGGTCCACGCGTGGCACGCGCCTGCTCCCGTCGTCCCAGGGCCCTACGGCGCCGCGCCGGCCGTGGACGACGAGATGGCCGACAGCGCCCGCGTCGCCGCGGAGAAGGTGCTCGAGCACCAGCTCCAGGCGGCGGACACCGCGGGCGTCGAGGTCGAGCCCCTCCTTCCCAGCGCGTCCGCGTCGGACGCGCTGATCGACATCGCGCGCGGCGCCGACCTCCTCGTCGTGGGCACGCGGGGGCGCGGCGGCTTCGCCGGGCTGCTACTCGGCTCGGTCAGCCAGCAGATCTCGCATCACGCGCCGTGCCCCGTCGTGATCGTGCCGACGCCGGAATCCTGAGCGCAGGCACGCGGGCGCGCGCCGGGCCGTCGGCCCGGTGTCGCGCGCCGCGCAAGCGGTTCGTCAGCGGTGAGCCTTCAGCCGCTCGACCTCGCGGTCGATGTCGGCCTCCGTCGGCGGGCCGCCCATGTACGTCTTCACGGCCTCGTACGCGAGCAGGCCGCCCCAGATCAGCACCACCCAGAGGATCCACGGGTTCCAGTTCCCCGGGCCTGCGCTGTCGCTGAACCGGTCGGGCCAGCCGTCGGCGTTCATGTACTCGGTGAGGGCCCAGACGCCGGTCAGCACCGGCATCCCGATCAGGAACAGCGCGAGGTGGAGCTTGAAGCTACGCACCCGCTCGAGCTGCTTGACCGCGAGCCGGCGGTAGGCGTACTCCTCGGGCTTCTCGTGCGGGATCTCGGCCGTCTCGCGAGGGCGCTCCCCGACCTGAACCCGCCCGTTCTTCGTCTGCGGCTCCATGAGCATGGCATTCACCTCCTCCAGAGCCACCACAAGCATGTGCCCGGTGCGGCTCGACGACATCGGGACGGCCACTGATCGGCCGTTCGGCCGACTACGGAGGGCCGTCCTGCGGCCCGGCGACGATGTCCGGATGGTCGTGGCCGAGGTTCCGCGAGCGAGCCCGGGAGCACGCGTCGGCGACGTGCTCGCGTCGTTCCCGGGTCGTGCGTGGGGCGCGGCCACCGAGATCGCCGTGGTGGAGGGCGACCGGCTCGTCGGCGTCGTCCCGATCGAGCGCCTGTTCGCCGCCTCCGCCGAGACGACCGTCGAGAGCCTCGCGTACGAGCCGCCGACAGTCACGCCGGAGGTCGACCTCGAGGCCGCGGCGCGCCGTGCGGTCTCCGCGGGCGGACGAACCGTCGCGGTCGTCGACGCCGGCGGCAGGTTCGTCGGGCTCGTGCCGCCCGAGCGGCTGCTCTCGACCCTCGAGCTCGCGCACGAGGAGGATCTCGCCCGCCTCGGCGGCTTCCTGTCCCGGGCCCGCGTCGCCCGAACGGCGGCAGACGAGTCGCTGGGACGCCGCCTCTGGCACAGGCTCCCGTGGCTGGCGATCGGCCTCGCCGGCGCGATGGCGTCGGCCGTGATCGTCGGCTGGTTCGAGGACGAGCTCCGCAAGAACGTCCTGCTCGCCCTGTTCATCCCGGCGGTGGTCTACATGGCCGACGCCGTCGGCACGCAGACTGAGACGCTCGTCATCCGTGGACTCGCGGCGGGGATCCCGATCCGCGAGGTCTTCCTGCGCGAGCTCACGACGGGCGTGCTCACCGGGGTCATGATCGGCGCGGCGTTCTTCCCGTTCGCGCTCGCGATCTGGGACGACGCCGGCGTCGCCGCCAGCGTGGCCCTCGCGCTCGGTGTCAGCTGCTCGATCGCAACTCTCGTGGCGATGGCCCTGCCCTACGCGCTGTCCCGCCTCGGGCGGGATCCGGCCTACGGTTCCGGCCCGCTCGCCACCGTCGTGCAGGACCTGCTCTCCGTGATCGTCTACTTCGCGGTCGCCACGGAACTCGTCTGACCTCGCCTCATGTAGGCCTTCCGAGCCTCGTCCGCGCCGAAGACGACCGGCGGCCACAGCAGGAGGAACGCCCAGTGCCAGACGCCGATCGGCCCCTGGTGGAACGCGGCGTTCAACCCGGGCACGTAGATCAGGGCGGCGGCGAGGGCCAGCTCGAACGCGATCCCCACGAGCAGCAGCCGGTTCGAGAGGAGCCCGATCGAGAACACCGAGCGCCGGTTCGTCCGCATCGCTACCCCCGCGCCGACCTGGCCCATGACGATCCCGGTCTGGGTCATCGTCGTCGCCTGGACGTAGACCGGGCCGCTGGACGGAAGCGCCGTTCCGGGCCTCCACCCGCCGAGCAGGAAGCCGACGAAGTAGCTGGCCATCCCGGCGAGCGCCTCGATCGGCCCGATGAACGCGTACGCCCGCGCGAGCACCCGGGGGCTCAGCAGCCGCTCGCTGCGCGGGCGCGGCGGCCGGGTCATCGTTCCCGGCTCGGCGCGCTCCGTGCCGAGCGCGATCGCCGGGAGCATGTCCGTCCCGAGGTCGATCGCCAGCACCTGCATGACGACGAGCGGCAGCGGGATCGCGCCGCCCGAGAGGCCCCAGACCAGGAACGGGATCAGCTCGCCGACGTTCGAGCAGAAGTGGTAGACGGAGAACCGGCGGATGTTGTCGTAGACCCCGCGTCCCTCCTCCACGGCCGCCACGACCGAGGCGAAGTTGTCGTCGAGGAGGATCATGTCCGCCGCCTCCTTGGCGACGTCGGTCCCCCGCTGCCCCATGGCGACGCCGATGTCGGCCTCCTTCAGCGCCGGCGCGTCGTTGACGCCGTCGCCCGTCATCGCCACCACCTCGCCCTGGCTGCGGAGGAGCGCCGCGAGCCGCAGCTTCTGCTCCGGGTCGATGCGGGCGAAGATGACGTCGCGCTCGCGCAGCAGCTCGGCGAGCCGCTCGTCGTCGATCCGAGCGAGCTCCTCGCCGGTGACGACGTGCGCCCGGCGCCTGACGAGACCGATCTGGCGCGCGATCGCCTCCGCGGTCGGCCCCGCGTCGCCCGTGACCATCAGGATGCGGATGCCGGCGCGCGCGCAGCGGGCGACGGCGTCGGGCACCTCCGGCCGCGGCGGGTCGATCATGCCCACGAGACCGAGCAGCTCGAGGTCGCGCTCCACGGCGTCGGCCTCGAGGGAGCCGGACGCCGGGAACGCCCGTCGGGCGAGGGCGAGCACACGCAGCGCCCCCCGCTCCATCGCGGCGGCCGCGTCGGCCGCCCGGCCGAGGTCGCGCTCACTGAGGCTCGAGCGGGCGAGGATCTCCTCCGGCGCGCCCTTGACGTAGGCGACCTGGACGCCGTCGGTGCGGTGGATCGTCGTCATCCGGCGCCGCCTGGAGTCGAACGGCAGCTCGGCCACGCGCGGCGCGTGAGCGCTCTCCTGCTCGTGGCGGAGCCCGCCCTTCTCGGCGAGCACGACGAGGGCGCCCTCGGTCGGGTCGCCGCGGACGGTCCAGCCCGAGCCGGTCGAGACCAGTCGGCTGTCGTTGCAGAGGAGCCCTGCGCGGAGCAGCTCGGCGAGCTCGCCGGGATGGATGACCTCGCCGTCCTCGAGGAAGCGGCCGAACGGCTCGTAGCCGGCGCCCTCGACGTCGATCTGGTGCTCGGGCGTCCAGATCCGCTGCACGGTCAGCTCGTTCTCGGTGAGCGTGCCGGTCTTGTCCGTGCAGATGACGGTGGTCTCTCCGAGGGTCTCCACCGACGAGAGGCGCCTGACCAGCGCGTTGCGGCGCGCCATCCGCTGCGTCGCGAGCGCAAGGGCGAGCGTGACCGTCGGGAGCAGCCCTTCCGGCACGTTGGCGACCATCACGCCGATCGCGAAGACGAACCGCTCGTTCAGGCCCATCCCGAGCGCGCCGGCGAGAAAGAAGAACGTCGTGCCGATCCCGATCGAAAGGAGCGCGACGAGCTTCGTCACGTGACGAAGCTCGAGCTCGAGCGGGCTCGGCTCCTCCCGCGTCAGCTGCGTCAGCTCGGCGATCCGGCCGAATTCGGTGCGCATCCCGGTCGCCCGAACCACGCCCTCGCCGCGGCCGCTCACGACATGGGTGCCCGCGAAGACGCGCTCGGACGCCACCTCCGGGACCGACTCGCCCGTGAGCGTCGAGTTGTCGACGCGCAGCTCGGCGTCGACGACCAGGTCCGCGTCCGCGCTGATTCGGTCGCCGGCATCGAGGAGGAGCACGTCGCCGGGGACGAGCTCCTCGGCGCCGATCTCGACCTCCTCGCCGTCGCGCCGGACTCGCGCGAGCGTCGGGAGCATGCGCCGAAGCGCGTCCGTGGCCCGCTCAGCGCGGTACTCCTGGACGAATGCGAAGCCGGCGTTCACCAGGATGACGACCACGATCGCGATCGAGAGCTCCGGCATCCCGCCGACCAAGGCGAGCAAAGCCCCCGCCCAGAGGAGCAGCGCGAAGAGGTGGTAGAGCTGGGCGAGAAACCGGCGAAGCTCCGAGGGCCGCGGCGGCTCCGCGAGCACGTTCGGGCCGACCTCCGCCAAACGTCTCTGCGCCTCGGCGGACGTGAGTCCCGGCGACGTGCGCTCCGACTCGAGTGCCTGGATCACGGCCATGGTGGCCCAAGCTTCGCCCCGACGCCCGGTTACGCCATCCGGGCGGGCGACGAGCGCCGATGCGGCTTTCCCGCACGCCCCGGCGGGGCTAGCCGAACGCGTTGTCCAGCGCCATCATCAGCGCGAAACCGGCGAGCAGCGCACCCGAGGCGAGCCGGTCGTGGCCGTGAAGGTGGCTCTCCGGCACGAGCTCGTCGACGATGACGTAGAGCATCGCGCCGGCTGCGAAGCCGAGGCCCAGCGGGAGGAGCGAGCCTGCGACCTCGAAGGCCGCGAAGGCGACCAGGGCGGCGGGCGGTTCGACGATCCCCGTCAGCGCGGCGATCCCCGCGGCCAGGAAGCGGTTGTCGCGGACGAGCGGCGCCCCGGCCGCGAACCCCTCGGGGATGTTCTGGATCCCGATCGCAAGCGCGATCGGCACGCCGAGGTCGGAGCCGCCGGCCGCGAACGCGACGCCGACGGCCAGCCCCTCGGGGACGTTGTGGATCGTCAGTGCGGAGAGGAGGAGGCCGGCCTGCCGTCGGCGCGGGTCGAGGGTGTGCCCGGGCTCGGCGAAGCGCGCGTGGACGTGGGGAACGAGCCGGTCGAGCGCAAAGAGCGCGGCGCCGCCTGCGGCGAACCCGGCGACCACCTCGCCGACGGTCCCGAGGTCGAGCGCCGGCACGAGCAGGCTGAAGGCGGTCGCGGCCAGCATGATCCCCGCGGTGAACCCGAGGAGGCCGTCGAGGAGGCGTTCCGAGGGGTCGCGAACCGCGAGCAGCCCGAGGCCGCCGACGGCCGTGGCGAACCCCGCGGCGAGGATCCAGGCGAGGGTCTCGGCATCCACCCGGATGCCTCTTTCGCCGCGCAATCGGTACTTCCCCACACATCGAATCGGCGGCCGCTCCGATGCCCCGCCGAACCGCCGCGGCGATGCTGACGGGCGGTATGGGTTCGCGGAAGGGAGGTGTGATGATCCTTACCCGCTGGACTCCGTTCCAGGAGCTCGAGGCGTTCGAGCGCCGCACGCGGAGGCTGTTCGACGAGATGGGCTTCGCCCACACCGTCATCCCGGCCGCCGACGTGTACGAGCGCAAGGGGGAGTACGTGTACGAGCTGGAGGTGCCGGGCTTCGAGGAGAAGGAGCTCGACATCGAGGTCACAGACCACGTGCTCCTCGTGAAAGGCGAGCGCGTCGAGGCGAAGGAGGAGAAGGAGAAGACCTTCTGGCTCCACGAGCGCCTCGCGCGCACCTTCGAGCGCCGCTTCGAGCTTCCGCCCGAGGCCGACACCAAGAAGGTCAAGGCGGAGTTCAAGAAGGGCATCCTGGCCGTCCACGCGCCGAAGATGAAGGAGCTGGCGCCGAAGAAGGTCGAGATCGCCCGCAAGTAGCCCTCTCCGGGCAGCATCGAGGCCGTCGCCACCGCGGCGACGGCCTCTGCTTGCGGGTTCCCCGCAGTGCGTTCAGCGGCGGCGCGGATGCTGCGACTCCCCGCCGGAAGGACCCTGGAGTCGTGACGATCACGGCGCCTCAATCGGCCGAACGTTTCGAGGAGCTGCGCCCGGCTCTCCGGGGGTCCCAAGCACTCGTCGAGGCTGATCGCTGCCTGGCGTGCGGAGGCCCGTACGCCGAGGCGCCGTGCGTCACAGCCTGTCCCGCGGACGTCGACGTCCCGTCGTTCGTCCGCTCCCTCGCCGAGGGCGACGCAACTTCCGCAGCGAGGACGATCTTCGCCGAGAACCTGCTCGGCGGGACCTGCGCGCGGGTCTGCCCGGTCGAGCTCCTCTGCGAGGGCGCATGCGTGCTCGTCCACGAGGGGCAGCGGCCCGTCTCGATCGCCGCGCTCCAGCGGTTCGCGACGGACGCCGCCTATGCCGACCGGCTCGCGCCCCGCGCGGTGCCGGCCGTCGGGCGAGTGGAGCGCGTCGCCGTGATCGGCGCCGGCCCGGCGGGGCTCGTCTGCGCCGGCGAGCTCGCCTCGCTCGGCTACTCGGTGACCGTCTACGACGGACGCCCCGAGGTCGGCGGACTGGTCCGGTTCGGCATCGCGCCCTACCGCCAGCAGTGCGAGCCGCTTCCCGACGAGGCGCGGATGCTCGAGGCCCTCGGCGTCGAGTTCCGCCTCGGCGAGCCGATCGACTCGCCCGAGGCGCTGCGGCGGATCGAGGACGAGGCCGACGCCGTCTTCCTCGGCGTCGGGCTCGGCCGCGACGTCGACCCGGAGCTGCCCGGCAGCGACCTCCACGGCGTCTGGCGCTCGCTCGAGTTCGTCGAGGCGCTGAAGACCGGCGACCCACCGTTCGTCGGCCAGCGGACCGTCGTGATCGGCGGTGGCAACACGGCCGTCGACGTCGCCCGCGAGGCCGTCCGGCTCGGCGCCGAGGTCGTCACCCTGGCCTATCGGCGCACGGAGGCGGAGATGCCGGCGTTCGCGCACGAGGTCGAGGAAGCGCGCGAGGAAGGGGTCGCCTTCCACTGGCTCGCGGCGCCCACCCGATTCCTCGGGGAGCACCACCTCACCGGGGTCGAGTGCTCGCTCATGCAGCTCGGCGCACCGGATGCGAGCGGCCGGCGACGGCCCGAGCCGGTCGCGGGCAGCGAGTTCGTCCTCCCCGCCGACACCGCTGTGGTCGCGATCGGGCAGCAGCCCCGCCGCGACCTCCTCGGCTGGATCGACGGCCTCGAGCTGGACGGCTCGCGGATCGCCGTCGACCCGGAGACCGGATGCACCGGCAACGTCAAGTACTACGCGGCCGGGGACGCCGTGAACGGCGGCTCGACGGTCGTCGAGGCGGTCCGAGCGGCGAAGCGCGCGGCGCGGGCGATCCACGAGCAGCTGGGAGGGGCACGGTGATCGAGGTTCGCTGGCACGCACGAGCGGGTCAGGGCGCGAAGACCGCGGCCCACCTGTTCGCACTCGCGACGCTGCGCAGCGGGCAGAGCGCACAGGCGTTCCCGGAGTACGGGCCCGAGCGCCGCGGCGCGCCGGTCCGCGCCTACACCCGAATGGACTCCCGCCCGATCCGCCGCCACGACGCGGTCACGCACCCGGACGCGGTCGTCGTCCTCGATCCGTCGCTCCTGGCGGAGCCCACGGTGGCCGAGGGCGTCGATGCGAAGACGCTCGTCCTGGCCGATACCGGCGACGACCCCGCCGGCCTCGACGGCACGCGGGTCGTCTCGGTGCCGGCCGCCGAGCTGGCCGCGAAGGCGGGAACGACGTTCGTGAACCTCGTCATGGCAGGCGCGCTCGCCGCCGCCCTCGGCAGCCCTCCCATCGAGGAGGTCCAGGACGCGGCGGGCGAAGTCCTCGGCGGGAAGGGCGCCGGGGACGCCGCCCGAGCCGCGGTCGCGGAGGGGTACCGATGGCTGAGCTGAGGCGCTGGCAGCAGCTGCCTCCGGGCGGGATCGTCACGCCGGGGGCGCCGCGGGCGCGCACCGGCGGTTGGCGCACCGGCGTGAAGCCCCGGGTTCGGCTGGAAGCCTGCGTGAACTGCCTGCTCTGCTGGCTCTACTGCCCGGACGCCGCAGTGCGCGTCGAGGGCGAGACCTTCGTGGGCTTCGACTACGACTACTGCAAGGGCTGTGAGCTGTGCGCCGAGATGTGCCCGGCGGGCGCGATCGAGATGGTGCCGGAGGAGACCCGTGTCGACTGAGACCGCCACCTCGCTCGACCTCCTCACCGGCGGCGAGGCCGTCGCGCACGCGATGCGGCAGATCGACCCGGACGTCGTGCCGATCTATCCCATCACCCCGCAGACGCCGATCATCCAGGCCTTCGCGAAGTTCGTCTCCGACGGCCGGGCGGGCGGAGAGCTCGTCAACGTGGAGTCGGAGCACTCGGCCATGAGCGCGGCCGTGGGGTCGGCGCTCGCCGGCGCCCGGACGATGACGGCGACGTCCTCCCAGGGCCTCGCCCTGATGGCGGAGGTGGTCTACATCGCGGCCGCGATGCGCGCGCCGATCGTCACGGCGCTCGGCAACCGCGCGCTCTCCGGGCCGATCAACATCCACTGCGACCACTCGGACTCGATGCTGATCCGGGACTCGGGTGCGATCCAGCTCTTCGTCGAGAACGCACAGGAGGCCTACGACGCCACGCTGCTCGCCGTCCGCCTGGCGGAACACCCCGACGTCCTCCTTCCCGTCTTCGTCTGCCTCGACGGCTTCACGATCACGCACTCGGCCGAGCCGGTCTCCCTGCTCCCGGACGACGAGGCGAAGCTCTTCGTCGGCGAGTACCGCGTCCCGCACCCGTTGCTCGGGGCGGAGCCGACGACGCAGGGGCCGTTCGCGATGCCGGACTACTACTTCGAGCTGCGGCACCAGCAGGTGGCCGCGATGGCGGCGGCGGAGGGCGTCCTCGAGAGCCTCGTGGACGAGCTCGCCGGCTTCACCGGCCGGCGCTACGACCCGCTCGAGGCGTACCGCCTCGACGACGCGGCCCGCGCTCTCGTCCTGATGGGGTCGACCGCCGGAACCGCCAAGGACGTCGTGGACGACCTCCGCAGCCGCGCGCACCCGGTCGGGCTGCTCCGTATCGGCTCGTTCCGGCCCTTCCCGACCGCCGCCGTGCGCGCGGCGCTGGCCCGGGTCCCGGACGTGGCGGTGCTCGACCGGGCCGACTCGCCCGGCGGCGCCCCGCCGCTCTTCTCCGAGGTCGCCGCCGCCCTCCAGGGCGGGCGCGCGCGGCTCCGCAGCGTCGTCTACGGCCTCGGAGGTCGCGACTTCCACCCGGAGGACGTCGAAGCGGTGTTCGACTCGCTCCATGATCGCGGCGGCCACGCACCGGCGTACCTCGGCCTGAGGAGCGGACGATGAGCCGGCTGAAGACGATCGCGCGCCGCCAGGCCGCCACGCCGTCGCTGGGCAGCGGACACTCGCTCTGCCAGGGCTGCGGCGTCCCGCTCGTCGTTCGCACGATCCTCGGCTCCATCGAGACCCCCGTCGTCGTGATCAGCGCGACCGGCTGCCTCGAGGTGGCGACGACACGCTTCCCCTCCACCGCCTGGAACGTGCCGTGGATCCACGTGGCGTTCGAGAACACCGCCGCGGTCGCGAGCGGCGTCGAGACCGCGTACCGGGTCATGACCCGGCGCGGCCGGCTGCCCGACGACGAGCCGGTCACGTTCGTGGCCCTCGCCGGGGACGGCGGTACGTACGACATCGGCCTCCAGGCGCTCTCCGGCGCCCTCGAGCGCGGTCACCGCTTCCTCTTCGTCTGCTACGACAACGAGGCGTACATGAACACCGGCGTCCAGCGCTCGGGCGCGACGCCGCTCGGCGCAGGCACGACGACGAGCCCCGTCGGGCTCGAGAGCTTCGGCAAGGCGCAGCAGCGCAAGGACATGACTGCGATTGCGGTCGCCCACCACGTCCCGTACGTGGCGCAGGCTTGCGGCTCGCACTGGTTCGACCTGAGCCGGAAGGTGGAGCGGGCCGTCGCGGAGGAAGGCCCGGCCTTCCTCAACGTGCTGACGGATTGCCCGGTCGGCTGGGGCCACGAGGCCCGCCTTGGGCCGCGGATCCTGAACGCCGCGGTCGAGACCGGCTTCTGGCCGCTCTACGAGGTCGACGGCGGGAAGTACCGCCTGACCTACGAGCCGAAGAAGAGGCGGCCGGTCGAGGACTGGCTCGCCAACCAGAAGCGCTTCGCGCACGTCCTGCGGCCCGAGAACCGCGAGCTCGTCGAGCTGATCCAGCGGCGCGTAGACGAGGAATGGGACGCCCTCGTCGCGCTCTGCGAAGCCTGAGGCGCCCTACCAGGTCTTCGGTCGCGCCTGCGGCTCCACGCGGGAGACGCGCACCCGCGCATCCACGGCGACGCAGCCGTCCGGGCTCGCAATCACCGGGTTGAGGTCGAGCTCCGCGACCTCGTGGAAGTCGTCGCCGAGCCGGGACAGTCGGTGGAGGAGATCCGTGAGCGCGCTCTCGTCCGCGGCCGGCTGACCGCGGAAGCCGTGCACGAGCTCGCCGGCCTTCCCGCCGTTCACGAGCTCCTCGGCGTCCACGTCGGTTAGCGGCGCGATCCGGAACTCCGCCTGCCCGATCAGCTCGGCGAAGACGCCGCCCGGGCCGAAGGCGACGAGCGGGCCGAACATCGGGTCCTGGACGATGCCTGCGAGCAGCTCGGCGCTGCCCTCGAGCATCGGCTGGACGAGCACGGGGATCCCGATGCGGCCGGCCGCCTCGCGCACCTCGTCCTCGCTCGCGAGGCCGAGCGCGATCCCGCCCGTCTCGGTCTTGTGCGCGCCTGGAACGGCGCTCTTGACGACGACGGGGAGGCCCAGCTCGGTCGCGGCGGCGACTGCGTCGTCCACCGTCTCGGCGACCCGCTCCGGGACGACGGGGATGCCGTAGGCGATCAGCAGCTCGCGGACCTGCTCTGCGGTCAGCCAGGCGTCGGACTCGTCGGCGAGCGCTCCGTCCACGACGGCGCGGGCACGGCCGGTGTCGACGCCGTCGAGCTCGGGCACCGAGCCCGCCGGACGCCGCAGCCACGCGGCCCGCGAGGCGGCGAGCCCGAGGGCCCGCGCGGCGGATTCCGGATACGGGAAGTTCGTCACGCCCTCCACCGCGGGCGGCTCGCCCTCGGCGATCAGCGAGGCCAGGACGGGCTTCCCGTCCGCTCCGGCGACCGCACGGCCGATCGCGGAGGCGATCTCCTCGGCGCCCGCGACGACAGGCGGCACGAACAGCGCGATCACGGCGTCGACGTTGGGGTCGGCGAGCACGACGGGAACAACCTGCTCGTACGTGACGCCCGTGGCCGAGCCCAGCATGTCGACCGGGTTCGCGACGCTCGCCTCGGCGGGCAGGAGCTCGCGGAGCGCCGCCTCCGTCTCCGCCGTCAGCGACGGAAGCTCGAGGCCGGAGGCCTCGCAGGCGTCCGCGCAGAGGATCCCGAGGCCGCCGGCGTTCGTGAGGACGCCGACGCGATGCCCTGCCGGCAGCGGCTGCGCCGCGAGGAGGGCGGCCGCGTCGATCAACTCCTCGAGCGTCTCCGCCCTGATCACGCCGGCCTGGTGGAAGAGCGCCTCGACGGCCGCCTCCGACCCGGCCAGCGCGGCGGTGTGCGAGCTGGCCGCCCGGGCGCCCGTCTTCGTCGTCCCGCTCTTCATCGCGAGAATCGGCTTCTTGCGTGCGACGCGGCGGGCGATCCGACCGAACCGGCGCGGGTTCCCGAACGACTCGAGGTAGAGCGCGATCAGACCGGTGTCCGGGTCGTCCTCCCAGTACTCGAGGAGGTCGTTCGACGAGACGTCGGCCTTGTTCCCGATCGAGACGAAGGCCGAGAGCCCGATCCCGCGCTCGTTCGCGCGCTCGAGCAGCGCGAGGCCGAGCGCGCCGCTCTGGGACGAGAACGCGACGGGGCCCGGGGGAAGCGCGCGCGGTCCGAACGTCGCGTTCAGGCGCGGCGCGGAGACGGCCAGGCCGAGGCAGTTCGGCCCGACGAGCCGTCCGCCGTGCGCGCGCAGCAGCGCGAGCAGCTCGTCCTGCCGCGTGCGTCCCTCCTCCCCGATCTCGGCGAAGCCGGCGGAGATGACGCAGATCGCCCTCGTTCCGCGACGGAGCGCGTCCTCGACCCCGGCGAGCACGTGCCGTGCCGGGAGGCAGACGACGACGAGGTCGGGGGTTTCGGGAAGCTCCCCGACCGACCGGTACCCGCGCACGCCCGCGACGGCGTCGCCGGCCGGGTTGACCGGGTAGGCCACGCCCTCGAACTCGCCGGCGATGATGTTCCGGAAGAGCTGCCCGCCGATCGACTCCGCGCGGCGCGAGGCGCCCAGGACGGCCACGCTCGACGGCGCGAAGAACGGCCGGAGCGACGCGACGGCGGCGAGGTGGTCGCGCTCGTCGACGCGCTCCAGGTACGTCTCCGTCGGGGCGATCCTGAATTCGACCTCCACGGTGCCGCTCTCCAGCGTCCGCGTGCTCGCGAAGCCGACCGCCTCGAAGACGTGGAGCATCTGGCTGTTCTCGGCGAGCACCTCGGCGAGGAAGCGCTCGATCCCCACCGCGCCGGCGCGCTCGGCCAGCTGCTCGAGCAGGCGCGTGCCGATCCCCCGCCGCTGGAACTCGTCGGCCACGAGGAAGGCGACCTCGGCCGCCGCGGGATCGCGAAGGCGGACGTAGCTGGCGAGCGCGATGATCCGGCCGCCGAGCTCGCCGACGAGGTGGCCGCTCTCGTGCCAGTCGGGCTCGACGAACGCGGAGACGAGCTTCTCGTTCACGGTCGGGAAGCCGTGGAACCGGTAGTAGACGCTCTCGCGCGAGAGGCCGTTCAGGAATTCGATCAGGGCCTCGGTGTCGTCCGCGATCGGGGGCCGGAGCCGGAGCGTCGTCCCGTCCCGCAGGATCACGTCCCGCACGGATGTCGCCGCGGAGGCCATGTCGGCCCTAGCTTTGCACCCAGGCGCCGCCGGCGCGGTCGAGCTCCACGTCGACCTTGCTGCTTCCCGCGGTCAGGAGCTCCGGCGGCGGCTCCGAGGAAAACCCGATGTGCTGCGCGAGGAAGGGGGCGAGGTACTTGCCGGCGATCTTGCCGGGAGGCCACCACAGCGGCTCCATGTCCACCGTGGACGTGTCGTCCAGGACGCCGGCCCGCAGGAAGCGAGGGCTCATGCCGGTCAGGAGGAGCCCTCGCAGCACCGGCCTGAACGGCTCGGGCTCGAGCTCCACGCCGGCGAGCACCGCGATCGACTCGGCGGCGGCGTCGGCCTGCTGAGCGGCGATCCCGCCCTGCTTGATCGGGAACGCCGTCATGTCGCCGGCGGCGAAGAGGTCGTCGCGCCCGTCGACGCGGCCGTGCTCGTCGGCCCGGACGAAGCCGCGGCCGTTCTGGGGGATCCCCGGGATCCGGCGGCCTTCGGGCACGGGGACGGAGACGACCCGCTGCGTCCGGAGCGCGCGGCCGGGCACGACGACGAGGGCGCCGTCACGGAAGACGGCGGGCGTCGTGTGCGTCCTGACGGTGATCCCGCGCGACTCGAGGAGCGCCCCGACCGACTCGGAGGCCTGCCGGCCGAAGATCGCGAGCGGCTGGCTCTCGGGCGTCACGACCTCGATCTCGACGTGCATCGCGCCGCGGTCCTCGAGCTCCGCCTTCGCCATCAGGGCGAGCTCGTAGAGGGGCAGCGGCCAGGCGGCGAGCGTCGGCAGCGCGAACGTGATCGACCCGGCCTGGCCCGTCGCAGCCTCCTCGATCAGCTCGGAGAGGTCCTGACGGTCGTCCGGGCCCCGGAAGGTCAGGCCGCCGGGGACCCCCTCGCGCATACGCGCACCGACGGCCAGCAGAAGAACGTCCCAGGAGAGCTCCCGTTCGTCAGCCGTCTTCACGACCCGCCGCGCGAGATCCGCGCCGGCGAGCGTCCCGGGCACGAGGCGCGCGCCGGCGAGCGACGCCAGCCGGGAGACCGGGAACTGCCGCATCTCGCCCTTGCGGAACGGCTCCGCGACGGACATCGGGCGGTAGACGAAGTCGTCGTCCGGCGCGAGCAGCTCGATGTCGACGCGATCCTCCGCGAGCGCACGGAGCGCGAGGGTCGCCTCGAAGCCGGCGACGCCGGCCCCGGCGATCAGGACCCGAAGCGGCTCAGGACGATCCATGCCCGAAGGGTGGCTTCGCCGGAATCCTTCGCCATCCGTACCGACGCCGGTGTCCCATGCGGCTTACTACCGAACGGCCACCGCGGCAGGCGCCTTGGCGACGAGCACCGGCCGATCGGCCCGCTGGACGATCTCCTTCGAGACGCTTCCGAGCAATGCGCCGGCGACCCGACCCAGTCCGCGGGATCCCACGACGATGAAGTCCGCGTCGCGGGCCTGCGCGAAGTCGAGGATCGCCTCTGCGGGATCTCCCTCCAGGACCTCGTAGTCCGGCTCGACGTCGTAGTGCGTCGCGTAGAGCTTCGCGTCGGCGATCACGCCGCGCGCGTGCTGCGCCTCGTCGGTGACGACGTCCTGGTAGTACGGCGCGCCGAGGAACCCCGACGGTGCATGGCGGACGTAGACGACGGACACGTCGGCATCGAGGTCGGCGGCGAGCCCGTATCCCTGCTCGAGCGCGTCCCTGGCGCCGCTGCTTCCGTCGGTGGCGATGACGATGCGTCTCATGACAGGCCTCCTTGGTTTGCCGACCCCAGCATCGACGCAGCACGGACTGGGAGCATCCGCGCCTCCCCGGATCTCGCCTGGGGCTTTCCCGCGGCGGAACCGCGGGCTCCCCGGCATGACGCGGCGGGGGACGCGATATGGTCGCAAGCCGTGACGCTCCTCTGGTTCATCGTCTGGCTCGTCTGGAACTCGGTCGGCGACAACGAGCCGCTCACGTTCGCGCCGGTGAACTTCTGGGCCGGCTGGTTGCTCCTCGCGCTCGCGCTCGACCTGGGCGCGAACCACGCCCGTCGCTAGGCCCGCATGAGCTTCGACGACTGGATGCTCGCGCTCCACGTCCTGAGCGCGTTCCTCGTCGTCGCCGGGCTCGTCCTGTTCTGGCTGCTCGTCCTCGCGGTCCGGCGAGCGGAGACGGCGGAGAGCACGCTGGCCCTGGGGCCGCTGACGAAGCTCGCCGACGCCGCGATCGGCGTCGGCATGGGCGGGACGATCGCCATCGGGATCTGGCTCGCGTTCTCGGTCGGCGGCTACGAGCTCTGGGACCCGTGGATCGTCGCCGCGATCGTCCTGTGGCTCGTCGCGGGGGCGATCGGGCGGCGCACGAGCCTCGCCTACGGCGCAGGCGTACGGAAGGCGCAGGAGCTGCGCGCCGCCGGGCGGAGCGGGCCCGACGCAGAGCTCCTCGCCCTCAACCGGGCGTCAAGCGGAGTCGTCCTTCAGGCGCTCGCGTCCCTCGTCGTGCTCCTGATCCTCGCCGACATGATCTGGAAGCCGGGCGCATGAGCACGCTCTTCGCGACCGTTCGGGCCGACGACCAGAACCTGCCACTGTTCCTCCACGTCCTCGGCGCGATGACGCTGGTCGGCGGGCTCTTCACCGGCGCGGCCGCCCTGGCATTCGCCCGCAGAGACGGCCGGTGGTTGCGACTCGGGTACTGGTCGCTGCTCGCGGTCTCGCTGCCCGGCTGGGTGCTGATGCGGATCGGCGCCGACTGGATCAACTCGGAGCAGGGCTGGGACAAGCTGCCCGAGGACGTCCAGCCGGCCTGGCTCGGAATCGGGTTCGCGGCCGCCGACCTCGGCGGGCTCGTGCTCGCTGCGTCACTCGTCGTGGGCGGCGTCGGCGTCTACCGCCTGCGCTCCGGCAAGGGCTCCGGCCTGCTTCGCACCACGCTGGTCTTGTCGCTCGTCCTGCTGGCCGCGTACCTCGTCGCCGTGTGGGCAATGGCCGGCAAGCCCGACTAGACCTCGACGCCGAGGCGTACACGGCTGCAATCCTGGGGGCGTGGAGGCGCTCTACGACCTGCTCGCCCAGCCGCCGGTCGCGTATCTCGTCCTGTTCGGGATCGCGGCCGGAGACGCCGTCTTCCCGGCGTTCCCGAGCGAGTCCGCGGCCATCCTGGCCGGCGTCCTCGCGGCCATCGAGCCGGAGATCGCGCTTCCCGCCGTACTCGCCGCCGCCGCGGCCGGGGCGTTCTCCGGCGATTCCGTCTCGTACGCGCTCGGGCGCTACGGCGGGCGGCCGGCGCAGCGCCGCTTCTTCGACGGGCCGTACGGCCGCCGCGTCGTTCGCTGGTCGTGCGGCCAGCTTCGCCGGCGCGGCGGGCTGATCCTCGTCGTCGCCCGGTTCGTTCCGGGCGGACGGACCGGAGCGACCTTCACGAGCGGGCTCACCGGCTTCCACTACCTCAAGTTCGCGTTCTTCACCGCCGTCGCGGCCGCCTTCTGGGCGCTCTACGCGGTGCTCCTCGGCTACTTCGGCGGGCGCATCTTCCACGAGCGTCCGCTGCTCGCCGTCGCCGTCGCGTTCGCCCTAGCGGCGGGCGTCGCGATCGCGGTCGAGGTGACGCGCCGCGCCGTGCGCCGCTAGCGCCGACCACTAGTCCTTGTACGGGTCGTACACGTCCCGGCCGGCCATCGCCACGCCGAGCGGCCTGAGCCGGTGCTTCACGCGCACGGTCGGGCCGTGGGCGGCGAGGACGTCTGGCAGGCGCTTGTAGACCTCGGGCGCCTCGTCTGCCCCACCGCCGACGAGCACGATTCCCTGCTCCCGCAGCCGCCGCTGGACGGCCGGCCAGTCGACGAGGCCCGGCCTGACCTGTTGCTCGACGCGCACCTTCTTCCCATCCCGCCGGATCGTGCGGCGCCGAAACCGGCCGGCCGCCTGCGACCGGCTCATCACGCGGCCCGCGCCGTGCACCGTGGAGTAGAGCGAGTCCACCGCGTCGGGGCCGTCCACCCCTTCGAGGATCACCGACTCGTCGCCCATGGAGCCGCCCACGAACCCCTCCTGTCCAGGCCGGGCCGGCGTGCAGCCCTTCCGGATCACCCAGAACGGACGGCCGAAATGCTCCTCCCGCCAGGCGAAGTTGTGGTGGTTGTGGACCTCATACGTCGGATCCGCGCCGAGGATCTCGAGCACCTTGGCGACGACGACGTCCCGCCCCGCGTGGGCGTACTCCCCGGCCAGCTGCATCGCCGAGATGTACGCCTGGCCGAGGTCGGAGTCGACCTCGAGGAGCACGGGCGGCGAGTCCATCTCGCCCTCGCGCGCCTTCCCCTCGAACGGCAGCCCCTTCGCGAGCGCGAGGAAGCCCGACGCCGTGCGGTGCCCGAAGCCGCGCGAGCCGAAGTGGACGCCGACCCAGATCCGGCCCTCCTCGTCCTCCATCAGGTTCACGTAGTGGTTGCCCGAGCCGACGGTGCCGAGCTGCTCGACCGCGAGCTTGTGGAGCCTCCGCTGCGGCTCGAAGTCCGCCCGGCGGATCTCGTCGAGCACGGGATGCTCGACCCGCTCCTGCGCGGGAACGCCCATCCCGAAGGAGATCCGGCGCGTGATCTCCGCCATGAGCTTCTCGACGCCTCCCCGCTCCTCCAGGTCGGCGCGCGTCAACTCCGTCCGGGCCGCTTTGTTGCCGCACCCGATGTCGTAGCCGACGCCCGACGGGGAAACGTAACCCTCGTACGCGATCCCGCCGCCGATCGGCTGGCTGTAGCCCGGATGGTGGTCGGCGCACAGGACGCCGAACTCCGCGTCGCCGGCCCGCATGCAGCGCTCGAGCTGCTGGAGGCTCCGCTCGTCGACCGGACCGAAGGTCTTGATGTTCACCGTCGTCTTATCGATAGCAGGCGGTGCGCGGTGGTTGACTAGCGCCGTGGAGACCGACCGGCTGCTGGCAAGGGAGCTCGAGCGCTTCGAGCGCGAGCACCCGCGATCGCTCGCCCTGGCACGGGAGGCGCGAGGCCCGCTCTTCCAGGGCGTCCCGATGCCGTGGATGGTCCGCTGGGCGGGAGGATTCCCCGTCTTCGCGGCCGACGCGTCCGGCGCGCGCTTCCGCGACGTGGACGGGCGCGAGTACGTCGACTTCTGCCTGGGCGACACGGCGGCGATGACCGGGCACTCGCCCGAGCCCACGGTCCGGGCGGTCAGCGCGCAGGCGCGGCGCGGGATCACGCTGATGCTCCCGAGCGAGGACGCACTCGCCGTCGGCCGAGAGCTCGCCCGCCGCTTCGGCCTGCCGCAGTGGCAGTTCGCGCTCACGGCGACCGACGCGAACCGATTCGCGATCAGGCTCGCCCGCGAGGCGACCGGCCGTCCGAAGATCCTCGTCTTCAACTGGTGCTACCACGGCACGGTCGACGAGACCTTCGCGACGCTCCACGACGGCCGCGTCGTCGAGCGCGAGGGCAGCGTCGGCAAGCCGGTGCCGCTCGAGGAGACCACCCGTGTCGTCGAGTGGAACGACCCTGATGCTCTCGAGCGCGAGCTCTCGCACGGCGAGGTCGCCTGCGTCCTGACCGAGCCGGCGCTGACGAACATCGGGATCGTGCTCCCGGAGCCCGGCTTCCACGACACGCTCCGGGAGCTGACCCGTCGAACGGAGACGGTCCTGATCGTGGACGAGACGCACACGATCTGCGCCGGCCCCGGCGGCTACACGGCGGCGCACGGGCTCGAGCCGGACCTCCTCACGATCGGGAAGCCGATAGGCGGCGGGATCCCGGCCGCTGCGTACGGCTTCTCGGCGGACGTCGCCGGGAGGCTGGAGGCGATCCTGCCTACCGAGGAGCGCGCCGACGTCGGCGGGATCGGAGGGACGGCGGCCGGGAACGTCCTCTCCCTCGCCGCCGTGCGGGCGACGCTGGAGGAGGTGCTGACCGACGAGGCGTTCGAGCGGATGATCTACCTGGGCGAGCGGTTCGAGGCCGGCGTGGCCGAGACGATCGACGCGCACCGCCTTCCCTGGCAGGTCACGCGCCTCGGGTGCCGCGTCGAGTACCTGTTCCGGCCGGAGCGCCCCAGGAACGGCAGCGAGGCGGCGGCAGGCGGCGACCCCGCGCTCGACCGCCTCCTCCATCTCTACATGCTCAACCGCGGGATCCTGATGACGCCGTTCCACAACATGGCGCTGATGTCCCCGGCCACGACCGAGGAGGACGTGGACGCCCACACGGCGGTCTTCGCGGAGGCCACCGCCGAGCTCGCTCAGGCAAGCTTGCCGCGATGACGCTCCCGACGATCACGCTCGACGAGCTGCGGGCCAAGCTCGACGCCGGCGACGACTTCGTCCTCGTCGACGCGCTGGCCCCCATGTCGTACGCGCGGTCTCGCCTGCCGGGCGCCGTCAACCTCCCGCTCGAGTGGGTCGACGAGCGCGCGCCGCGCCAGATCCCCGACCTGGACACGGAGGTCGTCGTCTACTGCGTCGACCTCGAGTGCGACAGCTCTGTGCGGGTGGGGGAGCGGCTGGCGCAGCTCGGCTACCGGAACGTCCGCCACTACGCGGAGGGCAAGACCGGCTGGGTCAAGGCGGGGCTGCCTCTGGAACGGGGCGGCGCGTGAGCGACACGCTGGTCTTCGTCCCCGCGTGGAACGAGGAGCAGAGCCTGCCCGGTGTGCTCCACGAGCTGCGCCGGGAGCTCCCCGACGCCGACATCCTCGTCGTCGACGACGGCTCCACGGACCGGACGGTCCACCTCGCCCGCGAGCAGGGAGCCGAGGTCCTGTCGTTCGAGGAGAACCGCGGTCTCCGGGCGGCCATCGCGGCCGGCTACGGCTACGCGGCCGAACACGGCTACGCGTACTGCGGGCGTGTGGACGCCGACGGCCAGCATCCGGTGGCCGAGCTGCGGAAGCTCCTGGAGGCCGTGCGGTCCGGAAGGTGCGACGTCGCCGTCGGCTCGAGGTACGCGACGGCGAGCGGGAACGGCTTCTCGCGCGAGCGGTACACGACCTCGCCGGCGCGCCGCCTCGGCACCGGCCTGCTCCGCCGCTCGATCGAGATCGTCCTCGATCGTCCGTTCCACGACGCGACAAGCGGGATGTACGCGGTGAACGCCCGCGCGATGCCGATCCTCGCCCGACCGTACTCGAGCGGCGCCCCGGAGGTCGAGGCGGTCCTCCGCCTCCACGACGAGGGACTCAGCGTCGACGAGATGCCGGTCGAGATGCGCGACCGCGAGACCGGCGAGTCGAAGCTGCAGGGGAAGAAGGCGCTCGTGCTCGTCCTCACCGTCGCCGGCACGCTCATCACGGCCGAGGTCCTCCGCCGCCGCCGTTCGTGAGCGACCGCGTCGTGGCCGTGCTCGGCTACTCGCGCCGCGGCGACGCCGAGCTCCATGCGATCTGCGCGGCGCGCCTCGCCCGGGCGCACGAGCTCGCGCGAGAAGCCGCCGGCGTCATCCTCTCGGGCTTCCCCGAGGCGGAGCTGATGCGCGCGGCCTGGGCCGGGCCCGAGGTGGAGCTGATCCCCGAGGCCGAGTCGCGCTCGACGGCGCAGAACGCCGCCAACGTCGCGCGGAAGGCGAGGGAGCTCGGCGCACGTGAGCTCGTCGTCGTGACCTCGACGTGGCACCGGCTTCGCGTCGAGGCGCTGATGCGCGCGGCCCTCCGCGGCAGCGGGATCCGCCTTCGCGTGGAGGGGGCCGACGCGCCGCGCCCCTTGAGGTTGCTGGCGCGCGAGGCGGCCTGCATCGCGCTCCTCCCCTTCCAGCTCGTGCGCGCTACCCGGTGAGACCGCGGGCGGCGAGCCAGTCGCGGATCGCCGGGAAGAGCCCCTCGACGAAGCTGTTCGACCGCGCCTGCTCGTCGAGCAGGCCGTTCGCGGTCAGGATCAGGCCGTGCGTCCCGCCGGGGAAGACGCGGTAGGTGAAGTCGCGCCCGGCCTCCCGCGCCAACGGGTCGAGCCGCTCGACGCACAGCCGCGAGGGAACCGTCCTGTCCTTCCCTCCGTAGAGCCAGAAGGCGGGGATCCGCATGGCTCGGATCGCCGGCAGGGGGTCGACGCCGCTCGGTCCCGCCGCGCGGACCTCCGCCTCCATCTCCTCTTCGCTCCTCGCGGGGAGCGACTGGCCCTGGCCGTTGAGGTTCGCCCAGAGATCGGTCTCACCCTGCGTCAGCGTCGGCGCGACGAGCCCGAGCATGAACCGGATCGCCGGCTCGCGGCTTGCGGCCAGCGGCATGATCCAGCCCGCCTGGCTGGCGCCGGCGATGCCGATCCTCCTCGCATCGACCTCCGGCTGCGCGGCGAGGAAGCGCGCCTGAGCCTGCACGTCCCGTGCGTACTGGTCGACTGCGGACGCGCTGGGGAACTCGCCGGGGTAGTCGCCGCCCGACTGCGCGATCCCGCGCTTGTCGCAGAGGAGCGTGACGAGGCCGAGATGGTTGGCATGCAGCCCGTGGATCAGGTTGAAGGACCGCGGGGCCTGCCCCGCGCCGTGGGCGAAGGCCAGCGCCGGCCGGCGGCCCGCGCCGGGCGGGATCGTGAGGGTGCATGCGAGGTACGCGCCGCCGCTCCGCACCCAGACCTCCTCCTGCCGCAGCGCGACGCGGGCGAACCGCTGTCCCCGGAAGGTTGCGGCGGCGGGCGTGAACTGCGCCGTTCCGGCCGTCGGGTTCCTGGTCGCGAGCCCGGCGCCGACCGCGTAGGCGCCGCGCCGCGTCGGGTACAGCGCGCGGATCTCGCCATCGGCGTAGCGGACGCCGGCCCGAGGGCCGAGCGCCTGCACGATCCCGAGCGCGTCGCCCGCGGCGGAGCGGTACAGGCCGATCGACGAGCCCTCGATCGGGGCGCGGCGGCGGAGGCGGAACCGCCCGCGCAGCGGCCCCTGCCGCAGGCTGCCCGAGAGGACACCCGCCTTCACGCGACCGTCGAGGACGAGCGGCCAGGGACGTCCGGGGAGCACGATGCGGACCGTTCCGCGCGATCGCCGCGCCACGACCTCCGTTCGCGCGGTGTGCCCGGGTGCGAGCGCCACGACGGCGCGGCGGCCGCGGAGCTCGATCGACATCGAGAACGGCTGCGGCCCTGCGCCGCGCGTGAACTGCCCGGTGCCGGCCCAGGTCCCGCCGGACGCCGCCGGGCCCGCGGATGCAGAGCCGACGCAGGCGAGCACGGCGATGATCGCGAAGGCTGACTTCTTCGTGGGGGCGGACTTCTTCATCGCTCCAGCTCCTCCAGGGTCTCTTCGGCCCAACGAATGTCGTGCTCCGCGCGCTCGATCCCGAGCCGCAGGAGGAAGTAGTGGTGGTAGTCGTGGCCGGTACGCGTGTTCGTCGGCTCGAGCACGCGCAGGTCGTCCAGCGCCGCCTGCCGGTCGTCCCGGTACTGCCGATAGTGGGCGGCGAGCGCGTCACGGCTCATGAGACCGCCGTAGAAGACCTTGAGGAGGAACAGGTCGTGGTCGCCGGGCACCGGCTCCTCCAGCCAGGCCTTCGCCAGTCGCTCGCCCTTCGGCGTCACGCGGTAGAGCTGGCGCTCCGGCCCGCGCTCGCCCCGCGCGCTCCTCCGAGTCGCCAGGCGGCGCTCGACGAGACGCGGGAGGACGGCGTAGATGTGGCTCTTCGTCGGCTTCCAGACGTAGCCGACGCTCCGCTCGACGATCTTCAGCAGGTCGTAGCCGGAGACCGCGCGGCGCTCGGTTTCCACGGTCAGGACGGTGAGGACGGCGAACTCGGTCGTCGTCAGGACGCCCGTGCGAGGGCGTGTCGCTCGACTAGTCCTCATTGGACTAGACGCTAGGCCGTGTCGTGTTGGGCGCGGGTTAAGCGTCAGAGCGGCCTGGTCGACGCGCGGCACCGGCACGCCGTCAGGCGAAGGAACTGCAGGTTCGCGAGACGCGCACCTGTCAGGCGGTGTGCCGGTTGATCCTCGCCGCCTCGGCGCGGATGGACGCCGGGGCCGGCGGGTGCGGTGCCCCTCAAAAGGGGGACGCCTCGCCGGTTCGAGGAGCCTACAGTCAGGCAGGAATGCGGCCCCAGGCTGAATCAGCGGCGTTGACGCTCGACGACGGGCGGGTCACGGTGCCCGAGTTCGGCACCGGCCTCCGCGCGCGCCTCGATGTGGTCGGGTCACGGGCCGCCGAGCCGGTCGAGCTGCCGGCCGCCGAGCCGGTCGAGCTGTCGGCCGCCGAGCCGGTCGAGCTGCCGGTCGAGCCGGTCGAGCGCCCCGTCGCTACGCCTGTCGAGCTGCCGACGGACCCACACGTCGAGCGCCCGGCCGCTGCGCCTGTCGAGCTGCCGACGGACGCGCACTTCGAGCGCCCGGCCCCTGCGCCCATCGAGATGCCGTCAGACGTGCACGTCGAGCACGCGGTTGCAGTGCGGCGTGACGTCTCCCCGGAGCTGATGATGGTGTCGCCCGAGCCGCAAGACCTCGAGAGCGTCCTCGCCCAGCTCCTGGCCCAGCGTGTACGCGCGGCGAGGCGCGAGCCGCTCGGCGCCTTGCTCGCGGAAGCCGGGCTGATCGCCGAGGCGGAGATCGACCTCGCGCTCCGGACCGCGCGGCGTCACGGCAAGCGGCTCGGGGAGGTGCTGACCGACCTCGGGCTCGTCACGCCGGCGGACATCGTCCGGTTCGTCGCCGAGCAGCGCGGGCTCCCGTTCGTGGACGTCGCCTCGCTGCCCGTGGACCACTCCGCGGCGCGGCTCCTTCCCGCCGATTACGCACGCAGGTTCCGGACGCTCCCGATCGGCTTCGTCCGCGGCCTGCCCGTCGTCGCCCTGGCCGACCCGAGCGACGACGAGGCGATCGACGGCGCCCGCTCTGTCCTCCGCGCGGCCGAGTTCGTCGCCTCCCCGGAGGAGGCGATCCTCTCGCAGCTCGCGCGTCTCTACGTGCGCGCGGTCTAGGCGGCCGCCGGCTCTGTCGCAGCGGTCTCACGCTGCCAGACGGCGTTGAGGCCGCTCTGGACGTACGCGAAGAACGCCGGCGAGATAACGATGTAGAGGATCAGCCCGATCCAGCCGTTCAGCTGGGCCACGCCCGCGAGCCGCTGCGCCGCCTGCACCCGCTTGAAGCCGCGATACGTCGACACGAGCACGGGGACGATGATGAGGGCGCCGAGCGTCACGGCGAGGAGCGACTTCCCCGGGCTCTCACCCAGCTCGTCCGTCGACTTCGAGTGGCCGTAGTCCTTGAGCTCGCGGTTGATCTGGTACCACCAGTAGAAGTAGTAGATCGCGATCGTGACGATCGGGAGGAGGGCGACCGCCCAGAGGTTCCTGATCTTGGCGGTGCCCTCGCCGCCTGGGATGCGGATCTCCTCGGCCATTTACGCGGCTATCCGTTCGAACGCGGGGAGGATTTCCCTGCCGTACGTCTCCAGGTTCTGCTCCTGGCCTTCGGTCATGAGGTAGATGTTGAACTGGTCGACGCCGACGGACTCGAGCTCGCGCAACTTGGCGAGGACCTGGTCGGTGTTCCCGATCACCGTGAAGCGCTCGGCGATCTCGTCCGTCACGAACTCGCCGTGCTTCGCGCCCTGGCGACTGTGCTCCTTGTAGTCGTAGAACTTCCGCGCCTTGACGAAGTCGGTCAGGGCCGCGGGGATCTCCGAGTCGAAGCCATACCGCTCGATCAGGTCCATGACGTGGTTGGAGACCATGGCCGGGAACCAGCGAACCTGTTCGCGGGCGGTCTCGAGGTCGTCCGTGATGGTGCTCGGGGCGCCGACGATGCACTTCAGCTCCGCGGGATCGCGACCGGCCTCCTCCGCGGCCGTACGGGCCGTGTCCATGATCCATTGGATGATCTGCGGGTCGGCGAGCTGGATGATCACGCCGTCGGCGACCCGGCCCGCGACCGCCAGGGCCCTCGGGCCGTAACCTGCGATCCACATCGGGATCTCCGGGAGATCCTTCGCCCACTCGAGCTGGAGCTCCTTACCGTTCCACTCGACCGGCCGCCCGTTCATGAGGTCTTTGATCATCCGGCAGCGGGCCTCGAATTCGGCCACCTTCACCGGCTTGAGACCGACGACGCGCCGCGACGAGTCGCCGCGGCCGATTCCCATCACCATGCGGCCGTTCGAGAGGTCCTGCATCGTCGCGTACCAGCTCGCCGTGATCGTCGGATCACGAATGCCCGGATTCGTCACGAAGTGACCGAGCTTGACCTTTTGCGTCTTCGACGCCGCAACCGGCAGGGTCGCGTAGGACTCCTGCCAGAGGATGTGCGAGTCGTAGGTCCACGCGTAGCCGAACCCGTGCTTCTCCGTCAGCTCGACCAGCTCGAAGAAGCGCGACATGGGCGGGTCGGGCAGGACGGTGACGCCGAAGTCGAGCATGGGGCCTCCTCGTGACGGGCAGGGAAACGGTCATTTTCTCTTGAAAGCCCCTCGGTGGCAATCTGGAGCTACCTCCTGTTCGCGCTGCTCGCCGGCGCGATGCTGCCGATCCAGTTCGGGATCAACGCGCAGCTCGCGCAGTGGGTGGGCGGCTCGATCCGGGCCGCGTTCGTCTCCTTCGTCGTCGGCGCCGTCTCGCTCCTGATCGCCGTCCTCGTCGCGCAGCGCGGGCTGCCGGACCGGGGCGGCGACGCGCCGTGGTGGGTCTGGATCGGCGGCGTGCTCGGCGCCTTCTACGTCCTCGGCTCGATCGTGACGGCGCCGAAGCTCGGCGCGGCAACCCTCGTCGCCCTGATCCTTGCCGGCCAGGCGATCGCCTCGCTCCTCGTCGACCACTTCGGCTGGGTCGGGTTCGAGGAGAACCCGATCACACCGCTGCGACTCCTCGGCGTCGCGTTGCTCGCGGGCGGCGTCGCCCTCGTCCGGCTGTCGTAGGCTCCTCGACATGCCCAGGGCGGCCGAGGCCCCGTCCGGCCGCGTCAGCTGATCGTCGGAGAGCCCTCGACGAGCTCCAGAGCCAGAGCAGGAAGACCATGCCGGCGGCGAAGAGGAGGAGCAGGAGGATCCCGGAGCTCGCCAGGGCGGCGCCCCAAGTCCGGCGGGTGACCCGCCGGAGCTGCTCGAGCTCGTCGTCGTCCACGGCGGCTCGCGCTACTTCCAGACGAACGAGATGACGAGGAAGGCGAGCGCGGCGGGGATCAGGATCCCGAGCGCCGAGGTCACGAGGCCGCGCGCGGCGTAGCCCCGGCCGCCCGCCCAGAGCAGCCCGACCGCCGACGCGAGCGCAGCCGACAACGCGACGAGCATCCCGCACAGGCCGACGAGCCAGCCCACGGCGCCGAGCGCCGGCGCCGCGTCCAACGCAATCAGCCAGATGAGGAATCCGCCCGCAGCGGCGGCCAGGGCGACCGGACCGATACGGCTCCCGTACTCGGCGGAGCGGCGGATGAAGAGGTGCACATGGGGATCGTCCATACCCTCGTGCGTATCGGCACGGACGGCGGGTGAGGTTAGTCCTCGGCGAGCCAGTCGATCGTCTTCGAGGCCAACCGGTCGAGCGCCTGCACGGACAGCTCGAGGTGCTCCTCCTTCGTGTCCTCGAGCCTCGTGTGCGAGAGCCCGCGGAGGCTCTGGACGAAAACCATCACCGTCGGGGTCCCGGCCCGCGAGACCTCGGCGGCGTCGTGGAGCGGGCCGCTCGGCAGGCGGTGCGACCGCCCGGCGACCTCCTGGATCGCCTGGTCGGCGAAGTCGATCAGTTGCTCGTGGAACAGGATCGGCTCGATGTTCCAGATCCGCTCGAACTCGACCTCGACATCCTCCTCCTCCGCGAACTGCCTGCTCCGCTCGTTCGCGTCCTCGAGCATCGACGCGAGCGTCCCGGCGTCGAGGTGCCGCTGGTCGAGCAGCTGCTCGGCGGTCTCGACGACGGAGGTGACGATCCCCGGATGGCATACGACGCCGCCCGAGGTGCAGACGGCGCCTGCGCCGGCGCGCGCCGCGATGTGGCGAAGCTCGAGCGCGAGCTTCGCCGCGCCGGCCAGCGCGTCGCGACGCTGGTCCATCGGCGTGGAGCCCGCATGCGCGGCCTGCCCGCGCCAGACGACGCGGTGCCGCTCGACGCCGAAGGTCCCGAGGACTGCGCCGAGCGGGAGATCCATCGACTCGAGCACCGGCCCCTGCTCGATGTGAAGCTCGAGGTAGGCAGCTGCGTTCCGCAGCTGGGTCTTCGCGTCGGTCGCACGGTCGAGGTCGACGCCGTGGGCGGCGACCGCATCGGGCAGCGAGACGCCGTCCCGGTCCGAGAGCTGCCGGAGCTCGTCCTGGTCGCGCATCGAGTCGGCGGCGGCGGAGGATCCGAACAGCGAGCGCCCGAACCGCGCCCCCTCCTCGTCGGCCCAGCTCACGAGCCTGACGGTGACCGGCGGCTCGCCTTCCCCGGCGATGCGCCGCAGCACCTCCGAGCCGGCGACGACGTTCAGCGCGCCGTCCAGCCAGCCGCCGTTCGGCACGGAGTCGAGATGCCCGCCGATCAGGAGCTCCTTCTCGGACCGGCCGCGGAGCGTCCACCACTGGTTCCGCGCCTCGTCGAACGTCATCTCGGCGCCGGTGCCTTCGAGCTTCGCCGCCATCCACTCCTGCGCACGCACCCACGTGTCCGTCCATGCGACACGCTGCGCGCCCTCGTCGTTGCCCGTGAGCTCGCGAAGCTCCTTCAGCTCGTCGACTGTGCGTGCAGGATCGAGTGTCACGACACGCAGAAGCCGTTGCCCTCGGGATCCTTCATCACCGTCCAGAACTCCTCGTACGGGCCGATCTTCTGTGAGCGCTCCTCGACGACGGTCGCTCCCAGGGCGGCGAGCCGCTCGACTTCGGCGGCCCGGTCGTCGGAGTCCAGGTCGAGGTGGATGGGGATGTCCGTGGTCGGCGTCTTCGGTCGCCGCTGGAATAGCAGACGGGGACCAGTGCCGTCGGGGTTCACGAGCATGGCCCAGCCGGTCGCGTCGAGCTCGCCGGCCTCGATCGCCTTCTCGACCTCGGCCAGGACCTCGGGCGGCGTCTCGATCGGCTCGTAGCCGAGCGCGGCCGCCCAGAACCTCGCCAGCTCCACAGGTTCCTCACACGCGAACGTGATGTTGTTGAGCCGGGCCATGGCGCGACGTTAACGTCTCGGCATGGCGACCGTCGCCGCCGAGCGGCCACCGCGCCGCGAGTTCCCCTGGCGTCCGGCCGCGACGAGGGCCGCGATGACGGTCGTCGTCTTCGTCGCGCTCTGGGGCCTCTGGGAGGCGTTCAAGTGGTTCGGCGAGCGGACCGGCCTCACGATCGGCGCGTTCGAGGTCAACGACAAGACCTTCCCCCACCTCCACAACATCGTGGGCCAGCTGTTCGAGCCGTCGCGGAGGAACGGGCCGCTGCTGATCGAGGTGCTCTGGGACGCGGCGCTCTTCACGGCGAAGGAGGCGGCAGTCGGCTTCGCGCTCGGCGCCTCGATCGGCTTCGGGCTCGGAGTGCTGCTCGCGCACTCGCGGCTGCTCCAGCGCGGGTTCCTGCCCTACATCGTCGCCTCGCAGACGATTCCGATCCTGGCGGTGGCCCCGATGGTCGTCGTCTGGATGGGCGGCCGCGGCTTCCCCGACTGGTTCTCCGTCTCCGTCATCGCGGCCTACCTGACCTTCTTCCCGGTGACGATCAACACGCTGCGCGGCCTCACCTCGGTCGACCCGAGGGCGCTGGAGCTGATGCGCTCGTACGCCGCGAACCCGCTCCAGATCCTCTGGCGCCTGCGCCTTCCGGCGTCGCTGCCGTACCTGTTCGCGGCGTTCAAGATCTCGGCGACGGCCTGCGTCGTCGGGGCGATCATCGGCGAGCTGCCGGCCTCGATCCAGGACGGGCTCGGAGGCGCGATCCTCAACTTCAACCAGTACTACTCGAGCAACCCCGAGAACCTCTGGGCGACGAACCTCGTCGCGGCCGCGCTCGGCATCGCCTTCTTCCTCGTGGTCGTCGTGGTCGAGCGGATCGTCGTCCGCCGGGCGCCGGAGCACGTCGCGTGAACGAGCGGGCGAGCGTCGTCGAGCTCCGCAGGGTGTCGAAGGAGTTCGGCCAGGGGCACGTCAGGGCGCTCGAGGAGATCGACCTCGACATCCGGCCCGGGGAGTTCGTCTCGCTGATCGGCCCCTCGGGGTGCGGCAAGTCCACGCTGCTGCGGATCGTCGGCGACCTGATCCAGCCGAGCACGGGCGACGTCGTCGTGAACGGCAAGAGCGCGCACCAGGCGCGGCTCGACCGCGACTACGGGATCGTCTTCCAGGACGCGGTGCTCTTCGACTGGCGGACGGTCGAGAAGAACATCGCCCTCCCGCTCGAGACGTTGCGCTGGGACCGTCGCCGCCGTAGCGAGCGCATCGCCGAGATGGTCGAGCTCGTCGAGCTCAAGGGGTTCGAGAAGCACCACCCGTGGCAGCTCTCCGGCGGGATGCAGCAGCGGGTCTCGATCGCGCGCGCCCTCTCGTTCCACCCGCCGCTGCTCCTGATGGACGAGCCGTTCGGCGCCCTGGACGAGATGACGCGGGAGCGACTCAACCTCGAGCTGCTGCGGATCTGGGAGCAGAGCGGCAGCACGGTCGTCTTCGTCACGCACTCGATCGCCGAGGCCGTGTTCCTGTCGACCCGGGTCGTCGTCATGTCGGCCCGCCCGGGGCGGATCGTGGGGATCGTCGACGTCGACCTTCCCCAGCCTCGCGGCATGGAGACCCGCGAGGAGGCGCGGTTCGCGGAGCTGATCCGCGAGGTGCGGCTGCTGCTCCGGCGCGGGGGCGGCCTGGACGTGGAGGAGCCCGAGGACGAGGAGCAGTTCATCGTCGCGGAGGAAGGCTTGTGAGCTCGACCGTCGTCGAACCCATTCCGCGCGGCACGCTCGGCTCGCGCGTCGGGCGCAGCCTGTGGGACTGGTTCCCCGCGCTCGTGGTCTTCGTCGCCGGCATCGCCCTCTGGGAGGGGCTCGTCCGCGGCCTCGACGTCCAGAACTTCCTGCTCCCGCCGCCGTCGGACATCGTCCAGACGCTCTGGACGGAGCGGGAGACGCTCTGGGGGGCCGCCTGGTTCACCTTCGAGGAGGCGCTCGGCGGCTGGGTCATGGGCTGCTCGGCGGCGATCCTCGTCGCCCTGGTGCTCGCCCGCTGGCGGCTGCTCGCGACGGCGCTGATGCCGTTCGCGATCGCGGCGAACGCCGTCCCGATCATCGCGTTCGCCCCGATCACGAACAACTGGTTCGGCACGCTCAACCAGCTGTCGAAGATGGTGATCGCGGCCGTGCTCTGCTTCTTCCCGGTGCTCGTGAACACGCTCCGCGGCCTCACCTCGGTCCGGCCGCAGCAGATCGAGCTCATGAACTCGTACGCCGCGGGCGAGCTCTCGACGTTCCGGCGCGTGCGGTTCCCGAACGCGCTCCCGTACATCTTCACCGGGTTGAAGGTGGCGACCGTACTCGCGATGATCGGCGCCATCGTGGGCGACTACTTCGGCGGCTCCCAGGACGCGCTCGGGATCCAGATCCGGCGGCAGGCAGGCGTGTTCGCGTTCACGGAGGCGTGGGCGGCGATCGTCGCCGCCAGCATCCTCGGGATCCTCTTCTACGGCGCAGTAGCAGCCGTCGAACGGCTTACGATGGGCTGGCATCCGTCGGCGCGGGGGACCGCGGAGTAATGGCAAGTACGTCCGACTGGCAGGGAAAGGGGAAGTGGATGCGGAAGAGCAGGTGGTGGTCCGTCGCCGTGCTCGCGGCTGCGGCGATGTTCGCCGTCGCGGGTTGCGGCGGCGACGACGACGGCGGTGACGGCGGGAGCGCGGGCGGCGACCTCGACAAGGTCACGCTCCAGTCCAAGTGGGTCGTGCAGGCCCAGTTCGCCGGGTACTACGCGGCGCTCGACCAGGGCTACTACGAGGACGAGGGCCTCGACGTGAACATCCGTCCGGGCGGCCCCGACATCGTCCCCGAGCAGGTCGTGCTCGGCGGCCAGGCGGAGTTCGGCATCAACTGGCTCGACAGCACGCTCGCCACGCGAGACAAGGGCCAGAACATCGTCAACATCGCGCAGGTCTTCACACGGTCCGGCATGACCGAGATCACGTGGAAGGACTCCGGACTCGACCAGATCACGGACCTGAAGGGCAAGAAGGTCGGCGTCTGGCTCGGCGGGAACGAGCACAAGCTCTTCGCCGCGCTGAACAAGAACGGCATCGATCCCCAGAAGGACGCCGAGATCGTGGCGCAGCCGTTCGACATGGAGCTCTTCCTCAAGCGCGACATCGACGCTGCAGCGGCGATGACGTACAACGAGCTCGCCCAGGTGCTCGAGACGAAGAACCCGGACACCGGCGACCTCTACACGATCGACCAGCTGAACGTCATGAAGATGTCCGACCTGGGGACCGGTGCGCTCGAGGACGGGATCTTCGTCCGCGAAGACTGGATCGACGACGAGGCGAACCAGGACATCGCCAAGCGGTTCCTGAAGGCGAGCTTCCGCGGCTGGGTCTACTGCCGCGACAACCCGGACGAGTGCGTCGACATCGTGCTCGAGAACGGGCCGACGCTCGGCGAGGGCCACCAGCGCTGGATGATGAACGAGATCAACAAGCTCATCTGGCCGGCCCCGAGCGGGATCGGAATCATGGAGCCCGAGTCCTGGAACATCACGAAGGAGATCGCGCTGCAGGGCAAGGTGATCAAGAAGCCGGCCAGTGACGACTCGTATCGCACCGACATCGCCGAGTCCGCCGTCAAGGAGCTCGAGGACGACGACGTCGACGTGAAGGGCGAGGACTGGCAGGCCGAGGAAGTCGAAGTCACGGAAGGTGGTGCCTAGCCACTAGGCCCGCGCAAGGGCACAGCCGAAGGAGGGAGATCCGCAATGAGTTCCGTTCTGATCAAGGGAGGCCGCGTCATCACGGCGGCCGACGACTACGTCGGCGACGTGTTCGTCGAGAACGAGCGGATCTCCCTCATCGGCGAGTCGCTGGACGTCGACGCGGACCGCGTCGTCGACGCGTCCGGGAAGTACGTGCTTCCGGGGGGCATCGACCCGCACACCCATCTGGACATGCCGTTCGGCGGCACGGTCACGATCGACGACGTCGAGTCTGGCCAGACCGCTGCGGCGTTCGGCGGCACGACCTGCCACGTCGACTTCGTCATCCAGCCGCAGGGCGAGAACTTCGCGACCGCCCTGGACCTCTGGAAGGAGAAGGCGAACGGCAAGCAGGTGATCGACATGGGCTACCACATGGCGATCACCGACCTGAAGGACGGCGGCTCGCTCGAGGAGCTGGCCGGGCTGCCCGAGCAGGGCGTCACGTCCTACAAGCTCTTCATGGCCTACAAGGGCGCGCTCATGGTCGACGACGAGACGCTCTTCCGGTCGATGCAGGTCGCGGCCGACTCCGGCGCGCTGGTCATGGTCCACGCCGAGAACGGCGACGCGATCGACGTGCTCGTTAAGGATGCGCTCGAGGCCGGCCACACGGAGCCCAAGTACCACGCGCTCACGCGGCCGCCCGAGACCGAGGGCGAGGCGACGAACCGGGCGATCCAGCTGGCCCGCGTGGCCGGGGCGCCGCTGTACGTGGTCCACGTCTCCTGCGCCGAGGCGGTCGAGCCGATCGCGCTCGCGCGGGAGAAGGGCTGGGACATCTGGGGCGAGACCTGCACCCAGTACTTCTTCATCGACTACACGCACCTGGAGAAGCCGAACTTCGAGGGCGCGAAGTACGTCTACACGCCGCCGCCGCGCGACAAGGCGAACCAGGACGTCCTCTGGAACGCGGTGCGGACCGACATCCTCTCGGCGATCTCGACCGACCACTGCGCATTCCTGTGGGATGGGCAGAAGACGCTCGGCAAGGACGACTTCTCGAAGATCCCGAACGGCGGGCCGGGCCTCGAGAACCGGCTGCACATGATCCACGAGTTCGGCGTGCGCGCCGGCCGGATCTCCCTCAACCGGATGGTCGAGCTCCTGTCGACGAACCCGGCGAAGCTCTTCGGCCTGTACCCGCGCAAGGGCACGATCGCGGTCGGGTCGGACGCCGACATCGTCGTCTTCGACCCCGAGCGGAAGTACACGATCACCGCCGCCGACCACCACTCGAAGATCGACTACAACCTCTACGAGGGGACCGAGGTGACCGGGACGCCGGACATCGTCCTCCTGCGCGGCCAGGTGCTCGTGGAGGACGGCGAGCTCGTGGCGTCGCCGGGCGTCGGGCAGTTCGTAGCGCGGGCGAAGTTCGGCGAGGAGCTGAAGGCGAAGACGGCGGTGGCCTGACGCGGAGCCCGTCCGGCTCCGTTCGATCAGCGGTTGGAACGGCTCGTCGCCTGCGGGGTGCTCGCGGCGCTTGCCCTTGTGGGCGGCGCGGCCGCCCATGGTCCCGGGCCGATCGGCACCGGGTACATCGCGCGGGTCGACTACCTCAAGCCGGCCGTCCTCGGGCTCGACGCGCGGGTCGTGGGCGGCGACCAGCTGCGCGTCACGAACCTGACCCGGAAGCCCGTTGAGATCCTGGACGCCGCCGGCCGGCCGTTCATCCGGTTTCGAGCGGAGGGGGTCGAGCGGCGTGACGCCGGCGGCTGGCAGAGCGTTGCGACGGGGACCTCGTACGCCTGGCACGACGACCGGGTCGTCGGACACGGCGACCCGCCGCCTCCCGCCGCGGGACGGCCGGAGACCGAGCCCCGCTTCGTCCGCAACTGGCGCGTGCCGGGACGAGCCGAGGGACAGCCGTTCGCAATCCGGGGCAGGCTCGCCTGGGTCCCCCCGCCCGAGAGCACGGACGAGAGCATCTCGCCGGTCCTGCTTGCGGGGGGCGCCTTCGCGCTCGTAGCGCTGTCCGCGGTCGCGGCCTATCTCCTCGGCCGTAGCCGCCCGAACTGAGGCGTCGAGAGCCTGGGCGTACGCGCGGCGGTGTTGACGACGTCGCACGCGACCATCGCCTCCGTACGGCGGTTTTCTCGCCTGCCGGTCGCAGCGCGCGGCTCGCGAGGGACTGTCCCTCGGACCCGGCTCGCCGGGACACGGAGATCGTGACGGAAGCGCGCCGGATTGTCCCCTGGCGGCCGGTGCGTGCTGAAATCGGACGCTTCGGCCGACCGGAGGCTCGCGCGGTCGATCGGCGCAACCTCCGCTGCGCGGCCGACCGCCCCTGGACCCGGCGAACCGCGCCTAGTCGCCCGCGCCCGCCTCGCTGCGCTCCCGCGCAGCGTCGGCGAGATCCTCCGCAGCGTCCTCCACCGCGTCTGCGGCCTCCTCGATCGCGTCGGCCACGACGGCCGCGGCGGCGAACAGACGTTTGCGCGCCAGGTACGCCACACCGACGAGGACGCCCGCGGCGGCGGCGGCCAGCCCGACGCGCGCGACGGGCGGAAGACCCTGGATCGCCTCCACGACACGGTCCGCTCTCGACTTCCGCTGACGCCCGAGACGCGGCATCGGCGGAAGCGTCTCGACCAGGCGCTCCGCTCTCGACTTGCCGCGATCCACCACCATACTCATCTGCATCGTCATCACCTCGTCTGCGGGAAGCCGAGGTCGACCTTGCTCGTGGCCGGGTCCGGCCAGCGCGACGTCACGACCTTCCCGCGCGTGTAGAAGTTGATCCCTTCGGGCCCGTAGATGTGCGAGTCGCCGAAGAGGCTGCCCTTCCAGCCGCCGAACGAGTAGTAGGCGACCGGCACCGGGATGGGGACGTTCACCCCGACCATCCCGACCTCGACCTCGTGCTGGAATTGCCGGGCCGCGCCGCCGTCGCGCGTGAAGATCGCGACGCCGTTGCCGTACGGGTTCTCGTTCACGAGGCGGATCGCCTCGTCGTACGTCCCCGCGCGGACGACCGACAGGACGGGCCCGAAGATCTCGTCCTTGTAGGCGTCCATCTCGGGCGTGACCTTGTCCAGCAAGGACACGCCCAGAAAGAAGCCGTCGCCGTTGGGCGCGCTCTCGCGCCCGTCGGCGACGACCTCGGCGCCCTGTTCTGCTCCGCTGTCCAGGTAGGACGCGACCTTGTCCCGGTGCTCGCGCGTGATCAGCGGGCCCATCTCGTTCTCCGGATCGGTGCCCGGGCCGACCTTGACCTTCGGCAGCCGCTCCTTCACCGCCTCGATGAACGCGTCGCCGATGTCCCCGACGGCGACGACGGCGGAGACGGCCATGCAGCGCTCGCCGGCCGAGCCGTACGCCGCGGAGACGGCGGCGTCCGCGGCCATGTCCAGGTCGGCATCCGGCAGCACGACCATGTGGTTCTTCGCGCCGCCGAGCGCCTGGATGCGCTTCCCATTCGCCGTCCCGGTCGCGTAGATGTAGCGCGCGATCGGCGTCGAGCCGACGAAGGAGACGGCCGCGATGTCCGGGTGCTCGAGGATCGCGTCGACGGCGACCTTGTCGCCGTGGACGACGTTGAAGACGCCGTCCGGGAGGCCGGCCTCCTTGAGCAGCTCCGCCGTCAGGACCGACGCGGACGGGTCTTTCTCGGACGGCTTGAGCACGAACGTGTTCCCGCAGGCGAGCGCGGGTGCCCACATCCACATGGGCACCATGGCCGGGAAGTTGAACGGCGTGATCCCGGCGACGACGCCCATCGGCTGGCGGATCGAATAGACGTCGATCCCGGTGGACGCCTGCTCGGAAAAGTCGCCCTTGAGCAGCGTCGGGATCCCGCAGGCGTACTCGATGACCTCGAGCCCGCGCTGGACCTCGCCGAGCGCGTCGGAGAAGACCTTCCCGTGCTCCTCCGTCAGCAGGGCGGCGAGATCCTCGCGCCGCCGGTGGAAGAGCTCGCGGATTTTGAAGAACAGCTCCTGCCGGCGCGAGAGCGAGACCTCGCGCCAGGCGCGCAACGCCTCCTTGGCGGTCTGGACGGCACGGTCGACCTCCTCGACCGACGCGAAGTCCACCTCCTTGGTCTGGACGCCGAGCGCGGGGTTGTACACCGGCCCGCTCCGTCCGGACTCGCCGGCGACGCTCTGGCCGCCGATCCAGTGGCTGATGCGGCCCAGCTCGGTGCCGCGCGCTTCCTGCTGCTCGAGAACCTCGGTCATCTCGCCTCCTTCAAGGTCTGCAGCCAGACTAGCGTCGATGACCGAGCTCCGAGGCGAGCGTGTCCTCCTGCGGCCGCTGACGGACGAAGACGTGCCGCGGATGGCCGAGATCCAGGCGCAGCCAGGGGTCGCCGGCCGCTGGGGCGAGCCCGACGAGGAGACGCTGCGCGCCAAGGCGGCCGGCACCGACGAGTGCACGGCCTTCGCGATCGAAGTGGAAGGCGAGGTCGTCGGGCTGATCCAGTACCACGAGGAGGACGACCCGATGTACCGGCACGCCGGCATCGACCTCTTTCTGTCCGAGCACGTCCACGGCCGGGGGCTCGGGACGGACGCGGTCAGGACGATGGCGCGCCATCTGATCCAGGACCGCGGCCATCACCGGCTCGTGATTGACCCTGCCGCCGACAACCACGCCGCGATCCGCGCCTACGAGAAGGTCGGCTTCCGGCCGGTCGGCGTCATGCGACGGTACGAGCGCCTGCCGGGCGGCGAGTGGCACGACGGCCTGTTGATGGACCTGCTCGCGGACGAGCTTCAGGCGGACGGTTGATCCGCAGTCCCGAGCGTCGCGAGCAGCTCGCGACGGCTGTGGATCCCGACCTTCTCGAAGATTGACTTCAAGTGATCCTGAACTGTGTGGGGGGAGATGAACAGCCGCTTCGCGACGGCTCGGGTGTCGAGTCCGACGACGAGCAGCGACACGACCTCGCGCTCGCGGCGCGACAGCGCGAAGGCCCGGCAGAGAAGCCGGAACGTCTCGCTCGGCCTCGCGGACCGGAGATTCACCGCGATCTCGCCGTCCCGTTCACCCTCGAGTCGTGCGGCCTCGATCATCACCCAGCGGCCATCCACCGCCTGGACGAGTGAGCGTGCCGCGTTCGGGCGCGATCGTGCGAGCGTCGCGGCGGGGTAGACGATTGACGGGAGCATCCCCCAGGCGGCGACGATCTGCGCTCCGGGGAGTGCGTCCATCCATTCGCGCGCGCTTGCCGTCCAGCTGACGGGCCGGTAGTTCACGTCCAAGACGACGACGCCCGGCGGCGAACGTCGGCCGTCGTCCCCTCTTCGCGGCCCGACGACGCTGCGCCGCAGCGCGGACCCGAGCGCGGCGGCAACGTTCCAGAGCAGCGCAACCTCCTGTTCGTCGAATCGTCGATCGGCCTGGTCGCGATAGGCCTCGATCCAGCCCCAGCAGCCCAGGGAGTCCCGACAGGCCGCGATGGCGACGTCGCCGATCCCGACTGGGCGGAGCACTTCGTCCCATCGGGACGACCTAGCGAGATCTCCTTCCGTATCGAGGCCGAGGCTGGCCGCCGGAACCGCGCGCCTCGCGACGACGTGCTTCGCCGCGTAGTTGTCGCCTGAGTACTCGAGCTCGAGCGACCGCGGCACTCTCGGCCCGTAGTCGTGGAGCGCGAGACCGCTGTTCGGCAACAACGAGTCCGGGTCGGACAGCGGCCAGCACCAGCGATCGAAGCCGATCGTCCGTTGCAGGTCGGCGATCGCCTCGAAGCGCAGGGAGTCTCGGTCGAGGTCGGATTCGGCCAGTCGTGCTAGCCGCTCGCGGCAGCGCGTGCGTTTCCGCTCGGTCACCACGCCTAGGTTTGCGCGGATCAGCACGAAGAACAAGGCCCGAACCCCAGCTTTCTGGGATTGCCGCGGCTTCGCCGCCGCGCTCGAATCGAGCGAGACAACGTGGAAAGGAGAGACGATGACCAAGCGATCGTTGATCGGGCTCGCGGCGGTGCTCGCGGCGGTGCTCGCGATGGGAGTCGCCCAGGCCCGATCGTCACCCAGCGCGGAGGCAGAGATCCGGCAGCTGCAGCTCGAGAGCCTCACGCTCGCGGTCAGTGGAGACACCGACGCCCTCCGCAGCCACATGAGCGAGGACTTCGTCGGCATCAACCCTCTCGGCATTCCGGACACGCGCGAGGGGCGGCTTGCCGGAATCGACGCAGGGGCGCCGGACTTCCTGGCGATCGAACCGACGTCGCCGATCGACGTCGACGTCCACGGCAACCACGCGCTCGTCCGCTTCCAGGTGCGGATCGAGCTCACGATCTTCGGCGCGCACCTCGAGCACCTGATGTGGGACACGCTGCTCTACGAGCGGCGGCAAGGCCGGTGGCTCGCGGTGTGGGAGCAGGCGACCGCGATTCCGAACGACCCGGGCCTCTTCATCGAGTCGCTGAAGAAGCCGTAGATCCCTGTCGCCGTGGGAGAGCAGGCATCTTGCTCTCCCACGGCGATAGGATCGAGGCGATGGCCACCATCGAGACGAACACCGAGCTCGGACAGCAGATCGTCGAGGACGCGAAGCGCTACGTCCTCTACTCATGGTCGGTGCAGAACGCCGTCTCGCCGATCGCTGTCGCCGGCGGCGAGGGACGCTACTTCTGGGACTACGACGGGAAGCGCTACCTCGACTTCGCCTCGCAGCTCGTCAACGTCTCGATCGGGCACCAGCACCCGAAGCTCGTCGCCGCCATCAAGGAGCAGGCGGAGCAGCTCGCGACGATCGGGCCGCCGATGGCCACCGAGTCGCGCTCGAAGCTCGGGCGCCTGCTCGCGGAGGTCACGCCCGGCGACCTGACGATGTCCTTCTTCACGAACGGCGGCGCGGAGGCGAACGAGAACGCGATCAAGCTCGCCCGGTGGTACACCGGCCGGCACAAGATCATCGCCCGCTACCGCTCCTACCACGGGGCCACGGCCGGCGCGATCACGTTGACGGGCGACCCGCGGCGCTGGCCCGCCGAGCCCGGTCTCCCGGGCGTCGTGCGGATGCTCGACCCCTACACGTACCGTTGCCCGGCCGGCCACCCGGATCCCTGCCCGGTCTGCACCGGCGGCCCGCACCTCGAAGAGCTGCTGATGTACGAGGGGCCGGACACGGTGGCCGCCGTGATCCTCGAGACCGTCGTCGGGACGAACGGGATCATCGTCCCGCCCGACGGCTATCTCCAGTCGATCCGCGAGGTCTGCGACCGCCACGGCATACTGCTCATCTGCGACGAGGTCATGGCGGGCTTCGGCCGAACCGGCAAGTGGTTCGCGGTCGACAACTGGGACGTCGTGCCCGACATCCTCACGATCGCGAAGGGCATCAACTCCGGCTACGTCCCGCTCGGGGCGATGGTCGTCGCCCAGAAGATCGCCGACTGGGTTCGCGACAAGTACTTCGCCGGCGGCCTGACCTACAGCGGCCACCCGCTCGCGTGTGCGGCCGCCGTGGCGTCGATCGAGGCCTTCGAGGAGGAGGGGATCGTGGACCACGCCGCGGAGATGGGCCCGCAGTTCGACGAGCGCCTGCGCGGCCTGGCCGAGAAGCATCCTTCGATCGGCGACGTCCGCGGACTCGGCTGCTTCTGGGGCCTGGAGCTGGTGAAGAACCGCGAGACGCGCGAGCCGCTCGTCCCGTTCAACGCGACCGGCCAGGACTTCGCCCCCGTGGCCCGGATGGCGAAAGCCGCGCTCGACCGGGGGCTCTACCTCATGACGCACTGGAACGTCGTCATGGTCTGCCCGCCGCTGAACATCACAACCGAGGAGCTCGACGAGGGGATCGCGATCCTCGACGAGGCCCTCAGCGTCACCGACGAGTTCATCGCCTAGAGGCCCGTCGCGGCTAGAGGCCCGTCGCGGCTAAAGGCCCGTCGCGCCGAGCGGCGCGTGCGCGCGGATCTGCTGCTTCAGCAGCTCTTCGACCTCCTCGGTCTGACCCACGCTGAGAGCGCCGACGACCTCCTCGTCGTCGTTCCCGTAGAGCGCGTAGAGCTCGTCGTCCCGGAGTGAGCCGCGGACGACGACCTGCGCGTCACGGCGGGCGTCGCCGAAGACCCTGATCGTTGTTCCGAAGATCTCCGTAAAGAATGTCGAGACGGTGTCGTAGCCGCCGCCCGCTCCCGCCAGCACCTTTCCGACCTCGGTCCCTTGGTAGTTCGCATTCGACCAGTGCTCGATCCGCCGGTGGGTCTCGAACAGCGGGTCGTAGAAACGCGCGACGTCGCCGGCGGCGTACACGTCGGGCGCGTTCGTCTCGAAGCGCTGGTTCACGACGATCCCGTTGTCCAGCTCGATCCCGCTCCCCTCGAGGAAGTCCGTGACCGGCGCGACACCGATGCCGACGACGACGAGGTCGGCCTCGACCTCCTTGCCGTTCTTCGTCGTGATCCGCTCCACGCGGCCGTTTCCGTGGAACGCGTCCACCTCGTGGCCGAGGACGAGATCGACGCCCTTCTCCTCGTACAGCGAGGCCAGTTCCCCGCTCAGCGCCTCGACGCCGAGCTGGTCGAACAGCCAGTGGCCGAGGTGGACCATCGCGACGTCCTTGCCGATCTGCGTCAGCGAGGCTGCGACCTCCATGCCGATGAACCCCGCGCCGACGACGGCCGCCCGCTCTGCGCCCGACGCCGCCTCCCGGATCGTCGCCGAGTCGGCGACGGTACGGAGCGTGAAGACCCCTTCGAGCTCGGCGCCCGGGACCGGGAGCGGCCGGGGCCAGGCGCCGGTTGCGAGGAGGAGCTTCCGGTACCCGAGACGGCGGCCCTCGACCTCGACCGCGTGCTCGCCCGTGTCCACGCGTTCGACGGAGGTCTCGAGCATCACCTCGACGTCGTTGTCGCGGTAGAAGGCCTCGTCCTCGACGAGCGGCTCCTCGTCGGTCTCGCCGCGAAGGAACTTCTTTGAGAGCGGCGGCCGGTGGTACGGCAGGGTGGCGTCGCGCGAGACGAGGGCGATCCGGCCCCCGCCGCCCGCCTCGCGGTACGCCTTGATCGCGCGTGCGGACGCAAGCCCGCCGCCGACGATGAGCAGCTCGAAGGTGTCCATTGCCTCCCTATACGTGTCGGTAACCGCCTCCGGTCTTACCCCGCGTAAGGACCGCGCGAACCGGGTCACCAACGTAACCGAGAGCAATCCGAACGGCCAATCCGACGACGCCGGTGCGCCGGTAGTGACGACGGAGGTGTGGATGCCGAAGAGCAACGAGCTGCGCCGCGACATCCTCGCGCTCAGCTGCGCGGTCAGCGCAGGGATCCACGCCGGCCTCGTGCACGACCACCTCCAGGAACGGTTCGCCGCCGGTGCGGGCTTCGCGGTCTCCGCGCTCGCTCTGGCGGTCCTCGCGGTCGCCGTCGCCCGGCGTCCCGACGAGATCCTCGTCGACGCTGCGGCCGTGCTCCTCGCCGGGCTGATCGCGGCCTGGGTGCTGGCCGTGACGACCGGGATCCCGGGGCTCGTCCCCGAGCCGGAGGCGGTGGACGCGCTCGCGCTGGTGACGAAGGCCGTGGAAGTCGTCGGCCTCGCCGTCGCGCTCAGCCTCCGCGGGACGCTCGTGACGCGGCTTCGCACGATCCCGGTCGCGCTCGTCGCGCTCGTGATCGCCCTCAGCGCCGTTGCGGCGGTCGCGACGTCGCGCGGACACGCCCACGGCGGCCACGCTCACGACGAGCACCTCCAGCCCCACGATTCCGGCGGCTAGCGAAGCCGCGGCGTAAGGACCTGTCGCATCGGGACACGAACGGTCCCGAGAACGTCTCTCGAACGAAAGGAAGATCGTCATGGACAGGACGAACACGCCACGTCCGATCCCGCTCGTGCTCGTCGGGCTCGTCGCGCTCCTCAGCGCCCTCGCCGCACTGGCGGTCTCGGGTGGAGGCGACGCCGGCGCCCACGGCCCCGGCCACGCGAAGGCGGACATCTCCGTCGAGGAGCTCAGCCTCCGCAACGACATGCGCAAGCTGTGGGAGGACCACGTCACCTGGACGCGCCTCGCGATCATCAGCCTGACCACCGGGTCGCCCGACACGGACGCGACCGTCGGCCGGCTGCTCCGCAACCAGGACGACATCGGCGACGCGGTCGCGGCGTTCTACGGACGCGCGGCCGGCGACCGGCTGTCGACGCTGCTCCGGGAGCACATCACGATCGCGGCCCAGCTGGTCGTGGCGGCCAAAGCCGGCGACCAGGCCGAAGTCGCGAAACAACAGGCCCTCTGGGAGGAGAACGCCGACGCGATCGCGCGGTTCCTGAGCGACGCGAATCCCCACTGGCGGCTCAATGAGATGCGCGAGATGCTCCACGAGCACCTCAGCCTCACGACGAGCGAAGCGGTTGCCCGCCTCCAGGGCGACTGGGCGGCCGACGTGGCGGCCTACGACCAGATCCACGTCCAGGCGCTGGAAATGGCCGACATGCTGTCGACCGGGATTGTGGCGCAGTTCCCGAGGCGGTTCCGCTAGGCGGGTAAGGACCGGGCGGCCGGCGTCACTCATGGACCATGGTCACTGCTAGCGTCGCGGCCGCCATGCCAGAGCGTCCGGCCGTCCGGTCCACACTGCTGGACGCCGAGTCCCGCGAGTGGCTGGCGTCGCTTCGCAGCGGGGGCGCGAAGCAGGACGCCGCGGTCGAGCGCCTGCACGACCTGCTCCTGCGAGCCGCCCGCTTCGAGGTCGCCCGCAGGAGGCCCACCTTGCCTCACCTGCGCGGCAACGAGCTCGACGACATCGCGCACGAGGCGGCCGACGACGCGCTGATGTCGGTGCTCGCGCGCCTCGACGACTTCCGCGGCGCGAGCCGCTTCACGACCTGGGTCTACAAGTTCGCGCTCCTCGAGGCGGCCGTGAAGCTCCGCAAGCGCGCCTGGCAGGGACGCGAGGTGCCGCTCGAGCCGGAGAGCTGGGCGATGTTCGAGGGCGGGATTGCAGGGCCGGCCGCCGAGGCCGAGCAGGGCGAGCTCCTCGACGCCGTGCGCGACGGAATCCACGAGGTGCTGACCCCGCACCAGCGCCGCGTCCTCGTCGCGCTCGCGGTCAACGGCGTCCCGATCGACGTGCTCGCCGACCGGCTCGGGACGAACCGAAACGCGCTCTACAAGACGCTGCACGACGCGCGCGCGAAGCTGCGCACCCACCTGGGAGACCTGCTGGAGGTGATCGAGTGAACGAACGGCCGGAACTGAAGCAGGCGCTCGGCCGCCTCCTGGGCCCGGGCGTGCCGGAGATCGGCTGCGACGAGTGCTTCGACAGGCTCGACGAGTACGTCGAGCTCGAGCTCGCGGGACGCGCGGCGGACGCTCGGCTCCCCGGCTTCCGGGCGCATCTCGACGGCTGCCCCGCGTGCCGCGAGGAGTACGAGAGCCTGCGCTCGCTCGTCGGCGGGGACCAGGCGCTGTGACCGAAACGCCGTTCTGCGGGCTCCGGCTGCTGACCGAGCCGGGCAAGGTCATGACGCCGCGACCGGCCACCGAGGCGCTCGTCGAGACGGCCGTCGAGCGGATCGGCGACCGGCCGGCGCTCGTCGCCGACGTCGGAACCGGCTCGGGCGCCGTCGCGCTCGCGATCGCCGCGAAGGCGCCACGGGCGCGGATCTGGGCGACGGACACGAGCTGCGCGGCGGTCCGCCTCGCGCGGGCGAACGTCTGCCGCCACGGTCTCGGCGACCGGATCAGCGTCGTCCACGGCGACCTGCTCGAGGGCGTCCCGCCGGAGCTCGACCTCGTCGTCGCCAATCTCCCGTACTTGGCCGCTCGCCTCCGCGGCGACCAGCCGGAGCTCGCAGGGGAGCCGCCGGAGGCCGTCTTCGCCGCCGGGGACGGCCTCGGCCCCTACCGGCGGCTCGTGCGGGCCTGCGTGACCGCGCTCCGACCGGACGGCGTCCTCGCGCTCCAGCTGTACGGGCGCGTCGTCGCTGGGCACGCGCCGGAGCTCAGCACGCTTGCGCTGGCTGCGTGACGCTTCCCTCCGTCGACGAGCACTTCGCAGCCGCGCGAGCGGCGGACACCTCCCGTGAGCAAGTGTTGACGGTTCCAGCAGAGCTCCCATAGGGTCCCGGCGTCCGAGTTCATGGGGCGCACCGTTCGAGTTCGTGGGGGATCTGCGGCTCGCCCGGCGTGACTCGACGCCGCCTCCCGAGGGAAGGAGAGTCGCCCATGCGAACCGGGAAACGATCGGTTCTGCCAATCCCCTTCTTCATCCTTGTGCTGTTCGTGGCGATTCCGTACGGCGTCGCGGCCGCAGGGCCACCCGACGACACGCCCGACCGCCCGCACAGCCAGAACATGCACCTGCTCGGCTCGAGCCTGCGCGCAGGAGCGGTGACCGGGCCGCCGCCGGTCGGGCCCGGCGACGTTCCGTGGGACACCCGGAACACCGATCTGGCCTTTTGGGGGGACACCGCGATTCAGGGCCGCTACGACGGCTTCCGCGTCATCGACATCAGCGCGCCGGGCAACCCGAAGGAGCTTGCGTACTTCACGTGCGTGAGCCCGCAGGGAGACATCGGCGTCTACGACAACCTCGTGTTCCGGTCGGTCGACTCGCCGCAGTTGACGAACGGGTGCACCGACGTGGCCCAGAACGGAAATCCGACCGGTGCCGACTGCGCGCCCGCGCCGTCTCCCTGCACGGGCTACGAAGGGATCCAGATCTTCGACATCAGCGACCTGAGCGAGATCAAGCTCGTGAGCTCGGTGGCGCTCGACTGCGGGTCGCACACCCACACGGTCGTCCCCGACCCGGCGAACGACCGTGTCCTCATCTACAACAGCGTGAGCGGGGCGGGCCTACAGGCGAATCCGGGCAAGTACGGCAACCGCTGCCCGGGGTCGCCCTTCAACCGCGAGGACATCGTCGAGGTACCGCTGGACGACCCGGCGTCGGCCGGCGTCATCGGGTCCTTCTCGCTCGGCGCCATGCCGAACGGCACGCTGGTCAACACGTGCCACGACATGGGCGTGATCCTCGGCTCGGTGAACCGGGCCGCCTGCGCCGGCAACCCCGGAGTGCCCGTCTTCGACATCTCCGATCTGGAGAACCCCGAGTTCCTCTACGCGACGACGGCGCCGACGGTGACCGGCTTCCACTCAGCCGCCTTCAGCTGGGACGGCTCGATCCTCATTACCGGCTGGGAGCCGGGCGGCGGAACACAGCCGCGGTGCCAGCCGACGGGCACGCCGCTCGGAGGTGGTCTGGTTCAGACGGACGAGATGAAGACGGTGTTCTTCCACGATGCCGCGACCGGCACGATCATCGGCCGGCACGTCCTTCCGCGGCCGCAGTCGCAATACGAGAACTGCACGATCCACAACTACAACGTCGTCGCGCATCCGACGCGGAACCTCCTCGTGCACGGCTCCTACCAGTCGGGCACGGCGCTCGTCGACTTCACCGACCCGGCGAACGCGTACGAGGTGGCGTGGATGGATCCTGATCCGCTCGATCCGCCCTCGCCCACGAGCCCAGGCGGCCGCACGAACTTCCGTGGCGGCGACTGGTCGTCCTACGGGTACAACGGTCTCATCTACGAGAGCGACACGAGGCGCGGCCTCTACGTGTGGAACGTGAGCGCGCCCGAGAACCGGGGGCCGACGGTCAAGCTCGATTACCTCAACCCACAGACGAATCACGTATCGCTGCCGTAGCGACCGACGCGACGCGCGGGCCGGCCACGCCGGCCCGCGCCCGTCTGGTTGTCACATGCCTTCGCGAACGAGCCGCCGCTCCAGGTAGGCGGCGAGCCGGGTGAGCGGGAACGAGATCACGAAGAACAGGGCGAAGACGAAGAGGTAGATCTCGAGCGCGTGCGAGTCGCCGCCCTCGATCGCGAGCGTCGCCGGGTCGACGGTGGGCACCGCCAGCCGATTCGTCGAGCGCTGCGCCGTCTCGAGGACCTCGGGCACGCCGATGATCGACGCGAGCGTACTGTTCTGGATCACGCCGACGCTGAGCCCGACCAGCGGAGGGATGAGGCGGCGGCTCGCCTGAGGAAGGATCACGTTCACGTGCCGGCCGACCCAGCCGAAGCCGAGCGCGGCCGAGGCCTCGTGCTGCTCCTTCGGGATCGACTGGACGGCCCCGCGAGTCGCCTCCGCGATCTGGGCGCTGCCCCATAACGCGAGCCCGAGGATCGACGCGCGCATGGGGTTGAGATTCAGCGCCGGGAAGTGCAGCTCGTCAGACAGCGACGGAAGCGCGAAGTACAGGAGGAAGATCGTCACGATGATGGGAAGGCCGCGCCAGATCTCGATGTAGAGCCGGATCAGCGCCTGGAGGGGAAGGAAGCGGATCGTGAGCAGCGTCCCGAACACGACCCCGACCACGATGCTGAGCACGACGGAGACGCTCGCGATGATCAGGGTGTTCTTCAGGCCCGTATGGATGATGTAGTCGACGACGGGCTGCGCCCACTCGGGAAGCCGGCCGACGATCGCGTCCCACATCAGCGCCCCTTCCAGCGATGCTGCCCCGTCTCTGGCGACCGACGGGGGCCACCAGAGAAGGACGCAGGCAGCGTTCGTATTCCTGAAGGCGGGCGCGAGTGAGGACGCCGACTGGTGGTTTCCGGCGCCGCCAGAGGCGTGGCTTGCATTGCTGGGCGGGGCGCCACTACGTGGCCTCCTCGGGGAGCGCGAGGTGCCGCTCGAGCACACGGATGAGCGCCGACATCGTCCACACGAGCACGAGGTACGTGACGGCGAGGACGGAGATCATCTCCCACGTCCGGAAGTCCAGGTCGATCGACTGCTTCGCGACGTTCGTCAGCTCCTCGACGCTGATCGCCGTCATCAGCGCGGTGTTCTTGAACACCGAGATGTAGGTGTTGATCGACGATGGGAGCGCGATCCGGCCGCCGATCGGCAGCGAGACGTTGAGAAACGCACGGATCGGCCCGAAGCCGAGCGCGTAGGCGGCTTCGCGGTAGCGGGCCGGAACCGCCTCGAAGCCTGCGCGGAAGTTCTCGGTGTTGAAGGCTCCGCCCCAGAGGATCAGCGAGACACAGGCGACGGTGAAGAAGTCGAACTGCAGCGCCTTGCTCGCCTTGGGCAACCCGTAGGCGATCAGGAAGATCTGGACGAGGATCGGCGTGTTGCGGATCAGCTCGACGTAGATCCCCGCCAGCTGGCTGACGACGGGGATCCGGTAGGCGCGCGCAGCACCGAGCAAGAGGCCGACGGCGAACGCGCCGGCGATCCCGATCGCGGCGAGCTTCAGGGTGACCTGCAGGCCCTGCCAGAGGACCTCCTTGTGGTCCCAGATGTACTGCCAGTCGAAGGAGGCGAGAATGTCCACTGCGAGGAGCGGAGGTGGCCGCCGGCGGGCGGCGGCCACCCCGACTCAGGCGCGGGTCAGCGCGGGCACTCGTTCTCCGGCACCCTGCCCCGCGGGTACGCCTCCTTCGTCCTCGGCCGGGGGACGTTGGTCAGGAAGAACCGCCAGAACTGGCGGGGCGAGTTCGCCCGCAGGATCTTCCAGAACTCGTCCCGGCGCTTCATCTGCAGGATCGCGGCGTCCACCCACCGCTTCATCGTCCGCTCGCCCTTCCTGATCCCGATCCCGTACGGGACGGCCAGGAACTTGTGGTTCGTCATCCGCAGGTTGTCGTCGTTCGCGGCGATGCCCAGCAGGAAGGTGTCGTCGAACATGAACGCGTCGGCTCGGCCGGAGCGCAGGTTCTCGAGCGCGGCGACCGGCGAGTCCGTCAGCAACTTCGACGCCGTCGGGAAGCAGTTCCCGATGTAGCGGTCGTAGATCGAGCCCCGGGTCGTCGCGACCCGCCTGCCGCGGAGCGCGGTCAGGCGAGAGGTGACGAGCGGCGAGTTGTTCGGCACGAGCAGCCGCCCGGTGGCGTTGTAGTACGGGTAGGAGTAGTCGATGATCTCCTCCCGCGCCGACGTCCAGGTGAGCGTCGAGATGATGATGTCCACGTCGCCCCGCTGAAGTGCAGGGATCCGGCTCGGGGTCGTGACGCAGGTGAGGCTCACGCGGTTGCGCCGCCCGAACGCCAGCTCGGCGAACCGACGCGCGACGTCCACGTCGTAACCCGCGTTCCTGTTTTGCCGGTTGATGTAGCCGAACGGCGGGAAGTCGCACTTGACGCCGATCTTCCATCGCCGTCTCTGGCGGACGTCCGCCGGAAGCGGCGGGAGCCTGTTTGCCGCGTCCGCCTCCGCCTTCGCCGAACCGCTCCACGGCGCCGCAACGCTGAGAGCCGCGAACACGACGGCCGCGAAGACCGCGACGACGGTCGCGATCAACAACTTTTTCATTCAGACCCTCCTTCTTGGACGCTGAGTTCCTCGAGTGAGTGCGCCAGCTGCATGCTCCGGCGGAGGAACCGGCGCGTCCGTTCCTCCCTCGGGTTGGAGAGGACGTCTTCCGGCCTCCCCCGCTCGACGATGCGGCCCTCGTCCATGAAGACGAGGCGGTCGCCAACTTCGCGAGCAAACTGCATCTCGTGCGTGACCACGGCCATGGTCATGCCGCTCTCGGCGAGGTCGCGCATGACCACGAGCACTTCACCGACGAGCTCCGGGTCGAGGGCCGACGTGACCTCGTCGAAGAGCATCACGTGCGGCTCCATCATCAGCGCGCGGGCGATCGCGACCCGCTGCTGCTGGCCGCCCGAGAGCTGGTGCGGATAGCTCTCCGCCTTCTCGGCGAGCCCGACCCGCGCGAGGAGCTCCCGCCCCCGCTCCTCGGCCTTGCGGCGCGGCTGCCTTTTCACCCGGCGCGCCGCGAGCGTCACGTTGTCCAGCGTCCTCAGGTGCGGGAAGAGGTTGAACTGCTGGAAGACGATGCCGATCCGCTGCCGGATCGCGCTCGCGTTCGCTCCCTTCCGCGTGATCTCCTCGCCCTCGAGGAAGATCCGCCCCTGCTGGATCGGCTCCAGCAGGTTGATGCAGCGGAGCAGCGTGCTCTTGCCGCTCCCGCTCGGGCCGATCACCACGAGCACCTGACGCGGGTCGATCGTGAGGTCGATCCCCTCCAGCACGACATGGTCGCCGAAGCGCTTCTGCACGCCCTCCAGACGGACGACCGGTTGCGTCGCCGTGGCGACCGCCATCGCGCTCCCCTCCACCCCCATCGTCATTCGCTTATAGACGTTTTCGGCTCTGCGAGCAACGAGTACGGAGCGTCTTTAGATGCCTTCACGAATCCCGGGGGCCCTGCCCGCGACCGGTACGGTCGCTCCGTGGCCGCATCCCACGAAACGCACGTCTGTCCGCACTGCGGGAAGTCCTTCGAGGCCGACATTCTGGGGCCGAACACGTCGCGCGCAGGGTTCAAGTGCCCGCACTGCAAGCTGTTCGTGCCGATCGGCCGGGCCGACGACCCGCAGCACGCAGACGCGGCGTAGCTAGACGCCGCAGTCGCGGAGACCCTGTGCCTCGGGCAGGGACTCGAGGCGCTTGAGGGTGCTGTTCTCGATCTGCCGGATCCGCTCGCGCGTGACGCCGAACGCCCGCCCGACCTCTTCGAGCGTGAACGGCTGCGTGCCGAGCAGCCCGTAGCGCAGCTCGATCACCTTCCGCTCGCGCTCCGGGAGCGAGTCGAGTGCCCGCTGGACGTCCTCGCGGCGCAGCGTCAGCGACGCGGTGTCGAAGGGCGACTCGGCGCTGTCGTCCTCGACGAAGTCGCCGAGCTCGCTCTCCTCCTCCTCGCCGATCGGCTTCTCGAGCGAGATGGGCAGCTGGGACATGCGCAGGATCTCGCGGACCTCCTCGGTGCTCATCTCCAGCTCCTGGGCGATCTCCTCCGGCTGCGGCTCGCGGCCGAGCCGCTGGACGAGCTGCCGCTCGATGTGCACGACCTTGTTCAGCTTCTCGACCATGTGGACGGGAATCCGGATCGTGCGCGCCTTGTCGGCGATCGCCCGAGTGACCGCCTGGCGGATCCACCAGGTGGCGTAGGTCGAGAACTTGAAGCCCTTCCGGTAGTCGAACTTCTCGACCGCGCGGATGAGGCCGAGCGAGCCCTCCTGGATCAGGTCGAGGAAGCTGAGGCCGCGACCGAGGTATCCCTTCGCGATCGAGACGACGAGACGCAGGTTGGCCTCGATCATCTGCGTCTTCGCGTACATGTCGCCGCGCTCGATGCGCTTGGCGAGGTAGATCTCCTGGTCGGCGGTGAGGAGGGGCACCTTGCCGATCTCCCGCAGGTAGAGCCGGAGCGAGTCGAGCGACGGCTCGACGGTCAGATCCAGCTTGGGCGTCTTCGCGGTGGACTCCTCCGGCTCGGCCAACGCCGGCTGCTCGTGAGGCGGATGCTTGTGCTGGTCCCCCTCGACCAGCTCCACCGAGTGGTCGATCAGATACGTGTAGAAGTCTTCGACCTGCTCCTTCGTGAGCTCGACCTCTTCGAGCGCCGAGACGATCTCGTCGTACGTGAGGAACCCCTTCTCTTGTCCGTCCTGGACGAGCTTGTGAAGCTCTTCGACGTCGGGTAGCGAGATGTCGACCGTGAGCAATGGGACCTCGACTTTCTCCGCGCTGCGACGGTTACGACTACTGACGCGAGAGCCGGCCCTCCGCCCGGCTCCCCTCCGGCCGCCGGAATATACAACGGCATTCCACAGGTACCAACATTTTCTTAACGGAGTGTGGAAAACCCGATTCCGAGCGATAGAGAGACATGTATCAATCGACTCGAATTTCGCCGACGATCTCCCCGCGACTATTGTCGACCGGGCTCGTCGCAAGCGGCTCGAGCGGGAAGCCGAGCTGGCCGAGGAACACCGCGAGCGCCGGACCGACCGCCCGTGCCGCGCCGTCGGCGACCTTGAGCGCAACGCCGAGGCCGCCCGGCCCCGCGGCGCAGAGCAGCCCCTCCGCCCCGCCCTTGGCGATCCAGCCGGGCACCGCCTGCATGAGCACGGTGTCCGGCCCGCCCGGGCCTCGGATCAACACCGGGTGCGCACGCATCGCCGCAGCCACGCGCGGGCCGGCCTCCAGCTGCTCGAACCGCGAGTACGCGTAGGCCATCCGCTCGAGCGGCAGCGCGAAGTTGACGACACCGCAGCCGTCGACGGCAGTCGGGATCTCCGCCTCGCGGACACCGGCGGCCGCGGCGACCTCGGTCAGCATCGCCCGCTGCACCGGGTGGTCGGGCAGCCGGTAGCCGCGCGAGTCCCAGCCCTTCGCGCGGCTGAGGGCGAGGAACCCGGCGTGCTTCCCCGAGCAGTTGTGGCGGATCGGGGTCGGCGGGTCGCCCTCCGCGCCGCACTCGAGCTCGTCCTCCTTCGCCGGCGCCTTCGCGAGCAGCGAGCGCACGGCGCCGATCTGCTGCGGATCGGCAAGGTGCGACGCCGACGCGATCGCGAGCTCGCGATCGTCGAGATCCGGTCGGGCGCGCGCGACCGGAAGGGCCTGGAGGGGCTTGGCCGCCGACCGCATGAACGTCACGAGCCCGCCGTCGCCCGCCTCGGCCACCACGGCGCCGTCCCGCACGGCCACCGCGTGGACGACATGCTGCGCCTCGACGGTGTCTCCGCGTCGGACGGCTACCGTGATCGCCTCGGCCATGGAGACCGCAGCCTAAGTGCCCGAATTCCCCGAGATGGAGGCCTGGCGCCGCCGGCTGAACGATCCGGTGTCTGCGTTCCCGATCGTCAAGGCCGGTCCCGCGCACATCGCGACGCTGAAGACTTACGACCCGCCGCTCGCAGCGCTCGAGGGCCGCCGGCTGGAGGGCGTCGAGCGGCGGGCGAAGCGCCTGCTGATGCCGACCGAGGACGGCGAGCTCGTCCTGCTGTTCCACCTGATGACGGCCGGCCGTCTCAAGTACCTCCGCACCGGCGAATCGGGGCCGAAGACGCCGGCGTTCCGCCTCGAGTTCCAGGGCGGGGCGCAGCTCGTGCTCACCGAGGCCGGCGCGAAGAAGCGGGCCGGCGTCTGGCTGCTCACGCCCGAGCAGGCGGAGGAGGAGCTCGCGCACCTCGGCCCCGAGGCGTACGGGATCGGCGCCGAGCGTCTCGCGGAGATCTGCGCGGCCGAGTCGCGCCGGCTCCATTCGCTGCTGCGAGACCAGCGCGTGATCGCAGGGATCGGCCGCGCCTGGGCGAACGAGATCCTCCACCACGCGGGCCTCTCGCCGTATGCGCTGACCAAGGAGCTCGACGAGGAGGAGGTCGCCCGGCTCGCCGCGGCGATCGACGCGGAGCTCGCCCGCGGCCTGGAGCTCCGCGAGCGCGGGGCGAACGACAAGAAGACGTACCGGGTGCACAACCGCCTCGGCGAGCCGTGCCACGTCTGCGGCACGCCGATCGCGCGGGTCGACTTCGAGGAGCACACGATCTACTACTGCGCCACCTGCCAGACCGAGGGTCGGATCCTGAAGGACCGCCGCCTATCCCGGCTGCTCCGCTAGGGCAGGCCGGACTCGTCCTGCGGCAGCCGGACGACGAGCCGCTCGCCGTCGGCCGAGATGTCGGCGCCCATCGCCGTGAGAACTCGCGTCGCCACCGCCGCGCCGAAGTCCCTCAGGTCGTCCCCGACGGCGATCGCAGCCACGCCCTCGCCGACCGGTCCGATCGAGACGGCAGGCCCGTCGACGGCGAACGTGACCCGGTCGAGCGCCCCGTGCCGGCGAACACACTCGCCGAGCGCCGCCAGGGCCGTGTGCGCCCAGTTCGCGTCGAGGCTGACGGGTGCACCTTCGCCGTCCGCAGTGGCGTCGCCGGCGCGAAGCTGGGCCGCGGCCGTGTCCGCGAGCTCGCGCGAGTCGGCCTCCCGGGCCTGGAACTCGAACCGACCCGCCTCGATCCGCGCCGCCGCTCCCAGGAGGTCGAGGAGCTGGGACAGCTGATCCGAGGCGGCTCCGATCATCTGCACGTACCGGTCGGCAGGGTCCTCGAGCACGTCGAGGCGCTGCAGCGTGTGGGTGAACCCGGACGCCGTCGCGAGCGGCGTCCTGAGGTCATGGCACGCAAGCGAGACGAGCTGGGCGAACGTCGGTTTCTCGGCCACGAGCGACTCCCGGGTCGGTTGCGACCGCCATTATTCCGTCGGAGTGACCGATCTCAGCGACGCTTTCCGCCAGGACCTCCAGGCGTCCGAGCCCGACGTCCGTCTCGGCTTGTCCCGTGCGGGCGTCACCGGGGTCTCCAAGGCGGTCCGGATCCGGTACGGCGAGAGCGAAAAGTTGATCGCCGCGGAGATCGAGTGCACCGTCGACCTCGACGCGGCCCAGAAGGGCGTCCACATGTCCCGGTTCCCCGAGCTGTTCGAGGAGGTGATCGAGCACATCGTCCTCGAGGAGGCGTTCCTCGTCGAGGAGCTCGCGGCGCACATCGCCGGCGAGATCGTCGAGCGGCAGGGTGCCGGGCGGGCCGAGGCGCGGATCACGGCGCGGTATCCGTTCGAGCGGCGGACGCCGGTCACGGGGCTCGCCACCCAGGCGATGCTCGGGCTGATCGGGATCGCCGCCGCCTCCGAGCGGGACGTGCGGCGGGTCGTCGGCGTCGAGGCGTTCGGGATCAATGCTTGCCCGTGCGCGCAGGGGCTCGTGCGCGAGCGGTCGGCCGACCGGCTGCTCGAGGCGGGTTTCGCCGAGGGCGACGTCGAGCGGATCCTGCAGCTCGTCCCCCTCGCGACCCACAACCAGCGGGGCCGCGGGACGCTCTTCGTCGGGAGCGAGACACGCGTGAATGCCCTCCACCTCCGCGAGATCGTCGAGTCGTCGATGAGCGCGCCCGTCTTCGAGCTGCTGAAGCGGCCGGACGAGCTCTTCGTCGTCGAGCACGCACACCTGCAGCCGCGGTTCGTCGAGGACTCCGTCCGCCTCGCGCTCCAGGGCGTCCTGGACGAGTACCCGTCGCTCGAGGACGGCGACTTCCTCTACTCCCGCCAGGTGAACCTGGAGACGATCCACACCCACGACGTCGTCGCCGAGCGGTACGGCACCGTCCGAGAGCTCCGCTCCGACCTGGCCGGAAACGGCTCGACGGGCCATACCGGCCTGCGCGAGTGGCTGGCCGCCGAACGGGCTTAGCCCGTTCGGCCGCAGCGGCAGCTGGATGAGGAAGTGCCCCGCGCTCGTCGGCCGCGCGGCCCAAGGCCGCCCGGCTTCATAGGGTCGCTGAAAGTCGCGAGACTTTCAGCGAATCAGGTTCACCGAAGGGGAACCTGATAACGCGCGACCCAGTCGTTCACGGTGTCCCAGTCGAGGTTTGCGAAGAACGCCTCGATGTAGGACGCGCGGTCCGTCTGGTAGTCGAGGAAGTAGGCGTGCTCGTAGACGTCGAGGGCCACCAGCGGCGTCGCGTTCCAGATCGGATACGTGTTCTGCGTGTCGCCGATGTAGTTGAAGAGGCGCCCCTCGTCCCAGTCGTACGCCGTCCAGGCCCAGCCGCGGCCGGCCATGCCGGTCGCGCGGAGGTCGTCTCGCCACGCCGCCGCCGTCCCGAAGTCCCGCTCGACGAGCTGGGCGAACGGACCGTCGGGGTCGCCGCCGTCGCCGCCGAGGTGCTCGAAGTAGATCTCGTGGTTCTTGATCCCGCCGATTGCGAACGTCAGGTCGACCTTCAGCGCCCGCACGTCCGAGAAGACCTGGTTCGCCGAGGAGAGGTCGACGCCGGCCAGCTTGCCGAGGATCTCGTTCCGCTTGGCCACGTAGCCCTGGTACAGCTTGTAGTGCGCCTCCACCGACTCGCGCGAGATGCCGTCCAGCTCGTAGAGGCGCGGCTTCAGCGCACGGGCGGTGATCTCCTCGTGGTTGAACGCAAGCGTCGACAAGGTTGCTCCTTCTAGGTGAGGGTCAGGGCCGGCGGCAGCATACCGCCGGCCCTGCGAGCCCCTATCGCTTGCGGACGACGATCGTCCGGCTGTGGCTCCAGAGGTAGCCGCTGCCGGCCTGGTTGGTCGTCATGAAGATCCGCAGGATGTGCCGTCCACGCGGCAGGTCGAGCTTGAAGCGGCGGGCGCCGGAGCTCCCGAGGAACACCTTCTTCCGGTTCACCCACTGGCCGAGAGCCGACTTCCGCTGGACGTAGACCCAGCGCCGGCTGAAGGAGCGACCGGCCTTTGCGGACGTCACGAACCACGGGCCGCGCCGGATGAGCGTGATCCGTGGACGCACGCCGACGGTGACCGTCGCGCTGATCCGACTCCCCCACCTCGTCTGGTACTCGGAGAGGAGCTGCGGGGTGGTCGTGTAGTCGTAGGCACCCGCCGTGGCCGTCGTCAGGTCGGCGAGCTTCACGAACGACGCCTGTCCGAACGGCCGGCCCCAGATCTGGACGACCTGGTTCGCCGCGCCGGACGAGACGAAGCCCGTCAGGCGGATCGCCGCCCCGTAGAACACCGTGCCGGCCGAGGCGTTGATCGAGACCGAGGGCGGCGGGCCCTTGACGACGATCGTCCCGCGCTCCGCGGGCTCGAGCGCGTCGCGGTATCGGTACGTCCCCGCCGTGTTGAAGACCCGCGTGTACGTCTGCCGCGGCCTCAGCACGGGCGATGCGAAGTGGCCGTTGTCGGCGACGACCTGGTGGTTCACCGTGTCGTCGTTCCGCCAGCGGATCGAGTCGCCCGTCTGGATGGTTCGCGTGACCGGACTGAACCCGTCCGGCTTGATCGCCACGATCCTCGTCACCGCCGCAAGTGCGACCGACGCCACGACGGCGACGGCGAGGATCGAGACGCCGAGCAAGAGACCCTTCTTCATGTGCTGAGAACCCCCCTTCGTGGAGCGTTTCCGCGCCGGAAAGGTATGCCCGCAGCGCGCGAAAAAATCGCTTTCCAAATCAACTTCTTACAGTCCACCCGAACTCCTTACAGTTCGCGATATGCGCGCCCTCGTCACCGGAGGAACCGGCCGCGTCGGAACCGCGATCTCCACACGCCTCGAAAGGGAGGGGTGGACCGTGTTTCCCGCCGGCAAGGTGCACGGCGACATTTCCGAGGTGGAAACGGCCCGCGCACTGGTCCGGACGGCGGCCGAGGAGCTCGGCGGCCTCGACCTCCTGGTCCACGCGGCCTCCGACGGGTTCGCGCCGAAACCGGTCGAAGAGGTGACCGAGGAGGACTGGGACGCCGCCTTCGGCGCCACGGCCAAGGGCGGCTTCTTCGTCACGCAGGCCGCGGGGCCGCTCCTTCGGGAGTCCCGCGGGGTCGTGATCATGATCGAGGACGTGATGGGACTGGAGCCCTGGCCGTCGTTCGCGCCGCACAGCGCCGCGAAGGCGGCGCTCTCGATGCTCACGAAGGTCTTCGCGCGGACGCTCGCGCCCGAGGTCCGCGTGTGCGGTGTCGCGCCGGGGCCGGTGGCGGTCGAGCCCGGGCAGGAGGAGCGGCGCGCGGCCGAGTCGCTGCTCGGCCGAATCGGCACGCCCGACGACGTCGCGGACGCCGTCCTCTACCTCGCCGGCGCCGATTTCGTGACCGGCTCGACGCTCGTCGTCGACGGCGGGCGGCTTCTACAAACCGCGCGCGCCTCTTCCGCGTAGAAGGGGCATGACCACCTCGGCTGCGGCCGTCGGGCGCCGCTTGCCGCCTGCGGCGCCACGCGCAACCATGTTCGTCTTGTCCTACTCCGACGTCAGCGACGGCGAGCTGATCCGCATGGTCGGGACGGGCGACCGCAGCGCGTTCGACGCCCTCTACCGCCGCTACGCGCGGCCGGTGTTCGGGCTCGCCCTCCGCCGGCTCGGCGACCGCGGCCGGGCCGAGGACGCCGTCCAGGAGACGTTCGCGTCCGTCTGGCGGGCGGCGAGGACGTACAAGCCCGAACGGGGGCCCGGCGCCCCCTGGCTCTACGCGGTCGCACGCAACGCGATCGTCGACAACGGCCGAGCGAGGCGAGAGACGCCCGTCGACCCACCGGAGGAGGTCGCCGGGGACGAGACGCCGGCCGAACGCGCCGAGTCCGGATGGGTCGCCTGGCGCGTGCACCGTGCGCTCGGCGAGCTGCCCGAGAACGAGCGGCAGGTCATCGAGCTCGCCTACTGGGGCGGCAGGTCGCAGAGCGAGATCGCCGACCTGCTCGGCATCCCGCTCGGCACGGTGAAGACGCGGACGCGCTCGGGCCTGGCTCGCCTGTCGTCCGTCCTGGAGGACGTGCTGTGAGAGGGCCGGACTTCGACGAGCTGCTCGAAGGCGTCGAGAGCGCCGAGGAGCGGGAGCGCCTTCGGCGCGTCCACGACCTGCTGATCTCGACCGGCCCTCCGCCGGAGCTCTCGCCCGCGCTCGCGGGCGTTCCTCCAGCACCCGTGGAGGAGGAAGAGCCCGACATGTCGTGGCTGCCGCCGCGCCGGTTCGGGGCCGTGATCCTCGTCGGCGCGGCGCTCCTGGGCGCGGCGTTCGGCGCGGGGTACCTCGTGGGCGACCGCGGCTCCGACCCGACGCCTGCCGCGACACCGGCCGACGAGGGAACGCGCGTGATCGCGCTGCGCCCGTCGGACCAGAACGACACCGCCGGAGCGAGCGTCCGCCTCGGCCGCAAGGACAAGGACGGAAACTGGCCGATGACCGTCACGATCCGCGGCCTCGACCAGCTCGAGGACGGCGACTACTACACGCTCGCGCTCACGAAGAACGGCAAGCCCGTCGTCACCTGTGGGACGTTCAACGTCGCGCCGGAAGGGACGACGACCGTGCGGATGGTCGCCGCCTACGATCTCGACGCCTTCGACGGCTGGGCGATCACCGAGTGGGACCGGCAATCGCGCCGCGAGCGCGTCGTGATGACCGAGGCGGCCTAGAACGGCCTAGGGCGCGGTGCGGTTGTTCCCGACGAACGCCGCGTACGTGACCGGCATCTTGTCCGCGAAGAACCCCTCGCACGCCTCGGCGTAGCGCCGGATCTCCCGCTGCGCGGTCTCGGAGTTCCGCAGCGAGAGGAAGTTCATGAGCGCCCGTGCGTTGACCGTCCAGTAGAACTCGGTGTAGGCGCCGACGGGGAGCGCGGCGCGCGCGAGCTCGCGCGCGACGCCCAGCTCGACGAGCCGTTCGTACGCGGCGTAGGCGGCCTCGTAGACGGCCCGCAGCTCCTCCCGGGTCGCTTCGGCCACCTCGGCTTCGACGGGCTCGAACGAGTACGCGCCCGGCTTCCCGACCTGGCTGCGGACGTCCTCCGGCTCCGGGACGTAGAAGTCGTCCGTCGCCTTCGCGTACCGCATCGAGAACTCGTTGAAGGAGCCGATCCGGTGCCGGAACCACTCGCGGGCGACGAAGATCGGCGCCCGGATGTGGAAGCGGAACGAGTTGTGCTCGAAGGGCGTCCCGTGCCGCTCGCGCATCAGGAACCGGATCAGGCCTGCGTCGGAGTCGTCCATCTCGGTCTTGTGCCGCGCGAAGCTGACGCGGGCGCCGTTCACGACCGAGAGGTCGTCGGCCATCGCGTCGTCGAGCCGGACGAACCCGTGGTCGAGGACGGGAACGGAGCCTTGAGCTATCACTTCCGGGGTGACCGCCACGCCGCTGAGTGTAGAGGGGGCGTATGTCGGCACCTCCGGCTGGTCCTATCCGAGCTGGAAGCCGGGCTTCTATCCCGCCGAGGCGAAGCCCGCCGACTTCCTCGCGCACTACGCACGAAGCTTCAGAACGGTCGAGCTCAACACGACCGGCTACCGCCTGCCCGCCGAGGGACAGTTCGAGCGCTGGGCCGAGCAGACGCCCGACGGGTTCCGCTTCGCGCCGAAGCTGAATGCCTACCGGACGAGCCACGTCGCCACGTTCGAGGAGCGCGTGACCCGGCTCGGCGACCGGCTCGGCCCGATCCGGGTCGTCGTCGGTTCCAAGCGCGACGAGGGCCTGCTCACGTTGATGCTCGGCTCGCTCGATCCCGAGCGCCGGATCGCCTTCGACTTCCGGCACGAGTCGTGGGAGGGCGTCGAGAACGATCTGCCGCCGAACGCCGTCAGCGTCAACGACCTCGACGCGTCCGCGTCGTTTCGCTACCTGCGCTTCCGCGACCCGCCGTACTCGGACGACGACCTCGCGACGTGGGCCGGCCGCGTCGCGCCGCTGCTCCACGAAGGCGTCGACGTCTACGCCTACTTCCGGCACGAGGACGAGCCGACGGCGCCTGACCACGCGCGGCGCTTCGCCGAGCTCCTCCCCGGGAATCGCGCCGACGCCGGGACCGACTCCGACTGAGACAGCGGTGAAGGTCGTCCTTCTGCGGTGGGCTCGGGCCCAGGCTGCGCGGCGTCACGGGCCCGACGACATCGAGATCGGCTGCGGCGCGACGCCTCTCCGGCTGGCGGGCGGCCACGCCGAGGCGTTCCACGCGCGCAGGCTCGGGTTCTGAACTCGCACTCCGCGGGTAGTTCGTGGGCTCACCCGACAAAGGAGGAGCGATGGCAGAGCTCACGCAGATCGAGACCAAGATCGCCGAGGTGATCGGCCTCGCGCAGGCCGCGCAGGGAGCGACGGAGAAGGTCGCGAAGCTCGTCGAGGACAACGAGCTGAAGCGGACCCTCGAGCGCATGAACCAGGAGGCGGCCGAGACCGAGCAGCGGACGACCCAGGTCGCCGAGGGGCTCGACGGCAAGAAGACCGCGATCCTCGAGAAGGCCCGCGAGACCAAGCAGGAGGCGACCGAGATGATGCAGACCTATCTCGGGTCGGACGCCGACGGCCTCGACGGGCTCGAGTTCCTGACGATGGCGGAGGCCGGCGAGGTCGGCCACTGGCAGATCCTCGGGACGATGAACGAGCGCGCCCGCTACTCCGAGCTGCAGCAGGTCATCGACTGGGTGACGCCGATCCAGCAGCGGCACTTCCAGGACACGCTGCAGGGCTCGTTGAAACTCGCGGCCGAAGAGGACCCGAACGAGCCGGCCTAACCGGGCTTCGTCGTCTTGACTACGAGGCGCGTCTCTCGCGTGAGGGGCGCGCCCTCGTAGTCGCCGTAGCACTCGCTGTCCGCGAACCCGACGTCGCCCAGCAGCCTGACGAGCTCCGTCGCCGTGTAGACGCGGACCCGGAAGGTCACCGTCCGGCGCTCGCCGACGGCGAGGTACGTGTGGTCGGTCTCGATCTCGCCGGCCACAGGGTCGAATCGGCGCTCCTCGAGCAGCACGGCGTCGTCCTCGAGCGGCTCCCAGCCGCGCTCCTGGAGGATGTGCATGAGCCGGTCGCGGTGGAGCGTCTCGATGACGAGCGACCCGCCGGGCCGGAGCACCCGCAGGAATTCGGAGAACGCCCGGCGGTCGCCCTCCTCGCCGCGGTAGCCGATCGACGTGAACAGGCAGAGGACGGCGTCGAAGCGCCGGTCCTCGAACGGCAGCTCGCGGACGTCCGCCTGAACCCATTGCGGCCACTCCACCTCGCCGGTGATCCGGCGGGCCTCAGAGAGCTGGACATCCGAGCGGTCGACACCGGTGACGCGGAAGCCGAGCTCGGCGAGCGGGCGGGCGTGGCGGCCGAACCCGGTCGGAGCGTCGAGGATCTCCGCCGGCGGCTCGACGCCGGCGAGCGCGGCGGCCTGGCGCGCCTCCTCGGCCGAGTCGCGCTCCGCGAGCCCGAACGAGTACGTGCGGAGGTACACCTCGTCGAACATCTCGTCCCAGGTCTCGTCGGAGGTGATCCGCCCCATCAGCGACGCTCGAGGTACCGGTCGTAGGTCTCGATCAGCGCTTCTGCGTTCGACAGCCGGGGCTTCCAGCCGAGGATCCGCTCCGCCTTCGAGGCGTCAACGAACGAGTCACGGTGGGCGGTCCTGTACTGCCATTCGACGATTGGTGACGCGTGCGCCAGCTCGAGCGCGCGGAGAACGATCTCCGCCGGCCGCACGGGGACGGGCGTGAGGCGGCTCTTCGACCCGGCATGGTCGATGAGCGCCTGGAGGTCGGAGCGGACGGTGCCGAACTCCTTCGCGCCGACGTTCAGCGTCTCGCCGGCCGCGGCCCGCTTGCTCGCGGACAGCGCGATCGCCTCCACGAGGTCGTCGACGGCGAGGAGCTGGTACCGGTTCGACCCGTCGCCGAGGATGTTGATCCGGCGGCCTGCGCGGACCCGGTCGAACAGGTTCGTGAAGACGCCGAGCCGCTCAGGCGTGACGAGCGTCGTCGGCCGGAGGATCACGCACTCCAGACCGCGTCGCATGAACGCGCGGCAGGCATCCTCGACGGCGATCTTCGACTCGCCGTAGAAGCCGACGCCCTGGAGCGGGTCGTCCTCCTCGATCGGGTGCTTGTCCGGGTCGCCGTAGACGGCGGCCGACGAGACCACCACGACGCGCCTGACGCCGGCCTCGGCGGCTGCCGAAAGGAGCGTCAGCGTACCGTCGACGGTGACCGACTCGATCTCGGCGCGCGAGCCGCGGATCGGGAGCCCCGCGGCGGCGTAGACGAGGATCCGCGCGCCGCCGACGAGCTCCCGCGCGGCCGTCTCGTCCCGGATGTCGCCGCGGATCTCACGGACCCGGCCGTCGAGCTGCGGGTCGTCGAGCGCGACCAGGTCGAGCGAGCGCACCTCGTGCCCGTCCGCCAGGAGCCGTCGCGCAAGGTGAAAGCCGAGGAACCCCGCGCCGCCGGAGATCGCCCAGACCATGGGCCGAGGCTATCCCGTCGGGGTCCTACTCGTACTGCAGCGCCTGAAGGACGTTCAGGCGGGCGGCGCGCCGCGCCGGGAGAATCGCCGCGACCACGCCGACGACGACCGCAACGATCGCGAACACGATCAGCGACGCGAGCGGCACGTCGTACCGCACCTCGTACTGCTCGAGCGCCCGCGTCACGAGCGCCGCGAGGAACATCCCGAGCGGCAGCCCGATCGCGGCGCCGATGAGCGCCGTAATCACGCTCTCGGAGCCGATCATCGTCCGAGCCTGCCAGCGGGTCATCCCGACCGCGCGCAGCATCCCGAGCTCGCGCGTCCGCTCGAAGACGGCGAGGGCGAGCGTGTTGATCATCCCGAAGATGCTGATGATCACCGAGAGGGCGAGCAGGACGTAGAGCATCGTCAGGAACTGATTGAAGTCCTCGTCCTGCTCCGTGATCCATGCCTCGCGCGTCTGTACTTTCGCGTCCGGGAAGGTCGCCAGCGCCGCCTCGAGGGGCTGCTGCGCGGCGTCGCTCGGCTCGCCCGGGACGTTGATGAACGTGAACTGGTTCCGCGGCCGGTCGTAGAGCCGGTCGAAGGTCGCCTTCGGAATGCTCACCGAGCCGAGCAGCTGGTAGAAGGGCGGCGGGTCGTAGGTCGCCTTCACCTCGAGCGTCGCCTGCCGCCCGGCTCCGGAGAGGAGGTCGAACCGGTCGCCGATCTGCAGGTGGTGGTCTTCGGCGAAGTCCTTGTCGACGATGGCGCCGAAACTGCCGAGTTGCGTCAAGGCGGCGTCGGAGCCGTCCGCCCAGTCGAAGTTGTAGACCTGGCTGATCCGGCCGGGCTCGATCCCGGTCACGTACTTGTCGGTGCCCGCGACCTTGCCGACCTCGGCGCGCACGCTCGTGGCCACCTCGGTGCCCGGCGCCTTCTCGGCCGCGTCGCCGGCGCCCGACACGAACGGGGTGAAGCCGTCCTGCGAGGTGACGACGTAGTCCGCGGCGATCTGCTCCTCGATCGCCCCACGGTTCGACGCCTTCATGCCGTTCGAGAGCACGGCTACGAACGTGACGAGCGCGAGACCGATCATGAGCGCCGCCGCCGTGGCGGCGGTCCGGCCCGGGTTCCGGAGCGTGTTCCGCCGCGCCAGGAACCCGGACACGCCGGCGAGCCGCTCGCCGGGGGCGCCGACGACGGCGGCCAGCGGCCGCACCAGCTTCGACGAGATCATCGCCACGCCGACGAAGAGGAGCAGCACGCCGAACGCGATCGAGAGCAGCCGCGAGCCGATACCGAGGTTCTCCGTGAACGCGCCGCGCCCGAGGAGGAGGAGGGCGACTGCGAGGATCACGAGCGCCACGTAGGGCGTGTAGCGGGCGAAGCGGCCGCGCGGCAGCTCGGCGCCCTCCCGCACCGCGAGGATCGGCGACACGCGGGTCGCCCGGATCGACGGAACGAACGCCGCCAGCACGGTGACGACGATCCCGATCACGAAGGCGAGGATCACCGTGCGGGGCGCGAGCACCATGTCCGCGGTCGGCAGGTCGAGGTCGAGTACGCCGAACAGCCAGTCGAGCCCGTAGGCGAGGCCGACGCCGAGGAAAAACCCGACGATCGAGGCGACGAGGCCGATGACGAAGGCCTCGAGGAGGACCGCGCGGCGGATCTGCTTGCGCGACGCGCCGATCGTCCGCAACGTCGCGAGCTCGCGGGTCCGCTGCGCGACCGTGATCGACATCGTGTTGAAGATGACGAAGGCGCCGACGAAGAGCGCCACCGCACCGAACGCGAGCAGGAAGTAGCGGATGAAGCTCGTGAACTCGGAGACCTCCTTGGCCTGCTCGTTCGCCTGCTCGGTTCCGGTCTTCACCTGCGCGGTCGCCGGCAAGATCGGCTTGATGTCCTCGACGAGCTGCTCCGGCGAGACGCCGTCCTTCGCTGCGACCGCGATCGAGTCGAACTGGCCCTTCCGCTCGAGCAGCGTCTGCGCGGTCGGGATCGTGAAGACTGCGAAGGTGGCGGTGCCGAGCGAGCTGACGCTGCCGTACTGGGCCACGCCCGAGACGCGGAAGTCCTGGACAGGCATGAGCGTCGCGATCTTGACGGTGTCGCCGACGCCGTAACCCTGCTCGTCCGCCGTCGTCGCGTCGATGACGACCTCTTCGGCCCGGCGCGGCCACGCCCCCTCGACGAGCTTCAGTGGATTGAACTGCGACTGCGCGGGGTCGATCCCGAAGCCGAAGGACGGGGCACCCTGCGTGTTGATCGCCTTCCCGTCGGGCTTGAGGATCTTCGTGGCAGTCTCGTCCATGACGCTTCCGGTCGCTGCCTCCACGCCGTCGAGCTCCCGCACGCGGTCGAGGAGTCCCTCGGGGACGGACGGCGACGCGGCGGTCGTCCCCTCGAACGAGATGTCCGGCGCCTTCCCGGTGATCGCGGCGTCGGTGTTCGCGTACGACTCGCTGAAGATCGCGTCGAACGCCTTGTCGATCGTGTCGGTGAGGACGAAGGTGCCGCTGACCATGGCGACGCCGAGCACGACGGCGAGCGCCGTCAGCGCCGCGCGGAACTTCCGTCCCGCGAGGCCTCTGAGCGCGACGCGGATCACGTCAGCGTGACGTCGCGGATGGTGTTGAGGATCTCCTCCTCGCCGCAGCTGCCGAGATCCCTGACGATCTCGCCGTCGGCGAGGAACAGAGTGCGATCGGCGGACGCGGCCGCGCGCGTTTCGTGGGTCACCATGACCATCGTCTGGCCGTAGTTCTCGACCGACTCGTGGAGGAGATCGAGGATCTCGCCGCCGGTCTTCGAGTCGAGGTTGCCGGTCGGCTCGTCGGCGAAGACGACGGTGGGGCGCGAGACCAGCGCGCGGGCGATCGCGACGCGCTGCTGCTGGCCGCCGGACAGCTCGGAGGGCCGATGCGTCAGTCGGTCGCTGAGCCCGACGCGCTTGACGAGATCGTGGAAGAACCCACTGTCGGGCTTCGCGCCGGCGAGCGCCAGTGGCAGCGTGATGTTCTCCTCGGCGGTGAGCATCGGGAGCAGGTTGAAGAACTGGAAGATGAAGCCGATGTGCTCGCGTCGGATCTTGGTGATGTCCTTGTCGCTGAGCTGGCCGAGCCGGGTGCCGGCGATGGTCACGTAGCCGCCGGTCGGCCGGTCGAGCGCGGCCAGGATGTGCATCAGCGTCGACTTGCCGGAGCCCGACGGCCCCATGACCGCGGTCAGCTTTCCCCGCTCGACATCGAGCGAGACGCCGCGCAGCGCGTCGACGGCCGCGTCGCCCTCCCCGTAGCGTCTCTGAACCTCGTGCGCGGTGACGACGGCGCCGTCGCGCGTTCCGTTCTGCGAAGCCTCCAAACTCTTCCCCTCCGGACCCGTCAAGTTAGTGGACACTAGCTCCGGGGGAAGCTAGAGAAACCTGCCGCGCGAGTCAAGGTCGAAGACGACTTGCGCGCAGGGGCGCCGGGCCGTACGACGGCGCGCCGTCCCGTCCGAACGGGACGGCACCGCCGGCCGGATGGTGAGGTTCCCCGCCGCCGATTCCAGCAGCCGAGCGGGGCCGGCGCCCACCTCGGCGCACTTTCGTTCCGATCGCCAGGTCTCCGAGAGCCGCGTCCGAGGGACAGTCCCTCGCGGCCCGGCGCTACGCGACGAGCAGGTCGCCCGGCCGGAGGCCGCGCCGTGCGGATTCGCCCGCCGGGAGCTCGAGCACCGCCTTCGCGCCCTTGCGACCGGCGGTGCGCCACGGGGCGACGCCATCCGCGATGCCGACGATCCGCCAGTCCCGGTCGAGGAAGACGGCGTCGATCGGGAACCGCATGAAGAAGGTGTGGATCGCCGAAGCCGGGCGAAGCAGGAGTCCTTCGCCCGACCTCAGCTCGCTGCGTCCGAGGAGACCCTTCATGCGGGAGACCGGCGAGTCGGCCACGACGCAGCGGTCGCAGACGACGTCCCCGTTCTCCCGCTTGAGGGTCACTTCACGCATGCACTCGTTCCTCGCAACCTCGGCCTAGAACCCGGCGTGGATGTGGTCGTCGTGGTTCGCCATCGGGAACGACGGGCCGCCCAGGCCGAGCAGTGAGATCAACTGGTTCGGCCGGAGCTCCGCCGGGAGGAGGAGCAGGTTCCGGACGGCCATCTCCGTCAGGCCACCGGGCTCCTGGTTGCCCGCGATGCTCTTGCCCTCCAGCGCGGCGATGTCGACGGCCTGCCCGTAGCTGTGGGCCGACACGACGCCGGGCCGCGAGAAGAACCGGTGCCCGCTCGTGAGGCTCGAGATCGTGACCTGCCCGTGCGCCTCGGCGAGGTAGCGGATCAGGACGATGACGCGGACGTCGGTCTTGCCGGAGCGGATGTCCTCACGGCCGCCCGGGTAGATCGTCACCCGCCTATCGTTCAGCAGCTTCTTCGCCAGCATCGGACGCGCCCACCGCAGACCGCGGACGAGGGCCCGAAGGCCGACGGCGCGGTGGTAGCGGGCGAGCGCGACGGTCCGATCGGCGAACGCCGTGCGGCCCTCGAGCGCGAGCGCCGCGTTCCACTCGTCCTTGCGGGCCCCGAGCCGGGCGAGGTTCCTCGCGAGCCGGTTCAGGCCGCGCTTCGTCGCCGGCACCGAGCCGCGCTCACCGCGCGCCCGGAGGACGCCGAGCACGAGCGACCAGTGGACGCCGGCCCGAGCGGACGAGTAGCGGAGGTTGCGGGCGAACTGCTTCGTCAGCCGCTTCGACGGCGGCGTCGGATCGGGCAAGGCGCGATGGAGCCAGATGGTCGGCGCCATGCCGGGGAGGTGCACCTCCGGATCCGGAAGCGTCTCGTGCCTGTGCACGCGGTCCTCCGACTGCGCCTCGATCACCGGCGGCGCGGGATCGCGCCGAAGGGCGCCCGCGCGCCGCGCGCGAGTGCGAACGGCGCCGCTCAGCGTCGGGGAGGCCTGCCGCGACGGGCTCGACGAGCCACGCTGCGACGCGACGTTGCCCGCGGCCGCAGCGATCGCCGCGGTCGTGCTGGGCGACGCCGTCTCGGGCGACGCGGTCTCCGGCGCCGACTCCGGAGCGGCCTCCACGGCCTGGGCGGGTGCCTCAGCTGCCGGCTCGGAGGCCGGCGCGGCCGCCGGCTCGCTCTCGGCGGGCGGCGCCTCGGGACAGCTCGAGTCCTCGGCGTCCCAGTCGCCGCGGCGTACCTCGTCGCAGGTCGAGTCCGTGGCCGCGGAGTCGTCCGCCGCGGGCGACGCGGTCGCGGCCGCGTGCTGGTCCTCGACGGCCTGCACGAGCAGGTCGCCCGCGCCGGCCGAGAAGGCCGCACCGGCGAAGAAGAGCGTCGCGAACGACAGGCTCACCGCGGCCCGGCGAAGGCCGGGACGGCGGCGGCGCGCATCCCTCACGCGCGCATTCGCCCGCCCGGCCGGTCGCAGGACCGCCAGGCAGACGGCGGCCAGCGAGAGCAGAACGAGGCGGGTGATCAGGCTTGGAAGGCGATGTCTCCGTAGTGGCATGTGCCTTGCTCCCATCTCTCTTTCGGCGCCGAGGCCGCCAGTTCGACGCGGATCTCCAATGTGTTCCGCGGCCGCATACGGAATCTGCGCCACTCATCGGGGAGCGCCACGTGCCGCCACTCCCCCGAATAGGGGAACGCCTCCGGGCAATCACTTGAGTGAGGGATGGGCACCGCGTGCTCGTCGCACGATGACTCCGCCATCTGAGCCAACGGCGGAGCCAACGGCGGCGCGGCCACGCCACAACCATGAACGAGAGGTAGCTCGGCGTGAGCAATTACAGCGTTGCCCCACAACCCAATGGCTCGAGGAAAGCCGGAACGTTCTCCTTCTTTTCCGGTGTCCCGTCGTCGGCGGCGGCGCCCTGCCGCCCGAGAAGCAGAAGGGAGGTGAAACAAGTGCAGAAGCTCTTCGCGTCGCTGCAGTCGCGCGAGGAGGGACAGACCATGGCTGAGTACGGCGTCGTCCTCGCCGTAATCACGATCGCCGTCTTTGGTGCTCTGTCGCTCCTCTCCGGGAACATCGAGGCAGCCGTTACCCGGGTCGCCGGCTACATCACCTAGTTCCTGGTTCGGCGGGTGGGCTCTTCGCCGCCCGAGGAGCCCGCCCCCCTGTTTTTGTCAGCAAGTCCAACGCACTGTGTCACGAGAGCAAGGAATTCGCCCCAAATGAAGGACCGCAGCAAGAGATTTTCATTTCGAGCGCAGAACGGGCAGACGATGGCCGAGTTCGCCCTGGTCCTGCCCCTGCTGGCACTGCTGCTCTTTGGGGTCATCCAGTTCGGGATCGCGTTCAACAACTACATCACGCTGACGGACGCGGTCCGCGCCGGTGCCAGGAAGGGTGCAGTCGGGCGCCACCTGCCGGACCCCGAGCAGGCGGTCATCGACCAGGTTGAGGACGCAGCGACTGATCTAAACAAGACCGACCTCGCCGTCGACGTCACGTCGACCTGGAAGTCCGGCGAGGAGGTGCGCGTCCACGCGTCCTACCCGTACCGGATCAGCCTGCTGGGCGTTGTCGTCAAGTCCGGCCGGATGAACAGCGAAACCACGGAGCGAGTCGAATGACCAGGCACATCTTTGGATCCGAGCGAGCTCAGTCGGCCGTCATCACGGTCGTGTTCATGTTCGCGTTGCTGAGCATGGCCGCCGCTGTGCTCGACGTCGGATCGTGGTATCGCGCGCACCGCAAGCTGCAGGCGAATGCTGACGCAGCCGCGCTTGCGGGCGCCCAGGAACTGCCGGAGAGCGTCGGAAGGGCGCGCCTTGCTGCCGTGGACTACGCCGATCGCAACGACGGCGCAGTCGTCGCCGGGGACGTGCAATTCCCCGGGATCGAGAACGATACGATCGAGGTCACGGCCCGCCGGCCCGCGCCCGGGATTTTCGCCAAGCTCTTCGGCTTGGACTCCGTGAAGGTGCGAGCGAGGGCCGTCGCACGGGTAGGCGTTCTCGGTCGCGCGAAATGGGCCGCCCCGATCGCCGTCGATTGGCGCCACGAAAAGCTCCAGTGCAAGCCCACGCCCTGCTTCAACGATCCGACGACGATCGACTTCAACAAGACGGGGCCCGGCGCGTTCCGGCTGATCAACATCGATTCCTCGCACGGCGGCACGGGCTCGCAGGACATCGGTAACTGGATCGAGGGTGGCCTGGACGCGTGGATGGACAAGGACCGCTGGTACTACTCGGATCCGGGCCTGAAGCCGAATTCGTCCCACGTCATCCGCGCGTTGGACATTCGTGACGAGACCGAGCTTCTGCTTCCGGTCTACGACGCGACCAGGGCGCAGGGGGCAGGGTTCGAGTATTACGTCATCGGTTGGGCCGTCTTCCACGTGACTGGTTTCACGATCAACGGCGCCAGCAAGGCGTGGATCGAGGGCTACTTCGTCGACATGATTTGGGAAGGCATTGAAAGCGGGTCACCGGACGGCGAACATTTCGGAGCGCGAGCGGTCTCGCTCGTCGAATAGAGAACGAAAAGAAGGAGAGAGGAAAGCCGCCATGTCATACAGGCTTCGAAACGTCGGGATCGCAGTCGTGCTCGCCGTGCTGGCCGCGCTGCTGACGATCTTCTACGTCACGAATTACAAGAAGAGCGTTCAGCAAGGCGAGGACCTCGTCCCCGTCTGGGTCGCCTCCCGCGACATCGCAGTCGGCACGTCCGGCTCGGAGGTGGGCGACCGGAACCTGCTGCGCGCCGTCGAGATCGCGAAGCGGAGTGTCGTACCCGGCGCGATCTCCGAGCCCGAGCAGATCGATCAGCTCGTCGCCACCGAGCGGATCTACCAGGGCGAGCAGATCACGCTCAACCGCTTCCGCCCGCTCGGCGAGCAGGGCATCAAGGCGCAGCTCAAGGGCCGCCTGCGTGCCTTCGACCTGTCCGGTAATGAGCACCAGCTGCTGATGGGGACGCTCGAGGAGGGTGACCACGTCGACTTCGTCGGCTCCATCGAGGTTGCCGGCGTGGCGCTGACGAAGGTCGTTCTTCGCGACCTGCTCGTCCTGAAGGCGCCGAGCGCCGGCTCGGTCGAGAGCAAGCTGGGCTCTCGGCCCGACGAGGCGTTCTCGGCGATGCTCGCGGTCACGGACGCGCAGGCGCAGAAGCTCTTCCACGTCTTCATCCACGGAGACTGGACCCTCCAGCTCCGGCCGGTCACCGACGCAGCTGACAGCCGCAACACGGTCGACGGAGCGGCATCCGTCATGGGTCTCGCGAGGTCAGGGAGGACACGGTAATGAGCGATCACAGCTTCCGCGAAGGAACGCGGATCTACATCACCGGCAGCTGCGAAGGGCTGAACGAGGTCGCGGACGCGCTCGAGCGCCACCCCGAGATCGAGCTCGTCGGCCGCAGCCAGAGCGTGCGGGAGGGCGCCGGCGCGCTCGCCGGCGGCCACCTTCAGGCGGTGCTGCATGCCACGCGCTCACCAGAGCTGCCCGAGGATGATCTCGCGGCGATCCGCGAATACACGCGGGCGCCCATCGTCCTCCTCGCGTCGGGCGAGGCGTCACGGCTCCTGGACGCCGCCCTCGAGGCGGACGTCGCGGACGTCCTGCTGCTCCCGCAGCTGCCCGAGAACGTCGTGTTCGCGATCCGCAAGGCGAGCCACACCGCGCGGGCCAGCAGCACGGGCGCCGACGGACGTGTCCTCACCGTCTTCTCGCCGAAGGGCGGGACCGGTAAGACCGTCATGTCGACGAACCTCGCCTCCGCGTTTGCAAAGCACGGCGGCAAGAAGACGCTGCTCCTCGACCTGGACCTGCAGTTCGGCGACGCGGCGATCATGCTCGGGATCGAGCCCGACAAGACGATCTACGACCTGGTCGTCGCACCAGGCGAGCTCGACCCGGAGAAGCTCGCGGGCTACACGACGCGGCATTCCTGCGGGGTCGAGGTGCTTCCCGCGCCGGTCCGGCCGGAGGACGCCGAGCTCGTCACGGAGGCGAAGCTCAGCCGGCTGCTCGAGGTGGCGAAGGAGTCGTACGAGATGATCGTCGTCGACACCTCGCCGTTCTTCCACGGCCCGATGCTGGCGACGCTGGACCGCACGGACGAGCTGCTGCTCCTGTGCGGCCTCGACGTGCCGACGATCAAGAACGTCCGCCTGAGCCTGCAGACGCTCGACCTCCTCTCCTTCCCGACGGAGCGCATCCGCGTCGTCCTCAACCGGGCGAATACGAACGTGGGGATGAAGCGCGGAGAGGTCGAGGCGGCGCTCGAACAGAGCGTGCGCTTCGAGATCCCCAGCGACCGTGCAGTTCCGCTCGCCGTGAACCGCGGCAACCCCGCCGTGGTCTCCGATCCGAAGGCCGACTTCTCGCGCGCAGTGCGCGAGATGGCCAAGTCCCTCCAGCCCGCGTCGCCGTCCCAGTCGAAGAGGCGCTGGGGACGCAAGAGCGCACTCGCGAAGGCCTAGGGATCGACGATGGGACTCCACGATCGCATCAAGAGCGGAGGGAACGGACCCGGTCCCGGCGAGGGAAACGGCGACGCGCCGATCCAACTCGTCGGCGCACAGGTCCGCGAGCCCGAGCCCCAGCGGCCGCACAGCGATCCCTACGCGGAGCTGAAGACGCGGATCCACCACGCGTGCATCGCCAAGCTCGGTCCCCAGCTGTTCACGACCGAGACGAACGAGGACCTGCACGAGCAGGTCCACCGCACCGTCACCGAGCAGCTCGCTCTCGACCGGACGCCCCTCACTCGCGAGGAGCGCCGCCGGATCGTCCGCGAGCTGACGGACGACATCCTCGGCTACGGCCCGCTCGAGCCGCTGCTGCGGGACGACGACGTGACCGAGGTCATGGTCAACAACTTCAACCGGATCTACATCGAGCGGGCGGGCAAGATCGAGCGGACGGACGCGACGTTCGCCGACAACGCCCACCTGCTCCGGATCATCGACAAGATCGTCTCGCAGATCGGGCGCCGTGTGGACGAGGCTTCCCCGATGGTCGATGCGCGCCTGCCGGACGGCAGCCGAGTCAACGCGGTCATCCCGCCCCTGTCCTTGAAGGGGCCGACGCTGACCATCCGGAAGTTCTCGCGCGACCCGTACACGATGGACGACCTGATCGCGTTCGACACGCTGACCGCAAAGGCGGCGCAGTTCCTGGCCGCCTGCGTCCGCGGGAAGCTGAACGTCCTGATCTCGGGCGGTACCGGTACCGGTAAGACGACGACCCTGAACGCGGTGTCGGCGTTCATCCCGGGCGACGAGCGCATCGTCACGATCGAGGACGCCGCCGAGCTCCAGCTCCAGCAGGAGCACGTCATCACGCTCGAGGCCCGCCCGCCGAACATCGAGGGCCAGGGCGAGGTCCGCATCCGCGAGCTCGTCCGGAACGCGCTGCGCATGCGGCCCGACCGCATCATCGTCGGCGAGGTCCGCGGCGCAGAGACGCTGGACATGCTCCAGGCGATGAACACGGGCCACGAGGGCTCGCTGACCACGATCCACGCGAACTCCCCCCGTGACGCCCTGTCCCGCCTCGAGACCCTCGTGCTCACCGCTGGCGTCGACCTGCCCCTGCGGGCGATCCGCGAGCAGATCTCCAGCGCGTTCGACCTGCTGGTCCAGATCTCCCGCCTGGTCGACGGCTCGCGCCGGATCACGAACATCACCGAGGTGCTCCGCATGGAGTCCGACGTGGTGACCCTGCAGGACATCTTCATCGCGAAGCCTCCGGAGGAGGACTCGGCCGCGGCCGGACGGACGCTGTCCCTCCTGACGCCGCTGGCGTGCACCGGGCTCAAGCCGCACTTCCTCGAGAAGATGGCGGCGTCCGGCGTCGCTCTCCCGCCGACGTTCTTCGAGCGGGAGGACGTCATCGCGCGCCCCGCCTTCGCCGCCGGGTACGGGCGATGAGCTGGAACCGCAGGCGCATCCGAATCCGAGTCGGCATCGCGCTCGGCGCCGTGGCGCTCGCCGCGGTTCCGGCCGCGAACGGCGGCGTGAAGGTCTCGGGCGTCGACACGTCGTCCTTTCCACGGGTCCGGCTGAGCGTCGTCACCTCGCAGCCGTCGGCGAAGCCGCCGCTGCTGAAGGAGAACGGACGTCCGGTCAGCGGCTACCGAGCCGAGAACCTCGCCGCGGCGAAGAGCTTGGTGCTCGCCGTCGACCGCTCCCGGTCGATGCGCGGCAAGCCCTTCGCCGACGCGGTCGCCGCCGCACAGGCGTTCGTCCGGGCCAAGCACCCGCAGGACCGAGTCGCCGTCGCGACGTTCGCCACCAGTCCCGTGATGCTTACCGGCTTCTCCGCACAGCCGGCGGACGCCCATAGCGCGCTCGGCTCGCTGCACGTCGACCCGGTGGAGGGGACGACGCTCTACGACGGCGTCGTCAAGTCGGCGAGGTCGTTCGCCGGCGAGACGAACAACGGCCGAGTCGTCATCGTCGTGACGGACGGCAATGAAACCCGAAGCACAGCCACGCTCGAGAGCGCGATCCACGCGGCCCGCGAGGCCGGCGTTCTCGTCTACGTCGTTGCGATCGAGAGCCGCCAGTTCAGCCCGGCCCCGCTGAGGCGGCTGGCGCGGGACACTGGCGGCAGCTATCGCGGAGCCGGATCGAGCGGTGAGCTTCGGAACGTCTACGCGAGAATCGCTGCGGAGCTGCGTCGCACGTGGCGCGTCGAGTACCTGACGTCCGCGCGCGCCGGCGACGCCCTCAAGCTCGATGCCTCCGTGCCGAAGTTCGGAGCCGGCTCCGCCCGACTCTCGATCCCCGGTGACACCGGCGTCGAGGCCCCTGCGCCCTCGAGGCTCCTGCCCGAGACGGCGTACGAGAGCTTTCTGGGCACGCAGGTCGTCGGCGGCCTCGTCGGCCTCCTCGTGCTGCTCGCCGGAACGTTCGTGCTCACGTCCGTGCGCGGCTCACGGCTCCGCCGCCGGCTCGCGCCGCACATCGGCCCGACGCACGCGAAGCGCAAGCAGGAGCGCGAGCGGCTGCAGGCCGCCGCGGGCCTCTTTCGCGCGACGGAGCGGACTTTCGGCCACTGGCGGCACTGGGTCGCACTCGCTCGTCTTCTCGAGCGGAGCGACGTCCCGCTCCGCACAGTCGAGTTCGTCTATCTGAGCATCGGCGCCGGCCTGATCGCCGGGCTCGTCGCGGGCGTACTCGCGCAGGGCACGCTCGTGATCGTCGGCGTGATGGCCGGCGGACTCGCCGTGCCGTGGCTCGTCGTCTGGATCAAGGGCAAGCGTCGGACGACGGCGTTCGAGAACCAGCTCCCCGACATGCTGATCACGCTCGCCGCCTCGCTGAAGGCCGGGCACAGCTTCAAGACGGGGCTCCAGACGATCGTCGACGAGGGTCGCCCGCCCGCGAGCAAGGAATTGAAGCGCGTGCTGACCGAAGCCCAGCTCGGACGCCCGATCGACGACTCGCTCGCCGAGATGGCGGAACGGCTCGGCTCGAAGAACTTCGAGTTCGTGATCACCGCCGTGACGATCCAGCGGCAGGTCGGCGGCAGTCTCGCCGGGCTCATCGACATGGTCGCCGACACGGTGCGCCAGCGGCAGCAGTTCATCCGGAAGATCAAGGGGCTGACCGCGATGGGACGCGCCGGCGCCTATGTCCTCGTGGGCCTCCCGTTCTTCGTCGCCGCCGTGATCACGCTCATGAACCGGTCGTACATGGATCCGCTGTACCACTCGTCCACGGGTCACAAGCTGATCATCCTGATGCTGGTGATGATGGCCTTCGGGAGCTTCCTCCTGAGGCGAATCGTCTCGTTCAAGGGCTAGGAGGAGCCGCCATGATGCTGCTGATCATCGCCATCGCCTGCCTCGCCGGAGCGGTGTTTCTCCTCGGCGAGGTGGCGACGCTCCCGTCGCGCGAGCGTGAGCGCTCGATGCGGCGCGCGACGACGTACGGCTTCATCCGGATCGCGTCTCCGCTCGACCGCCAGCGGCTGCGCCAGCGCGCGCTGGAGCCGCTCCGCGAGACGTTCGCGAAGTGGGTGCTGAAGGCGAACCCACGGATGAGCATGGAGGCGATCTCACTCCGTCTGCTAGGCGCGGGCCTGGGCCGGCGCCTGTCGCCGACCGGGTACCTCGCGGCCAAGGGCTTCCTCGCCATCGGCGGGACGCTCTTCGGGATCCTGATTCTTTCGATCACGGGCTCGGGCATGGGGCTGCTGCTGATGGGCGCCTTCGCGGCCGGCGGCTTCATCGCGCCGGACTACTTCGTCTCGCTGAAGGCGAAGGCCCGCCGCGAGCGGATCCGTGCCGACCTCCCCGATGCCCTCGACCTGCTCGCAGTGAGCGTCGAGGCCGGCCTCGGCTTCGACGGCGCGATCGCGAAGCTGACTGAGCACATGGAGGGGCCGCTGGCCGAGGAGTTCGGGCTGACGCTCGGAGAGATGCGGATCGGCGAGAGCCGGGCGGACGCGCTCAAGCGGATGTCGGAGCGGGTCGACGCGCCGGAGCTCTCGTCCTTCACGCGCGCGATCATCCAGGCCGATCAGCTCGGCACCTCGCTCGGCCGGATTCTGCGTGTGCAGGCCGCCGACACCCGCCTGCGGCGTCAAGCGGCCGCCGAGGAGCGGGCCATGAAGGCCCCGATCAAGATGCTCTTCCCGACCGTGCTGTTCATCTTCCCCGCGATGTTCCTGATCATCCTGGGGCCTGCCTTCCTGAACCTGGACAAGATCTTCTAACGCCGACCCGAGGAGACCACTGTGGCCGCGAAGCCGAAGCCGAAGAAAGAGCAGCCCGAGAAGGGACAGGAAGACGTCGAGACCGAGCAGGGCTTCGGCACCGGCCTGCGCGCGCAGCTCCAGCGGCGCCGCGAAGGCGGCGGAGCATCCGTGACCAACGACGTCAACGGGCATAAGGTTGAAGCTCCGTTCGTCCGACTCGACCTCTACGCCTCGCCTCCGCCGGCGGCGGCCGAGGCCGCATCGGCCGCCGCCGACGAGGGCGAGCTCCAGGAGCTCCACAGCGAGCTGGAGACGCTCCGGTCCGAGCTGGCGCAGGCGTCGAAGCGCGAGCAGGAGCTCCGCACCGCGCTGGCCGAGCAGGTCGAGGCGTATGAGCGGCGGCTCTCGGAGGAGTCGGACGTGTCGCGTCAGGCGACGCTGCTCGACGAGCGCGACGCCCGGATCACGACGATGGAGACCGAGCTCCGCGAGCGCGACGGCCGTCTCGCTGCCGAGCGGCGGGACCTCGACGCCGAGCGCAAGCAGCTCTCGCAGCTCCAGTCCGAAATCGCGGCGGAGCAGTCCGCCGCCGACAAGCGGGCAGCCGCGGTCGCCGCACGCGAGGACGCGATCAAGGACAGCGAGAAGACCCTGGCCGAGCTGCAGCAGCGGATCGCCGCCGTGGCGAAGCGCGAGGACAAGATGACGAAGGCCGAGCAGGAGCTCACGTCCCGCGAGCGAGACGCCAAGCAGCGCCAAGAGGCCCGCGCGCGCGGGATCTCCGAGCGCGAGGAGCAGCTGCGGAGGCGGGAGAAGGAGCTCTCCGAGCGTGACCGGACATTTGCGAAGCGCGAGGCCCGGATGCTCGAGGCCGAGGAGCAGTTCACGGCCCGCGAGGCCGCGCTCGAGGAGCGCGAGGAGCGCGCCCGGGTGGAGGAGGAGAAGCTCCGCGTCCAGCTCGCGAGCCAGGGAAGCGTGACCCAGGAGGCGGCGGCGATCGCGGAGGCCGCGGAGGCGAAGGCGGCCGAGGTCGAGGCGCGGGAGCTCCAGCTCGCCGCGCGCGAGGCCGAGCTCAACCGCCGCGAGGCGCAGGTCTCCCGTCTCGAAGGAGAGCAGCAGGCCGGCCTCGACGTCGAGCAGCTGCGCAGGCAGCTCGAGGAGCGCGAGCGGGATCTCGTCGAGCGCGAAGCCGCCATCCGCGACACCGAGGACGCGGCCGAGTCGCAGGACAAGCGGCTCGAGCGGCGGGAGAAGCGTGTCGCGGACAGCGAGACGGCTCTTCGCGAGCGGCTCAGGGAGCTCGACGAGCGCGAGGCCGAGGTCGAGCTCCGCGAGGCGAGCGGCGAGGCCGAGGTGGAGCTCCAGCTCGAGAAGCTCGAGAAGCGCGAAGCGACGCTCGAGGCGCTCGAGAAGCGGCTCGCGGCCAAAGAGGCCGAGCTCGCGAGCTACGTCGCCCAGGCCCAGAGCTCCCTCCACTCCCGCGAAGCCGGCTGGTGGAAGAAAGTCCTCGGCCCGGACGAGGTCGGGGCGGAGCACTGAGCCGCTCCGCGGGCAAGTAACAGCGTGTTACTTGCCCGCGATCGACTCCGCTAGCGGCTCTCGGCGGGCGTTGCCGGCCCGACTGCCCCCTTGTAACACAGTGTTACTTGCCTCGAATCACGCGCGCTCGGGGGCGTCGGCCTCGCGCTCCACGTCCACGTGCCACGGGAACTTCCGGAGCGTGGCGAGCGTCGCGATCGTCCCGAGCGTCAGGTTGACGGCGATGACGATGATCTTCACGCCGACGCTGAAACTGAGGACGTCGGAGGCGGGCGCCTCGCCCGAGAACATGTAGACGAGGAGCGCCTGCTCGGTGCCGATCCCGGCGGGCGTGAGCGGGAGCAGCGTCGACAGGGTCTGGGCCACCTGGACGACGAAGACGCTGTGGAGGTCGGACGGCATCCCGAACGCTCGCAGGAAGAAGAAGATCGCGGTCAGCCGGCAGGCCCAGTCCAACGCCTGCCAGGCCGCCACCTCGCGCAGGTAGCGGCGGGGCTGCCGGAGAATCGTGAGCCCCTGTCGGACGCGTGCCCAGAAGTCGATGATCTTGCCGACGCCCGTGATCGCGAGGATCGTCGCCACCACGAGCAAGAGGAACAGGATCCCGGCGGCGGCACGTGGGTTGTGGAACACCCAGAGCCAGTCGATCCCCGGGAGGTCCGGAAGGACGCTCGCGCCGGGGAGGATCCCGGCGGACAGCGCCCAGGCCAGCAGGAGGATCCCGACCGCCGAGTCGAAAATCGTCTCGGCGAGCAGTGACGACGCCAAGGTCGGGTACGACGAGCCCTCGATCCGGTGCCTCGCGATGTAGAGACGCAGGAGGTCGCCGCCTCGGCCCGGGAGGAGCGCGTTCGCGCCGATCCCGGCGGCGTAGGCGCTGAAGACGTCCCGCCAGCGCACCTCGGAGTCCGGATACGCCGCGCTGACGATGTTCCGCCACGCCCTCGTCCGGCACGCGATGCGCCCGAGGTGACTGAGGATCGCGAACGCCAGCGGGACGACCGCGATCGTGGTCAGCTGGTCGAAGAAGGATTCGACGGCGTCGAGGAAGTCGGCCACGTCCACATACTCGCCGCCAGGACGTACCATCGAACCTCCATGGGCGCCCCCCAGGCGATCGACTCACCCACCGCGGCCGAGGCGGCGGGCGTGGCCGACTTCCGGGTCGCGCTGCGGCGGTTCCAGCGCCAGACGGAGATCGTTGCCCGGGAATGCGGGATCACGCCCAGCTGGTACATGCTCCTGCTGCAGATCAAGGGCGCACCCGACCTCAGTGAGCGGACGACCGTCACCGAGCTGGCGCGGCGGCTCCAGCTCGCGCAGAGCAGCGTCACCGAGCTGGTCGCGCGCGCCGAGAAGGCGGGGCTGATTCGGCGCACCCTCTCGACCGAGGACGCGAGAGTCGTCCACCTCCAGCTCAGCGACGACGGAGAGCAGACGTTCGCACGCGCGTTCCGGGATCTCGCCGCCGAGCGCGAGGCGCTGCGCGAGGCGATCGCCGACCTCGAGGCCTGATCGCCGACCGCGTTTGACTCGCTGACCGTTTTCCACCTATAGATGGGCCGATATCGACGGCCCGGCAGGGAGAGCCGGTGCCGAGGAGGTGGTTCGCCCATGTCCCCCCGCCGACTGATCGTCGGGCTCTGGGTCGCGGCGGCGCTCGCCGTCCCGACGATGGCGACGAGCACCGCCGGAGCCGCGATCGAGCCGCCGTGGTGCGGCACGCCGATGCCCGATGCCGCGGAGAACCTCCCGACCGTCGGGCCCGGCGCGTTCCCGCACATCCCGTACTACGCGATCGGCTGCACGCTCGACTCGATCGCGGCGCGGAGCAACGGCCGCATGACCGTCGAGCGCTTCGGCCAGTCCGCGCTCGGCCGCGACAAGTACCTCGTCGTGATCAACGCGCTCGACACGAAGGCGCAGCGACGCGGCTATGCGAACTGGAAGAAGGTCCGCCGCTTCGCGCTCGAGGATCCGGCGTACGCGCAGAAGATCCTCGCCCGCGTCGGCGACAAGGTGAAGGTCCCGCTCTTCGTCCAGGGCGGCATCCACGGCAACGAGTACGAGGGTGTCGACGCCGCGATGCAGGTGATCGAGCGTCTAGCCACGACGCCGTACGGGACCGACCCGGAGGTCGACAAGATCCTCGACCAGTCGTTCGTGATCTTCAATCCGGTTCAGAACCCGGACGGGCGCATCGCGGGAACCCGCGCGAACGGGAACGGGTTCGACCTGAACCGCGACTTCCTGACGCAGTCTCAGCCGGAGGTCACGTCGGCGGTCGCAATCATGCAGCGGTTCCTGCCCCCGGAGACGCTCGACCTCCACGGCTACGTGACGCCCACGTTGATCGAGGCGACGACGAAGCCGCACAACCCCGGGATCGAGTACGACCTGTGGCTGAAGTGGAACCAGTCGCGGATCGACGCCAACGAGGCGGCGATGAACGCGCAAGGCTTCCTCGTCACCCGCCCGATCAACGACTGGTGCGCCGACGGCAGCATCCCCGAGAACGGGGTCTGCGACGACGGCACGACGAGGTTCGGCCCGCGTTGGGCCGAGAGCTGGGACGACTGGGGCCCGTTCTACACGCCGATGTACTCCCAGCTCGTCGGGTTGAACGGCTCGACGGTCGAGATGTGCAACAGCACCTCGACCGTGGCGGGCAGCTCACCGCCGAGCACGCCGTGCGGCCCGCCCGTCTCCGACAACGAGAAGATCGGCCGGCGGGGCTCCCGGATGGCGCAGTACATCACCGTCTGGTCGACGCTCCTCTTCGACACGACGAACCGCGTCGACCTGATGCACGACCAGCTCGAGATCTACCGGCGGGGCGTCATCGACGCGGCCCGGCCGCCGCTCGCCAGCTTCCCGCCCGACTTCCGGACCGAAGAGAACTACTGGATGCACGAGTACCCGCAGGCGTACGTGATCCCGCTCGGTGAGGCGCAGCGGAGCGATCCGGAGGCCAAGCGCCTCGTGCGCTGGCTGCTGACGAACGGGATCCGCGTTCAGCGGCTCCAGAAGGACTACAAGCACGGCTCCACGGACTACGAGCGTGGCTCGTACGTCGTGTTCATGGACCAGCCGCTGCGCGGCCTCGCGGACACGGCGCTCGGTCCGGGCGTCGATGTCTCCAGCCGGATCGGCGTCCTCTACGCGCCGCCGGGCGCGTGGAGCCACGGTGAGCTCTGGGGCGCCGACGTCGTGACAATCCCGGACGGGGCGAACTTCCGTCCAAAGTCGCAGCGGATCTGGAGCGTGCGGCCGGCCCGCGGCGGCGTCGACGCCTCCCGGGGGGCTTCGGCGTTCGCCCTCGAGCTGGATTCGCCCACGGCCGTCCGCACGCTGAACGCGCTGCTCAACGCCGGCGTGACCGCCGAGCTCGCGTCCGCGCCGTTCACCAACGCCCGCGGTGAGCAGATGCCCGCCGGCACCGTGCTCTTCCCTGCGAGCGCCGAAAACGCGCTCGACGACGCGGGGGAGGATGCCGGCGTGTGGTTCATCGGTGTCCGCGGGACCTTGCCCGCCCGGGAGCCGATCGACCGCTCGCCCCGGATCGCCGTCCTGACGGGGGCGCTGACCCAGGAGATCTGGGTGCTGCGCAATCTCGGCTTCACGGCCGACCCGGTCTCGGCGGCGACGATCAACACCGCTCCGACCGATCCGCTCGTGAACTACGACGTGATCTTCAACACCGGGACCTACCCGGCCGACACGCCCGCGAACGCGACCGTCCGCAGCCGGCTGGCGAACTTCTTCGCCAACGGCGGCGGCTACCTCGGCGCGATGTTCAACGGCGCGAACTTCCTCGTAAGCGGCGGACAGGTCACGGGCCTGACGCCGGCCACCGTGACCTCGAACGCCACCCGCAGCGTTCGCGGGTGGAGCGGCATCATCACGTGGGCGAACTCCGCCAGTGGGACGAGCCAGATCACCGGCGCGTATCCGGCTCAGGACCGGGCGATCGTCGATCCGCCCGTGTGGTTTACGTCCGTTCCGAGCGGCTGGACGGTCGACGGCAGCCTGCCGCTGACCGGGTTCTTCCTCTCCGGCCTCTGGAAGATCGACGGTGACGCACAGTCGGCGTCGGCGCCGGGGTCGGCGATGATCGCGCACGGCACGAACACCGCGGGGACGGCGCGGATGACGTCGTTCGCGATGAACCCGCTGTACCGGGCCGACCCGGAACGGGAGTGGCCGATGCTCGCATCGGCCGCTCTGTGGGCCGACCAGTAACAGGCTGATTGCGGGGGCGGCGGCCCGAGCCGCCCCCGCACCTCTCCTCCGAATTGACAGGCCCGCCTGAGAGGAGTACGAATGAAGGTTCGAATCGAGGCAACAGGGGGGCGGACGTGAGGGGAGTCCCGATGTTGCTGCGGCCAAGAGGCCGGCGGCGGCTCCGCCGGTTCGTCTTCGTCAGCGCGTTGACGACGATGCTATTCGGCGCGGCTGGAGCAGGCGCTGGCCCAAACGATCATCTCAACATCGTCCCAGTCATCTACGGCACGCTCGGAGCCAACGGCTGGTATGTGAGCAACGTAACAATCAATTGGACATTTGACGCTGACCCGCCGGTCCTTGAGTCCGTCGGCTGCGAGGCCAAAACGCTTTCGGCGGACACAGTCGGAACTCAGCTTGTGTGCCGAGCCCGAAATGATCCGAACAATCCCAATGATTGGGTCACTTCGCAGAAGACGTTGAAGATCGACAAGACCGTTCCGAGCGTTAGGACAGTGCTTGAGCGCCAGGCTGATGCGAACGACTGGTACAACCGCCCGCTGACAGTCGCATTCGACGGCACCGACGCTACGTCCGGCGTCGCGGCATGTACCTCGGGGCGCTACAGCGGTCCGGACAACCCGGCCGCTCTCATCGCCGGCTCATGTTCCGACAACGCTGGGAATGTCGCCCCCTCGTCCTTCTCGTTCAAGTACGACGCGACACCCCCCACCATCTTCGCGGTCACAGCGAAGGTCGGAAACCGACGCGCCGACGTCGCGTGGCGGAAGTCGAGCGATACGAAGCTCGTCGAAGTCGCTCGCGCACCCGGCCGCGGCAACCAGGGCGAGTCCGTCGTCTACCGCGGCTCGCAGACCGGCTTCCGCGATTCGAGTCTGAAGGTCGGCCGCCGGTATGAGTACCGGGTGATCGGGATCGACGACGCCGCAAACCGCGCCGAGCGGAAGCTCGAGATCGTCGCAACCGGCCCGCTGCTCAGCCCGGCTCCGGGCGCCAAGGTCACTGGGCCGCCGGTGCTCATCTGGACGCCAGTCAGGCGCGCGTCGTACTACAACGTTCAACTTATCCGCGGGCAAAAGGTGCTGAGCACCTGGCCCGCCCGTCCTGGCTTCCGACTGCGGCGAACGTGGCTCTACCAGGGGCGCCGCTATCGACTGCGCCCCGGCACGTACCGCTGGTACGTCTGGCCGGGGTTCGGGCCTCGCTCCGAGGCCCGGTACGCGAAGCACGCCCTCGGCAGCAGCACGTTCGTCGTCACGAAGTAGGCGGCCTCCGTGCGGAGGCTCGTCGCCGTCCTCGTCGTCGGGCTCTTCTTCCTGCTGCTGACCGCCGGCGCCGCGGGGGTTCCCGACGTCCCCGGCGATCCCACGCCGCCCGTCGTGACGCCGATCGTCACCGGGACGCTGGGCGACGCCGGCTGGTACACGACCAACGTCACCGTCAACTGGTCGGTGACGGACCCCGAGTCGATCATCCTCTCCACCAACGGGTGCAACGCGGTCACGTTCATCGCGAACACGACGGGCACGCAGCTGACGTGCACCGCGGAGAGCGACGGCGGGATCACGAGCGTCTCCAAGACGTTCAAGGTCGACAAGACCGCCCCCGCGGCCACCGCCACGCCGTCGCGCGGCGCGGACGCGAACGGCTGGTACAACCACGGCCTCACGATCTCGCTCTCTGCGACCGACGCCACCTCAGGCCTCGCCTCGTGCTCTGGACCCCAGACGTACGCCGGCCCCGACACCGCGGGCACCGCCGTCGGCGGGACGTGCCGAGACGTCGCTGGCAACACGGCGCCGGCCTCCGTCCAGGTGAAGTACGACGCGACGCCGCCCTCGGCGACTCCGTCCGCCCGAGCCCCGGACGCGAACGGCTGGTTCAACCACGCCGTGACGGTCACATTCCAGGGCGCCGACGGAACCTCCGGCGTCGCCTCGTGCGGCCAGCAGACGTACTCGGGGCCCGACGACCCGTCCGTCGCCGTGAACGGGACGTGCACGGATAACGCAGGTAACACGAGCGGCACGGCCGTCTTCACGCTCAAGTACGACGAGACGCCCCCGGGGGCGACGGCAAGCACGTCGCGCGCCCCCGACGCGAACGGCTGGTACAGCCGCCCGCTGACCGTCAGCTTCACCGGCAGCGACGGGACCTCCGGGCTCGCCTCGTGCGATGCGGCGACGTCGTACTCGGGGCCCGACACGGCGAGCGCCTCGATCTCCGGCGCATGCCGAGACCTCGCGGGCAACTCGGCGCCGCGCACGGTTGTCGTCAAGTACGACGCCACGGCCCCGCAGACCACGGCGACGCCGGGGCGCGCCGCCAACGGGGACGGCTGGTACAACGCCCCGGTCACGGTCAGCTTCGCCGGCACGGACGCCGTGTCCGGGCTCGCGTCGTGCACGGGACCGCAGACCTACCTCGGGCCGGACAATGCAAGCGCGTCCGTCTCCGGGAGCTGCACCGACCAGGCCGGGAACGTCGGGGCGCGCGCGTTCGGCCTGAAGTACGACGCGACGATTCCCCAGGCCACCGCGTCGCCGGGCCGGCCCGCCGATGCGAACGGGTGGTACCGCGCGCCGCTCACCGTCTCGTTCACCGGAACGGACGCGACCTCGGGCATCACCTCGTGCGACGGGGCGAAGACGTACACGGCTCCGGATACGACGAGCGCCTCCCTGAGCGGAGCGTGCGTCGACCGCGCGGGGAACGCGAGCTCGACCGCAACCCTCGGTTTCAAGTACGACGCGACAGCCCCGCAGGTGACGGCGGCTCCCTCCCGGCAGGCGAACGCGAACGGCTGGTACCGCGCGCCGCTCACCGTGGCCTTCAGCGGCGGCGACGCGACCTCGGGGCTCCAGTCCTGCGACGGGGACAAGACCTACTCCGGGCCCGATGCCGCCTCGGCGGCCGTTGCCGGCTCGTGCCGTGACGTCGCCGGCAACGCCGGCACGGCGTCCTTTGCGCTGAAGTACGACGGAACCGCCCCTCAGGCGACCACAACCCCGTCGCGCCAGCCGAACGCGAACGGCTGGTACAACGCCCCGCTGACCGTAGGCTTCTCGGCGACGGATTCGACGTCGGGCCTGGAGTCGTGCCCCGCCGCGCAGACGTACTCCGGGCCGGACACCGGGGCGGCCTCCGTCAGCGGAACGTGCGTCGACAGGGCCGGGAACTCCACCGCCCCGTCCTTCACGCTGAAGTACGACCAGACGGCGCCGACGGTGAGCGGCGCAGCCCCCTCGCGGCCCGCCGATCTGGACGGTTGGTACAACCACGCGCTTTCCGTGCAGTTCCAGGGCACGGACGGCACCTCGGGCGTCGAGAGCTGCACGCGGGTCGACTACGGGGGCCCGGACAACGGCGCAGGCTCGGTCTCCGGATCGTGCGCCGACCGGGCGGGGAACCGGAGCGAGACAGGGTCGTTCCCGTTGAAGTACGACGCGACCCCACCCGCCGTCACGGCGACCGCGTCGCGGGTCGCCGATGCGAACGGCTGGTACAACCACCCGCTCTCCGTCGCCTTCGCGGGAGCCGACGCGACCTCCGGCGTGAGCGGCTGCGACCCGGCGGTGCCCTTCTCCGGGCCCGACGCGGCATCAACCGCGGTGGGCGGCGCCTGCCGCGACCGGGCGGGCAACGTCGGGTCGGCCTCGGTCGTCGTCAATTACGACTCGACGAGCCCGACGGCGACCGCGACCCCCTCGCGGCCGGCGAACGCGAACGGCTGGTACAGCGCTCCCCTCACGATCGCTTTCGCCGGCAGCGACGGGCTGTCCGGGCTCGATTCCTGCGACGCCGCAAAGAGCTACTCCGGCCCGGACAGGGCGGCGGCCCTGGTCCCCGGCACGTGCAAGGACCGGGCCGGCAACCTGGCGAGCGCGTCGCTGGCGCTCAACTACGACGCGACGCCCCCGCTCGCCGCAGCCGTGGCGGGGCGGCCCGCGGACGCGAACGGCTGGTACAACCGTCCGGTCGCGGTCGGCTTCGCGGGCAGCGATCCGACGTCCGGCATCCAGTCCTGCACGGCGGGACAGACCTACGCCGGGCCGGACACGCAATCGATCGGCTTCGCCGGATCCTGCCGGGACCGGGCCGGGAACGACAGCCTGCCGAGCACGTTGACGATCAAGTACGACGCGACGGCGCCGAAGGTCGACGGTGCGACCCCGGCGCGGAGCCCGGACCGGGCGGGCTGGTACAACCGGCCGGTGGCGTTCGCCGTGCAGGGGAGCGACGCAACCTCCGGCATCGACGCGTGCCCGACGCTCACCTACGCAGGCCCCGACGGGACCGACGCAGCCGCCCCGGCGGCGTGTATCGACCGCGCGGGGAACGTGGCGACGCGCTCGTTCCCGCTCCGCTACGACGCGACGGGGCCCCACACCGCTGCGACCGCCGACCGCGGACCGGACGCGAACGGCTGGTACAACCACCCGCTCACGATCGGATTCGCTGGCCAGGATCCGGTCTCGGGCCTCGAGTCCTGCAACCCGCCCGAGCGCTACGAGGGGCCCGACGGCGCGACGGTCGTCGTCGGAGGAGCGTGCATGGACAACGCCGGCAACGTCGGCCTCGCGTCGCTCGAGGTCAGCTACGACGCCACCGCCCCCGAGACGACGGGCGCGGCGGCAGACCGGCCGCCCGACGCCCACGGCTGGTACAACCACGCGCTCGGGGTCACCTTCCATGGAAGCGACTCGACCTCGGGGATCGACGCGTGTACCGCGACCTCGTACGCGGGTCCCGACGCAGCGGCCGCCTCCGTTCCGGGCAACTGCCGCGACCGTGCGGGCAACGTCGGGACGCCGATGACGTTCGCCCTCCGGTACGACGCGTCGGCACCCTCGCTTCGCAACGTCCACGTGAAGGCCGGCAACGGCATCGCCGAGCTCAGCTGGGAGGCGTCGCCTGACACGACGCTCGTCGAGATCCGCCGCGCCGCTGTCCTCGTCTACAGCGGCGGCGGGACGAGCTTCACGGACCGCCGCCTCAAGAACGGCGTTCGGTACCGCTACACGCTCGCGGCATACGACGAGGCCGCGAATATGGCCACGGCGACGGCGACCGCCCGACCGACCGGCCCGCTCGTGGCGCCGGCGGCCGGCGCCGTCGTCTCCCGGCCGCCGCGGCTCGTCTGGAGGTCCGTCCCGAAAGCGACGTACTACAACGTGCAGCTCTGGCGCAACGGCAGGATCCTCAGCGCCTGGCCCCGCCGAGCCTCGCTCCAGCTGAAGCGAAGCTGGACGTACGACGGCCGCCGCTACCGCCTCACGAAGGGCACCTACCGGTGGTACGTGTGGCCCGGTCTCGGACGGCCCCGAGAGAAGCGCTTCGGGCGGCAGCTCGGCGCGAGCTCGTTCGTCGTGCGCTAGCCGAGCCGCAGCGACCGCCGCGACAGCGCCAGAAAGGCGGTGTCGGCGATCACGAGCACGACGAGAGCGAGGCCGCCGGCGAGGAGGAGCCCGTCCGGCGAGGTCGCCTTCGGCGTGTCGATCGGAAGCGGCCGCTTGACCGCCTGGCCGGTCGGCTGCGGCCGGTCCTTGCCCGTCCTCGCCTTCGGCTTCGGCTTCGGCCGCTGCTTCTGAACCGACCGGGTCGGCGCGGACCGCCGGCGGGTGACCGTGACGTTGCGCGTGACAACGACCGGCGGCGTGGCGACGACGGCCGGCGGCTGCGTCGCGGCCGGAGGCGGCGAAGTCGAAGCGGGTGGGGAGACGGTGGTCGCCGCCGGGGGCGGAGGCGGTGTCGGCGCCTTCGACCCGGGCACGGGCTCCGGACGCGGCGTCCGGGTCCCGGTCGGCGCCGGATCCGGGGCCGGCCCGGCGGCGAGCACAGGGCTCGCGAACGCCGCTCCCGCGCAGGCGAGGAGCAGGAGCATCGACCCCCGTCGCCGCAGCAGCGATCTCCCTGAGCGCGTCACACAGCCTCCTCCGGTGCTCCCTCCGTGGTAACCCATTCGGCTCGGCATGTCAATCAGCGCCGGCGCGGCCGGATCCGGGTGACCCAGAACCAGCCGGCGAGGAAGAGGACGTACACCGCGGCGAGAGCGAGGCCGATCTGCAACCGGATCGCCTCGTGATACTGCTCGCGCATCGCTTCTTCATCTCGGTCGGCCCTTTCCGAAGCGATTTCTCTGCGCCGATTCGCCGCACGATTGACCACAGATTCCACCGCCGATATCGGTAGGAGTACCGCGGGCGATACTGGGAGGGCGGCGAGGTGATACTGCCGCTCTAAGGCCGCTGGTTGAGCCAAATCTCCGCCAATCTGCTGTTGCCAGGCCGCGACCGACACCGCCAGCGCGAACGTAAAGAAGATCGAAGCGCACAGGCGGGCAGAAGGCATTTGTTTCGAGAAGCGCATCGTAATCACGAGCTACCCATATGGATTTATTGTGAACCACGAAATTTCCCTTGCATTACGCGCGCGATCACGTTAGTTTCGAAGGGAAGGGTCGTCAGGGGGAAGGGGAATCATGTCCGTCACCGCCGCAGCGGGGGCAACGTTCAGACCATCCGGTGAGCCGCAGACCCGACGCTCAGTCGGTCTCCGCCGGCCGCGCACGACGTCCGCGGCGCGCCGGGCGGCGGTGCGCGGGCTCCTCCGGGACTACCACCGGCACGGCGACGTCGGAGCTCGCTCGCGGCTGGTCCAGCAGTACCTGCCGCTCGTCCGCCGGCTCGCGCGGCGCTACGTCGGCCACGGGGAGCAGTTCGAGGACCTCGTCCAGGTCGGCTCGATCGGCCTCATGAAGGCGATCGATCGCTTCCAGCTCGACCGGGACGTCGACCTCGCGTCGTACGCGATTCCGACGATCGAGGGCGAGATCAAGCGGCACCTGCGCGACCGGGCGTGGCCGATCCGGATCCCGCGGCGCCTCCAGGAGCTGGATCCGACGCTCAGGACGCGCGTAGCCGAGCTCGTCGACGGCAGGAACGGCGAGCTCGACGGGGAGGGCGGTCTCGATCGCGGCTACGAGCTCGGCGAGGACCGGATCGCCCTTTCCGGCGGCTTCCACGTGCTCGACGAGCGGGAGCGGCTCCTCCTCCGCCTCGCCTACTTCGAGGGGCTCAGCCAGGCCCAGATCGCGCCGCGGGTCGGGATCTCTCAGATCCACGTCTCCCGGCTGACGCGGCGGGCGCTCGCCAAGTTGCGGGCCGAGATCGGGCAGGCGGACGCGTGAGTGACCTTGTCGAGGGCCGTTTCGCCCGTACAATCGATGACCGGTGAGCTTCTTCGTCAGCCGTCTGCGGGGGAGCGGCGCTTGAGCAGCGTCCAGGAGCACCATGGCGGCAGCGTGGAGGACTACCTCGCTCTGCCCTACCACATCGTGCTCGTCAGGGACGGCGAGGAGAAGGGCAAGCCGTGGACCGCCTCCGTCGAAGAGCTGCCCGGGTGCACGAGTCACGGGAAGACCTCCGATGCCGCGCTGGACGGCATCGAGGCGGCGATGGCGAAGTGGATCGGGCTGGCGCTCGAGGAACGCCGGGACATCCCCGAGCCCAAATCGGCCACGAGCCACAGCGGCCGGCTCCTGCTCCGAATGCCCAAGACGCTCCACGCCGACCTGACGCGGGCCTCGGAGCGCGAGGGCGTCAGCCTCAACCAGTTCATCACCGACGCGCTCGCCGCCGCCGTCGCCTGGCGCGGCCGGGCGGCCGCGCCACCGCCGGGCGGAACGACGATCCAGGCTCCAGGCGCGGAGGGGCTCACGGCGGAGCCGCTTGCGCGACGCTCGCGGCGCCGTCCCGCGCGGATGACGGATGCGGCGCTCATGGCGAACTTCGTGATCGTGGCGATCGCCGGGATCGTCGCGATCATCGTGCTCATCTCCGCCTACTGGCTCTAGCGAGCCGGAAGGTGGCCGCGGGACTCGGGATCCCGAAGGGCGGGGGCCCCGCGCATACGGTCGACGTGGTCGACAGCCTGGACGCCCTTCGCGACGACTGGACGCGCCTGTCGGCCGACAGCCGCAACGTCTTCGCCACCTGGGAGTGGAACGAGCTCTGGTGGCGGCACTACGGCGGCGACCGGAGGCTCCGCATCGCGGTCGTCCGGCGCGCGGACGGCGACGCGGAGGCGATCGTCCCGCTCTTCCTCTGGTCGGGGCGCCCGGTCCGGACACTCCGGCTGCTCGGCCACGGACACGGCGACCGGCTCGGACCGATCTGCCGCGACGGCACCGGCGCCGCGGAGCAGGCGATGCGGTCGGCCCTCGCCGAGCAGGCCCACGACGTCTTCGTTGGTGATTGGGTCGCCGGCGACCGCGACTGGGCCGGCGTCCTCGGCGGCCGGGTCGTCCGCCGGACGGGCTACCCGATCCTCCAGCTTCAGGAGGACTCGTGGGCCGCGTTTCTCGCAGCGCGCAGCAAACGCTTCCGCAAGAGCGTGCGTCACGCCCACAACCGCCTCCTCCGTGACCACGACGTGCGCTTCCGGTTTGCCGACGAGGCGACGATCGAGCGCGACCTCGACTGCGCCTTCCGGCTTCACCGGGCGCGTTTCCAGGTGCATCCGGGATGTCTCTTCTGCGGGGAGCACGAGGCGTTCCAGCGCGCCTTCGCCAATGCCGCCCTCGAGCGCGGGTGGCTGCGTTTGCTGCTGCTGGAGCTCGACGGCGAACCCGTCGGCCTGGAGTACGGCTTCCTGTTCGCGGGCGCGTACTTCGCCTACCAGGGCGGCCGCGATCGCACCTGGGACCGGCTGTCGGTTGGGTTCCTTCTCGAGGTCGAGAGCATCCGCCTGGCGCTCGAGGAGGGCGCGACGGAGTACCGCTTCCTCGGGGGTGAGGAGGACTACAAGTACCGTTATCCGACCGAGGACCCGCGCCTCGAGACGGTGGTCGCGGCCGGGACGCGGCGGGGTCGCGCCGCCGCCGCCGCGCTTGCCGGTGCCTGGCGGCTGCCGGGCGGAGAAGCGCTGCTGCGGCGGGTGGGCTCGACGTAGGCCGCGCTAGCTCGAGCGAGCCGCTCGGAGCGGGCGGGCGAGCGCGCGGAAGACGTTGAGGTCGCTTCGGCGCGGCTGCAGGAGCAGGCTCCACGCGAACGGGCTCCGGCGCCGGAATGCGATCAGCGCGGCGGAGCCGCCGGCGAGGAACGCGGCGCTCGCCGCGGCCGCCGCGCCGGAAGCGCCGAAGCGCGGGATCAGGATCAGGTCGAGCCCGATGCCGACCACGAGCGCGACGAGCGGGCCCGCGGACGAGAGGCCCGGCGACGATCCGGCCACGAGGGCGTTTGAGAACACGGCGATCGCCGCGAACCCGAGGGCGCCCGGGAGGAGCCACAGGAACGGGGCGACCGAGGCGTCGAACTCCGACCCGAAAACGAGCGGCAGGAGCACCGGGCCGAGGAGCGCCGCGACGAGACCGGCCACGGCCGTCACGACGACGGCGGACCGAAAGGCCCGGAGCGCCTGCTCCGCGCGGAGCCCGGCCTCCGTTCTCGCAGCGACGGGCAGGAGCGCGGTCGCCGTCGCCGCCGGGAGGTACAGCAGCGCCTCCGAGGCGTTGACCGCCACGGCGTAGACCCCGAGCGCGGCCTCCGAAGCCAGGAACCCCATCAGGATCTGGTCGGTGCGGAAGTTGAGGAACCGCGCCAGGCTGCCCACCCATGCGCGGCTCCCGAACCGCAAGGCCTCGACGAGCAGGCCGGTCTGCACGCGCACGGGGCCGAGCCCGCGGAGCGACCGGCCGAGGTAGGCGAGCGCCCGGATGCTCTCCGCGACCGTCCAGGCGAGGGCTGCGCGAAGCACGGTCAGGCCGACCGTGCTCCAGAGCACAACGAGGAGCAGCGGGTAGATCCAGGAGGCGGTCGCAGTGATCAGCGCCACCTGCCTCAGGCGGTGGCAGCCGAGCAGGAAGAAGTAGCCGCTCTCGCCGAGGGCGCTGACGAGCGTCGCGCAGGCGAGGACCGCGAGCTCGGCGGGCCCCACCCCGGCCGGCCGGCTGTCCCCGAGCGCAATCAGCGCGCCGCACGCAGCCGCAGCCGCCAGCGCGGCCCCGGCGAGCATGAAGGCGACGACGTTCGCGAGCAGCGCGCCGCGCGCCTCCGGCCTGCGGGCGGCGAACACCGCCGTCGCCTCGCCGATCCCGAGCCCGGCGAACCGGGCCGCGACGAGGGCGGTGACCGTGATGAAGGCGATCGTGCCGCGCCCCGTCGGGCCGAGCGCGCGCGCGAGCATCAGCACGGCGGCGAAGAACCCGGCGTTGCCGACGACCTTCGACCAGAAGAGGAGCGCCGAGCCGCCGGCGACCGGGTCCGAGTCCCTGACGCGGTCGTTCAGCACGCGGAGTCCCTGCTTTCGTTGCCGTCCAGCCGGTTCTGCTTCGAGACCGCTGGGCGCCCGTCGTCGTACCGGGCCTCGGAGAACGAGACGAGCGAGTCGCCGCGGCTCCCGCACCCGACGTTGTCCCGCACGACGTTGTCCGAAGCCCCCTGCAGGACGATCGAGGGGCGGAGACCGCCGACGAAGACGTTGCCGACGATCCGGTTCCCGTCGCTACCGACGTCGAGGACGATCCCGGCCTTCGAGCGGACGATGCGGTTGAACGCGAACGTGTTCCGGCTCGAGCCGGCGCCCTCGTGCCACCACTCGACGTTGATGCCGACCAGCGCGTCGACGATCACGTTGCGGCTGATCAGCGACCGGTGGGTCGCGTGCTCGAGGTAGATCCCCGTCCGGGTGTCGTAGATCCGGTTCCCGACAATCGTCGTCCGCGTGGACGAGCCCACCGTCTCGATACCGTCCCACCGCGCCCTGCGGACGGTGTTGCCGATCACCGCGGCCTCGACGCCCCCGGTCCAGATGCCGCCTTCGTTCGTCCCGCAACCGGGCGTCCGGTACTTCGCGGCGGTCCAGCAGCCGTCGCGGGACGGGTCGCGGATGTCGCTGACGACGTTGTCGAGAACGACCCCGTGGAGGTCGGCGGCGGGGCGGCCGTGCGCCTGCTGCTGAAGGAGGATGCCGAAGCCGCGGAAACCGCGGACGGCGCTCCGGATCACGCTCGTGTCGCGCGTCTCGTCCGAGCCGAGCGCCACGAAGCCGGCCTCGGCGGTTCCGCCGCCCTCGATCACCGAGTCCTGCAGGGAGACGCCGGAGTGGGCGCCCCACGTGTTGACGCCGTCGGTGCGGACCCGCGTGATACGGAGGCGCTGGAGGCGCACGTCGCTCGAGCCGTCGAACACCGCGATCCCGATGCCTCCCTCCTCGTCGCGAGGCACGGCGCCGCCGCCGTCGACTGCCAGATCCGCGATCCGGATGTTCCTCCCCCGCGCGACGACGAGCGCCCAGTAGCGCCTGCCGCGAGGCGCGGCGAGCACCGTTCGCGGGCCGGAGCCGACGAGGCGGGCACCGCTGCCGAGCTCCAGCTCGTCGACCACGTAGCGGCCGGGAGCGAGTCGCACGGTGACGTCCCCGCGCTCGAGGGCCTCGCGGGCGCGCGCGAAGGACGGGCCGGGCGCCGCGTCGACGATCAGTGAGCCGGAAGCCTCGACGCTCAGAGGGCCGGCCGCCGTCGTCCCCCGCCGGCCGAGGCTGTCGACGGCCTCCACGCGAACACGGTGCCGACCCCGTGCGAGCAGCGCGGGGTCGACGTCGAGCCGGTAGGGCCTCGTGGTGTCCGATCCCAGCGGGCGGCCGTCGAGGATGAAGGTGACTGCGACGACGCGGCTTCCGGCCGCGGCGCGCGCCTCCGCGCGGAGATCCGCCGGGCGCTCGAGGCGGTCGGGGCCGAGGAACTCGACTGCCGGACGTCGGCCGGCCGCCTTCCCGGCATCGGGTTGCGACGTTGTCGACGAGCCGCTGCAGCCGGCCGCGGCGAGGAGGAGCAGGGCGAGGCCCGCGAGGGTTCGTTTTCCGGCCGCGACGCGATCTACTGACCGATGGCGCAGCACGGAAACGGCCTGCCGGCCTACGTCGCCCCG
>DASSUI010000023.1:0-39140 GCA_035707105.1 Gaiellaceae bacterium | reverse complement strand
GCGAGGAAGAAGACGAGGCTCGTGACGATGTAGAGAATCCCGATGCGCTTGTGGTCGACGGTCGCGAGCCAGCGCGTCACCCGTCCCGCGGTCCACGGCACCGGGTAGGTCGGCGTCTCGGCCCTGGTCGCCACTACTGCGCGCCCTCCGCCGGGAACCTCTCCCGCAGGTAGTCGGTCAGCGCCTTCATCTGACGGTCGTCCCACCCCTCGCCGATCGCGGGCATCGTGCGGATGCCGTTGCGGACCGTCCGGGCGACCGTCTGCGGGGCGCCGACGCTCGCCGGCGTGAGCCGTGGGCCGATCAGCCCTTCGCCGTTCGGGCCGTGGCACTTGGAGCAGGCGCCGACGAAGAGCTGCTCTCCGAGGTCCGAAGTCCCGGCCTCCTGCTGCTGCGCCTGCTCCTCGAGCCAGCGGTCGAACTCGTCGGCTGGCAGCACCTCGACCTCGGCGAGCATCTCCGCATGCTGAATCCCGCAGAGCTCCGCGCACTGACCCTCGTAGGTGCCGGTCTTCTCCGCGCGGAAGGCGGTCTCGGTCGTCTCGCCGGGAATCGCGTCGAACTTGCCGCCGAGGCCGGGCACCCAGTAGCTGTGGTTGACGTCGCTCTCGGGCGCCGTGATGTCGAGCACGACGAGGCGGTCCTGCGGGGCGACGAGCCGGTCGATCGCGATCACGCCGTTCGGGTAGCGGTACTGCCAGTAGAACTGCCGGCCCTCGACGTGGACGCGGAGGTCGCTCGCGCTCGCCTCGTCCTCCAGCGTGATCCCGGGGAGCTTGTAGAACGTGAACGCGGTGACTGTCAGGAGGATGACCACCGGGACCAGAGTCCAGGCGATCTCGAGGCGCGTCGATCCGTGGATCTGCGGGCCCTCGACCGTGCGGTCGCGGCCGCGGCTCCGGTACCTGTAGACGAAGAGGCCGAGCGGCACCGCCACGGCGAGCAGCACGACGACCGCCCAGAACGCGATGTACCAGTAGAGGTCCTCGATCCGCTCGGCGTTCGGCGACTCGGGCGTGACGGGCTTGAGACCGGTTGCGGCGAACAGGGCAGCAGCGACCACGGGCTGCGCCATTCTATGGGCGTGCCAGACGAGGGAGCCACATCGAGCGGGATGTCGCAAGCCGGGTCGCGCGTGAGCCTGCCGGGCGAGGTCGGGGAGGACTTCGAGGTCTTCGTCAACGGCGTCCGCCAGGAGCCCGGCCGCGACTACACGGTCCTCGGGCGCACCCTCGTCTTCTCGCGCTCGCTCGCTCACGAGGGCCGCCTGGGCCCGATCCGGTGGCTGAGCATGTTCCTCGGTGTCGCGGGCACGTACCGGAAGCACGACACCGTGGACGTCGTGTACGAGCGCGCCGGCCGGCGCGTCGTCGCGACCGGACTACGGCCCGAGGACGCTTAGGGAGCGCGGAGCGTCAGCACTTCGTTTGAGGCGCTGACCGTCAGGCCGGGCTGGGGGCCGCCGGCAAGTGCGTACGCGCGCCCGCGCCAGCCGACGAGGCCGAGGCCGTGCCGGGACGTGCGCATCGACGGGAGCCGCGTCCAGCGCCGATTCGCCGGCGAGTACGCGTAGACGTCGTCGATCGTTCCGCCGGGCTCCTCGCCGCCGGCGGAGACGAGCCGGCCGGCCACGGCTGCCGCGGCCGTGCCGCCGCGCGTGCCGGGGACAGGGGCGACGGCGTGCCAGCGACCGCTCCGCGGGTCGAACGCCTCGACCACGTCGAGGTTCGAGTCGAGCCCGCCGGTGCGACCCGCGACCGCGTAGACGCGGCCGCCGAGCGCCGCCGCGCCGAGGTGCTCGCGTGGCCTCGGGCCGCGGATCGTCGACCAGCGGAAGGCTTCGAGGTCGAAGGAGAACGCGTCGCGCGCGAGCCGCCCGGGCGCCTCGATGCCGCCGACGACGTAGAGCTTCCCGCCGACGATCGCAGAGCCGGCGGCGGCGCGCGGCGCCGGCATCCGCGGCAAGTGCCGCCAGCGCCCGCCGGAGAAGGCGAACGCCGTGTCGCGCGCGGCCGACCCGGGGCCGTAGCCGCCCACGACGTACAGCCGGCCCGCCGCGCCGGCGGCCGTCGCATGGTCGACGGTGACCGGGAGGTCGGGCAGGCGGCGCCAGCGGTTCCGGGCGGGCGAGTACGCGTCGGCCCGGCCGGTGTTGCGCCCGTTCGCGAGAAAGCCTCCGACGACCGCGATCTCCCGCCCGAACGCGGCGGCCGCGACCTCTGTCCTGGGCACGGGAACGGGCCGTGCGGGCCGCCAAGCCGGTTGTGCCGCGGATCCCAGACCCCCCGCGACCAAGACGGCGGCGGCGGCGATCCAGACCGACTTCACGGCCCGCACTGTAGTTGGAGCCGCACCTCCAACTGCCCGACCGGGCCGGGTCGCCCGGGCCGCAGGCGCCACGCCGCACCTGGCAGCCTGGACCCGGACGACCTGTCCCGGCCGAGAGATGGATGCCGGCCTCCCCGGTTCCTTGCGGTCTCGTGACGCGTCCTGCGGAAGTCCTGCAGAATCGGCCTGTGGCGTCCGAGGACAACGGCCGGATCGTGGTCGGCGTGGACGGCTCGGAGCACGCGCGCCGGGCGCTCGACTGGGCCGTTCGCGAGGCGCGGCTGCGCGGGACGAGCGTCGTCGCCGTGCACGCGTACGCCGTCCCGCCGGTCTACCTCGCGCCGGAGCCCGTCCTCGCGACGCCGCCCGCGCTCCCCGACCCGGAGCTCATCGAGCGGCTCGAAGGCTCCGGACGGAAGCTGCTCGAGGAGGAGGTGGGGCGGGTTGACGCGGAGGGCGTGACGATCGAGCAGCGTGTCGCCGCCGGTTCGGCCGCCGACGCGCTCGTCCAGGCGGCGCGCGAGGGCGACCTCCTCGTCGTCGGCTCGAGGGGCCTCGGCGGTTTCCGCGGACTCCTCCTCGGCTCGGTCGGCCAGCAGGTCGCGCACCACGCGCCCTGCCCCGTCGTGATCGTGCCGGCTCGCGACTAGCGGTCGATCCGGAACGGCGGGTACTCGTCCCGCATCAGCGCCGCGTAGGCGACGACGCGCACCACCCACCGGTCCATCCCCAGCACGAGCGTGTACAGGCTCTCCGGGTACCGGTTCCTGACGAGCAGCACCACGCCGGCGAAGAACGCGAGCAGGACGATCAACCCGGGGCCGTGCCACTGCTCGTACCACCAGCCCGGGCCGACGAAGAACGAGATCACGAGGTAGTGGGGGATCGCCAGCAGCCACCACTTGACGAGCACGAGCCCGCGTGAGAGCCGCTCCGGGTACGGCACGTGGAGTCGGGCGGGGTAGTCGGCGTCGGCGAGCGTGAACGGCGGGTAGCGGTCGGTCCCGAGCCCGGCGTAGCCGTACCAGGCGACGCGCCACGTCCAGCGCATGACGCCGAGATTGAAGCCGAAAAGGCCGCGCGGGTAGCGCTCGGTGAAGAGGATCGCGAAGAACGCGATCACGGTGACGACGAAGAACGCGGCCCAGAGGAAAGCGAGCAGGATGAGGTGCGGGATGAGCAGCAGCCACTTGAGCAGCCAGAGCCACCGGCTCACCCCCGGATCGACCTCGCCCACGACCTGGACCGGGTACTCGCCCGCCACGGCGGGAACACCCGGAGCGGCCGCCGGCGCGGCGACCGGCGCTCCCCGGACCGCGAGCGCGATCAGCAGTGCGGCGAGCGCGCCGAGCCCCAGGCCGAGGGCGAGCAGGATCAGCGCGATCCAGATGATCAGGTCCGACTTCGCGCCGATGCTGACCTCCGCGACGATTCCGCGGGAGGCGTCGGTGTTCATGACGACGGCCATCCAGCGGCCCTCGTCGACCTCCCACTCGACCCGGTCGACGCCGCTCGCGGCCCAGAAGGTCTGATCCTGCGGGCGTTCAGGGGTCCGCGTGCCCGACTCGCGCTCGTAGCGCACGTCGAACGGGTCGACGTCGACGTCGGCGACGACGTCGTGGTCGACGCCGTCGAGGTAGCGCTCCACGTCGTCCCCGCGCCCGATCCCGAAGAAGAGCTGCTTGCCCGGCTCGGCGCTGTCGCCCTGGAGCCTGATCGTTGCGAGCCGGCCCTCCTCGAACAGCCAGTCTGGTCCCTCGGTGCCGAGGTCGAGATCGTCCGAGCGGAGCGCGTACCCCTGCGTCAGGAACGTCTCGTGGCGGGTGGTGTAGTAGCCGTCCTCGTCGCGCTGCGTCGTGTGCTCCCAGACGAGGAGCCCGCCGCCGGCCAGGGACGCGAGCGAGAGCAGTGCGACGAAGCAGCCGGTGACGAGGAGTGCTATCCGGCCGGCGCTCACCGGTGAGCGCCGCTAGCGGAGCGCCTCGACGCCGTCGAGCAGCGCCCAGTTCCCGCTCAGCGCGCGCTCGGCCGCACCGACGACACGGTCGTCGTCCTCGGGCCGTGCGTGGCGCTCCAGCAGCGCGCGCGCCTCGGCAGCGTGTTCGTGGTCGCGCTCGGCGTGGAGCGTGAAGTACGCGGTCGCCCGGCAGTCCTCCTGGAACCCGTAGTGGCGGACGAGACCGTCGAGCTTCGTCTCGGAGACGTCGGGCTGTCCGGCCTCGATCGCGTAGAGGACCCCGAGCGCCTCGAGTGGATCGGCGGCCGATGTCCACGCACTCGCGCAGCTGACGGTTCCGGCGAGACGCGCGGGGCCGGGATCGGCGTCGACGGCGCGGGCGAAGTCGTCCCACAGGTCGACGTGCGCGTGTTCCTCGTCCGCGTGCTCTGAGCCGGCAATCGGCGAGGCCTGCTCCGCTGCGGCGGCGAGAGCGACGACTGCGTGCCGGTACTCGCCCGCGTAGGCCGTCAGCTCCTCACGGCGAAGCTCGCCGCATTCCCATCGGCGGTAGAAGGGATGCTCGAGGACGTTCCAGCGCCGTCGGGCGGCGTCCAGGCGTTCGATCAGCTGCATGGCGGTCCTTCCGTCGGGGTCGTCCGATGCTAACGCGCCCCCCGCTTTACGGCTGCGCAGTGGCGCGCCTCTGCACAGGAGTACGCTCAATGAAGGGGCTACGGAAGGAGGAGGCCATCGTCGCCTCGCTCACCGCACCCGAGCCGTCGGTGGATATTCCGCACCCACCACGGCGAATCGTCGTCGGAGCGCTCGTCCTGGCCGCCTTTGCCGCGGCCGTCGTCGCGTTCAAGCTCAGCCTGGCCGGCGACCACGGGCCGCAGGTCCACGCCGCAATCGTCGCGTGGATCACGCTGTCCTACACGATCTGCGGGCTCGTTGCCTGGTGGCGCCGGCCCGAGAGCCGGTTCGGGCCGCTCATGGTGGCCGCCGGCTTCTCGCCGATGCTGGCGAGGCTGGAACAGGCGAACATGGAGATCCTCCAGACGATCGGAGAGGCGCTGTCGCTCCTTCCGCCCGTCCTCTTCCTCCACCTCTTCCTGGCGTATCCGACGGGACGACTCGGGGGGAAGGCCGAGCGAGCGCTGGTCGCGGCCGGGTACGCGACCGTCCTCGCGTTCGACCTCCCGAGAGCGGTCCTCGAGGTGACCGGTCGGGATGTGGCCCAGACCGCCGTGCAGAACGTCCAGCGCGGCACCATCCTCGCCCTCGCGGTGGGAGCGCTGGTCGTGCTCGTCCGGCGAAGGTGGTCGTCCGGCCGACCGCTGCGCCGCGCTGGGCACGCTCACGAACGCCGAGGTCGGCGTCACCGGGCCGACGGCACAGGCAAAAGACTTCGACGACCAGATGAAGATCGCGGCGCCGCTCGTGTTCGGCTTCGTGCTGCTGTTCGCCTTCTGCCTGATGCTGCTGTCTTTCCGCTCTCTGGTGATCGCCGCCAAGGCGGTGCTTCTGAACCTCCTCTCGGTCGGAGCCGCTTACGGGATCCTCGTCCTGGTCTTCCAACACGGCTGGGGCAAGCAGATCCTGGGCTTCGAGTTCACGGGCGGGATCGACCCGTTTCTCCCGATCCTGCTCTTCGTGATCCTCTTCGGGCTCTCGATGGACTACCACGTCTTCATCCTCAGCCGCGTGCGTGAGGCGTACGACGGGGGCATGTCCACCGACGACGCGATCCCCCACGGGATCAAGAGCACGGCCGGCGTCGTCACGAGCGCCGCGATCGTCATGGTCGGCGTCTTCGCGATCTTCGGGACGCTCCAGATGATGATCTTCAAGCAGTTCGGCGTCGGGCTCGCGGCGGCGATCCTGATCGATGCCACGATCATCCGCGCCATCCTCCTGCCGGCGACCATGAAGCTGCTCGGCGACTGGAACTGGTACCTGCCGAAGTGGCTCGAGTGGATTCCCCACTTCGAGCACGGCGAGAAGCTCGAGCCGGTGGAGCCGGTGGAGGCCGCGCCGGTTCCGGCCCCGACGATCTAGGGAACACCGATCGGGACCATCGCTCAACCAGCTGCCGAATCGAGAAGGGCTGCCGCGACGGGCGTCGCGGCAGCCCTGCGGACCGAGGCCGGCCTCGCCCGGCTCGGGCTCGCTGTCGTCGCGCTCCACATCGTCGACGACCGCTTCCTGCAGCCGGAGCCCGGGACGTCGGCGCGTGACCACCTGGTCAGCGGTCTCGTTCCGGCAGGAGTCTTCGTCCTCGTCGCCGTGGTGTACCCGAGGCTGCGCGCCGGACTGCGCGGAGGGTTGGCGCTCGCGCTCGGATTGCTGGGCGTCGTGATCGGCGTCGGCGAAGCGGGCTACTACACGGTGAAGAGCGGGCCGTCCGGCGACGACTTCACCGGCCTCCTCGCGATCCCGGCCGGTCTGCTGCTCCTGGCCGTCGGCGCGAGGACGCTCTGGCGGTCGAGGCGGACCGACGACAACAGAGCGTGGCGCTACGTCCGGCGAGCGTTGCTCGCGCTCGGCGCTGCCCTGCTCGTCGCCTTCGTCATGTTCCCGCTCTCGCTGTCCTACGTCGTCACCCATGTGGCGCGCGCGTACGTCCCCGAGCCCGACCTGGGCGCTCCCTACGAGGATGTCTCGTTCGAGACGAGTGACGGCCTGACCCTCCGCGGCTGGTACGTCCCGTCGAAGAACCGGGCCGCCGTGATCGCCTTTCCGGGTCGCAAAGGCCCCCAGGCGCCGGCCAGGATGCTCGCGCGGCATGGCTACGGCGTCCTGCTCTTCGACCGGCGGGGCGAGGGCGAGAGCGACGGCGACCCCAACACCTTCGGCTGGTCGGGCGAGCTGGACGTCTACGCGGCCGCCGCGTTCCTCCGGAGCCGCCCCGAGGTCGATCCCGAGCGAATCGGGGCGGTCGGGCTCTCGGTCGGGGGCGAAATGCTCATCCAGGCGGCCGCGGAGTCGGACGAGGTCAAGGCGATCGTCTCCGAGGGCGCGGGGGCCCGGTCGATCCGCGAGGACCTCGAGCTACCGGACGCGTCGTGGTACTCGCCCGGCATCTGGCTGGCGGGCGTCATCACCGCGGGCACGGCACTGTTCTCGGACAAGCTGCCGCCGCCGAACCTCAAGGAGCTCGCTTCGAGGATCTCGCCCCGCTCGGTCTTCTTCGTCTACGGGGAAGAAGGGCAGCCGCAGGAGATCGACCTCAATCCCGTCTACTACGCGGCGGCGCGCCGGCCGAAGGCGATCTGGGAGGTCCCGGGCGCCGGTCACACCGGCGGGATCGACGCGCAGCCGGACGAGTACGAGCGCCGTGTCGTCGCCTTCTTCGACGGCGCCCTCGCTCCGTAGGACCGCTTCACTTTTTCGTAGCGGCGGTTCAGACTGACCCAAGTTTCCTCCGGAGAGAGGGGCCGGTTTGAAGAGATCCAGGAACATCGCGGCCCGCATGGGCCACTGGAGCGCAACGCATCGCAAGAAGGCGATCTGGGGCTGGCTCGGCTTCGTGGTGCTCGCCTTCGTGCTCGGGGCCAACGTCGTCGGGATGAAGACGCTGAAGCCCGAGGACACCGGCGTCGGCGAGTCGGGTCGCGTCAGCAGGATCCTCGGCGACGACTTCGAGACGCCGGCGAAGGAGCGGGTCATGATCCAGTCGCCGACGCGCAAGGCGAGCTCGCCGGAGTTCAAGGCCGTCGTCACCGACGTCGTGGCGCGCATGGACAGGGAGAAGGACGTCGCCTCCATCGAGTCGCCGTTGAGCCCCCTGAACCAGAATCTGATCTCGGTGGACGGGCGCACGGCTCTCGTCGACCTGGAGATCGTGGGCGACCCCGACGACGCGGTCGACAAGATCGGCGGGATCTCGGACGCCGTGACGGCCGCCCAGGACGCGCACCCGGGCTTCGCGATCGAGAGCTTCGGCGTCAGCGCGGAGGATCAGGTGAACCGGGCGTTCGCGGACGACCTGGAGAAGGCCGGGCTCCTCTCCATCCCGATCACGCTGATCATCCTGATCGTCGCCTTCGGCAGCCTCGTGGCGGCGGGAATCCCCCTGCTGCTCGCCCTGACCGCGGTCCTCGGCACGATGGGCCTGCTCGCCTTCGTCAGCCTGGCACTGCCGTTCGACCAGGCGATCGGCGCGCTCGTGCTCCTGATCGGCCTCGCCGTCGGCGTGGACTACTCGATGTTCTACTTGAAGCGCGAGCGGGAGGAGCGCGCGAAGGGGCGCGGTGAGCAGGCGTCGCTCGAAGCCGCGGCGGCGACCTCGGGCCGCTCCGTGCTGATCTCGGGTCTCACGGTCATGATCGCGATGTTCGGCATGTTCCTGACCGGCGACCCGACGTTCTCCGGCTTCGGGATCGCGACGATGCTCGTCGTCGCCGTCGCCGTGCTCGGGTCGCTCACGGTACTGCCGGCGCTGCTGTCGTGGCTCGGTGACCGGGTGGACAAGCTGCACGTTCCCGTCGTGCGAAGCCTTCGCCCCCGCGACGGGGAGGGCCGGTTCTGGAGCGCGATCCTCGACCCGGTCCTCCGGCACCCGATCCCGGCGATCATCCTCGCCGCGGCGCCGCTGGTCGCCCTCGGGCTCGTGAGCACGACGATGAAGCTCGCGCAGCCCGGGCCGGAGACCTACCCGGAGAGCCTGCCGGCCGTCAAGACCTACAAGAAGCTGCAAGCGGCCTTCCCGGGCGGCGAGATTCCCGCTGAGGTCGTGATCAGGGCGGACGACGTGACGACCCCGCAGATGGAGGAGGCGATCGGCCAGCTGAAGTGGCGGGCGCTCGTCTACGCGGGCATGCGCGAGCCGATCACGACGGACATCAACGACCGGCACACGGTCGCCGTCGTCTCGATCCCGGTTCCCGGCGGCGCGACGGACGACGCGGCCAAGGACGCCGTGACGTCGCTGCGCGACGAGGTGCTCCCGGGGACGATCGGCACGCTCGGGGATGGCGTCGAGTACGGCGTCACCGGGTGGACGGCCTCGTCGATGGACTTCAACGACCTGATGCGGTCGAAGGCGCCGCTCGTCTTCGGGTTCGTACTTGCGTTCGCGTTCATCCTCCTCCTGCTGACGTTCCGGTCGATCGTGATCCCGATCAAGGCGATCGTGCTGAACCTGCTCTCGGTGGCGGCCGCGTACGGCGTGCTCGTGCTGGTGTTCCAGGGCGGCGTCGGCAAGGACCTCCTCGGCTTCACGTACGAGGAGGGCATCGTCGCCTTCCTGCCGATCTTCCTGTTCGTGATCCTCTTCGGCCTCTCGATGGACTACCACGTGTTCATCCTCAGCCGGGTTCGGGAGGGCTACGACAGCGGGATGAAGACGGAGGACGCGGTGGCACACGGGATCAAGGTCACGGCCGGGGTCGTGACGAGCGCCGCGATCGTGATGGTGTTCGTGTTCTCGATCTTCGGGACGCTCTCGATCCTCTTCCTGAAGGAGTTCGGCGTCGGCCTCGCCGCGGCGATCCTCATCGACGCGACGATCGTCCGAGCCGTCCTCCTGCCGGCGACGATGAAGCTGCTCGGGGACTGGAACTGGTACCTGCCCAGCTGGCTCGAGTGGCTGCCCAGGATCGGCTACGAGAAGGAGGCGCCGGAGGCGCCCGCCGCGACACCGGTTGCGTAGACCCAGGCGCCGGGAGGGCCGCGAGCACGCCGTCTTCGCGACGGCGATCGGGCTCGCGGCCCTCCACGTGCTCGACGACGCGTTCGTCGGCAGGCAACCGGGCACATCGGCCGGCGACCATCTTTTTCGCGGCCGTCGCGATCCTTGCCGTCCTCGGCGCGTCGCTCCTCGCCTACCCGCGGCTCCGGCCGGGATTCAGGGCGGCCCTCGCCCTCTCGCTCGGGATCCTGATCGCCGCGCCCGGCGCGATGCACGTCGCGCACGCTGGATCGACGAGGCCGAGCTGAGCGACTTCACGGGAATCCTCGCAGCGGCCGCCGGCGTCCTCCTGATCGGGCTCGGCGTCGTCGTCGCGTGGCGCGCCCCGAAGAGCGCTAGATGGAAACGTCGATGGGCGAGGCGCGGTGCGATCGCCGTCGGCGCTCCTGGCCGGCTTCTACGTGCTCTTCCCGATCGGGCTCGCGATCTACGTCACCCACACGCCGCGGGACCCGATCCACGGGAACTTCGCCGTCCCGCACGAGGACGTCTCCTTCGAGACGAGCGACGGCCTCACGATCCGCGGCTGGTACGCGCCGTCGCGAAACGGCGCCGCCGTCGTCCTCGTCCACGGCTCGGGTGGCAACCGGCTGGGGCCGAGGAAGCAGGCGGCGCTCCTCGCCCGCCACGGCTACAGCGTCCTGCTCTACGACGCCCGTGGGCGGGGCGAGAGCGAGGGCGACCCGCAGGGCTTCGACTGGACGTGGCAGCCCGACGTCGATGCCGCGATCGACTACCTGAAGTCCCGGCCGGACGTGCGGGACGGGCGGATCGGGGCCGTCGGGCTCTCGGCCGGCGCCGAGGCGGTCGTCGAGACCGCGGCGCGGCGCCCGGACCTGCGGGCTGTCGTAGCCGAGGGCGCCGGCTTCCGCGCCTACGGCGACGGGCTCGACCTCCCGGGCTGGGACAAGTGGGTGACGCTGCCCAACACCGTCGTGATGCTCGCGGCGGCCCAGGTGCTCTCCGGATGGCCGGAGGTCCGCTCGGTCGGAGACTTCGTCGGCGACGGCGCCCCCGGCCGGGTTCTGCTCATCGCCGCCGGCCGCGGCGTCGGGGCCGAGGACGAACTCAACCCCATCTGGGCCGAGCGGGCCGGCGGCCGCGCTCAGCTGTGGGAGCTGCCCGAGGGTAAGCACACGGCCGCGATCGAGGAGGAGCCGCAGGAGTACGAGCGCCGAGTCCTCGGGCTCTTCGACCGCCGGCTGCTCGGGCGGCCGTAGGGCTCACTCCCACGTGCCGATCGGGCCCGCCTCCAGGTATAGGCGCAGCCCGTACGGCACGCTCTCGGCGTCCTCCGGATCGCGCTGCCCGGGCGGCGTGGCGCGGATGTACCGCAGCCAGGCGAGCGCGCGGGCGAGCGTGCCGGTCCTGTATGCGAGGTCCGCTGCCGCAGGCGGGGCGCCGAAGGGCTCCAGGTACGCGTCGCGCAGCCGCAGCAGCAGCGCCGATCCCGGCTCGAGCACGGCTCGCCAGGCGAGCGCGCGCAGCGTGACCGTGAGCGTGTGGAACGGGTGCGAGACGCAGCTGTCGCCCCAGTCGAGGACGCGGTAGCGGTCGTCGTCCACGAACACTTGGCCGTCGTGGAGGTCGTCGTGCTGGATCGTGGGCGGGACGCCGAACGACTCGAGCTCCTCGACGAGCGCCTGCAGCTCGGGCAGCCGGCGCCGGAGCTCGTCCCGCTGCTCCGCCGTCAGCTCAGCCGACCTGCCGATCATCAGCGCCTCCTCGTCCTCGATTAGCGCCGCGACCCGGTCTGGGATCCCGGCCGGCCGCTCGTCGGGAACCCCGAGCTCGAGCAGCTCCTCGGCCCGTGGCGTCACCGCGATCTGGAGCTCGGCGTAGCGCGGGAGGATGCGCTCCCAGTGCTCCACCGGCGACTCCTCGAGGTCACGAAGCCGTGCTCCGGCGTCGCGCATGAGCATCCAGCCGCGCCGGTCTGTGGCGATCAGCTCGGTCACGGCGTCCGGTCGCGCCTCGGCGAGGATCTCGGTCAGGCGCGGCTCGAAGCCGTGGACGTCCGGTGCCGAGGCCTTGAACCAGACGACGCCCTGCGCGGTCGGCACCCTCATCACGGTCGACCACGGGTGGACGTGCGGCTGCTCGATCGGCCCCGTCACGCGGACCTGCTCGCGGATCCATGTCTCCGCCTCCGTCCGCCAGTCTGGGTCGAGCCAGCGCATCTCGGGTAGAGGATTCTGCCGATGGCGCCTCTGAGCCCTCGGACGAGAGCGCTGATCGGCTTCGCGGCGCTGGGGCTCTTCTGGGGCGCGTTCGGCGCCGCGCTGCCGGCGCTCCAGCGCCGCGCGGAGGCGAGCGACGCGGAGCTCGGCCTCGCGCTCGTCGTGCTCGCGTTCGGGGCGCTCGTCTCGATGCGCGCGACGGGTGTGCTGATGGACCGTTTCGGCGCTGCGCTCACGCCGGTCGCCGTCGGCGCGTTCGCCGTCACCGGGCTCCTGCCGGGCCTCGCCGGCTCGCCCGTCGAGCTGTCCGCGGCGCTGTTCGTCCTCGGCGCGGCATCCGGGGCGATGGACGTGGCGATCAACGCCGATGCCGTCCACGACGAGCTCGCGTCCGGCCGGTCGCTCCTGAACCTCGCTCACGCGTTCTTCTCGGGAGCCGTCGTGCTCGCCAGCGTGGCGACCGGGCTCCTTCGCTGGGCCGGCGCGGAGCCTCCGCTGATCTTCTCGCTGGCCGCGCTCGCCGTCCTCGGCGCGGCGGTCGCGATGCGGACGGGCCCGGACCGGTGGCTGCCGGAGCCGGGGGAGCGGCCACGGTTCTTCCAGCGCGTGGCGGGCTGGCTGCTCCTGCTCGGCGGCCTCGGCGCCGTTGCCTTCTGGATCGAAAACGCGTGGCAGAGCTGGGCCGCCGTCCATCTCGAGCGGACGCTCGACGCGCCGCCGGCTGCGAGCGCCCTCGGGCCGGGCCTCTTCGCGGCGGCGATGACGGCCGGTCGCCTCGCCGTCCACCGCCTCTCCCGCCCGGGCGCGGAGCGGCGGGTGCTCGTCGCCGGCGCCGCGCTGGCGGGCGCCGGGTCGGCGATCGCTGCGGCCGCGCCCTCTGTCTGGCTGGCGCTCGTGGGGATCGTCGTCGCGGGCGCGGGCTGCTCCGTCTGCGCGCCGACGCTCGTCTCGATCGCGGGGCGGGCGGCCCCCCGGGCCGAGCGTGCGACCGTGGTCGGCTCGCTGACGACGCTCATGTACCTCGGGTTCCTGGTCGGCCCGGCCGTGGTCGGCGGGCTCGCCGAGGCCGCCACGCTGCGCATCTCGCTCGCCTCGGTCGCAGGGCTCGCCTTCCTCCTGGCGCTCGCCTTCGCCCTCGCGCCGTTTCCGGCTCGCCGCTCGGGGTAGAGAGACGGCATGAAGCGGCTCGTGGTGACGACCGTCCCCGCCGACGAGCGGGAGCTGCGAGAGGCGACGGAGGGCGCCGACGAGATCCGCGTCGTCGCGCCTGCCGCCGACGTCTCGTTCCTCGACTGGCTCACGAACGCCGAGGACGACGCGAGGCGCGAGGCGGAGGAGGCCGCCGACCGGGTCGCCGCAGCGGCCGAGGACGCGCGCGTCGAGGTCGACCGGACGAGCGAGAACACGGACGCGGCGCAGGCGATTCGCGATGCCCTGCGGGACTTCCCGGCGGACGAGATCGTCGTCGTCACGCGGCCGGGCGAGGACACGACCTGGCTCGAGGACGAGACGCTTCGCGCGGCCATCGACGCACCCGGCATCCCGGTCCGGCACCTGGAGCTGACCGCCGCCTGACTCGATAGGGTCTTTCGCGATGCGGAGGACGCTCGCGTTGCTCGTCGTCGTCGCCGGCCTGCTGGTCGCCGCCGGCTGCGGGGGCGACGACGACGGAGACGGAGGAGCCGCGGGGACCACGACGGCCGCCGCCTCGTGCGAGAAGGGTTCTCTCGACCTCGTCAACCCCGGGCAGTTGACGATCGGCACCGACAACCCGGCCTTCCCGCCGTGGTTCGAGGGCACGGGCGAGTTCGAGCCCTGGGATCCGACCACGACGCCGACGAAGAAGGGCTACGAGCAGGAGACCGCCTACGCGATCGCGGAGAAGCTCGGTTTCACGGACGCCGAGGTGAAGTGGACCGTCGTGCCGTTCAACCAGTCGTTCCGGCCCGGCCCGAAGAAGTTCGACTTCGACATCAACCAGATCTCGTACGACCCCAAGCGTGCCGAGGCGGTCGACTTCAGCGACTCCTACTACGACGTCGAGCAGGCAGTCGTCACGCTCGAGGGGTCGAAGATCGCGAATGCAGGCTCGATCGCCGACCTCAAGGGCGCGAAGCTGGGCGCCCAGATCGGCACGACCAGCCTCGAGGCGATCAACGACAGGATCCAGCCCAGCGCCGAGCCGTCCGTCTACGACACGAACAACGACGCGATCTCCGCGCTCAAGGCGAAGCAGATCGACGGCATCGTCGTCGACTTCCCGACGGCGCTCTACATGGCCGCGGTCCAGCTCGACAACGGCAAGGTCGTCGGCCGGCTCTCCGCGCAGGAGGCGGGTGAGTACTTCGGTGTCGTCCTCGAGAAGGACAGCCCGCTCACCGAATGCGTGAACGAGGCGCTCCAGAAGGTCAAGGACGACGGCACGCTCGACGAGCTCGAGCAGAAGTGGCTGACCGGCAGCGCGCCGGTCCTCGAATAACCGGCAGCCGCGGCTCCCGGATCCTCGGCGGCGGCGGCGCCCGCCGGAGCACGTTGATCGCGGCTGTCAGCACCGTCGCGTTCTTCGGGCTGCTGATCCTGCTCGTCACCAGCTCGCCGGGGTGGCCCCAGGTCAAGGAGCAGTTCTTCGACTGGGAGATCTTCAAGGAGTCGCTCTCGGCGATCGCGCCGAAACTGCTCGTCAACGTTCGGATCTTCCTGATCGCCGAGGTCTTCATCCTCGTCATCGGCCTCGCGATCGCGATCTTCCGCAGCCTCCCGGGCCCGGTCTTCTTCCCGGTCCGGCTGCTGATGGTCGTCTATGCGGACTTCTTCCGCGGTGTCCCGACGATCCTCGTCATCTACCTCTTCGGGTTCGGCGTCCCGGCGCTCGCAATCTCCGGCGTCCCGCGCTCGGAGTTCTTCTGGGGGATCGTCGCGCTCGTGCTCGTCTACTCGGCCTACGTCTCGGAGGTGTACCGGGCCGGCATCGAGTCGGTGCACCCGAGCCAGGAGGCGGCTGCGCGCTCCCTCGGCCTGTCGCGAACGAAGGCGATGCGTTTCGTCGTCCTCCCGCAGGCGGTCCGGCGCGTGGTTCCGCCGCTCCTGAACGACTTCATCGGCCTGCAGAAGGACACGGCGCTCGTGGCGCTGATCGGGCCGGTCGAGGCCTTCCGGCAATCGCAGATCGAGGTGGCCGCGAACTTCGACTACACGCCGTATTTCGCGACGGCGCTGCTCTTCGTGGCGATGACGATCCCGCTGGCGCGGTTCACCGACTGGCTCGTCGCCCGGGAGCGGAGGAAGCGTCGGTGAGCGCCGTCGAGCTCCAGGGGGTCCGGAAGTCCTTCGGCGAGGTCGATGTCCTCCGGGGGATCGACCTCGTCGTCGAGGAGCACGCAGTCGTCTGCCTGATCGGCGCCTCCGGCTCGGGGAAGTCGACGCTCCTCCGGTGCGTCAACCTGCTGGAGCCGATCGACGAGGGCCGGATCTTCGTCGGCGAGGAGGAGGTGACGGCCGCCGGCGTCGACTCGAACCGCGTCCGGCGCGGCATCGGCATCGTCTTCCAGGCGTACAACCTCTTCCCGCACATGACGGTGCTGCGGAACGTGACGCTGGCGCCGCGGGAGGTGCTGAAGCTCTCCCGGGAGGAGGCGGAGGCCCGAGGTCGCGAGCTCCTCGGCCGGTTCGGGCTGGCCGACCGCGCCGGCGACTACCCGGACCGCCTCTCCGGCGGGCAGCAGCAACGCGTCGCGATCGTCCGGGCGCTCGCGATGCGGCCGGAGCTGATGCTCCTCGACGAGGTCACCTCTGCGCTCGACCCGGAGCTCGTCGGCGAGGTGCTCAACGTCATTCGCGGCCTCGCGGATGCGGGGATGACGATGCTGATCGCCACTCACGAGATGGGGTTCGCCCGCGAGATCGCCGACCGCGTCTGCTTCCTCGACGCCGGCGTGATCCTGGAGCAGGGGCCGCCGCAGCAGATGTTCTCGGAGCCGCAGGAGCCGCGAACGCGCCAGTTCCTACAGCGCATCGTCGAGGCCGGCCGCCTGTAGAGGCGGTTCTCCGCTACCCTGCGGAGCAGGGACGGCATGGGGCCGCTCCCGTGAGGTGAGCTTCTCGTTTCTTCTTCGGCGGTTTCGAGGCAGGCGAATCTCGAACCGAAACCGAAGGAGAAATCCATTGTCACAGACCACTTTCGCGAGCCTCGGCGTGGCCGAGCCCATTGTCGACGCGCTCGCACGCCGTTCCATCCAGGCCCCGTTTTCGATCCAGCGGCTCGTCGTGCCCGATGCGCTGCGCGGCCGCGACGTGCTCGCCAAGTCGCCCACCGGGTCGGGCAAGACACTCGCGTTCGCCGTTCCCGTGGTGCAGCTGCTCGATCCCGGCGACCGCCGGCCGTCGGCACTCGTCCTCGTGCCGACCCGCGAGCTCGCCGTCCAGGTCTCCGAGGAGTTCGAGGCGATCGGCAGCTCCCGCGGACTGCGGGTCACCGCCGTCTACGGCGGGACCTCTGTCGCCGCACAGGCGAAAGCCGCGAAGGGCGCCCATATCCTCGTCGCCACCCCGGGGCGACTGGAGGATCTGGCCAGGCGCCGCCTCATCGGTCTCGACGGGATCCGGATCCTCGTCCTCGACGAGGCCGACCGCATGCTCGACATGGGGTTCCAGCCGCAGGTCGACGCGATCGTCCGGCGGCTGCCGCGCAAGCGACAGACCATGTTCTTCTCCGCGACGCTCGACGGCGAGGTCGCCGAGCTTGCGCGCGAGTACACGGACCACCCGAGCCGGTTCGACGGCGAGCTTCCCGGTGAGCGAGAGCGCGGCGACACGGACCATCGCTTCGTCGGCGTGACGGACCGGAACAAGGTGGAGACCCTCGTCGACCTCCTAGGGCACGACGACGGGCTCACGCTCGTCTTCGTCCGGACGAAGCGCGGAGCCGACCGGCTCGTGCGCCGGCTGTCCGCCCACGGCGTGAAGGCCGCCGCGATGCACGGCGACATGAACCAGCGGGCGCGCGAGCGATCCCTCGCGGCGTTCGAGGCGGGCAAGGTGACCACGCTCGTGGCGACCGATGTCGCGGCGCGCGGGCTCGACCTCGACGAGATCACGCACGTGATCAACTACGACCCGCCCGCGGACAACAAGGGCTACGTCCACCGGATCGGACGCACCGCCCGCGCCGGGCGGGACGGCACCGGGATCACGCTCGTGCTTCCGGATCAGCAGGCCGACGTGAGCCACGTCGCCCGGAGCGTCGGCGGAGAGGATCAGTTTGCGGAGCAGGGCATGCGCGTGGCGCCGAAGCGCGTCGTGTACTCCGGCCGCGGCCGCCGGTCGCGCTGGGGCACGCCCACGCGGCGGCGCAAGATCTGAGCCCCGCGGGCTAGTCGACCACGAAGAGCGCGACCGCGGCGAACTGGCACGCGGCCGCCGCCGTCACGAGCGTGTGGAACACCTCGTGGTACCCGAAGACCGCCGGCGCGGGATCGGGACGCCGGGCGGCGTACACGACCGCGCCGGCCGTATACAGGACGCCGCCGAGGCCGAGCAGCGCGACCCCGTCCATCCCGGCGCGCTCGACGAGCTGCGGCAATGCGACGACGCCGGCCCAGCCGAGCGCGACGGCGATCGCCGCGGCCAGCCACTTCGGCGCGTCGACCCACGCGACCTTCGCGACGATCGCGGCCAGCGCGCCGCCCCAGACGACCGGGAGGATCGTCCACCGCCAGGCCCCGTCGAGGGCGAGGAGCGCGAACGGCGTGTACGTGCCGGCGATCAGGAGGTAGATCGACGCGTGATCCAGCCGTCGCATCCACCTGCGGGCACGCGGAGCCCAGGTGACCCGGTGGTAGAGCGCGCTGACCCCGAACATCGTCGCGAGCGTCACCGCGAAGACGGTGGCGGCTGCCCGCTCGCGGGCGCCTGAGGACGCCGCGACGAGCCCGGCCCCGAGAACGAGGGAGACGAAGAACGAGTACTGGTGGAGAACCCCGCGCAGTCGCGGCCGCAGCTCGACGGTCACCGCCCGAGCCTACCTCGCCCGCCTGCGTGAATCGAACGGCGGCGAGTACGTTGTGCCCATGAGGACGCTCGTCGACGGCATCGTCGCCCGCCGCCGCCTGCTCGTCGTGCTCCAGGTCGTCTTCGTGGCGGCGCTCCTCGCCTTCCTCGCCTGGGCTGTCCGCGACACATGGAGCGAAGCGCTGCCCAAGCTCCGCGACGCGGACCCGCTCGAGCTCGGGATCGCGTGCGTGATCCTCGCCGTCTACTACCTCATGTTCGTCGTCGGCTGGCAGTGGATTCTCCGGGCACTCGGCATCCACACCTCCTACTCGGTGGCGCTGCAGTCGGAGATGGCGTCGATGCTCGCGAAGTACATCCCCGGCGGTATCTGGACCCCGGCCGCCCGGGTCCTCTGGCTCCGCAAGGCGGGCCGCGTCGACAAGACCTCGGTCGTCGTCGCCTCGATCCTGCTCGAGGCCGGACTCTCGGCGGTGGCCGGGGTGCTCGTTCTCGTCTGCGCGCTGCCGTTCGTGTCGGGCTGGGACGCGCCGATCTGGCCGGTCGTGCTGTTCGGCGCGGGAGTCGCCGGCCTGCTGCATCCCCGCGTGTTCCGCGCGGTCGCGCGGGTCGCGTTCAAGCCGTTCGGCGCCGCGGAGCCGCCTTCGCTGCCGTGGAGGACGATGCTCGGGCTGCTCGTCTTCTACTCCGCCAGCTGGATCGTCGGCGGCGTCGCCCTGCTCTTCCTGATCCGCGCGATCGGCGGCGACGCGGGCCTCGACGCGGCGCCCTACCTGGGCGGCACGGCCGCCGTCGGCGCGATCGTGGCCGTGCTGTCGGTGCTCGCCCCTTCCGGGCTGGGCGTGCGAGAGGCGTCGATGTACGGGCTGATGCTTGCCGTCGCCTCGGCTCCGGTGGCGCTCGGCGCGACCGTGCTGAATCGGCTCGCAATCACGCTCGTCGAGGCCGTCCTCCTCGGGGTCGGGGTGCTCGCCTGGCGGGCGGGACGGCGCGAGCGCGGCGACCTCAGCGCCTCCTCAGCTGGCTCGGCTTAGCTCCTGCTCGATCTGGCGGTAGGCCGGGGAGGCCGGCGGCAGCTTCTGGAGCGCCTCGTGGAACAGCGTCGCCGCCTCCTCGCCGAGGCCCTGCCGCCGGTACACGATCCCGAGGTTCGCGATCACCTGCCCCTCGTGCTCCTCGTCCCCGAGCTCGCGGAGGACGTCCACCGCCTGCTCGAGATGCTGCACCGCGGCCGCCTCGGCGCCGCTGTGTGCGAGCGCGAGGGCGAGGTTGTTCAGCGTCATCGCCTCCGCCTGCTGGTCGCCGAGGTCCCGGACGATCTCGAGGGCGGCGCGATGCCGCTCGGCCGCCTGCTCCGGCTCGCCGTCGCGCCGCAGCTGCGCTCCGAGCTGGTTGAGCTCCTGCGCCCGTTGGTGCGGGTCGACGGAGTGGAGCTTGAGGAGTCCGAGTCGGTACGCGCCGGAGATCGAGCCCTGGAAGGCGCGCGACGCCAGCTCCTCCGTGCGGTGCGGCGCGGCCTTCGCGGTGCGCCTGGCGCCGGTTCCGAGGCTTCGCGCGTGCCGACGCACCTGCGGTCGGGGCGCGTGTGAACGGATCGCGCGGGATGCGGCGACCGCGCCGCGCGAGGACGCCCGCACCGCCGGTCGCAGGTCGATTCCTCGAAGCCCCCAGATCAGGCCCGCGACGAGCAGGGCGACGAGCGCGATTGCCAGCACGACCACCACGACCACGACGAGCGACAACGCCGTCAGCAGTCCGGCGAGCAGCAGCATCATCCCCGTCAGCGCGAGCACGCGCCCGCGAAGACGTTCCCGATCCTCCGTCACCGTAGAGCTCGCAATCTGGGCGGCATGCGATCCTCCTCCGGAACGGCGGCTTTCGCCGCCTCCCCCGTGGTTCCTTCGCCCGGAGCGGGTGGCCGTAAACGCTAGCGCGCTCCTCCCCGGGATCGCCGTCAGGCCGCCCGTGGAAGGCGTTCGCCCATCAGTCGGGCCGTGATCAGCTCGGCGTCGAGGGGCAGCACGGCCAGCTCGGGCGGTGGACGGCGGACGAAGCCGTCGAGCAGCAGGAGATCCTCCGCCTGCGCAGGCGTGAGCGTTTCCTCGCTCCGCTCGCGGGCGACGCGACAGCGTGCGAGCCCGGCCCCTATCTGGAGCCTCGCGCCTGCGCCCGGCGGCAGCGGGCGGACGGCGCAGAGCCCACCGCTGACGAAGAACGCCTTCCGCCAACCGGGCTCGGTCGACGGAGCGATCAGGCAGACCTCGAGCCTGCGCAGCCGCTCCAGCCGGCGGAGACGGTCGACGACGTGCTCGAGCGCCTCGACGCGATCGCGCAGCCGCGCCGCCTCCTCGTAGCGGAGACTCTCGGCCAGGTCGGAGAGCCGCGTTCGTAGACGCGGTAACGGCCCGCCCTGGAGCAGACAATCCAGCTCGTCCGCGGTGCTGAGGGCGAGTGCGCGTGCGGCGAGAGAAGCCTCGCGACGGCTCCCGACCGGGCCAAGGCGGGTGGGCGTCTTCGACACGACGAAGTCCTCGCCCCGGCGCCTCAGGTAGAGGCCGTGCTCCTTCGGGCGGCCGCGCGCGTTGGCCGGCGGTTCCAGCTCGCGGATCAGCCGCAGCTCCTCGAGGGCGGCCTCGAGCTCCGAGCCCAGGACGCGCCACTCGATGCGCTCGAGCGCCAGCAGCGCCGCCTCGACCGACGGCCGCTGGCGCTCGCTCCGGAAGTAGGAACGGAGACGGGCGCGCAGGTCGCGGGCCCGGCCGACGTAGAGGACCTGGTCGTGGCGATCGCGGAAGAGGTAGACGCCCGGCAGGCTGGGCGCACCCTGCGCGAGGGCGCGCTTGCCGTAGACCCGGCGCTTGCGAGGGGCGGCGAGCGCACGGAGATCGGAGAGCCGCCGCGCCCCGCGCTCCTGCGCGAGTCCGATCAGGTGCACGAGCACCTGGGCCGTCGCCTCGGCGTCGGGGAGCGCGCGGTGGCACGGTCGGGTCGGGACGCCGAAGAAATGCGCGAGCGACGCAAGGCCGACGCCGCGCAGGCGATCCTCGAGCAGGCGCCGGGCGAGCGCGGCCGTGCAGAGCGCCGGCTCGGACAGGCGCCGACCGTGCAGGAGCAGCAGTTGCCGTTCGAGGAATCGCTGGTCGAACCTCGCGTTGTGTGCCACGAGGAGTGCGTCGTCGGCGAAGGCCAGGAACCGCTCGACGACGCGGGAGACGGCAGGGGCGCGTCGCAGCTCCCGCTCTCGTAGGCCCGTGAGACGGGCGACCGGATCCGGAAGCGGAGCCCCCGGATTGACGAGCGACTGAAACGAGTCGACGCACTCGAGCGCGCGCACGCGAACCGCTCCGACCTCGCAGATGCGGCTCCGTGCGGCCGAGAGCCCCGTCGTCTCGAGGTCGAAGACGACGAACTCGGCCTCCTCGAGCAGCGGGTCGGGTGTCGTTCCGGCCAGCGCCACGGTCGCGCCGGCGCAGACGACGCGGCTGTCGCCCGCGGTGACCTCCGCGAGAAGCGAGCACGCGAGGCCGTCGGAGATCGACGAGGTGGCGAAGAGCGACCGGGCGGCCTCGGCGGCCGAGAGCGGACCGCCCTCTTCGAGCGTCTCCACCAGCCGGTCGAGTGCGTCCAGCGCGAGCTGCACGCAGGACATGAAACCGAACATGTGTTCGCTCCGCAAGCCACGGCCCGCGCGAGCAGGTTCCGGTTCGGCTACGCCCGAAGGGGCTCGGGTGCCTCTCGGCCGCGGCTGGGACGCTCGCCGGCGGCCGGTGTCTCGTCGCCCGGCTCCGTCCAGTTCTCCGCAGCCGGGAGGCGAAGGCGGCGCCACAGGAAAGACACGCCGATGAAGACGGCGGCCGCGTAGCAATAGCCGATCACCAGGTCGACCACGTAGTGGTTGCCGGTGTACACCGCCGCGACCGACTGCAGAAGCGGATAGACCGCCGCGACGCACGTGACGGGAACCCGCCAGCGCGTCCGCCAGGCGAGCCCCGAGACGAAGAGGAAGACGAGAAAGGCATAACCGGCGTGCAGCGAAGGAACCGCGGCGTCCGGGTTCCCGCGCACGAGGTCGTACGGCGCCCAGACGCTCGCGGACAGTGACTGGTGACCGCCGATCTTCTCGGCGGTGAGGAGCCCCTCCTGCGCCGCGTGCCAAGGAGGCGCAGCCGGGTAAAGAAGAAAGGTGATCGCCGCCGCGTACGAGAGAATCACCATCATCGAGGCGAAGCGGAAGTAAAGTGCGCGCCGACGCATCCAGAGCACGAACGCGAGTGTCAGCGGGATGAACTGGTGAATTCGCGAGATGCCCAGAGCCAGCCTGTCGTGCCACCGTTCGTGCCCGACCCAGAACCAGTCTTGCAGGACGCTCGCCGGGACATAGCCGCCGAACAGCCAGCGCTCGAGGTCGAGATGCGGCGTGAAGTACGCGTCGGGGCGGGCAGTGTGGGCGAGGCCGCGGCATTCGGCGTAGAGGACGATCAGCGTGATGTACGGAACGAAGTCGAGCAGGAAGCGCCGGCCCCGGCGGATGGCCAGCGCCGGCACGAACAGGAGCAGCGCATAGCGGTCCGGCGACAGGCTGAGGTCGAAGACGCCGATGGCGAGCGCAAGCAGGACGAGCGGCGCCGCGGCGGCGAGCGCGATCGTCCCGGCGTCGAGGTCGGCGCGGGGTGGACCCCAGCGCTCGCTGCGGTCCTTGCGGCGCTGCTCGCGCTCGCGACCCGCGTCGTCTTCTGGGGCACGCCGCTGACGGCGGACGAGGGCGGCTACGCCCAGATTGCGCGGCTGTGGGACAGCGGGGTCCCGCTCTACGGCGACGCGTGGGTCGACCGCCCCCAAGGCTTGCTGCTCGTCTATCGGGGCATCCTCGAGCTCGGGGGCGGCTCGACCGAGTCGCTGAGGATCGCTGCGGCGGTTGTTGCCATGCTCATGGTCGTTGCGACGGTAATCCTGGCCGTTCGGATCACCGGGACGATAGAGGCGATCGCAGCCGGACTGCTACTTGCCACGTTCGCCGCGTCCCCGTTCATCGAGTCCTTCACGTTGTCGGGCGAGCTCCTGGCCGCTTTCCCGGCGGTGCTCTCGCTGCTCGCGTTCACCGTCTACCTCGAGCGCCGTCGCACCGCCTGGCTGGTCGCCGCCGGTCTGCTCACCGGCTGCGCGCTCATGATCAAGCAATCGGGCCTGGACGCCGGGCTGGCGGTCGTCGCGTTCCTGCTCCTGACCGAACGTAGGCGCGCCGCCACCGTGTCCACCTTCGTCCTGTCGGCGCTCGTGCCGGTCGCGATCGCCGTCCTGACGGCCCCGCACTTCCACGAGTGGTGGGACGCCGTGGTGGCCTACCGGGCCGACGGCGATTCGCTCCTGACGGGCTCGCCGCTGCACCGCTTCGAGCTCTTCGCCAGCTCGTTCCCGGCGGCGGCGAAGGGCCTCGGGGTTTTGGCGCTGCTGGCGGCGATGGGCTGGCGGTCGTCGCCGCTCCTCCTCCGCCTGTGGCTGGGTGCCGCCGTCGTGGGCGTGCTGGGCGGGGGCAACTTCCACTCGCACTACTACGTGCAGCTCGCCGCACCGCTCTCGATCCTCGCCGGCGTCGGAGTCCGGCAGTTGCTCGTCGAGCGGCGGCGGGTCGCGGCGGCCGCCTGTGGAGCGGCTGCCCTCGTCACCCTGGCGCTGACCGCGCCGCTCTGGTTCGCCGGCGGCCAGGCGCAGGCGAAGGAGATCTGGCCGAAGGACGGCCGGCTCGTGCACTCCGAGGCGATCGCTTCGTACGTGCGCGCGCACACGACGCCGCACCAGGAGATCTTCGTCCTCTGGGCAGGGGCCGAGATCTACTACCTGGCCGACCGGCAGCCGGCCCTCCCGTACATGTGGTACCGCAACGTGGAATCGATCGACGGGGCGCTCTTCTCTGCGCGCCGGATGCTCGCCGAGCGGCTCCCCGCCCTCGTCGTCCTGTCCCAGTCGCCCAACAAGATCGACCAGACCGGGGTGACGGCGCGGATCCTGGAACGGAACTACCGGCTGGCCAGGTTCGTCGAGGGGGTCGCGATCCTCGAGGCCCGACCGTTGCCCCCGCAGGGGGCGGGCGACACGGCGGCTCGGGAATTGCGAATGCGCGCCTGGAGGAAAACCAGGTAGCGCTGCCGATTGGACGGAGGCGTAACCGCCTGCCGTCCGCCTCGGCGCTATTCGCGGCGGCCGCTCGGCGTCTGACGCCGAATGCGCAGCGCCTGGATCGACACGGCGGCGTACCACAACCCGACTGCCGGACCGAGGTCGACCAGCCCGTCGGAAGCCGGCGGTGTCGGGAAGGTCGCGAAATTCAACACGTAGAGCGCCGCCGCGACGGCGATCCCCGAGACGCCGAACCAGCGCCCGAACCTCGGGTCGCCGAGCATCGCGCAACCGAACAGGATCGTGCCGGCGACGAGAAACACGTCCCACGAGAGATCGAGGCCGAACTCGACGTGCTCGAAGGCGTCGTTCACCGCCGGCGTCAGCTCTGCTTCCACGTCGTCGACGGCGAGCTGCACCAGAAGCATCGCGGTCACGAGTGCTCCCGCGGCGACGTTGGCGAACGCCGCAAGCTGACCGGTGAGCGTCGCCCGGTCGGCGGAGAGGAGCAGGTAGAGCGCGACGCTGGCGCCGGCGATCAACGGACCGATGAGGCTGGCGACGACGGGGACGGCGGAGGCGTCGTGGGGCAGCGCCGACGCGACGAAATACGCCACGTTGGCGAGCAGCCCGAGGACGCCCGCGATGAGCGCCGTCGTCGCCGGGGATGCGCGCTCGAGCTCCGGGGAAGCGGCGTGTGCTCGTGAGGCCGTCGCTTGCATCGAACCTCCATTTGCCTTCGAAGCAGCGGGGAGGAACATTGTCCGATTTGCGACAAGTCCGAGCATCCGCGCACCTGCGTAAGGCGGCTACCGGAAAGTCCGCAGTCTCAAGAGGTGAGGTGCCCCCGCAAGAATCGAACTTGCGCGCGTCCAAGTGTCGGGGCTCCTTTCGCTCGCGACTTTCGGAGCGGGCAAGGCATGTGGGAGGCCTGCGCCTGGCAGGCCTCCCGACCACGGTTCGAAATCGGCACCGCGGAGTAGTCGTCCCGCCGGTCCCGGCGGAACGGTGTCGTTAGGTAACGCTACGAGGGCAGAAGGACGGTGTCGATGGCGTGGATAACCCCGTTCGACGCGAAGACGTCGGTCGCGACGATCTGCGCGTTGTTGACGTAGTACCTGCCGCTGGACGACGAGATCGTGGTGAACTGCTTGTTCAACATCCGGATCCGCGCCGAGGAGACCACGGCGGCGGCGTCACGCCTCCCGTGAGCGACGTGGTAGAGAAGAACGCCCGTCACGGCCGGCGCGGCCCCGGCGCAGTTCGAGCTGGTGATGCCGATGGCTGAGAATGCCGCGTCCGTGGGTGCGAAGACGGTGTACTGCCCTTTCTGGGACAACGTGTCGAGGACGGCGGGATTGTTCGAAACGAGGCAGATCAGCGTGTCGAACGAGCCTGCGTACGGGCCGGATGCGTTCAGGGCAACGGCCTGCTGAACGATGCTCGGCGATGCCGCGGCGGGGCGCTGGCCCGTCCCTGCGAGTGCGGTGGGAACGCCGAGCGCCGCGACGACGAGTGCAGCTGCGATGAGGATCTTCACGTTTCCTCCTTCTTGTCGGGGTAGGTGTGTCGAGGTACCGTATAGTATTAGTACAGTTATTGTCAAGGGTTCTCGATGTGCCGCACCCGCACAGGCGGCTTCAGCTCGCCCCGGAGACCGAGGCGACGAATCACCCATTCGCCGCCGGGGAGGAGCGATGATCATCGCGATCGCCTGGGCGGCCGTGCTCGCGTTTCCTCGTCCTCGTCTTCTTGACGCGGCTGGCCCGGTACGTGGAGGAGCTGGAGCGTTCGACGTGGGACCGGCCGCAGCGCGAAGAGAAGCCGAAGGCTCTGAGAAAACGAGTCATTTCCAGCTATTTCTAGAGTCCCCCGGCAAGAATCGAACTTGCGCACGTGGTTCTAGAAACCGCTGAAACTGGGCGAAGGGGTATAGGGAGCGAGGCGCTCTCGCCACTCAGGCAAGTCGCTCAGACTGGAGTGCCGAGTCTTGCTCCCGGAGTGCCGACCACTGCCGGCGCAAGTGATCCCTACGCCGTGGCCACGAGTCCTAGGCGCTCGGCCACCGGCTCGACGCTCAGCTCCATCAGAAACCGGAGGTCGTCCGTGGGCAGGAAGCGCATCATCCGGTCGACCACCGCAGACCTCGCCGTGTCGGGACGCTGCCAGTCGGCGGCCCGGACGGCGCCGACGAACGTCTCGATGTACTCGCGCTGCCAGCGGAAGTGTGTTGCGGTGACGGGGCCGCCGTGACCGATCTGGAGCGTCGCCTCCGCCGGTAGCTCTCGCTCGAGACGGTCAATGTGCGCGAGCCACCCGTCGTAGAAGCCGTCCGCGAGATAGGCGTGCGTGCGGCCGTAGACCTGATCGCCGAGGAAGACCGCCTGCCGCCCGTCGCCGAGCAGCCAGATGCTGTCGTGAGGCGACTCGCCAGGGCCGAGGTCGACGACGGTGAAGCTCGCTCCGCCGAGCTCGAGCGTTTCACCGTCGGAGACGGTCTGGCTGGGGAACGCCCGTTTCCGGGGCCACTCCTCGCCGAACATCGGGCGCAGGATCTGCTCCTTGAGGTCATCGTCGCGGCGGATCACGGCGTCGACGCCGGCCGTCGCCACGATGGGCACGTCGTCATCGGCGACCAGCTCGGTGATCCCCCCGTAGTGATCCGGATGGGCATGTGTGACGAGCACCGCGAGCAGCGGCTGCCCTAGCTCCTCGAGGCGCGTACGTAATGCGCGCCCGTCGGAGACGGTGAGCGTGCCGTCGACCGCGACGACGCCGTCACCGGCCTCGACGAGATAGGCGTTGACGAGGGCGCCTTCTGCTCCGGTCGAGTGGCGGTGAATCCGAATGCTTTTCATTGCGAGGTTCCTCCCGGATCGATCAACTGGCTCAGGCCAGCCGGACGACGTCCAGTTGGGTGAGCATGCCGAGTTCGTCTGAGACGACCCAGAGCGCGGTGATCAGGCCGTCGGCGATGGTCAGGATGTCGATGGTGCGGACCTCGACTGCGCCGCCCGTCGGCGTGACGGTGCCCACCGGAGTGACGAGCGGGCCGACGTGCCGGGCGCGCATGTAGAACGCGATCGCCACCCGGTCGGGCGTCTCCACCTGGTCGACGATCTCGGTCGTTCGGCCGTCGAAGGCGCGCTGAAGCGCGCGCGCCCGCTCGACCAACGAGCTCACGGGCATCAGGGTGCCGTTGATCGACACCGGATCGGCGTAGACCTCGCGGAACGCTGCCTCGGGGTCATCACGCTCGTCTATTGGCTCCTGCCACAGGCCCAGCAACCGGTCCAGCAGAGCGGTCATGTTCGTAGTGTGCACGCCGCCCGGCCGGCAGATCGACTGTCAGGGCTCCGCCGGACCGAACGCTACGGTCCAGCCTATGGAGGCGGTGGAGGTGCGGCGCTCCTCGCGGGCGCGGCGCTGGCGGCTGGAGTTGCGCTGGGGCGAGCCAGCACGCCTGACCGTGCCGCAATGGATGAGCCGGGCTGAGGTGGAGTATGTGCTCGCCGAGAAGCGTCTGTGGATCGAGCAACAGCGTCACCGCCAAGTCCCGCGGCTGGGACTCGAGGCGCTCGCGGTGAGCGAGTCGGAGGCCCGGATCGGGGTGCGCGAGCTCGTGTCGGCGCTGGCCGACGAAGAGGCCGAGCGATTGGGGGTCGCCTACCAACGGATCCGGATCGGCGACCAGCGCACGCTCTGGGGCTCCTGCTCCCCAAGGGGCACCCTCTCCGTCAACTGGCGGCTCGTACTCGCGCCACTCGAGGTCCTCGACTATGTCGTCGTGCACGAGCTCTGCCACCTGCGCGTCCCCAACCACTCACAGAGCTTCTGGATTCTCGTCGAGCAGCGGCGCCCGGGCTGGCGCGAACCGCGTGCTTGGCTGCGCGAGTACGGGGCGGAGCTTCTCGCTTTTCGTCCCTCGACTTGAAACGGCGGGGTGTACTAGAGCCCGACCCTGGATGGCACGCATGCCTCGACGGGCCGCGAACTCGCGAATGTCCTTGGCGGACTCGGTCATCACGGACATAGCACGCCGAGCTCGTGATCGGTTGTCTGCTGACCTTGATCGTGTCGTTGCCGTTCGTTCCGTTGAGGACGACGTGGTGGGTCTGGCCGTCACCGGCGCCGCCGTGACTGCCGGCGAGGTCGAGGTTCAGCTTGCTGGGTCGGTGTCGCTGGTCAAGCGGCAGCATCGCCCGGCTCCGCCGCCTCGGGAATAGACGCCGGCTCGCGGTGTCCTAAGCAGACGACAGGTCAACGACTCCGAAAGGAACGCCATGAAGAAGCTCATTCGGCTCAAGAAGTCGCAGGCCGTGGGGCCCATGCGGCTTGCAGTGTGGGCAGTGGCCGCTGCCGCCGCGTCCTTGGCGATCGCGCTCGTCGCCGCCGGCTGCGGCGGCTCTGCGAGCGGCTCATCGTATTCCTCGGGGCCCTACGACTCTGCCGTCAAAGCGAGCGCCCCGGATCGGATCGCCGGCGCGGCCAGGGTCGGCGTCGCGAACTCGCCGCTCGGTCGCATCGTCGCCGACGGCAAGGGCCGCACGCTCTACCTGTTCCAGAAGGACAAGAACCGCCGCAGCGCCTGCTCTAGATTGTGCGCAAAGTACTGGCCGCCGCTGCTCACCCATGGCAAGCCCGTCGCGCGTGCCGGTGCGAAGCAGTCGCTGCTCGGAATCACCCGGCGTGCAAACGGCAGCGAACAGGTCACTTACGCGGGCCATCCGCTCTACCGGTTCGTCGAGGACAGGAAGCCGGGCCAGACCAAGGGCCAGGGCTCACAGGCATTCGGCGCCGGCTGGGACGTGCTCTCACCCGCAGGAAGGAAGATCGGCGCCGATGACTGACACAGCCCCCAGCCCTGCACTGAGCGCGGCGACTCGTGAACTGGCCCAGCGCCAGAGCGGGACCGTCGAAGTCCTCCTCCTCTGGCACCCCGAGTTCGACCGCGTGGAGCTGTCAGTCCGCGACTTGGCAACCGGCGCGGGCTTTCACATTCAGGTCGCGCCAGACGATGCGATCGACGCCTTCTACCACCCCTACGCCTACGCGGCCAGTCGCGAGAACTCTGACCGCCTAGACCGAGACGAGACGTCGGTCGTCGATGGCTAACATCGAATGCCTACAGGAGGCGCTCCGCATGCTGGTCGCAGAGCGGCAGGCGTTGCGAGACGGCGACGCGGGTCGCGATGAACTCGAGTCGAACCGGCTCGAATTAGTGGGCCGGCAACAGCAGCTCTCCCGTGCTCTGATCGACCGTTACCACCGCCACGCCGAACGCGACGCCGCCTAACCGTCCAACGTCGGTCGTGGTCTCGACTCCGGGGCTGCTCCGTATGAAGTCGGCGAAGCCGGCAGCGACCATCAGCGGGCCGAAGCGGCTGTCCCGCCGGCGTCACCAGGCGAGGAGTCCCGCGAGAATGAAGTTGATCGTGAGTCAATCGTTGAGGAACCCGCGCACCCCGACGTCGTTCACTCGTCGTTCGCTAGACCGAGCGCGACTGTCGCCGCCGCCGCGATCATGCCGGCGAGGCCTGTGGCCCAGAGGACAAGCAGCTTCGGTGCCCGCGTGGTCGTCCATACCGGGGACCGCGAGCCCCGAGGCCGCCACGGCTCTCACTCCCTTCTCGGGCCGAGGCGGACGCGGATGAAAGGAGGCGTCTGCAGTCACGACACTCCCGGGTAGCAGCGACGTCTACGCGTCCGCCAGGCCAGCCGGCGAGTCGGACGTGCTCGTCGTCGGCGCCGGTCCGACCGGGCTGACGCTTGCGGCCCAGCTGCACGCGCTCGGTACCAGCCTCCGAATCGTCGACCGAGAGCTGGATCGCGTGTACGAGTCGCGGGCGCTCGCCGTGCAGCCCCGGACGCTCGAGGTCCTGCGAGGGCTCGGGCTCGCGCAGACGCTGGTCGAGCGTGGCAACAACGCCTCGCAGCTGCAGATCCACGCCGGAGAGCGCGTCGTCTCGATCCCGCTCTTCGACGTTGGCCTCGAGGACACCGCTTTCCCGTTCTTGCTCTTCATCTCGCAGGCCGAGACCGAGGCGGTGTTGAACGACTACCTGGCCCGGCACGGCGTCGAGGTCGAACGGGGCGTCGAGCTTGTGGGGTTCGAGCAGGGCAAGGACGATGTCACCTGCACGCTCCGTCGCCGAGACGCAGGAACGGAGCGGCTGCATGCGCGCTATCTCGTCGGCTGCGACGGCGCCCACAGCAGCGTCCGTCACGGTGCCTCAATCCCGTTCGAGGGCGGCGCCTACCCGCAGACGTTCGTCCTCGCCGACCTCGAGCTGGACGGCGAGTTGGAGCGCGACGTCGGACACGCCTTCCTGGGCGCTGGGGGAATGCTCTTCTTCTTCCCGCTTGCCAAGCCGGTGAGCTGGCGGATGCTCGGGATGCGGCCGCCGAGCAGTGCGACCGACGTCGTGGACGAGCGGACGAAGCTCACGCTCGCCGAGCTGCAGGCGATCGCCGACGGCTTCACCGGCGGCCGGTTGCGGCTTCGCGACCCGGCTTGGCTGACCTACTTCCGCCTCCATCACCGCCACGCCGCCCGCTATCGGGCGGGCCGTGTCTTCCTGGCCGGCGATGCCGCCCACGTCCACAGCCCGGCCGGCGCCCAGGGAATGAACACGGGGATCCAGGAGGCCTGGAACCTGGGCTGGAAGCTCGCCCTGGTTACCAGAGGCGTCGCCGACGAGGCATTGCTCGACACCTACGAGACGGAGCGGAGACCGATCGGCCGCTTCGTACTCCGCTTCACCGATCGCGCCGCCAAAATCGCGACTTCGCGCAACCGCATCGTCCGCCTGCTGCGCACGCAGATCGCGCCGCGGCTGGCACCCGTGGTGCTGCGCTTCTCCAGGGGGAGGGCGTACGGGTTCCGCACACTCTCGCAACTCGGCATCCACTACCGAGACAGCCCGGCTGTGGAGGAGGGAGTGCCGGCGCTCAGCCGAGGGCCAAAGGCCGGAGACCGCCTTCCCGAAGTCCGGATTGCCCGCAACGGCCAGGCTTGCTGGCTGCAGGAGGCCGTGGCTGCCCCGACCTTCCACCTGCTCCTCTGCGGACCTGTCGGTGGCTGGGACGATGACCACCTCGCCGCCTTGCAGCAGCGCTACGGCGGCCTCGTTGCAGTGCACCGGTTGGCGCGCGACGCCGGCCCCGGCGTGCTACACGACGTCGACGGACAGGCGTTCGCGCGGCTCGGCATCGAGCGGGCGGCGCAATACCTGGTGCGGCCCGACGGCCACATCGGCTACCGCAGCGGCGCCACCGACCTGCGCGGCGTCGGGCGGTACCTCACCCGCTGGTTGCCGGTGCCTCCGACTCGAGCTTGAACGCTCGAGCCGCAACGGAAGCGCGAGCCGGTCGGCACCGGCGACCCCGAACCGGTGGCCTGATCCTCGCGCCAATTCGGGTGGCGTTACGCTCGCGGCGTGATCGTGACGTTTCCCGACGGGTCACGTGTGCGAGCATCTTCGATCTTCGATCGTCGCGTCGACGATTCTGAGCGGTCGTTCGGTCTCTACCTCGACCCGCGTTGGCAGCCGAGCTGGCCGTCGGATCTGATCGAGTGGAGGGACTTCGGCCTCCCCGACGACGCGGAGTTGGCCGCCCAGAAGATCGAGGCTGCCTTCGTACGAGCGCGCCGCGGCGAACTCGTCGAGATCGGTTGTCTCGGCGGCAGTGGTCGTACGGGAACGGTGTTGGCGTGCATGGCGGTCCTGGCCGGCGTCCCGCCGGCGGAAGCTGTCGCCTGGGTTCGGTACGCCTACAGGCCGGAAGCTGTCGAGACCGCCGAGCAGGAGGAGTGGGTACGGTGGTTTGCAGGCCGCGCTTGCAGCCAGGGAGATTCGGCATAGGCCAGAGCACCCGATGGAGCGCACGCTCGATCCCGCCCGGCTCGGAGACCACGTCGATCGGCTCTACCGGGCAGCCTGGGCGCTCTCCGGCTCACGCGAGGACGCCGAAGATCTCGTCCAGGAGACGTACGCGCGTGTGCTCGCCCGCCCCCGCCTGCTCCGCAACGAGGACGACCTCGGCTACCTCCTGCGTGTACTGCGCAACACCTTTCTGAACCAGAGGCGGAGCGAGAGCCGGCGGCTCCGGCCCGGCCCGCTGCCCGACCAGCTCGACCTCGTCGCCGATCCGCAGGCGCGCGAGCCGCAGGCCGCGGTCGAGGCCGGGGAGCTGTACGCCGCGATCGCCGCGCTCCCCGGCGATTTCCGCGACGTCCTCGTCGCCGTCGACGTCGCGGGCCTCACCTACAAGGAAGCGGCCCACGTCCTGCGGATCCGGGAAGGAACCGTCATGAGCCGCCTCTACCGCGCCCGTCAGCAGGTCGTGCGGCGAATCGAAGGCGGCTCGGCCTGATCCCTGCCAACCCGGCCCCTCGGCGGCGGAGGACTAGCCGCCCGTGTCAACCATTCCGACGAGCACCTTCTCGCCCGACGACGCCTGATCGCCGTCGGCCTGCTCGCGCGTGACCGTCAGCGTCGTGAAGTCCTTCGGCGACACGCCCGCCCAGAGCGTGACGTTCCGGCCCTCGTTGAAGGTCCCGATCGGCACGAGCGCGCCGGAGTCGTTGCGGAGCCACGCCTCGTAGAAGCGGCCGCCCTCGAGGCGGGGCAGGCCGGTCGCGTCGAGTTCGATCCGCCAGCCGGAGGATGTCTTGGTCAGCGTCGCTGTGCCGTCGGCGCCGGGCACCAGTTCGGTCGGCCCGAGGGCCGCGTGGAAGCGCTCGCCGGAGGTGCTCGAGCTGAAGACGGCCAGCCCGATGACCAGGGCCGCCACAGCGGTCGCTGCGGTGGCGACAGCACCGGCGAGAACGAGGCGGCGCGGCATTCGCGCCTGACCCGAGCGTCGTTGTGTCTCGACGCGCGCTCGCAGGGTCGCCGGCGCCTCGACCTCGGCCGCGACGCTTCGCGCGAGCGCGACCGCGCGCTCTTGCTCGGCAAGCCTGTCGGCTAGCTCCGGAGACGCTGCGACTCGTGCCTCGACCGCGGCACGCCGCTCGGGCGAAAGCGACCCGTCCGCGAGCGACGCCAGCTCGGCGATCTCCTGGCTGCCGGCTTCGTCCTGTCGACGGCCTCTCATCGGCACGGCAACCGGAAAGGTAACTCCGAGCGCGCGCCTACGGCATAGCGCGGTGCCGGCCGCAAGGCCGGCCCTCGGCGACAACGCACGTCCGCAAGCACAGTGCAGTGAGCATTCACGCTTAGAAGGACCCCTTTCTCCCCGTAGCTATTCCCGGCACGGCCCGGTCCTCGGCCTGGCTCGATCGCGCTTCTGAAGCACACCGCGGTGCGCGTAGCGCAGCTCGATCCGCCGTGGCGGGAATAGACGCCGCCCTGCGGTGTCTCTAGCAGACGACAGGTCAACCACTTCGAAAGGAAGACCATGGAGAGAACCATTCACCTGAAAGAGTCGCGCCACACGCGGCCGGCGGCCCCGGCAAGGACGACCGGCCGTCTGCGTTTCACCGGTGCTTTTACGGTGACTGCTCTGATCCTGGCGGCGGCCGTGCTTACCAGCGACGCGATTGCGGCGAATTACCGAGGAGGCTCCAGCTCGCTGAGCCAGGCGGGACGGACACAGACCGCCGGCAGATCAAACCTGATCTCCGCGATCGGCACGGCGTTGCAGAACCGCACGATGTACTCCCGCCGGGCCCGGTACTTCAAGCGCCCGAAGCTCAGGCGCGGCCTGCTCACGATCACCGGCACCGACCGCGGAGAGAGGATCGCGCTTCGCCTGAAGTCCGGCAATGCCGCCATTCTCGAGGTCGACGTCGGTGACGACGGCTCGGCCGACTTCAGCTTCAAGCGCAGGAAGATCGCGAGGATCGCGATCGATGCCCGAGCAGGCGACGACCTCGTGCGTGTCGACGAGGGGAACGGCGTCTTCACGGACAGCGTCCAGACGGCGATCGACGGTGGCGCCGGGAACGACAACCTGGTCGGAGGCTCTGGAGCCGAGACGCTGCTCGGCGGCGACGGGAACGACTCGATCGACGGAAACAAGGGCAACGACCTGGCGCGGATGGGCGCAGGGGACGACGTGTTCGTCTGGGATCCGGGCGACGGCAGCGACGTCGTCGAGGGTCAGGACGGGGCCGATGTGATGCGCTTCAACGGCGCCAACGTTGCGGAGCGCGTCGAGCTGTCGGCGAACGGCGAGCGACTGCGGTTCTTCCGCGACCCGGGTGGCATCACGATGGACACGAACGACGTTGAGTCAATCGACTTCCACGCGCTCGCCGGCGAGGACCTCGTCACCGTCAACGACCTGAGCGGTACCGACGTCAACAAGCTGAACGTCGATCTCGAGGGCATCCCCGGCGGGACTGCAGGCGACGGCTCGCTTGACCGCGTCGTCGTCAACGGCAGCAACGGCGACGACAGGATCGACATCAGCGGGGATGCCGCCGGTGTCGCCGTCGCCGGTCTGCGGGCCCTGGTGGCGATTCAGCACCAGGAGTCGACCGACGAGCTCGCCGTCCATGGCCTCGGCGGCAACGATGCGATCTCGGCGGCAGCCCTCGCAGCCCAGGCGATCGCCCTGACCCTCGACGGCGGCATTGGGGTCGACTCGCTGGCCGGCGGCCGGGGCAGCGAGAGGTTGCTCGGCGGCGATGGGAACGACTCGCTCGACGGGAACGCCGGCAACGACCTGGCGCTGATGGGCGCCGGCGACGACACCTTCGTCTGGGATCCGGGCGACGGCAGCGACACTGTCGAAGGCGAAGCCGGGGCCGACACGATGCGCTTCAACGGCGCCAATATCGCCGAGGAGGTCGATCTGTCGGCAAACGGCAGCCGGCTGAGGTTCTTCCGTAACGTCGGCACGATCACGATGGACACCGCCGGTGTCGAGCGGGTGGACTTCAACGCCCTCGGCGGCGCGGACCTCGCCACCGTCAACGACCTGACCGGCACGGACGTGACGAGCGTCAACGCCGATCTCGCCGGGGCGGGCGGCGCCGGTGACGGCTCGCTCGACCGCGTCGTCGTCAACGGCACGAACGGCAACGACGCGATCGACGTCAGTGGAAACGCCTCCGGTGTCGCCGTCGCCGGCCTCCGGGCCGTGGTGGCGATCCGGCACCAGGAGTCGACCGACGAGCTCGCTGTCCACGCTCTCGGCGGCAACGACGACATCTCGGCAGGCACGCTCGCAGCCCAGGCAATCGTCCTGACGCTCGACGGTGGCGCTGGCGACGACACGATCGTCGGCGGCCAGGGCAGCGAGACGCTGCTCGGCGGCGACGGGAACGACTTGCTGGACGGGTTCAGGGGCAACGACCTGGCGCGGATGGGCGCCGGCGACGACGTGTTCTTCTGGGACCCGGGCGACGGCAGCGACACCGTCGAAGGCGAGGCCGGAGGCGACGCGATGCTCTTCAACGGCGCGAATATCGACGAGCAGATCGACGTGTCGGCCAACGCCAACCGCGTGCGGTTCTTCCGCGACATCGGCACGATCACGATGGACACGGCCGGTGTCGAGCGGATCGACTTCAACGCCCTCGGCGGCGCTGATCTCGTCACCGTCAACGACCTGAGCGGAACCGACCTCGCGAGCCTGCAGGTCGACCTCGAGGGCACGCCCGGCGGCGGCGACGGCCAGCCCGACCGCGTCGTCGTCAACGCCACCGACGGCGACGACGAGATCGACGTCAACGGAGATGCAGGGGGCGTGAAGGTGAGCGGTCTGGCCGCGACGGTCGGAATCCTTCACTCGGAGTTCGCGAACGACCGGCTCGAGATCAACACGCTCGCGGGCCATGACAGCGTGGACTCCAACGGCTTGGCCGCGGGAGTGATCCAGCTCTTCGTGGACGGCACGCTCGTCCCGTAGAGGACTTTCCGCCGGCAGGGTTACGCGGGGCCCCCGTCCTGGGGGCTCCGCGGACGGTTTGCACGAGCAGCACGGGCTAAAGGCTGTCCCGGCGGGAACTCGATGCGCTGTCATTCACACCGCAGGAACCTGTGGACATAGTCACTCTTCGGGGTGGCGTCGAGGTGGAGCATCCACTCGAGCTGGCGCTCGAGTTCCTCGAGGCATATTCGAGCTCCGAGGCCGAGGAGCCGTCCGCGCCCGCGTCTTTCGATGAGAGTGATCTGAGGCTGGCCAACCGTGGCGGTGCTCGCATCTCGGCGGCCGAGATCACGGCAGTTCTCGGGCGCCGCGGGGAGATCGAACATGCTTTGCGCAGGATCCGCCCGGATGCATCGTTGGCGGACGCGACGAGCTCGATCCCGTGGAGGGCGCTGACGCGGCTCTTCGACGCGTTCGCGGACATCCGCGGCGTCGGCTTCTCGAAGATGACGAAGACACTGCACCGGAAACGGCCGGCGCTGATCCCGATGCTCGACAGCGTTGTCCAGGCGTACCTGGCGCGGGATGATCCTGCGATGCGCTCGCCAGGGTCATTCGGGGAGCGCGCCACGGCGCTCGTCGGGAGCTATAAGCGAGACCTGGATCGCAACCATGCGGTCCTGCACGCGCTCCAACGAGAGCTCGCGAGCAGCGGGTACCCGCTCACCGAGGTGCGAATCCTCGACCTCCTGATCTGGTCCCTTTCAGCCGCGACCTGAACGTCAGGGCGTCCGACACTCTCGGGGTGTGTCGAGCAAGCGCGTCACGAGCGCCGGTCACTCGATGACGGGCCTGGCGACGGCGGGCGGCTCGCGTCCTGCGACGAAGCCGAGGTCGTCGTAATAAGTCGCCGCAAGGGCGACGTAGACGCCGGCGACCCCCGAGGATCGCGCCGAGGAGAGTTAGTGTGCACCCTCGCTGCAGGACAGCCGGAAAGGAGCCCGACGTGGCCGGGAAGAAGCGTCCAAAGTCACCTGCCAAGACCGAGAAGAAGGCGCCAGCAAAGCCCAAGCGACCGAAAAAGACTTCGCGCGGCAAGTAGACAAGTCGTCAACGGACCGCTGTCCAGGAGCCGCCGATCGTCGCCCCTTGCCTCTGCGCTTGTCAGCATCGGGGCGGGCCGGTGCTTGTTCGCGTCGGGGATCCTTCTCTGCTCCGCGAGCCTTGCGACTGCCTGTCGCGGCAAAGCTGGGCACTACTAGCGGAGGTGCCGCGACTGAACGGGCAACGCAGACGACTGGGAATGGGCCTGATGTTCTACCCGCGCGGCGGTTCGGCGCAGGTTGCCCGGTATCTCTCTCGCGCGCTCGTGGAGTGCGGCTGGGAGGTTGTGCTTGCCTCAGGATCGCTCGGCTCGCCTGGGGAGCAGACGCACGCTGCCACCTTCTTCGAGGGACTCCACGTCGAGGCCGCCGACTACACCCCCGCCCTTGAGCGCTTCAGGCGTGGTGAGGATCAGCTCGTGGGCCCGGCGCCATTCCACGGCTCCTTCGAGGATCGGGACGGAGCGCCGGATCCTGTCTTTGCCGCTTTAGACCCGGAGCAGGCGAAGGCTCAGGTGTCGGCGTGGGAGGACGTGTTTGAGCGCGCAGGCTTCGGCCGAGTCGACGTCTTTCACCTCCATCACCTGACGCCGATGCACGAGGCCGCCGCTCGGATGTGGCCCGCGCGCGCGCTCGTCACCCATCTGCATGGCACCGAACTGAAGATGCTCGAGCTCGTCGGGCGCCTCGACGCTGTGGCTGTTGCGCTGGACACGGGTCTCGACCGGCTTGCGGACGTCGTCGACTCAGGTGAGGTGCCGTACGACTGCCGAGTGCCTGAATCGGATCGCGAGCTCCTGCGGCGGACGAATCTGAGGCGATACCGCTACGGCAAGGACTGGGCCGCTCGCCTCGAAGGGTCTGCCCGGCGCAGCCGGCGCATCATCTGCATTTCGCCCCACGACGCTTCCCTGGCCGTGCGTCTCCTGGGCGTCCCGGGCGACCTGGTCGAGGTGATCCCAAACGGGGTCGATACGGATCTCTTCGACCGCTCGGCCCTCACGCGCGACGAGCGTCTCGAACTCCTGCGGCACTGGCTCGTCGACGACCCCCAGGGCTGGGACGAGTCGGGGCTCCTCGGGAGCATCCGCTACCCGTTGGATGCGTTGGATGCGTTCACGAGTCACGGCGGCGAGCCGCTTCCGCTTCTCCTGTTCGTCGGGCGCTACCTCGGCTTCAAGCGCGTCCCGCTCCTCGTGCGAGCCTACGCTCGCGCGCGGCCACGCTTCGAGACCCCGGTACCGCTCTTGATCTGGGGCGGATCGCCGGGGGAGTGGGAGGGCGAGCACCCGTACACGGTCGCACGGGAGCTGGCCGTGGATGGTGTCTTCTTCAGCGGTTGGCGCGGGCACAACGAGCTCCCGCTGGGGCTGTCGTGTGCCGACGTCTTCGTCGGCCCCTCGGTCGACGAGCCCTTCGGGCAGGTGTTCCTCGAGGCGATGTCATGTGGTCTGCCGGTGATCACGACCTGCACCGGTGGACCTGTCTCCTTTGTCAACACCGTCGCCGGGAAGCCGAACGGCTGGCTCGTCGAGCCGGACGACGTCGATGCCCTTGCCGACGCGCTCGTCGAAGCGGTCAACGATGAAGCCGCCAGGAAGGAACGGGCCGACCATGCTAGGCAGCAGATTCGTGGCGCTTTTTCCTGGCGAGCGCTGGCAGGACGTTTCGATGCCCTCTATACCGACGTGCTCGACCGCGCTTCCTAGTCACTCCAGACAGTGGCCCGCGAGTTCCCGGCGGTCCTGTACCTGGGGGAGCGCAAACGGGGATGGATAGAGGCTTTGAGAGTGCCCCCGGCAAGAATCGAACTTGCGCACGCGGTTTAGGAAACCGCTGCTCTATCCACTGAGCTACGGGGGCTCGCGCGGAAGCGTAGCGCCGGTTGACGGCCGCTCCGGCGGGGCGGATCACCCGTCTGCGTCCTCCGCTCCCGAAGCGGCTCCGGCCGCCGT